>NZ_JAEINH010000005.1:0-171213 GCF_016342785.1 Sanguibacter suaedae
CCCCCGGTCCGCGCTCCCCCCTTGAAGGACGAAGATGCCTGATCGACGACCCAAGACCCCGCCTGCTCGTGCGTTTCTCTCCGCCGTGGTGGCGACGCTCATCACGGCCGCCTGCCTCGGTGTGCCCGGCCCCGCGGCCGCCAACGAGAACGACGTGACCTGGGGGGTGCGCACGGCGTCGAACGACAACGGTGCCGACAGGGACAACTTCGCGTACACCCTGGACCCGGGCGAGGTCGTCGACGATGCGCTCGTCGTGACGAACCACCACTCCGGGCCCCTGCAGCTGGCCGTCTACCCGGCCGACGGCTTCACCACGGCCAGCGGGGTGCTGGACCTCGTCACCCAGGACACCCCCTCGGTGGCGGTGGGCAGCTGGGCGGCGATCGCCGAGGACACCCTGGAGATCGCGCCGGGAGCATCCGTCGAGGTCCCGTTCACCCTGAGCATCCCGGCCGACGCCACACCGGGCGACTACGCCGGCGGCATACTCACCTCCCTGTCCCAGCCTGCCCTCGAGGACGGCATCACCGTGGACCGCCGCCTGGGGGTCCGGCTGCACGTCCGGGTGCAGGGGGACCTGGTGCCGACTCTGGCGGTCGAGGACCTGGCCGTGGACTACGACGGCACGCTGAATCCCTTCGGCAGCGGCACCGCGCTGGTGACCTTCACGGTGCGCAACGCGGGCAACACCCGCCTGGCCGCCGGGCAGGACGTGACCCTGTCGGGGCCGTGGGGGGTCCTGCCCGTCGAGGCTGCCGACGTCGGCGCCGTGCCGGAGCTGCTGCCGGGCGAGAGCTGGCCGGTGTCCGTGTCGGTGCCGAGCGTCCTGCCGACCTTCTGGCTCACCGCCACCAGCGAGGTGACCGCGACCGTGCCGGCGGTGGCCGGTGAGGCGCCGGGGATCGCGCCGGTGCGGACTAGCACGGGTACCTGGGCCGTCCCGTGGTCGGCGCTAGCCCTGCTCGTCGTGGTCGTCGGCGGCGTCGTGGCGCGGGTGCTCGTCGTGCGCCGCAACCGCAAGCAGCGCCGCCTGGCCGAGGACCAGCGTGTGCAGGAGGCCGTGGACCGGGCGCTGCGCGAGAAGGAGCAGACCACCGCGGTCTGACGCAGTCCTGGTCCGGAACCTGTATGAGGACTTGTTGCCGGACCCGATAGAGCAGTCAGACGTGTCGCGGCGTGCATGCGATCCGGGTGGCCGCAGCGCGCGGCGTGCGAGCATGCGGTCATGCCGAGAGCCATGACCCTCACCGCCGTCGCCGCCGCGCTCGTCGCCGGCGTCGCCCTGCTCGTCACGGCGCATGGTGACGACGGCGCACCCCAAGCTGCCCCCGAGGTGCGCCTTGCGGGCCCCGGACCCGCGCTGCCGGCGCCGCCCGTCTCGGATGGCGCCGCGCCGCCGTGCGGACCGGCGGACCTGGACATCGCCGTCGAGGTCGTCGACCGCGCCAGGGGCAACGGCTGGGCCCGCCTACGGGCGGTGAACCGCGCCGACCGGGCGTGCACGCTCGCGGGCGCGCCGCCGCTCACCCTCGACCAGGACGGTCCGCTCCTCCTCGTGATCGACCACGGCTCCGAACTCCTGCCTGCGGTCGACGCACCAGAGGAAGTCCGCCTCGAGCCGCGCGCGTCGGCGTCGGCCCAGCTCGCCTGGCGTGGCTACGGGACAGCCGCGGACACTACAACCCCGCAGACGATCGGCGTCGGCATGGCGGACGGCTCCCTCGTCGTCGCAGCTCCCGGACCGCGGGGCTTCGAGGCGCCGTTCGACGTGGTCGACGGCGCGTCCATGACCGTCGGGCCGTGGCAGCCGCTCGGGTATGGCCCGCCGCGTGTGGACGAGCCGCCGCTCGAGCCGGGCACATCGGGCGCATGCCTCGCGGAGGACCTGGTCGCGTCCGTGGACGGGCCGCAGGCGCCCGGGAGCGGCGCGCAGGAGTCGGAGGAGCTCACTGGCCGGGTGTGGCTGACGCACATCGGCCTGGGGCCGTGCGTCGTGCCGCACGAATTCAGCCTCGCGCACGAGAGCGGCGGCTCGGTGGCGGCGCACCTCGACGACGTCCTGCCAGGGCGGGACGTCGCGCTGCGGCCCGGCGACGCGGTGAGCGCACGGCTGCCGTGGCCGGACATCGAGCCTGTGCTCGACGCGCCCGCGCAGTGGTCGGCGCGGGTCGGTCACACGGATGGTCGAGTCCCGTTCGTCGTGGACGGCGGCCCCGGCGTGTGAGACGCGCCATGCCGGCCCTGTGTGTCGCGCCGTCGTGCAAAGTACGTCGCACCGTCTCCGCCCGCTGATAGACGACGTAGGTGGATGCCGCGCTCTCGACATGGCGTCCGAGAACGATTTTTCTGGGTCGACCGACTCGGGTTGTGGTCGGGCGCTTCGAAAGGTGGTAGCCCGGAAGAGGCCGACCTCAGGGACGTTGCGCGCGCAGCAGCAGCAGGGCCGGCCGGTGGCGGTGTACCTGCAGATCAGCACGCTTCTGCACTGCCGCAGGAGATGGCGACGGCTCATCCAGCGCGGTCAGCACCAATCCGGCTTGCAGGAGCTCACTCACCACGGTGCTAGTCGTCCGGTGGTACTTGATCACGTCTTCGGTGTACCAGTGGGTGTGCCGCACGCCCTCCTCCGCGTAGTTCGCCAGCACCCATCCGCCTTCGTTGCTGCGCGCGGGGGCGGCGGTGACGACTGGATGCTCCATCGAGGCCACCAAACGCCCTCCCGGGCGCAACCATGACGCGATGCGCACCAGCAGCCCTGCCAGGTCCTGGATGTAGTGAAGCGCGAGGCTGCTGACCACCAGGTCTACCGAGGCATGGGGCAGGCACAGGTCTTCGGCGAACAGCTGCTCGTAGCGGATTCGAGCGTCCTCGGTGCGTGCCCGCGCCAGCGCCAGCATGCGCATGGAGGGGTCAACTCCGAGCACGCTGGCTGCGCCTGCCTCGGCGAGATCGCGGGCTAGTGAACCATCACCACAGCCGAGGTCCACGACGTCCGCGCCCTCGACGTCAGGCAGCAGAGCGCGAAGCGCCGGC
Organism: Sanguibacter suaedae; assembly: GCF_016342785.1. GTDB lineage: Bacteria > Actinomycetota > Actinomycetes > Actinomycetales > Cellulomonadaceae > Sanguibacter > Sanguibacter suaedae. The sequence continues at coordinate 3,037 of NZ_JAEINH010000005.1, forward strand.
TGCTCCAAGGCTTCGTTCAAGCCGGACTGCGTAGCGCGCAACTGCTGGTAGCCGGAGAAGAAGACCTCGTCGTCGTACACGTTCTGCCTGGCCATGGCCATGATCGTAGGATCCGAGCCCTCATCGTGTCGATGACCGCTCCGCCTCCTGACGCCGCGAGTCCCCCCGCTGACGTTCGCGACGATCTGGTCGGCGCCCTAGGCCCAGTCCGAGCGGGGGGTAGCAGCACTTCGTCGGACCCGATGGCAACGTCTACGAGCTCGTATCGGCCAGGCGGAGGAATGCGCAACCTAGATTGCACGTCCACGCCCCAACAGGCGTGGACTACGCCTGCATGTCGACGAACCGCGAGTAGTGCCCCTGGAACGCGACGGTGATGGTATCGGTGGGGCCGTTTCGGTGCTTGGCGACGATGAGGTCGGCCTCCCCCGCGCGGGGGGACTCCTTCTCGTAGGCGTCCTCGCGGTGGAGGAGGATGACCATGTCCGCATCCTGCTCAATTGACCCAGACTCGCGCAAATCAGACATCGCGGGTCGCTTGTCGGTGCGCTGCTCGGGGCCACGGTTGAGCTGCGAGATCGCGATGACGGGGACCTCGAGCTCCTTGGCGAGGAGCTTGAGCGCACGGGAGAACTCGGAGACCTCCTGCTGGCGGGACTCCACGCGCTTCCCGGACGTCATGAGCTGCAGGTAGTCGATGACCACGAGCTTGAGGTCGTGCCGCTGCTTGAGGCGCCGGCACTTGGCGCGGATCTCCATGAGCGACATGTTCGGGGAGTCGTCGATGAACAGGGGCGCCTCGGAGATCTTGCCCATCGTCCCGGCGAGCTTCTGCCAGTCGTCCTCGCCCATGGACCCGTTGCGCATCTTCTGCAGGTGGATCCGCGCCTCCGCCGCCAGCAGACGCATGGTGATCTCGTTCCGGCTCATCTCGAGCGAGAACACCACCGACGTCATGTTGTGCTTGATCGACGCGGACCTCACGATGTCGATCCCGAGCGTCGAGTTGTGCGTCGGCACCATCGCATCGCCGGCGAGATACATGTGGTCCGGGTGGTCTACCTCGACACAACGAACAGGGACGGAAGCGATGGGCCGCACGTCCACGATGAACCGGTTGGTCAACCGAGCGGTCGACTTCCGACGACGCTCCTTGTGGACCAACCGCTTCCGCTCGAGGGCGAACACCTCGTCGTCCGTGGTGAACGTGATCGTGTGAGCCGTCGAGCTCGCGACAGACCGCCCGCGCACAGATCGCGTGGACCACCCGGTCCGGTACCCGAGGCTGTGCACGAGCTCACGGACGTCACCGGCGAGCGCCGCGTCCGTCAGGGTGATCTGCGGGCTGCCCGTGGGGTTCACGGTGCCGTCGGTGTCGAGGAGCCCTGCGAGGAGCTCCCTGCGCTGTGCCTCGCTGGCGCGCAGGTACGTCGCGGGGATGCGCTTCGCGTTCATGATCCCCAGGGTCCGGAGGATCTCGTCCCGCCCGGCCCTTTCCTGGGCGACCAGGCCGAAACCCTCGATGCGCATGGCGATCTCAGGGTCCGCGGAGGTGAATCGCGCGGACGCGGAGTGGCCGTCCCCGAGCCAGACGCCCAGCGCATAGGGGTGGAGCGGAAGGTCGGCCTCGGGGAGGTCCAGCGGAAGTGAGTTGCGCACCGAGTGGTTCGCACGTCGGTCGGCTGTTGCGCACCGCAGCGTGGCCGCGATCTCCTCGGTCGTCCTGATCGCCGACGGGCCGTCGGCCTTGCGGCGAGACGCACGGTCCCGCGTGACCCACTGGTGCTCGGCGTCCGCGACGATCACGGTGCCGTCGTCGAACTCCACCTCGTAGCAGGGGCGGTCGGTCATGACCTCCGTGGCCGCGACCACGCGCGTGGGGGTCCCGTCCGCGGAGACCAGCTCGTCGCCCACCTGGACGGCGCCCATGGTCGTCCACCCGGTCGGGGTCGCCAGCGGCGTGTCGAGGGCCAGCGCCTTCCCGATGGCCGGCCTGGCTGCTAAGACGATCATCTGCCCCGGGTGGAGGCCGTTGGTGAGCCGGTCGAGGTCCGCGAATCCCGTGGGGACACCCACCATGCCCTCGCCGCGGTGGCCGGCGGCCTCGATCTCGTCGACCGCTCCCCCGATGACGTCACCGAGGACGGCGTAGTCCTCGCTGGTGCGGGTCTCCGTGACGGCGTACACCTCGGCCTGGGCGTTGTTCACCAGGTCGTCGACGTCACCACCGTCCGTCGCGTACCCGAGCTGCACGATGCGCGTCCCCGCCTGCACCAGGCGGCGCAGCACCGCGCGCTCCCGGACGATGCGCGCGTAGTACCCGGCGTTCGCGGCCGTCGGCACCATGGAGATGAGGTCGTGGATGTACGGCGCCCCGCCGACGCGGCCCATCTCGCCGCGCTTGGTGAGCTCCGCGACCACCGTGATGGCGTCGGCGGGCTCGCCGCGGCCGTACAGGTCGAGGATCACGTCGTACACGAGCTCGTGCGCCGGGCGGTAGAAGTCCGTGCCTTTGAGCTGCTCGATGACGTCCGCGATGGCGTCCTTCGAGATGAGCATGCCGCCCAGGACGCTCTGCTCCGCCGCGATGTCCTGCGGGGGCGTCCGGTCGAACGCGGGGCTCGAGGGTGCCGACGACCCGTACCCCGACTCGAGCTCGTCGATCGACATGTGCCCCGCCCTGCCTCGTGGTCCGTGCGTCCAGAACTACACCGCGCCCCTGACAAGACCGTGTGCTCCGTGCGCACGCTACGGCAGCGACGGCGCCGATCCAAACGCCCCCACGGCGGTTATCCACAGGCTTTTCCCCACCCCTGGGGACAACTTGGCGCCCGGCTGGTCACACCTCATCCACAGTGTGGAAAGCGGTGTGGACAACTGTGCAGAACATGTTGACAGTGACGAGTTCCACGCCCGCAACCCCCGGATTGCAACGATCTCGCGACCACCCGGAATCTCGCCCCTCCACCCATCCACCCCTCGGGATCTGAGAGGATCACTGGGTGGACCAGCCCTCCCGGAGCCTCGACCGCACCATCCTCGCCCTCGCCGTCCCCGCACTCGGGGCGCTCGTCGCCGAACCCGTCTTCGTCCTCGTCGACTCCGCCGTCGTCGGCCACCTGGGCACCCCCGAGCTCGCCGGGCTGTCCCTCGCGTCCACGCTCCTGCTCACCCTCGTCGGGCTGTGCGTGTTCCTCGCGTACGCCACCACCGCGTCCGTCGCCCGCCGCCTCGGCGCCGGCAAGGAGGCCGAAGCGCTGCAGTCCGGCATCGACGGCATGTGGCTCGCCGGCCTCCTCGGCCTCGCCCTCGGCGCCACCCTGTGGCTCGTCGCACCCACCGCCGTCGGGCTCATGGGCGCCACCGGCGACGTCGCCACCCACGCCACCACCTATCTCCGGTGGTCGGCGCCCGGCCTCCCCGGCATGCTCCTCGTTCTCGCCTCCACCGGGGTGCTCCGCGGCCTCCAGGACACCCGCACACCGTTGTGGGTCGCGTCCGGCGGCGCCGTCGCCAACGCCGCCCTGAGCGTGGGGCTCGTCTACGGCGCGGGGATGGGGATCGCGGGGTCCGGGCTCGGCACCGCCATCGCGCAGGTCGCGATGGGTGTGGTCCTCACCGTCGTCGTCGTGCGGGGCGCCCGCCGGGCGGGGGCGCGGCTGCGGCCCGCGTCGGGCGGCATCTGGGCGAGCGCCCGCAGCGGCCTCCCCCTGCTCGTCCGCACCGTGTCCCTGCGCCTCGCCATCCTCCTCACCGTCTTCGTCGCCACCGGCCTCGGCGCTACCGCCCTCGCCGGGCACCAGGTGGTGAACAGCGTGTGGAACCTCGCGGCCTTCGCCCTCGACGCCCTCGCCATCGCCGCCCAGGCCCTCGTCGGGCACCGCCTCGGCTCCGGCGACGTCGTGACCACACGCGCCGTCCTGCGCAGGACGCTGCAGTGGGGCGTCGGGGCGGGTGCGCTCCTCGGCGTCGTCATCGCCGCGGGCGGCTGGTGGTTCGCGCTCCTGTTCACCAGCGACCCCGACGTCCGCGTCGCCGTCGCCGTCGGGATGGCCGTCGCTGGCCTGCTCATGCCCGTCGCCGGGTGGGTGTTCGTCCTCGACGGTGTCCTCATCGGCGCGAGCGACGGCCCCTATCTCGCGTGGGCTGGCCTCGCGACGCTCGCCGCGTACGTGCCCGTCGCCCTCGCCGTCCACGCGTGGGCGCCCGAGGGACCGGTCGGCCTCCTGTGGTTGTGGGTCGCGTTCGCCGGGGTGTTCATGCTCGCCCGCGCGGTGGTCACGGGGCTGCGCGCCCGCGGTGAGGCGTGGATGGTCGCGGGCGCCTGACGACCCCGGACGCACCGAGGGCCCGGCACCTCCCCGTGGGGTGGTGCCGGGCCCTCGGCCGTCGTGCAGACCGTGAGGTCAGGCGGTGACGACGTTCACCGTGATCTTCGCCGAGACCTCGGCGTGGAGACGCACGGAGACCGTGTACTCGCCGACAGCCTTGATGGGCTGGGCGATCTCGATCTTGCGCTTGTCGACCGTGACGCTGCCGACCTCGGCGACCGCAGCAGCGATCTCACCGGTGGTGACGGCACCGAAGAGACGACCGCCGTTGCCGGCCTTCGCCTTCACGGTGACGGCCTTCGACTGCAGCGAGTCACGCGTGGCCTTGGCCTCGTCGAGGGTCGCGATCTCGCGGGCCTTGCGGGCCTTGCGGATGGCGGACACCTGCGACTCGGCACCCTTGGACCACGGGGTGGCCAGGCTGCGCGGGATGAGGAAGTTCCGGGCGTACCCGTCCTTCACATCGACGACGTCCCCAGGTTCACCGAGACCGGTGACCTCGTGGGTCAGGATGAGCTTTGCCATGAGTTCAGCCTCCTTCTCAGCGTGCCGAGGACGAGTAGGGAAGCAGGGCCATCTCGCGGGCGTTCTTCACGGCCTTCGCGATCTGACGCTGCTCCTGGACGGTGACACCGGTGACGCGACGGGCGCGGATCTTCCCACGGTCCGAGATGAACTTCCGGAGCAGGGCGGTGTCCTTGTAGTCGACCGTCTCGATCTTGGCCGACTTCAGCGGGTTGGACTTCTTCTTGGGCTTACGCACAACGGGCTTGGCCATTGCGACTTCTCCTTACACAAGGGTGCTCCCCGGCGGCAGGCCCGAGGGCCGTGCCGGTGAGCGAAGCATCTACGTGGTGGGGGTCAGAACGGAGGCTCGTCCGCGAACGAGCTGCCGCCCGACGAGGACGCCGGACCTGCGGTCGCCCACGGGTCCTCCGACTGCTGGCCCCCTGAACTGGCGCCGAACCCGCCCCCGCCTCCGCCGCCGCCCGAGCGCTGGGCCCGGGTGACCTTCGCGGAGGCGTACTTCAGGGAAGGACCGATCTCCTCGACCTGGAGCTCGACGACGGTGCGCTTCTCGCCCTCACGGGTCTCGTACGAGCGCTGCACGAGGCGGCCGGAGGCGATGACACGAGTTCCCTTGGTGAGGGTCTCGGCCACGTTCTCGGCTGCCTCACGCCAGATCGAGCAGCGCATGAACAGCGTGTCGCCGTCCTTCCACTCGTTGCTCTGGCGGTCGAACGTCCGCGGCGTGGAGGCCACGGTGAAGTTCGCGACGGCTGCCCCTGACGGGGTGAAGCGGAGCTCCGGGTCCCCCGTGAGGTTCCCGATCACCGTGATGACGGTGTCACCTGCCATGCGATCTCTCCTTGAAGGTTCGTGTGCGGGTTCGTACGAGGCGTGCGGGTGAGAGCGTGTGCTCAGACGTCCGCGCGCAGGATCTTGGTGCGCAGGACGACCTCGTTGAGGCCGAGCTGACGGTCCAGCTCCTTGGCGGTCGCGGGCGTGGCCGTGAAGTCCACCACCGCGTAGATGCCCTCGGACTTCTTCTGGATCTCGAACGCGAGGCGACGGCGTCCCCAGATGTCGACCTTGTCGACGGTGCCACCCTCGGTCGTGACGACCGACAGGTACTTGTCGAGCGACGGGGCGACGGTGCGCTCCTCGATCTCGGGGTCGAGGATGATCATCAATTCGTACTGACGCATGTGTGTAACCCACCTCCTACGGACTCAGCGGTCACGGTCTCTCCGTGACAGGAGGGTTGTGCGTACGTGCCGGGTGCCGGTCCGCACCGATAGGCGGCGGGACGAGAGCACAGGCAATGACACAGCATACGGGCCCCGCACCACCGCGAGGAAATCGGTGGTGCGGGGCCCGTCCGTGCGCCCGACGAGAGGGACGGTGGTCAGCCGCCGCTGTTGCTGTTGTTGTTCTGGTTGTTGTTGTTGTTCTGTCCCTGGGTGGGTGGCGTCGTGGTCGGTGCCTGCGAGGGCTCCGGCTGCGGGGGCTGTTCGGGCTCCGGCTCCGGCTCCGGCTCCGGCTCCTCCACCGGGGGCGGTGGCTGCGCGGGCCCCTGGGAGACGGTGACGATCACGGTGGATCCGGGCGGCACCATGGTTCCCTCGCCGGGACTGACGCTGATGACCCGACCGGAGGGGACGTTGGGGTCGTTCACCCGCGAGATCGACGGGTTGAGGCCGGCCGCGGAGAGGGCCGCCGTGACGTTGCCCTCCTGCCGCCCGGAGAGGCCGCCGGGCACCGCGACCTGCTCGACCTCGACGGGCTCCTCCGTCTCGGGTTCCTCCGTCGGTTCCTCGGTCGGCTCGAACGTCGCCGTGGGCGTCGGGCGCGGCTTGGTGCGCTCGGGGAAGTCCACGACCGGGCGGTTGGTGAGCATCTTTCCCATGTACGACGTCCACAGGTCGAGGGGTACCGAGCTGCCGGTGATCTGCTTGTACCCGCCGAACGGCGCGATCGATTCCTTGGCGCCGCCCTCACCGGTCTGGTACAGCGAGACCGCCGTGGAGAACTGCGGCGTGTAGCCGACGAACCACGCGGACTTGTTCTCCTGCGACGTCCCGGTCTTCCCCGCGACCGGGACTCCGAGGGACAGCGCCTTGTCGCCGGACCCGTTCTTCACGACGCCCTCGAGGGCGTACGTGAGCTCGGCGATGTCCGCCGGGTCGAACACCGAGGTGCCCGACGTCGAGGCCTCGTACACAGGGCTGCCGTCGAGCTCGGTGATGAACTTGAGGATGTGCGGCTCGATGTAGGTGCCCTGCGCGGCGAAGGTCGCGTAGGCGCTCGCCATGTCCACGGGATTGACGAAGGCGGTACCGAGCACGTTGGACAGCACGTTCTCGCCGATCCCGTCGGTGTCCGACGGGACACCGGCGCGGACCGCGACCTCGTTGGTCTTCTCCGGTCCGATCTCCTGGTTGAGCTCGACGTACACCGTGTTCACGGAGTTCGCGGTCGCCGCCTCGAGAGTCATCTGACCGAACGACGAGCCGCCGAAGTTCCCGACCGTGTACCCGTTGAAGGTCCGTGGGCTGTTGCCGTCGTACGTGTCGTAGAGCGTCTTGCCCGACTCGATCGCGGCGAGGAGCGTGAAGGGCTTGAACGTCGAGCCCGCCTGCGCGGTCTCCATGGTGGCCGCGTTGAGCTGGTCAGCGGTGAAGTCCTTCCCGCCGTACAGGGCGAGGTAGGCGCCGGTCGACGACTCGATGGTGACGATCGCCGTCTTGAGGTTCGCCGGGGCGTCCGCGGGCATCTCGGCCGCGGTCGCCTCCGCGGCGTCCTGGATGGGCTTGTCGATGGTCGTGACGATCGACAGCCCGCGGGTCATGAGCTGGTCCTCGTCGATGCCCGCTTTCGCTGCCAGCTCGTCCTGGACCATGTCGAGGAGGTACCCGGTGGGCCCGCCGAGCGTGTTCTTCTGCTCGTACGCGAGGGCCTCGGGATACACCTGGGCGTCACGCTCGGCCTGGCTGAGCCATCCTCCGGAGACCATGCCGTCGAGCACGTAGTTCCAGCGCTGCTCGGACTTCTCGCGGTCGTTCCGGGGGTCCCAGTTGGTGGGCGAGGGGATCACGCCCGCGATGACGGCAGCCTCCGCGACGGTGAGCTCGACGGCCGGCTTGCCGAAGTACAGCTGCGCCGCCACCTCGATGCCGTGGGCCCCTCGGCCGAAGTAGATGGTGTTGAGGTAGTTGGTGAGGATCTCGTCCTTGTCCTGCGACTGCCCCAGCTTGACCGCGAGGAGCGCCTCCTTGAACTTCCCCACGTAGTCCTTGGTGGTGTCCATGTAGTAGCGCTCGGCGTACTGCTGGGTGATGGTCGACCCACCCGTGGTGCGCCCGCCCCTGAGGTTCCCGAGGAACGCCCGCGCCATGCCCTGCGGGTCGATCCCCGCGTTCTCGTAGAACGACCGGTCCTCCGCCGCGACCACGGCGTGCTTCACGTGGTCGGGGATCTGCTCCGACTTGAGGATCACTCGGTTCTCGAGGGCGAACTTCGCCATGGGTGTCGCGCCGTCCGCGTAGAACACCGTGCTCGCCTGCGACTGCGGGGTGTCGAGCGCCGACGGGATCGTCGTGGTCGCGTACGCCGCGAAGACCAGCCCGCAGACCAGCGCGATACCGGTGAGCATCGACCCGAGGACGAACCGCCATGACGGGATCCAGCGGTGGACCCTGCCCTTGCCGGCGCGCGGGTAGTTGAAGAAGCCCTTCTTGCTCCCGGCACGAGCCGACCGCGCGCTGCGGCCGCTGCCGGAGCGCGACGCGGTGGTGGTCCGCGCGGACGCGGTGGTTCCACGCGCGGACGATCCTTGCGCGGGAGTGCGTGCGGGGACTGCTCGGCCAGCGGTCCGCCCGGTGGGGCGGATCGGACGGTTGCTCGAGGTCGGCACGGTGACCCTTCCTACGGACGACAAGACGTCGGCGGCGCTGCGGGGGGCGGGCGCTCGGCCGGACGGATTCCTGGGACGGACCCAGATACCCAGGGTGAACTCTAGGGGTACGTCGCGCCGATCCCCCATCCCGGTGCCCCTCCGGGGACAACCCTCTCCACGAGATCCGCGCCTCCTTCACAACCCTCCGGCGGGTCCATCCTTGCGATCGACCGGGTGAAGGCCTAGCCTGTCGATGTATCGGCCCGATACATCGCACGGTCGATACGACGGTCGGTACGGACGGCCACCACCCCACCCAGCACACCGAGGAGAGCCATGCGCGGGAAGTCGACGGTCCTCGAGACCGCGATCCTCGGCCTCCTCAGCGACTCCGAGCTCCACGGCTACGAGCTGCGCAAACGGCTCAACCTCGTGCTCGGGTCGTTCCGGGCGCTCTCCTACGGATCGCTGTACCCGTGCCTGAAGACCCTCGTCGCACGAGGCTTCATCGTGGGGGCAGCATCGGTCGAGGCACCCCCGCACGCCCTGTCGGGCAAGCGGGCCCGGATCGTCTACACGCTCACGGCCGAGGGCAAGGAGCACCTCCAGGAAGTGCTCGCGTCGTCCGGCCCGGCGTCGTGGGAGGACGAGAGCTTCGACGTCCGGTTCGCCTTCTTCGGGCAGACCGACGCGGAGACGCGCATCCGGATCCTCGAGGGGCGGCGCAGCCGTCTCAACGAGCGGCTCGAGGCCGTCAAGGAGTCGTCCACGCGCACCCGCGAGCGGCTCGACGAGTACACCCTCGAGCTCCAGAGACATGGTCTCGAGCAGGTCGAACGTGAGGTTCGATGGCTCGACGGCCTCATCAACACCGAGCGCGACCGTCGTCGTGCCCGGACCACGGGGGCGACCCCGGGCGCCAGCCTGACGGCGGACGCACACCCAGCAGGACAGCACGACACCGGCAACACACACACTGTCGACGGCGATGGCCGCGGCACAGACAGCAAGGAGCGAGGATGACTGCCATCCGCGTCGCCATCGTTGGCGTGGGCAACTGCGCCACGTCGCTTATCCAGGGCGTCGAGTTCTACCGGAACGCCGACAAGAACGACACCGTGCCCGGACTCATGCACGTGCAGTTCGGCGACTACCACATCTCCGACCTGGAGTTCGTCGCGGCGTTCGACGTCGACGCGAAGAAGGTCGGCTTCGACCTCTCGGAGGCCATCCTCGCCTCGGAGAACAACACCATCAAGATCGCGGACGTGCCCCCGACCGGTGTGACCGTCCAGCGCGGCCACACCCACGACGGCCTCGGCAAGTACTACTCCGAGACCATCGAGGAGTCCGACGCGGACCCCGTGGACATCGTCCAGACCCTCAAGGACGTCCAGGCCGACGTCCTCGTGTGCTACCTCCCCGTGGGCTCCGAGGTGGCCGCGAAGTTCTACGCGCAGGCCGCGATCGACGCCGGCGTCGCGTTCGTCAACGCCCTGCCCGTGTTCATCGCCTCCGACCCCGAGTGGGCCGCGAAGTTCGAGGCGGCGGGCGTGCCCATCGTCGGCGACGACATCAAGTCGCAGGTCGGTGCCACCATCACGCACCGTGTCCTCGCGAAGCTCTTCGAGGACCGCGGCGTCGCGCTGGACCGCACGTACCAGCTGAACGTCGGCGGCAACATGGACTTCAAGAACATGCTCGAGCGCGAGCGTCTGGAGTCCAAGAAGGTCTCCAAGACGCAGGCCGTCACGTCGAACCTCACCGGCTCGCTCAGCGGCAAGAAGGACGACCGGAACGTGCACATCGGCCCGTCGGACTACGTGGCGTGGCTCGACGACCGCAAGTGGGCGTACGTGCGCCTCGAGGGCCGCGCGTTCGGCGAGGTGCCCCTGAACCTCGAGTACAAGCTCGAGGTGTGGGACTCCCCCAACTCCGCCGGGATCATCATCGACGCCGTGCGCGCCGCGAAGATCGCGAAGGACCGCGGCATCGGTGGACCCATCCTCTCCGCGTCGACGTACTTCATGAAGTCGCCGCCGGTGCAGATGGAGGACACCGCGGGCCGCGAGCAGCTCGAGGCCTTCATCCGCGGGGACGCCGACGCCCAGCGCTGACGCTGAGCAGAGCAGAGCGGCTGGGACGCTGCTTCCACGACGGGCCCGGTGCGTCATGCACCGGGCCCGTCGTGCGTCTGCGTGAGGGCCCGCGGCAGACGGACGGACCCGTAGGCTGACGGCATGCGCGTCGCGGAGGACCTGAGGACTCTGCTGGGTCTCAGGGAGCTGCGCAGGCTGTTCGCCGTGCGGATGGTGAGCCAGTCGGGCGACGGTATGTTCCAGGTGGGACTGGCCACCCTGTTCTTCTTCTCGCCGGAGTCCCAGGGGACGGCCGCGAGCATCGCGGTGGCGTTCGCGGTGCTCCTCGCACCCTTCACCCTGGTGGGTCCGTGGGCGGGCGTCCTGCTGGACCGGTGGCGACGCCGACGGGTGCTCGTCGTGTCGAACCTGCTGCGGGCCGTGCTCGCGGTGACGGTCGCGGTGATCGTGCTCGGCGACGGCGCTCCGGCGTCCGTGTACGTGCTGGCCCTGTGCACCCTGTCCGTCAACCGGTTCCTGCTGGCCACGCTGTCGGCGTCGCTGCCGCGCGTGGTGGACGGCCCGCTGCTCCTCACGGCGAACGCGATCGTCCCGACGCTCGGCGCCGGCGCGGCCGGGGTGGGTGGCGTCCTGGGCCTGCTGCTCGGCCTCGCCGTGCCTGCAGGTGCCGGGCGTGACGCGGCGTCGCTCGGTGCCGCAGCGCTCCTCTTCGCGGTAGCCGCCGTCCTGGCGCTCGGTTTTCCCACGGGCCTGCTGGGCCCGGACGTCCGCGGTCCGCGCGCACCGGTGCGCCGACAGCTGGGCGAGCTCGGGCGTGGACTCGTCGAGGGCGCACACGCCCTCGTGGCGCTCCGTACCCCCGCGCAGGCGCTGCTCGTCATGGCCGCGCACCGGTTCCTCTTCGGGGTGATGTTCGTGTCGAGCATCCTCGTCTCCCGCAACCTCCTCGGCGACGACGCGGCGGAGAGCACGGGGCTGGGGACCTTCGCCCTCGTGCTGGGCGCGACCGCGGTCGGCTTCGCTGCGGCCGTGGTGCTGAGCCCGGTCCTCGCGGCGCGGTACGGATCGCAGGCGTGGGTGACGGTGTGCCTGCTGCTGGGGTGCGTGTCGCAGGCCCTCCTGGCGGTCCACCTGGACCTCGTGACGATGCTCGTGGGTGCCGTCGGCCTCGGGCTGTCGGCGCAGGGCGCGAAGATCGCGGTGGACACGGTGGTCCAGCGCGACACCCCGGACCGGATCCGTGGGCGGGCCTTCGCCCTGTACGACGTCCTGTACAACGCGGCGTTCGTGGGTGCTGCGGCCGTCGCGGCGCTGGTGCTCCCGGACACCGGGTACTCGGTGAGCGCGTTCGCGTCCCTCGCCGTCGCCTATGCGGTGCTGGCCGTCGTGTACGGCCGGTGGGGTGCGCGAACCCCTCGCACCGCCAGCACCTGGCCCGCCGGGATCCTCGGGAACCTGCGGGTCAGCGCCCGGTCTCGACGGGGCGGCCGGAACGTGCCCACTCCTGCGTCCCGCCGGCCACGGAGACGGCGTCGTACCCCTGGGCCTCGAGAAACTGGGCGGCCTGGAGGGAACGCACGCCCGCCGCGCAGATGACGTAGACGGTGCCGTCGGCGGGGATCGTCGAGTGCTGCTCGACGAAGCTGCTCAGGGGCACGTGGTGCACGCCGGGCACATGGCCGGCCACGTACTCCTCGTCCTCCCGGACGTCGACGACGTACGCGCCGTCGGCGAGCGCGGTCTCGGTGGTGGGGATGTCGACCTCGCGCATGGGTGCTCCTCGGTGTGGGTGGTGCCGGTGGGTGGTGCCGGTCGGTGCCGGTCGGTGCTGGTCGGTGCTGGGCCGGGTCGTCGTGCCTGTTCCACGTGAAACGTCGAGCGTGCGGCGAGGCTCGGCAGCCCGCCGCCTCACCCTTCCTGCGTGGCCCACCACGCGAGGAGCTCCTCGCGCGCCGCCTCCGGACCCAGCGGACCACGGTCCAGCCGCAGCTCCATGAGGAAACGGTACGCCCGCCCCACGGCCGGACCCGGCGGCACACCCAGCGCCGCCATGATCTGCTCACCGTCCAGGTCGGGGCGCATCGCCGCCAGCTCCTCCTCGCCTCGGAGCTTCTCGATACGGGCCTCGAGCTCGTCGTACGCCGACGAGAGGCGCTGCGCCTTGCGCCGGTTGCGCGTCGTGCAGTCCGCGCGCGTCAGCCGGTGCAGCCGCTCCAGGAGCGGACCGGCGTCCGTGACGTACCGGCGCACCGCGGAGTCCGTCCACGCCCCGTCGCCGTACCCGTGGAACCGCAGGTGCAGCTCCACCAGCCGCGACACCTGCTTCACCGTCTCCTTGTCGTACCGCAGGGCGCGCAGGCGCTTGGCCGACATCTTCGCCCCCACCACCTCGTGGTGGTGGAAGCTCACCGTGCCGCCCGCCTCGAACCGGCGCGTCGCCGGCTTCCCGATGTCGTGGAGCAGCGCCGCGAGACGCAGCACCAGGTCCGGGCCCGGCACCGGACCCTCCGGTCCCGACTCGAGGTCGATCGCCTGGTCGAGGACCGTCAGGGAGTGCTCGTACACGTCCTTGTGGCGGTGGTGCTCGTCCACCGCGAGCTTCATCCCCGTGAGCTCCGGCAGCACGTGGTCCGCCAGGCCCGTCTCCACCAGGACCTCGAGGCCCGCCCGGGGCGAGCGCGACAGCAGCAGCTTGTCCAGCTCGTCCCGCACCCGCTCCGCCGACACGATCGTCACCCGGTCGGCCATCGCCACGATCGCCGACCAGGCCCCAGGGTCCACCGCGAACCCCAGCTGGGCGGCGAACCGTGCCGCCCGCATCATCCGCAACGGGTCGTCGTCGAACGACCGCTCCGGCTCGATCGGGGTGCGCAGCACCTGCGCCGCGAGGTCCACCAGACCGTCGTGCGGGTCGACGAACGTCAACGACGGCAGCCGCACCGCCATCGCGTTCACCGTGAAGTCACGCCGCGACAGGTCACCCTCGAGCGTGTCACCGAACGCCACCACCGGCTTGCGCGACGCCGGGTCGTACTCGTCGGAGCGGTAGGTCGTGACCTCCACCACCACGTCGGGCTCACCGTCCCGCCCGCGGCGCGACGCGCCGATGGTCCCGAACTCCCGTCCGATGTCCCAGTGCGAGTCGCCCCAGCGGGCCAGCAACGCCTGCGTCTCGTCCGGCGACGCCGACGTCGCGAAGTCGAGGTCGGCGCTCGACCTCCCCAGGAACGCGTCACGCACCGGACCGCCCACGAGCGCCAGCTCGTGGCCCGCCGCCTCGAAGACCGCACCCAGCTCCGTCGCCGCCGGCGCCATGTGCGCCAGGACCGCCGTCGCGCGCCGCCTCAGGAGCGCGACCTTCTCCGCGAGGCCCTCGTCGTCGGACCCGCTCACCGGATTCCCGGCGCTCTCACTGCTCATCGGCTGCTGCACAGCATCAAAGCCTGCCAGATAAAGATAAAGTGGCCGACATGTCCACCGCCGCGCACCCCGAGGGCCGCGCACCGGTCCCTGCGCCGCCGGGTGGCCACCCCCTGCGGCGAGACCCGCGCGCCACGCGCCCGGTCACCGGGTCCCCGCTGCCCGGCTCCTCCTCCGACCTCCCCGTCGTCGAGGAGACGTCCGCCGGCGGACTCGTCGTCGAGACCCTCGACGGCCACTTCCACGCAGCCGTCATCGCCCGCCGCAACCGGGCCGGTCGCCTCGAGTGGTGCCTGCCCAAGGGCCACCTCGAAGGCGTCGAGACCGCCGAGGAGGCCGCCGTCCGGGAGATCGCCGAGGAGACCGGCATCCTCGGCTCCGTCCAACGCCGCCTCGGCGTCATCGACTACTGGTTCACCGGGGACGACCGCCGCGTCCACAAGGTCGTCCACCACTTCCTCCTCCACGCCGTCGGCGGTCACCTCACCGTCGAGGGCGACCCCGACAGCGAGGCCGAGGACGTCGCCTGGGTGTCCTTCGACGACCTCCCGACCGTCCTCAGCTACCCCAACGAGCGACGCCTCGCCGCCGCCGCCCACGCCCTCCTCACCCACTCCGGGGACACCACCCGCCGATGACCACGACCGACGCCCGGCGCCCCTCCCGACGTCCCCGACGCGACGCACGCCCCGGCCGCCCGGCCACCGCGCTCCACGCCGCCGTCGCCGCGCTCCTGACCGTCCTCCTCGCCGTCACCGGCACCCTCGCCACCGCCGTCGTCCCCGGCCCCGGCACCGCCACGGCGACCGCCGAGACGTCCGACGGCCCCGTCGACGTGACCCTCACGTCGCTCACCCCCGAGACCCTGCGCCCGGGGGACACCCTCACCGTCGTCGCCACCCTCACCAACACCAGCGGTGCCGACATCACGTCGCCCGTCGCCCGCCTCAGCCTCGCGCGGAACACGCTCGACACCCGCAACTCCATCGCGTCCTGGTCCACCGCCGAACGCTCCTCCACCCTCGGCACCACGCTCCTCACCACACCCCTGCCCGACACGCTCGCCGCCGGGGCCACCACCACCGTCGAGCTCACGGTCGCCGCCGACGAGCTCAACCTCCGCACCGGCTACGCCGCATGGGGACCCCGCGGCCTCGCCGTGTCCGTCACCGGGGTCACCGACGGGTACTCCGCCGTGGAACGCCTCGGCGTCCTGCGCACCTACGTCGTCTGGTACCCCCTCGACGACACCGCCGTCCAACCCCTCTCGGTGAGCGTCGTCGTCCCCGTCGTCGGACCGCCCGCCGACCCCCTCGCACCCGAGCGGACCACCGAGGCGCTCCGTGAGGAGACCGCGCCCGGCGGGCGCCTCGAGAGCCTCCTCGCCGGCACCCAGGCCGTCCCGGGCGTCACCTGGGCCGTCGACCCGGCCCTCGTCGAGCAGCTCCTCGCCGACGACACGCCCACCGGCGACACCGCAGGCACCACCACCACCGGCGGGGCCTCCTGGGCGCAGCGCTTCCTCGAGGCCACCGCCGCCGGGGAGACCTACGCCCTCCCCCGGTACGACCAGGACATCAGCGCCTACGCCGCGGCCGGGCTACCCCTCCCCGTGCAAGGACCGCTCGGGGAACCCTTCTCAGGATGGCGCACCGACCTCAGCTGGCCCGCGGACGACGCGCCCGCCACCGACGTCCTCGACCTCGCCGTGCGGTCCGGGGCAGGGACCGTCGTCGTCGGCAGCGGCACCTTCGAGCCCGTCGTCGAGCTGCCCTACACCGCGACCGGGCTCACCTCCGTCACGACCCCCTCCGGGACCGCCGCAGCCGTCCTCCCCGACGCCACCCTCACCACCCTCCTGCTCGACGCCCCCGGGCCCGTCGGGACCACCGGCACGACCACGGCGTCCACCCCCGCCGCCGCCCGCCAGCGGATCACCGCCGAGCTCGCGGTGATCTCCCGCGAGCGCCCCGCCCAGGCGCGCCACGTCGTCATCACCGCGCCCCGCGACTGGTCGCCCGGCGCCGACGTGCTCCAGGCGCAGCTCAACGGGATCACGGCCGTCCCCTGGGCGACGATCGCGCCCCTGTCCGCGCTCCTCGCGGGCGGGGACCCGGGCATCCCCCGCACGCCGGTGCCCGCGGACACCACCGCGCTCGGCGCCGGAGCCGTCGACGGCGACACCCTCCGTCAGGTCGGACGCACCGCGCAGCAGGCCCAGACGTTCGCGAAGATCGTCACCGATCCCGGGGCCCTCACCCGACCCGTCACCGAGTCCGCGGTCGCCGTGGGGTCCGTCGCGTGGCGTGGCGACCCCGACGGCCGCGCCCTGGCCGTCGAGCACCAGGCCCAGCACCTCGCCGCGCTGCGTGGTGCCGTCTCCGTGGTCACCGGCAGCGACTTCAACCTCATCAGCACCGGGAGCGAGATCCCCGTCCAGGTGCGCAACGACCTCGGGCAGGCGGTCACGCTCCTCGTGGAGCTCGAGCCCGACAGCCCTCGCCTCGTCGCCGACACCCGCGTCCCCGTGACCGTCCCCGCGGGCGGCGACGCGAGCGTCACCGTGCCGGTGCGCGGCATCGGCAGCGGAGACGTCACCACCGAGGTGCACATCCTGTCCGCCGACGGCACCCTCGTGGCCGAGCCGGCGACCTTCAAGGTCCGTGTCCGTGCCGACTGGGAGAACCGTGGCACCCTCGTGGTCGCCGTCCTCCTCCTCGTCCTCCTCGGTGCCGGTATCTGGCGGACCGTGCACCGAGGTCGCTCCGAGCGCAGGGCGTCCGCCGCTGTCGTCGAGCAGCTCGAGCACAGCGAGCAGACCGGGGAGCTCGACGCGCTCATCGACGCCCAGGACTCCGGTACCCTTCCCGGGGTCGACCCCACCGGCGCGGCCGCCACCAGCCACGACGCCCTGCCCGAGACGCCGGACCGTCCCACCACACCGCCCCGGAGCACCCCGTGACCGCAGAACCCGAGACCGGGAAGTCCTCCGTCGGCCGCAGCTCGCTCGTCATGGCGTCCGGGACCGCTGTGTCCCGTGCGCTCGGCCTCGTCCGCAACCTGCTCCTCGTGGCCGTCATCGGCGCCACCGGGTCCATCGCCGACGCGTTCGACATCGCCAACAAGGTCCCCAACATCCTCTTCGCGATCATCGCGGGCGGGGTGCTCAACGCGGTCATCGTGCCCCAGGTCATGCGCGCGTACCGGTCGCCGAACTCCCAGGAGTACCTCGACAAGCTCCTCACGCTCTCGGGCACCGCGCTCCTGCTCCTCACGGCGGTGTGCACCCTGGGTGCGTCGGTCACCGTGGGCATCTACATCGACGAGAGCTGGTCCGCGGCGCAGGTCTCCCTCGCCGTCGCGTTCGGGTTCTGGTGCATCCCCCAGCTCTTCTTCTACGGCCTGTACACGCTCCTCGGGCAGGTCCTCAACGCCCGCAGCCAGTTCGGGCCGTTCATGTGGGCACCGGCCCTCAACAACGTCGTGTCGATCATCGGGTTCTCCGCGTTCCTCCTCGTCTACGGCGGATCGGCGGTCAACGGGGACCTCGGCGACTGGAGCACCGGCAAGGTGACCCTCCTCGGGGCGGTCGCCACCCTCGGTGTCGTGTCCCAGGCCCTCGTGCTGATCATCCCCCTGTGGCGCTCCGGGTTCCGCTGGCACCTGCGGTACGGGGTGCGGGGCGTCGGGCTGCGGTCCGTCGGACGCGTCGGGGCGTGGACGTTCGCGGCCGTGCTCCTCGACCAGCTCGCCGTGTGGGTGACCACGAAGATCGCCACCGCGGCACCCGTGACCGCCCGCGCCGACGGGTACGACGGCCTCGCCGTCGCGGGCAACGGTGCCTACACGCAGGCGCTCATGGTGTACCTCCTGCCCCACTCGCTCGTCACCGTCTCCATCGCGACCGCCCTCTTCACCGGGATGAGCGCCGCCGCCGCGCGCGGCGACGTCGAGACCATCCGTGCCACCGTGTCCCGCGGCCTGCGCGTCATCGCCGTGTTCACGGTGTTCGCGACGTCCGTCCTCGTCGTCCTCTCCCAGCCCGCCATGAAGCTCCTCGTGCCGACGCTCCCCGCCGAGGACGTCGTCGTCGTGGGCCGCGTCATGCTGGCCATGGCCCTCGGGCTCGTGCCCCTGGGAGCGATGGTCCTCATGAAGTGGGTGTACTTCGCGTTCGAGGACGGGCGCACCGTCTTCCTCATCCAGATCCCCGTGACCATCGTCCTCATGGCCGGTGCGTGGGTCGGGTCCCTCACCCTGCCCGCCCAGTGGTGGGTCGTGGGGATCGCCGCAGCGATGTCGCTGTCCAACCTCGTCGCCGTCCTCCTGCGCGTCGGCGGGATGGTCAAGCGCCTCGACGGGCTCGACCTCTCGCGCATCCTGCGCCTGCACGTCCAGCTGGTCATCGCCGCGGCCGTCGCCGGCGGCATCGGGTGGTTCGTCCTCAAGGTGTGGGAGTTCGAGCCGGGCGACTCCTGGTTCACGGCCCTCGGCGTGACAGCCCTGGTCGGGACGACCATGACGGCCGTGTACGTGCTCGCCCTGCGCCTCATGGGCGTCGAGGAGCTCACCGGCCTCGCGGAGCCCGTCATGAAGAAGCTGGGGCGCCGCCCCCGCAGGTGACCCGCGTACCATGTTGGCGGTGCTGACATACTCCGACGACTCGTGAATGGAGCCTCTTGGTGGACAGCGTGGAACGCGGCACCCTGGTCGTGGCCAGGTACAGGCTCGTCGAGCCGGTCGCGAGCGATCTCGACGGGGTGAGGGCCTGGGAGGCCACCGACCAGATCCTCGACCGGTCGGTCCGCGTGAGCCTCGTCGACGGTGACCACGCAGCGCTGACCCTCGACGCCGCACGACGCGCCGCGCTCGTCTCCGACAGCCACCTCACCCGCGTCCTCGACGTCCTCCACGACGCCACCAAGAACGTCGTCGTCACCGAGCCCTACCTCGGGCAGACCCTCGCGGAGCTCGTCGCCGACGGCCCGCTCCCCGCCGCCCAGGCCCGCGCGATCATCGGGCAGGCCGCCAAGGCGCTCGAGGTCGCCCGGCGACGCGGCGTCCACCACGGCGCCCTGCGCCCCGCCTCGATCCGTGTGCACCGCGGCCGGGTGAGGGTCACCGGCCTCGGGATCGACGGGGCGCTCCAGGAGCCCGACCACTCCGCCGACGCCGCCGACCGCGCGTCGCGGGCCGACACCGTCGGTCTCGTCGCCCTCCTGCACTTCGCCCTCACCGGGGTCCTCCCCGCCGCCGGGCAGCAGGCACGAGCCCTCCACCCGGGCGCGCCCCTCCCGGAGCACGTGCAGGAACCGGGCGAGCCGCTCGCGCCGCCGAGGGAGATCAACGCCTCCGTCCCGAACGACCTCGACACCCTGTGCGTGGTCACCCTGGGACCCAACGACGACGGGCCCCACACGCCCGGCCAGCTCGTGACAGAACTCGCACCCTGGGATGAGGACGACGTGCCGCAGAACGCCGAGCCCGAGACGGTCGGACCGCCGGAGCCCGCACCCCCCACCGGGGTGAACCGCCAGTCCGTGCGGTCGATGACCGGCACCTCCGCCGGTTCATCGATGCCCGGCACCCCGCCGCCCGCCGGTCCCGTCCGACGCACCGGCACCGGACGCGTGCCGCGCGTCACCGCACCGCTGGCCGCAGGAGCAGCCGCGGGCGCCGCGGCGTCACCGAGCACGGGCGGAACCGGCGTCGTGCGCACCTCGTACTCCGCGACCCGCACCGGGGCCCTGCCCCCGTCGTACCACCCGGTGGACGAGCTCGCGGACCACGAGCCCGCGGCCCACACGGGCAGCCTCGACTCGCTCGCACCCGCCCCGATCGGCGACCGCAGCTCCGTGGACCGCACGTTCAGCTCGATGGTCCCCGCCAAGCAGGGCGGGCGCCGTATGAGCATCAACCCCACGTCGGTCGTGCTCGTCCTCATGATCGTCCTCGTGGTCGTCGGGGCCGCGTGGGCCATCAACTCGATCGGCAGCGGGCTCGGCCCCGCCGTCGTCGCTCCCGACGGCCGGCCCACCGAGGGCACCGGCGACGAGGCAGCGGCCGGCGGCGAGGAACCGCCACCCGCCGAGGAGCCTGCCGCCGCGCCACCCGTCATCACCGGTGGCGTGCTCGTCGACATGCCGGGAGCCGAGCAGTACGACTACCCGGAGCTCGCCGCCCGTGCGGTCGACGGCGACTCCACGTCCGCCTGGTACACGCGCACCTACAACACCCCCCAGTACGGCGGGCTGAAGGAGGGCGTCGGCCTGAACATCACCCTCGAGGCGCCCGCCACCGTGTCCGTCGTCTTCCTGTCCACCGAGAACCAGGGAGGCAACGTCCAGGTCCGTGCCACGGACCCGGCGAACCCCAACGGTGGCGAGCTCCTCGCCGAGGGGCCACTCACCGGCGAGACCGCGCTCCAGCTGGCGGCACCCGTCGAGACGCAGAGCATCGTCCTGTGGTTCACCGAGCTCCCGCAGGCCGCCGACGGCGCCAACCGGGTCCACCTGTACGAGGTCGCGCTCTCCTGAGCCGCCACGGGGAACAACCACCCGGACCCCCATGTTGACGTCCACGACGCACCCGACCACCGACCGAAGGACCCCATCGTGACCGAACAGTCCGCGCCCATCCTCGACCTCGTGATCGTGGGGTCCGGCCCTGCCGGCTACACCGCGGCGGTGTACGCGGCGCGCGCCGGGCTGTTCCCCGTGGTCGTGGCGGGCTCGGTCACGGCCGGCGGCGCGCTCATGAACACCACCGAGGTGGAGAACTTCCCGGGGTTCGTCGACGGCATCATGGGCCCCGACCTCATGGACAACATGCAGAAGCAGGCCGAGCGCTTCGGCGCCAAGGTCGTGTGGGACGACGCCGAGGTCCTCGAGCTCACGGGCGACGTCAAGACCGTCCGCACCTCCGGTGGTGAGGTGTTCCGCGCCCGCACCGTCATCCTCGCGACCGGCTCCGCGTACCGCGAGCTGGGCCTGCCCGACGAGAAGCGCCTCTCGGGGCGCGGCGTGTCCTGGTGCGCCACCTGTGACGGCTTCTTCTTCCGCGACCAGCACGTCGTGGTCGTCGGCGGAGGGGACTCCGCCGTCGAGGAGGCCACCTTCCTCACCCGGTTCGCGTCCAAGGTCACCCTGGTGCACCGCCGTGACACGCTCCGCGCCTCGAAGATCATGGCCGAGCGCGCCGCAGCCGACCCGAAGATCGAGTTCGCGTGGAACACCGAGGTCACCGCCATCCACGGCGACGACAAGGTCGAGGCCCTCACGGTGCGCGACACCGTCACCGGGGCCGAGTCGCGGCTCGACGCGACGGGCGTGTTCGTCGCCATCGGCCACGACCCCCGCACCGGTCTGGTCGCCGGTCAGGTCGACCTCGACGGCGAGGGGTACATCCAGGTCGAGGGACGCTCCACCCGCACCAACCTCCCCGGCGTGTTCGCCTGCGGCGACGCCGTCGACCACACCTACCGCCAGGCCATCACCGCCGCAGGGTCCGGGTGCTCCGCAGCGCTCGACGCCCAGCACTACCTGGCGTCGCTCGTCGACGCCCAGGCTTCCCCCACCGAGCTCGCCGACGCGCTGGAGGCACTGTGAGCACCGTCCCCGTCACCGACGACACGTTCCGCACCGAGGTCCTCGAGTCCGACGTCCCCGTCCTCGTGGACTTCTGGGCCGACTGGTGCGGCCCGTGCCGCATGGTCGCCCCCGTCCTCGAGGAGCTCTCCGAGGAGTACGCCGGGCGCCTGAAGATCGCCAAGCTCGACACCGAGGCCAACCCGGCGACCACCGCCGCCTACGGCGTCACCTCCATCCCGCTGCTCAACGTCTACCGCGGCGGCGAGCTCGTCCGGTCCATCGTCGGGGCACGCCCCAAGAGGTCCATCGCCGAGGAGATCGACGCCGTCCTCGACGGCACCGTCTGACACGTCCCGGATCGCGGCCCCTCTCCTCCCGGAGAGGGGCCGCGTGCGAGACTACCCACGTGACCTCCACGACACCGCCGACCCCGGGAACACGCCTCGACCCCTGGTTCGGTGCCTACGCGCAGCGCGCCCACAACATGCGCGCCTCCGAGGTCCGCGCACTCTTCGCGGTCGTGAACCGCCCCGAGGTCGTGTCCCTCGCCGGGGGCATGCCGTACCTCGAGGGCCTCCCCCTCGACACCATCTCCGAGACGGTCCAGCGCGTCATCGCCACGCAGGGACTCTCCGCGCTGCAGTACGGGTCGGGGCAGGGCCACGAGGCCCTCCGCGAGCAGATCCTCGACGTCATGCACCTCGAGGGCATCGACGCCCACCCCGACGACGTGGTCGTCACCACCGGGTCTCAGCAGGCGCTCGACCTCGTCACGCGCATCTTCGTGGACCCGGGCGACGTCATCGTCGCCGAGGCACCCAGCTATGTCGGCGCCCTCGGCGTGTTCCGCTCCTACGAGGCGGACGTCGTGCACGTCCCGATGGACGAGGCAGGGCTGATCCCCGAGGCACTCGACGCGTGCCTCACCGAGCTCCGAGCCGCGGGCAGGCGCGTCAAGCTCCTGTACACGATCCCCACGTTCCACAACCCCGGCGGGGTGACACTCTCCCTCGAGCGCCGCGCCCGTGTGCTCGAGATCGCCCGCTCGCACGGCGTGCTCCTCGTGGAGGATAACCCCTACGGCCTCCTCGGGTTCTCCGGGGACCCGATCCCCGCCATCCGGTCGCTGGACGAGGACGGTGTCGTCTACCTCGGGTCGTTCTCCAAGACGTTCGCGCCCGGCTTCCGCGTCGGGTGGGTGGTCGCTCCCCACGCGGTCCGCGAGAAGCTCGTCCTCGCCTCCGAGTCCGCCATCCTCTGCCCGTCGAACGCGTCGCAGATGGCCATCTCCGCGTACCTGTCCACGAGCGACTGGAGAGCGCAGATCAAGGCCTTCCAGGTGATGTACCGCGAGCGGCGGGACGCGATGGTCTCCTCCCTCGCGGAGCACCTCCCCGACGCCACGTGGACGGTGCCCGACGGCGGCTTCTACACATGGGTACGTCTCCCCGAGGGCCTCGACTCGAAGTCGATGCTCCCCAGGGCCGTCACCGGGCGCGTAGCCTACGTGCCCGGGACGGCGTTCTTCGCCGACGGCACCGGCGCCGACCACGTGCGGCTCTCCTACTGCTACCCGACACCCGAACGTATCCGGGAGGGCGTCCGGCGCCTCGCCACCGTGGTCAACGCCGAGCGCGAGCTCGTCGAGATCTTCGGGACCAGACCAGCGCTCGACGACGTCTCGGACGTCGACAACCCAGGACCGGACCTCGCATGACACACACACCCAGGGTCGTCATCCTCTCCGGCGGGCTCTCCCACGAGCGCGACGTGTCGCTACGCTCGGGCCGTCGGGTCGCGGAGTCCCTCCGCGCCGCCGGTGCCGAGGTCACGGTGCACGACGTCGACGCGGACCTCATCCCGGCGCTGCGCGACATCCGACCC
Source organism: Sanguibacter suaedae (assembly GCF_016342785.1). Taxonomy (GTDB): domain Bacteria; phylum Actinomycetota; class Actinomycetes; order Actinomycetales; family Cellulomonadaceae; genus Sanguibacter; species Sanguibacter suaedae. The sequence continues at coordinate 26,759 of NZ_JAEINH010000005.1, forward strand.
GACGTCGTCTGGCCCATCCTCCACGGCGCGAGCGGCGAGGACGGGTCCATCCGTGACGTCCTCGAGCTCGTCGGCTGCCGCTCCGTGGGCACCGGTCCCCGGGCGAGCCGTGTCGCGTGGAGCAAGCCTGTCGCGAAGTCCGTCGTGGCCCGCGCAGGCATCGCGACCCCCGACTACGTGACCCTCCCCCAGAGCCTCTTCCGCGAGCTCGGCGCCCAGGTAGTGCTCGAGTCCGCCGTCGAGCGCCTCGGGCTCCCTCTCGTGGTGAAGCCCTCACAGGGCGGGTCCGCACTGGGCGTGACGCTCGTGTCCACCATGGCCGAGCTCCCGCAGGCCATGGTCTCCTGCTTCGCCTACGGCGAGATCGCGCTCATCGAGCGGGCGATCCTCGGGACGGAGATCGCGACCTCCGTGGTCGAGACCGCCGACGGCCCCGTCGCCCTGCCGTCGGTGGAGATCGTCACAGACGGACCGTACGACTACGACGCACGGTACAACCCGGGGCGGACCGAGTACTTCTCACCGGCCCGTCTCACCGAGGAGCAGGCGGAGGCCGTCGCATCGACGGCCATCCGCGCGCACGCGGCCCTGGGCCTCCGTGGCCTCTCACGCACCGACATGATCCTCACGCCGGACGGCACGCCGACGTTCCTCGAGGTGAACGTCGCACCGGGGATGACGGAGACGTCCCTCTTCCCGCAGGCCGCGGTGGCGGGCGGTCATGCCCTCCCCGACCTCTACCTCTCGATCGTCGAGCACGCCCGGGCCGGCGGCGCCTGACCCGGGCCGGCCCGGCCGGCCCGGGCTACCTCAGCCCTTGAAGAGGCCCTGCTCCTCGGGGGCCATGACCGTGAGGATCCGGTTGAGGTCCTCCACGGAGGCGAACTCGACGGTGAGCTTGCCCTTCGTCTTCCCGAGATCGACCTTCACCCGCGTCTCGAAACGGTCAGAGAGTCGCACCGCGAGGTCGTCGATCGCCTGGACGCGTCCTCCGGCCCGCGGGCGGGCCTTCGGCTTCTTCTCCTCGAGCCCACCCATGGCGACGATCTCCTCCGTCGCACGGACGGACAGGCCCTCGGCGACGATCCGCTGAGCGAGGCGCTCGATCTCTGCGCCGTCCGAGAGCCCGAGGAGCGCGCGGGCGTGCCCGGCGGAGAGCACTCCCGCTGCCACACGGCGCTGGACGAGCGGCGGGAGTCGCAGGAGGCGAAGCGTGTTCGAGATCTGGGGCCGTGAGCGGGATATCCGCGACGCGAGCTCCTCGTGGGTGCAGCCGAAGTCGTCGAGGAGCTGCTGGTACGCGGCCGCCTCCTCGAGGGGGTTGAGGTCGCTCCGGTGGAGGTTCTCGAGGAGCGCGTCCCGGAGGAGGTCAGCGTCGTCCGTCTCCCGGATGATCGCGGGAATGGTGTCGAGCCCCGCGGCCTGGGTGGCGCGCCAGCGCCGCTCCCCCATGATGAGCTCGTAGCCGTCCGTCTCACGCGAAGGACGCACGACGATGGGCTGCAACACCCCGATCTCGCGGATCGAGCCGACGAGCTCGGCCAGGTCGTTCTCGTCGAACACCGTGCGCGGCTGCCGCGAGTTCGCGTGGATCGCGCTCACGTCGATGTCCGCGAAGCTCGCACCGGGCACCGGCACCAGCTCGTCCGACGGCACGTCGCCCGTGGCCGCCTCGTACGTTTCACGTGAAACGGAGTCGATCCGGATCTCCGTGCGCGGCTTCTCCGGGCGTCCACGGTGCGCACGCATACCGGCGACAGCGGCAGCGATGCTCCTCTGCGACCCGTCGCCCTGGCCGGGAGCGGTGACCGTCGCGACGACCTGGTCGCCGTCGTGAGACGAGTCCGCGACCCCTTCGTCACCACTCTCCGCCCGCACCTGCGCAGTCGGCTGCGCACCCGGGAAGAAGACGTCCACCGGACGCCCGCCCTCGGCGGTCGTGGGGATCAGGGCACCGAGGCCTCGGCCCAGGCCGCGACGCTTCTCGCTCACAGTGTGTCCTCTCGGTGCCCGCGCGGATGGTCCGCCGTCATTGTGCCACCCACGGTCACGCGGAGACGTCTTCTCGTCCACCGGCGCGTTCCGACAATTCACGCGCCGCCTCCCGGTATGCCAACGCCCCGGTAGAGCTCGGCTCGTAGGAGATCACGGTCTGGCCGTGGCTCGGGGCCTCGGAGACGCGGACAGACCTCGGGACGCTCGTCTGCAGCGTCTCCGCCGCGAAGTGCTCACGCACCTCCGACGCGACCTGCTGGGCGAGGTTGGTCCGCGAGTCGTACATGGTGAGGAGGATCGTCGAGACGTGCAGATCCGGGTTGAGGTGAGCCTGGATGAGCTGGATCGTCTTGAGGAGCTGGCTCAACCCTTCGAGCGCGTAGTACTCGCACTGGATGGGGATGAGCACCTCACGACCCGTGACGAAGGCGTTCACCGTGAGCAGGCCCAAGCTGGGAGGGCAGTCGACGAACACGTAGTCGATGCGCGGCAGCCCTTCCTCATCACGCTGGGCAAGGTACTCGTCGAGGGAACGGCGCAGCCGTGTTTCACGTGAAACGAGCGACACGAGCTCGATCTCCGCGCCGGACAGGTCGATCGTCGCGGGAACACAGAAGAGGGTCGGGAAGTCCGGGCACTGCTGGACGGTCTCCGCCATGGGGGCACCCTCGACCAGCACCTCGTACACCGACGGGACACCGGCTCGATGATCGATACCCAGCGCGGTCGACGCGTTCCCTTGCGGGTCGTTGTCGATGACGAGCACGTTGAGGCCCCCTTGCGCGAGGCTCGCCGCCAGGTTCACGGTCGTGGTCGTCTTCCCGACTCCACCCTTCTGGTTCGCGACCGTGATGATCCGTGTCTCGCGAGGGCGTGCGAAGCGATGCCCCTGGAGGGACACCCTGCGCCGCGTGTCCTCGAGGAGCTGCGCCGCGAGGGGGGTCGTCTCGTCGTCGGGTGGCAGACTCTCGAGGATCTCGCGGACGTGCGCGTCCCTCACCCACACGGGATCGATGCCCTGCGCCGACGGGGCATCGGGGGTCGGGTCGAGCGCATCCTGGGGTCGGTGGTCGGGTGCCATCGTCACGCGACTGTCCTCCACACTGTCGTCCTTCCGGTCGTGAGGACGGTCCGCGCGGGGGCATCGCCCTTCCGGCGCGCCGTGACTCCGTCCTGCCACCCACACTACTGGCCGGACCGGCGTTCCCGTACTCCCGGCACCCCGGTCAGGAGCTCCCGAGAGCGACGTTTCACGTGGAACAGCAGGCCTACGCCGTCTCGAACCACCTCATCAGGTACTCACGCCTTGCCGCGTCGGGACCGCAGGACTGTCGTCGGCTCCACACCGTCGATGGTGGTCGCCTCGAGGACCTCCGGTTCGCTCATCCCGTACTTCCTCAGGACCTTCCGTGCCGGTGGGATCTCGTCACGGACGTTCTTCCCCTTGAGGACCACGAGCTCCCCGCCCTTCTCGAGGAGAGGGAGGGACCATCGTGCGAGCTTGTCGAGTGCTGCGACGGCCCTGGACGTCACCACATCGACGGTGAAGGCGCCGTGGAACTCCTCCGCCCTCCCCCGCCGGACGTCCACGTTGGACAGCTCCAGCGCTTCCCGCATCTCCGTGAGCCACAGGCATCGTCGCTCCATGGGCTCGATGAGGATCACCTCCAGCTCGGGTCGCACAGCGGCCACCACGAGTCCGGGGAGCCCGGCTCCGGAACCGATGTCCGCGACCGAACCCGAGCTCGGGAGGAACGGGAGGAGGGCCGCCGAGTTGAGGATGTGGCGGGACCAGATCCTGTCGATCTCCCGAGGGCCGATGAGCCCTCGGAGCTCTCCCTGGGTCTCCAGCTCGCTGGCGAACCGGGCGACGACGTCGTAGCTGGACCCGAAGAACGTGTGCAGGGCGTCGCGGTCGAGGTTCGCGTCCACGGTGCTTCCTCTCTATACGGACGCTGCGGCCGTGTTCCACGTGGAACACGGCCGCAGCGGTGCGATGATCTGACCGATCCGGATCAGGCGGAGGCCGGACCGACCTCGATGTAGCGGTTCGGGTCGACCCCGAAGGACTCAGACGTCAGGCCCGCTGCCGTGACAACGTCGTGCACGACCTTCCGCTCGAAGGCGTTCAGCGGATCGAGAGCGACCTTCTCTCCTGTGGACCGGACGGTCTCGATGGTCTCGTTGGCGAGTGCCGTGAGCTCGACACGACGCCCGGCCCGGTATCCGGCGACGTCGAGCATGAGGCGACTGCGCTCCCCCGTCCTCGTCTGGACCGCGAGACGCGTGAGCTCCTGCAGCGCATCGAGGACCTCACCGTCCTTGCCCACGAGGTGCTTCAGCGAGGACTGGTCGTCCGCGACGACCTCCACCGCTGCACGGCCGTGGTCGACGTCGATGTCGATGTCCCCGTCGAGGTCGGCGATGTCCAGCAGCTCCTCGAGGTAGTCCGCGGCGACCTCGCCCTCTTCCTCGAGGAGCGACGACGAGTCGCGGACGTCCGTCTCGGGCACGGAGTCAGGTGAAGCGGTCACGGTGCTCTCCATTCACGTGTCTTGCTCAGGGTGCTCATCCGCCCGCGTCAGCGCTTGTTGCGCTTCGCCTTCGACGCTCCGGGCGTGGTGGGACCGGTCTTCCCGGCAGGTCCTGCAGGCTTGGCCGGCGTGGTTCCGGGGGCCGACTTCTTCCTCTTCCCGGACGTCGCCGTCCCCGTGGCCTTCGCAGGCTGCGACGTCGCTCCCGTCTCCTGCTCGCCGGCGAAGGGGGCCGCGGCCTGCGGGTCGGTGACTGCGGACTCCGACGCACCGGCTCCGGGCGCGAGGTCACCCGGGCCACGCTTCCCGCGCTGGCGGTCCTTGCGCTTGGGCTGCTGACGCTGGCCACGCGGCTGGACGATGACCGTCGGCGTGGTGTCCTCGATGACGATGCCCTTCCGGGCCGCCTTGCGGGCCTTGCGCTCGTTGAGCTTCTTCTCCGCCTCGGAGCCGGGGGCCGGCATCTTGCGGATCGTGTAGAACTGCTGGCCCATGGACCACAGGTTGGTGGTCGTCCAGTAGATGAGCACACCGATCGGGAAGTTCACGCCGGACACCGCCATGATCACGGGCAGCATGTAGAGCATGATCTTCTGCGTCTGCATCATCGGGCCCTCGAGGGCCGACTGCGGCATGTTCTTCATCGTCAGCTGACGCTGAGTGAGGAACTGGGTTGCCGACATGAGGACGATGAGCAGGGCCGCGACGAGCTTCGTCTCGAGGTTCGTGGGCTCGTGGAGGAAGGTCGAGGACAGCGGTGCACCGAAGAGGGTGGACGACTCGGCCGCCTTCGCGACGGCCTGGTCCATCGGGCCGATCGGCGAGACGGTGCCGTTCCCGATGTCGTCGAGCTGGTTGAGCACCCGGAACAGGGCGAAGAACACGGGTGCCTGGAGGAGGACCGGCAGGCAGGAGGAGAACGGGTTGGTGCCGTGCTTCTTGTAGAGCGCCATGGTCTCGCGGCTCATGGCCTCGCGGGACGCCGGGTCCTTCTTGTTCTTGTACTTCTTCTGGATCGCCTGGAGCTCCGGCTGGATGATCTGCAGCCCGCGCGACGCCTTGATCTGCTTGAAGAACAGCGGGATCATCACGGTACGGATGACGATCACGAGGCCGACGATCGCGAGGATCCACGCGACGCCCGCGCCGTCGGGCAGCCCGAGGAACGTGAAGAACTTGTGGCAGAGATACATGATCCATGCCACGACCCACTCGATCGGGTAGAGGATCCGGAAGAGGTCCATCGGCTGCGGCTCCTAGAGCATGAGCGTCGTACACGAACCGCCGGAGCACCCTCCGGCGGGAAAGCTATGGTCTGGGATCGTCGCGCCGGGCGCGCGCTCCACCCACAGGAGGAACGTCGTCGACTCCCCCGTCGTTCCACGGGTTGCACCGGAGCACCCGCCACGTGGCGAGCGCCGAGCCCCGGACCGCTCCGTGCGTCTCGAGCGCGGTGACCGCGTAGGAGGAGCACGACGGGTAGAACCGGCACCGCGGTCCGGAGAGCGGGGAGACGTACTTCTGGTACCCGCGCACCGCGCCCCGCAACGCTCTCGCGACCGGGGCCCTGCGCTGCGACGCCTCGCTCATCGCCCGACCGGACGGGGCGTGCGGCGCTTCTTCTGCGCACGCGCCAGGCACGACGAGAAGTCGGACTCGAGCGTCGTGTAGGAGGCGGAGGCGGAGGCCGGCAGGGATCGCACGACGACGAGGGTTCCCGGTGCGAGCTCCGTGAGGTGCTCGGCGACCACGGCTCTCATCCGACGCTTCACGACGTTCCTGACGACGGCGTTGCCCACGGCCTTGGAGACAACAAAACCGACCGATGGCGCATCCTCGTCACCGAGCGCGTCGGCGACATGGACGACCATGGTCGATTTTCCTGTGCGCACACCGCCGCGCACCGCCCGGTCGAAGTCACCGGGACGGCGCATGCGATGCGCCGCGGGAAGCACCGATGCTCAGGCAGAGAGCTCGGAACGACCCTTGCGGCGACGCGCGGCGAGGATCGCACGGCCTGCACGGGTGCGCATGCGCAGCCGGAAGCCGTGGGTCTTCGCGCGACGCCGGTTGTTCGGCTGGAAGGTCCGCTTGCTCACGAGGTACTCCAAAAACGTCGGGGAAGCACGTCCACGATGGCCGCACTGAACGTCACTCCGTGTCCAACGCCCTGAGGGCATGCAGAAGCGACGGGAATGGCTGTGAAACGGTACGTGGCGACGGGCCCTCAGGTCAAGCCGGGCCGGATGCGGCGTGGCGGACGCCGTGTCCTGTGGACGTCGCGGTCGGCCTGTGGACCCCCGGGACGACAGCCCGGGACCCGCGGTCACCGTCTGCTCGTCGCTGACGTGCGGACCTGTCCCGGAAGCGGGCCGACCCGCTTCCCCACAGGCTGTGGAAAACTGTGTGGACGAGGGGCCCGCGTGCGAGACTCGGACACCTCCGGCGCCCACGGGCCCACGTCCACGCCGGCCGACGAGGCCGTCCCACCGCGCACGAGAACACCGCGCACCAGAACCCTCAGGAAGTCCACGTGGCACACCAAGACGACACCATCGGCGCGATCTGGAAGCAGGCCCTCGCCGAGCTCGAGGCGAGCCCGGACATCACGCCCCGTCAGCTGGCCTTCGTCAAGCTCGCCAAGCCCCTCGGCCTCTTCGACGGCACCGTCATCATCGCCGTCGCCAACGACCACACGCGGGACTACCTCGAGACGCGCGTGCGCGCCGAGGTCGTGCAGGCACTCTCCAACGCCCTCGGCCGCGACGCCCGCTTCGCGATCACGGTCGACCCGGAGCTCGGGTTCGACGCGGACGCCGCGACCAGCCCCGTCGTCGCTCCCCCGGTCCCGGACGAGAAGCCCGTCCGCGAGGACCTCACCGCACGCCACGACGAGGACGACATCGACGAGCGTCCCCGCCGACGCGGTCCGCTCGGCTCGCACACGGTCTCCGCCGCGCGGACGCCGGTGGAGCCGGCCCGCCTCAACCCCAAGTACCTCTTCGAGACGTTCGTCATCGGTTCCTCCAACCGGTTCGCCCACGCGGCGGCGGTCGCTGTCGCCGAGGCTCCCGCCAAGGCCTACAACCCGCTCTTCATCTACGGGGACTCCGGGTTGGGCAAGACCCACCTCCTCCACGCCATCGGGCACTACGCGTACAACCTCTACCCCGGGGTCCGCGTGAAGTACGTGAGCTCGGAAGAGTTCACCAACGACTTCATCAACTCGATCCGCGACGAGAAGGCCGGTGCCTTCCAGCGCCGCTACCGCGAGGTCGACTTCCTCCTCATCGACGACATCCAGTTCCTCCAGGGCAAGGAGCAGACGGTCGAGGAGTTCTTCCACACCTTCAACACGCTGCACAACGCCAACAAGCAGGTGGTCATCACGTCCGACCTGCCGCCCAAGCAGCTCAACGGGTTCGAGGACCGGCTGAGGTCCCGCTTCGAGTGGGGCCTCATCACGGACGTCCAGCCGCCGGACCTCGAGACCCGTATCGCCATCCTGCGCAAGAAGGCCAGCGGTGAGCGGCTCGCCGCACCCGACGACGTCCTCGAGTACATCGCGTCGAAGATCTCGTCGAACATCCGCGAGCTCGAGGGCGCGCTCATCCGGGTGACGGCGTTCGCCAACCTCAACCGGCAGCACGTGGACCTCGCCCTCGCGGAGATCGTCCTCAAGGACCTCATCACCGACGACGACGCGTCCCAGATCACGGCGGGCAGCGTCATCGCCCAGACGGCGGCCTACTTCGGCCTGACGATCGACGACCTGTGCGGCAGCTCCCGGTCGCGTGTCCTGGTGACGGCCCGGCAGATCGCGATGTACCTGTGCCGCGAGCTCACCGACCTCTCGCTCCCCAAGATCGGGCAGCAGTTCGGCGGACGCGACCACACGACCGTCATGCACGCGAACCGCAAGATCACGGAGCAGATGGCCGAGCGGCGCTCGACGTTCAACCAGGTCACAGAGCTCACCAGCCGCATCAAACAGCAGCACAGAGGCTGAATCCACAGGGATGCCCACGCCTGTGGACGGATGTGGACAGGGTGAATACCCACACCTGTGCACAGACCTGTGGACGACGGTGGACGACACCCCTCAAACCTGTGGACCGAGACCATGCAAACGGTGGACGAACTCTGGGGAAAATCTCGTCGTCCACCGAGCCCCTAGTTCGTCCACAGCGCGTCCCCCGCTGACCACACAGGCGAAAACTCGCTCTGACCAGCGGAAACACCTGTTTTCCACAGGATCCACAGGTGCTACTACAACTACTACTCATCTCTCATAGGGGAATCCACACACCTTCATCACGGCTCCGAGCGGACGTCCGACCGTGCTGCGGGGGCTCACCGACCACACGGGCCAGGGACACACCACGACGACGGTCGCTCCGTCTGCCGCCGCTCGCGTAGGGTTCAACCACACCGTGACGGCCAGAGACCTCTCCCGCCCTGCACCGTGGCCTGCACCTGCTGCCACGGAAGACCGGCTCCCACAGCCTGCGCTCGTCGGCCTCTCGCTAGTACGGTGCTCGTGCGGGCACGCCCCGCACCGACAGTCATGTGCCGCACGGCACACCCAGGAAAGGGTGAGGGATGAAGTTCCGGGTTGAGCGTGACGTTCTTGCGGAAGCTGTGACGTGGACGGCTCGCACCCTCCCAGCACGCCCTCCGGCCCCGGTGCTCGCAGGTATCCGCATCGACGCGACGAGCGACGGGGTCCTCGGGCTCGCGAGCTTCGACTACGAGGTCTCCGCACGGTCCGAGATCCCGGCCGAGGTCACGGAGCCCGGCACCGTCCTCGTGTCCGGCCGGCTGCTCGCCGAGATCTCCCGGTCCCTGCCCGCCAAGCCCGTCGACTTCAGCGTCGAGGGCAGCAGGGTGTCCGTCGTGTGCGGCGCGAGCCGCTTCACGCTCCTCACCATGCCCGTCGAGGACTACCCGGCTCTCCCCACGATGCCCGAGATCGCCGGCACCGTCTCCGGCGACGAGCTCACCCACGCCGTCGCCCAGGTGACCGTCGCGGCGAGCCGCGACGACACCCTCCCGCTCCTCACAGGCGTCCGCGTCGAGATCGAGGGCGAGAAGGTCACCCTCCTCGCCACGGACCGCTACCGGCTCGCCCTGCGGGAGATGACGTGGCGCCCGTCGTCCCCGGACATCTCCACCGTGGCGCTGGTGCGCGCGCGCACGCTCTCGGACGTCGCCAAGTCCCTCGGAGGGTCGAGCGACGTGAACGTCGCCCTCGGGACGGGGACGGGCGTCGACCTCGTCGGTTTCGAGGCCGGCGGTCGGCACACGACCTCGCTGCTCGTCGACGGTGACTACCCGCACGTCCGGCGTCTCTTCCCGGACGAGACCCCCATCCACGCCGTCGTCGCTCGTCAGGGCCTCATCGACGCCGCCAAGCGTGTCGCGCTCGTCGCCGAGCGCAACACCTCGATCCGGCTCTCGTTCTCCGAGGGGCAGGTCGTGCTCGACGCAGGGCAGGGCGACGACGCCCAGGCCTCCGAGGCGCTCGAGTCGACCCTCGTGGGCGAGGACATCTCGGTGGCCTTCAACCCGCAGTTCCTCCTCGACGGTCTCGCGGCCATGGGGACGGACTTCGTCCGCCTGAGCTTCACGCACCCGAACAAGCCGGTGGAGTTCACCGGACAGGACACCCTGGACGGGGAGGACAGCTCCCGCTACCGGTACCTGCTCGTCCCCATCCGTTTCGCCAGCTGACAGGAGGACCCCATGCGTATCGGACTCGTCGGGCTCGGGAAGATGGGCGCGAACATGCGCTCCAGGCTGCGTGCACGGGGCGTCGAGGTGGTCGGGTACGACCGCAACCCCGACGTGACCGACGTGGCGTCGCTGGCGGACCTCGTCGCGGAGCTGCCCGCCGGGGAGCGCCTCGTGTGGGTCATGGTTCCGGCAGGCGACGTGACCCGGGCGGTCCTCGACGAGCTCGCGGGTCTGATGACCGCGGGCGACGCCGTGATCGAGGGCGGGAACTCCCACTACGTCGAGGACGGGGTGCGAGCGGCGGCCCTGGCCGAGCACGGCATCGGGTATCTCGACGCCGGCGTCTCCGGCGGCATCTGGGGTCTGGACAACGGGTACGGCCTCATGGTCGGTGGTGACGCGGAGCTCGTCGCGCGGGCGATGCCGGTGTTCGACGCGTTGCGACCCGACGGACCGCGGGACGAGGGCTTCGTCCACGCCGGGGCGGTCGGGGCGGGGCACTTCGCGAAGATGGTGCACAACGGGATCGAGTACGGCCTCATGCAGGCGTACGCGGAGGGGTACGAGCTCCTCGAGGCGAAGGACATCGTCACCGACGTGCCGGGGACCCTCAAGGCGTGGTCGCGCGGCACGGTGGTGCGGTCGTGGCTCCTCGACCTCCTGGTGAAGGCTCTCGAGGAGGACCCCTCCCTCGCGGAGATCAGCGACTGGGTCGACGACTCCGGCGAGGGTCGGTGGACCGTCGACGAGGCGATCGACTCCGCGGTGCCGCTCCCGGTGATCTCGGCGGCGCTCTTCGCGCGCTTCGCCTCCCGGCAGGGTGCCTCGCCCGCCATGAAGGCGGTGTCCGCGTTGCGCAACCAGTTCGGTGGGCACGCCACGAGGCCGGCTGCGTCCGAGGGCTGAGCCTCGGGCGTCGCCCGGGGCGATGTTCCACGTGAAACACCGACCGCCGGGCCGCTCCCCGCGGGAGACCGACGACCAGGAGGGCTGATGCACGTCTCTCACCTCTCCCTCCTCGACTTCCGCTCCTACGCGCAGGTCGACGTCGAGTTCGAGCCCGGGATCAACGCGCTCGTCGGACCCAACGGGCAGGGGAAGACGAACCTCGTCGAGGCCGTCGGCTACGTCGCCACGCTCGGCAGCCACCGCGTCTCCACCGACGCGGCGCTGATCCGTGCCGGTGCTCCGCGGGCGGTCGTCCGGTCGCGGATCGTCCGTGGTGACCGGGCGAGCGTCGTCGAGATCGAGATCACCGCGGGGAAGGCGAACCGGGCACGGATCAACCGCTCCCCCGCTCAGCGTCCCCGCGACGTCCTGGGCATCGCCCGGACCGTCCTCTTCGCCCCGGAGGACCTCGTCCTCGTGAAGGGCGACCCCGACGCCCGGCGTCGCTTCCTCGACGAGCTCACCGTCCTCCTCGTCCCTCGCATGGCGGGTGTGCTCTCCGACTACGACCGCGTCCTGCGTCAGCGCAGCGCCCTGCTCAAGTCCGCCGGGGCGGCCCGTCGCTCGTCCGCAGGGCCGGACCTCCGCACGCTCGACGTCTGGGACGCGAAGCTCGCGCAGGTCGGGGCGCAGATCGTCGCGCTCCGCGAGAGCCTCGTCGCCGAGCTGCTCCCCCACGTCGCCCTCGCCTACGAGCAGGTGAGTGCAGGCCAGGGCGAGGCGCACGTCGCGTATCGCTCGTCGCTCGCCGGCGTGCTCGCCGACGGGGCCGACCCGGCGGAAGGTCCCGACGCTCCTGCCTCCGCTGCGACCGGATCGCGCGCGGACGCCCTGGAGGCGCAGATGCTCGAGGCGCTCGCGCTGGTCCGGGCCAAGGAGCTCGAGCGCGGGGTGTGCCTGGTGGGCCCCCACAGGGACGACGTGGTGCTCACCCTGGGCGGCCTCCCCGCGAAGGGGTACGCGAGCCACGGGGAGTCGTGGTCGTTCGCGCTCGCGCTGCGGCTCGCGTCCTGGCGGCTCCTGACCGAGGGACCGTCCGCGGGGTCGAGCGCCGAGGCCATGTGGTTCGCGGAGTCGGGGGACGACGCCGAGCCCGTGCTCATCCTCGACGACGTCTTCGCCGAGCTCGACTCGCGGCGCCGCTCGCGCCTCGCGGACCTCGTGGCAGGCGCGGGTCAGGTGCTCATCACGGCGGCGGTGGCCGAGGACGTTCCGGAGCAGCTCGTCGGTGTGCGGATAGACGTCGGTGGAGGGAGCGCGACCCGTGCGCGGTGACGAGGACCGTAGGGACGAGGTCGAGGAACCAGGGGTGGAGCCCGACGACGGGACGGTCACGGCGCCCGTGCGGGACGGCCGACCCGTCGGCGAGATCGTCGACCTCACCCCGCCCGCGGAGGTCGCCCGCGAGGCGCTCAACCGTGCGCGGGCGGCGGCTCGGGCGAAAGGGCTCTACCCGGGGAAGCAGCAGCGCCGGATCCTCGCCGAACCTCCGCGGACCGGCCCTGGCCGCGACGGTCGTGACCCCAAGCTCTTCGCGGAGACGCTCGCGGCGCTGCTCCGCCAGAGGGGCTGGGTCCAGGAGGTGTCCGTGGGCGGGGTGATCGGCCGGTGGCGCGAGGTGGTGGGGGACGACATCGCGGACCACTGCACGCCCGAGACGTTCGAGGACCACGTGCTCGTCGTCCGCGCCGACTCGACGGCGTGGGCGACGCAGATCCGTCTGCTCGTGCCGCGACTCCTCGATCTCATGGCGACGGAGGTCGGTGTCGACGTCGTGCAGACCATCACCGTCCTGGGGCCGGCGGGCACCGGCTTCAAGCAGGGACGACGCTCGGTCAAGGGGCGAGGGGCGCGCGACACGTACGGGTGACCGACCTCGACGGCAGCTCGACGTCCGAGACATATCCATACCTGTGGGTACACCTGTGGAAATCTCGTGTCAGGGCCCGGCGATCCGCGACCTTCCGGTAGACTCGGGAGGTCATTCCGGCCGCTCGACGCGCTCGGAAAAGAGCGGTCGTGCCGCGGACGCCGCAGGTGGGGAGCAGTCCTCCCGGGTGCCGTGCCCATGTGGCCGCAGGAGGACTAGGAGCACCACCCAACGTGGCAGAACTCAACACAACCGCTGATCCAGCGCCGACCGCGAGCGTCGGTCAGGTGAACGGCGGAAGTTACGACGCCAGCGCCATCACGGTCCTCGAAGGTCTCGAAGCGGTGCGCAAGCGCCCGGGCATGTACATCGGCTCGACCGGTGAGCGCGGTCTTCACCACCTCGTGTACGAGGTTGTGGACAACTCTGTGGACGAGGCCCTCGCCGGGCACTGCGACCACATCGAGGTGACCCTCCTCGCCGACGGTGGCGTGCGGGTCGTGGACAACGGTCGAGGCATCCCCGTCGCGGTCCACCCGACCGAGGGCCGGCCCACCGTCGAGGTCGTCATGACCATCCTCCACGCCGGCGGGAAGTTCGGCGGCTCCGGGTACGCGGTCTCCGGTGGTCTGCACGGTGTCGGCATCTCCGTGGTCAACGCGCTCTCGAGCCGCGTCGAGACCGAGGTCCGCCGCGACGGGCACGTGTGGAACCAGTCGTTCGCGAACGGCGGCAAGCCGGTGGGCGAGCTCCGTCAGGGCGAGGCCACCGACGAGACCGGCACCACGCAGACCTTCTGGGCCGACCCCTCGATCTTCGAGACCACGACGTTCGACTTCGAGACCCTGCGCGCCCGCTTCCAGCAGATGGCGTTCCTCAACAAGGGCCTGCAGATCTCCCTCACCGACGAGCGGCCGGACCACGAGGCCACCGTCGACGAGGTCGCGGGCGAGGAGGGCGCCGACGAGGCTGCCGCCGCCGCGCCCCGCACGGTGACGTACCGGTACGACGCCGGTCTCCTCGACTACGTCGCGCACCTGAACTCCGCGAAGAAGCTCGAGGTGGTGCACCCCGAGATCATCGCGTTCGAGTCCGAGGACACCGACCGGCGCATCTCGCTCGAGGTCGCCATGCAGTGGACCAACGCCTACTCCGAGTCCGTGCACACGTACGCGAACACGATCTCCACGACCGAGGGCGGCACGCACGAGGAGGGTTTCCGGGCGGCGATGACGTCCCTGGTCAACCGCTACGCGCGCGCGAAGTCGATCCTCAAGGAGAAGGACGACAACCTCACGGGCGACGACATCCGCGAGGGACTCACCGCCGTCATCTCGATCAAGCTCGGCGAGCCCCAGTTCGAGGGGCAGACCAAGACGAAGCTCGGCAACACCGAGGCCAAGGCCTTCGTGCAGTCCGTCGTCAACGACCAGCTGGGCGACTGGCTCGACGCCCACCCGGTCGAGGCCAAGGAGATCATCCGCAAGGCCATCCAGGCGTCGCAGGCGCGCCTCGCCGCGCGCAAGGCGCGCGAGGCCACCCGCCGCAAGGGGCTCCTCGACTCGGGTGCCATGCCGGGCAAGCTCCGTGACTGCCAGTCGAACAAGCCGGAGGAGTGCGAGGTCTACATCGTCGAGGGTGACTCGGCAGGGGGTTCCGCGGTGCGCGGGCGCAACCCCCGCACCCAGGCGATCCTCCCCATCCGGGGGAAGATCCTCAACGTGGAGCGTGCGCGCCTCGACAAGGCCCTGGGCAACCAGGAGGTCCAGGCCCTCATCACGGCCTTCGGGACGGGCATCGGCGAGGACTTCGACATCGAGCGGCTCAGGTACCACAAGATCGTGCTCATGGCCGACGCCGACGTCGACGGCCAGCACATCTGCACGCTGCTCCTCACGCTGCTCTTCCGGTACATGAAGCCCCTCATCGAGCACGGCATGGTGTACCTCGCGCAGCCCCCGCTGTACCGCATCAAGTGGACCAACGCGGACCACGACTACGTCTACTCCGACCGGGAGCGCGACGCCCTCCTCGTGAGCGGTCAGGCAGCCGGCAAGCGGATCCCCAAGGACAACGGGATCCAGCGGTACAAGGGTCTCGGCGAGATGGACTACTCCGAGCTGTGGGACACGACCATGGACCCGGACAACCGGACCCTGCTGCAGGTCACCCTCGACGACGCCGCCGCCGCCGACGAGATCTTCTCCGTCCTCATGGGCGAGGACGTCGAGTCCCGACGCAACTTCATCCAGCGCAACGCCAAGGACGTGAGGTTCCTGGACATCTAGCGGACCGCGGGCACAGCCCGCCCCCGACCAGGCCAGGGACCCCCGACGGCGGACGCGCCGGACACAAGCGAGGTAGACGTGACAGACGACCAGACCCCCGAGACACCCGAGACGCCGGCGAAGCCCGCGTGGACGGGTGCCGTCATCGAGCACGGCCGCATCGAGCGCGTCGACCTCCAGCTCGAGATGCAGCGCTCCTACCTCGACTACGCCATGAGCGTCATCGTGGGTCGCGCGCTGCCCGAGGTACGGGACGGCCTCAAGCCCGTCCACAGGCGCGTCCTGTACGCGATGTACGACGGCGGGTACCGCCCGGACCGCGCGTTCTCCAAGTGCAGCCGCGTGGTCGGCGACGTCATGGGCAAGTACCACCCGCACGGTGACACGGCCATCTACGACGCGCTCGTGCGCCTGGTCCAGGACTGGTCCCTGCGCTACCCGCTGGCTGCAGGGCAGGGCAACTTCGGGTCGCCGGGCAACGACCCCGCCGCGGCGCCGCGATACACCGAGACCCGCATGGCGCCCATCGCCATGGAGATGGTCCGGGACATCGACAAGGACACCGTCGACTTCCAGGACAACTACGACGGGCGCACCCAGGAGCCGTCGGTCCTGCCGGCCCGCTTCCCTAACCTCCTCGTCAACGGGTCCGCGGGCATCGCGGTGGGCATGGCGACGAACATCCCGCCGCACAACCTCCGCGAGGTCGCCGAGGGCGTCCAGTGGTACCTCGACAACCCGGACGCGTCGCGCGAGGAGCTCCTCGAGGCGCTCCTGACGCGCATCAAGGGCCCTGACTTCCCCACGGGTGCCACGATCCTCGGGCACCGGGGCATCGAGGAGGCCTACCGCACGGGCCGCGGGTCCATCACGATGCGCGCGGTGGTCAACGTCGAGGAGATCCAGAACCGGATCTGCCTGGTGGTCACCGAGCTCCCGTACCAGGTGAACCCCGACAACCTCGCCGAGAAGATCGCGAACCTCGTCAAGGAGGGGCGCATGCAGGGCATCGCGGACCTCCGCGACGAGACGTCGGGCCGCACGGGTCAGCGCCTCGTCATCGTCCTCAAGCGCGACGCGGTCGCGAAGGTCGTCCTCAACAACCTCTACAAGCACACGCAGCTGCAGGACACGTTCGGCGCGAACATGCTGGCTCTCGTCGACGGTGTGCCGCGCACGTTGAGCATCGACGCGTTCGTCCGTCACTGGGCCGTGCACCAGATGGACGTCATCGTCCGACGGACCGCGTACATGCTCCGTGAGGCCGAGGCGAAGATCCACATCTTCCGCGGGTACCTCAAGGCCCTCGACGCGCTCGACGAGGTCATCGCGCTCATCCGCCGCTCCCCCGACGCCGACCAGGCGCGTCGCGGCCTCATGGAGCTCCTCCACATCGACGAGCTCCAGGCCACCGCGATCCTCAACATGCAGCTGCGCCGCCTGGCAGCCCTGCAGCGCCAGGAGATCATCGACGAGCACGACAAGCTCGAGCGGGAGATCCTCGAGTACCAGGACATCCTCGCCAAGCCGGAGCGGCAGCGGCAGATCGTGTCCGACGAGCTCAGCGACATCGTCGCGCGCTACGGCGACGAGCGGCGCACGACCATCCTGCCGTTCGACGGTGAGGTCTCCATGGAGGACCTCATCGCCGAGGAGGAGGTCGTCGTCACGATCACCCGCGGCGGGTACGTCAAGCGCACACGCAGCGACAGCTACCGCGCGCAGAAGCGCGGCGGGAAGGGCGTGCGCGGGGCCCAGCTGCGCGAGGACGACATCGTCGACCACTTCTTCGTGACGACGACGCACCACTGGCTGGCGTTCTTCACGAACCTCGGCCGCGTCTACCGGGCCAAGGCGTACGAGCTCCCCGAGGGTGGCCGGGACGCCAAGGGGCAGCACGTCGCGAACCTTCTGGCCTTCCAGCCGGGCGAGCGCATCGCGCAGGTCCTCGCGTTCCGCGACTACGAGGCGGCCGAGTACCTCGTCCTCGCGACGCGTCGCGGCCTCGTGAAGAAGACGCGCCTGAGCGAGTACGACTCCAACCGCAGCGGCGGGGTCATCGCGATCAACCTCCGTGAGGACACCGACGGGGCGACCGACGAGCTCGTCTCCGCACGGCTCGCGGACGCGACCGACGACCTCATCCTCGTGTCCCGCAAGGGCCAGTCCATCCGCTTCACGGCGAGCGACGACGCGATGCGCCCCCTCGGGCGCGCCACGTCGGGCGTCACGGGCATGAAGTTCCGTGAGGACGACGAGCTCCTCGCGATGGACGTGGTCCGCGACGACGCCGCGCTCTTCGTGGTCACCGAGGGTGGGTTCGCCAAGCGCACCCGCATCGGCGAGTACCGCGTCCAGGGGCGCGGCGGGCTCGGGATCAAGGTGGCCAACCTCGTCGAGGCGCGCGGTGACCTCGTCGGCGCGCTCGTCACGGACGAGGAGGACGAGGTCCTCGTGATCATGGAGCGCGGCAAGATCGTGCGGTCCGCGGTCGCCGAGGTGAACCTCACGGGGCGCACGACGCAGGGCGTGACCTTCGCGAAGCCGGACAAGAACGACAGGATCATCGCCGTGGCGCGTAACGTGGAGCGCAACCTCGGTGACGACGCGGTGCTGGAGACCGACCAGGACGCCGCCGAGGAGGACGTCACCCTGCAGGGGGACGTGGTGGACCCCGCGCTCGGGGACAATGACGTGAACGTCGACGGAGCAGAAGCCGAGGAGAACGCATGAGCCGTGACACGACGGAGAAGCCCAAGGCTGCCTCCTCCACGGGGGGATCGACCCCCAAGGCGTCCCCCGCCCCGGCGTCGGGCCCTGCCTCCAAGAGCGCTCCGGCGTCCAAGGGGGCGGCCGGCAAGGGAGCTGCGCCGAAGGGCGCAGCCCCGAAGGGTGCCTCCGCGAGCAAGCCTGCTCCGGCGAAGGCGTCCCCGGCCGTCCCTCCGCCGCCCGTGCCGCGCCCGGAGAAGGACGAACCCGTGACACCGCCGACCGGGACGCCGGCCGTCAAGCCGCCCGCGGGCGGCTCGACCGAGGCTCCCCCGACCATCACACCGGCCTCGGGACGGGTGCCGCGCACGGGTTCGCCTGCGGCCGCCGGCCCGACCGCTGGTGCGGCGGCCGGGGCAGCGGCAGGGGCCGCGGCGTCGTCCCCCGGCCCGCGCCGGGTGCGTCTGGCCGTGTCCCGCGTGGACCCGTGGTCGGTGATGAAGCTCGCGTTCCTGCTGTCCATCGCGATCGGCATCATGATCGTCGTCGCGAGCGTCGTCTTCTGGCTCGTCCTCGACGGTCTGCACGTGTTCACCGAGGTGAACGACACGGTCGTGGAGATCTTCGGCGACACCAACCAGGTGGACATCCTCCAGTTCGTCGAGCTCAAGCGCGTGGCGTCCCTCGCGACGATCATCGCCGTCGTGGACGTCGTGCTCCTCACCGCGCTGTCGACCATCGGGGCGTTCCTCTACAACGTCGTCGCGGCGCTCGTGGGTGGCATCCACCTCACGCTCACGGACGAGTGATCGACACCTTCTCGCAGGACCGTGCCCCGCACAGGTCCGTCCGGCCCGTCGGTTTGGGCGCGGGCGGATCTGTGGGGTAAGGTCAAGCGCTGCATCAGACAGACCGTCGGACGGCGCGGGGCATACCGCGACGCTGAAGGGACGACGATGTGCACGGGCCTTTAGCTCAGGCGGTTAGAGCGCTTCGCTGATAACGAAGAGGTCGGAGGTTCAAGTCCTCCAAGGCCCACTGCCGGAACCCACCCAGGGGGGATCGTATGAAGAAGGTTCTGTTCACGCTGCTCGCTGCAGGTGCTGCGTTCGCCGCATGGCGCGCGTTCACCAAGGACGACGCCGAGCGAGACCTCTGGGCAGAGGTCACAGACACCGTCGAGTGATCTGATCCCGGTACACCGCGCACCTGGTGCGCACGGGGCCATGGCGCAATTGGTAGCGCACCTGCTTTGCAAGCAGGGGGTTAGGGGTTCGAGTCCCCTTGGCTCCACAGAAGTTGCGAAGGTCGAATCTGCCCCGCCCGTGTGCGGGGCAGATTCGTCTCCGCGAGTGCCAGCGGGCTGATGGACGGGATCAGCCTCAGATCCGGTGGTAGAACCTCATCGCCACGAGCGTGCTGCCGCCCTGCCTGGGATCCCGGCTCACTCGCCTCGGAAGGCCGCCGTGTTCTCGAGCGCGAAGTCCGCGAAGGTGCGTGCGGGACGCCCGAGCACGTCCGGCACCGTCGAGGACACCTCGGCGGCCTCGCCGCGTGCGTAGTGGGCGTAGTCCTCGAGCAGGCCCTCGACCTGCCACCGCGGGAGAACACCGGTGAGCATCTCGCCGAACGCCGCGGGAGCAGTGTCCTCGAAGCGGACCTCGTGGCCGGTCGCTGACGAGAGGCGTCCAGCGAGCTCGGCGTGGGTGAGCGAATCGGGGCCCGTGAGCGTCTGCACTCCCAGTGAGGCAGGAGAGGTCAGGGCGTGCGCGGCCACATCTCCGATGTCGCGCACGTCGACGAGGCTGACCCGTGCATCGCCGACCGGTGCAGGGAGGATCTGTGCCGATCTCACGATGCTCGACACGGCGAGGAGGCCCTGCATGAAGAGGTTCGGGCGCAGGGCAGTGACGTCCAGTCCCGAAGCGAACGCGTGCTGCTCGACCGCCGCGTGGTAGCGGAGGAAGCGCACGGGGGAATCGATGATCGATCCGAGCTGCGACAGCAGCACGACGTGCTCCACGCCGGCCTCGACGGCGAGATCGACGAACCGCTTCTGCTGCATCTCGGCGCGTTCGGTCGACGGGGTCACCAGGTATGCGGCCCGTACACCGTCGAGTGCCGCGCGCACGCTCTCTGCGTCGTCGAGGTCTGCCTGCACAGCCCACTCGGCGGACGACGGGTTCCGGGACATCGGGCGGAACGGCACACCCTGTGCGCCCAGGGCCGCCGCGGTGGCGCGACCGGTGGAGCCGGTGGCTCCCGTGATGAGGATGTCGGGTGCGATGAGCATGTCTTCTCCTTCAGATCTCGGGATGGCGGAGGTTATCGGTCAGGATGCGCGTCCAGTCGTCGTCGAGGTCGGCGATACCGGACGTCACGACGAGGTGGCAGAGCTGCCCGTAGGCGATGAATCGCTGCACGTCGTCGTCGGGAGCTCCTGAACGCTGTTTCGCGAAGCGGGTGGTGCGGGCGAGGCCGGCGCGGAGGGAGTCACCGATGGCGGGCAGCATCGCGACCGACTGTGCATGCACCTGGATCAGGAGCAGCGTGCGATCCGCGATGAGCTCGGCGTAGGCGTCGCCCATCGCATCGAGGATCTCGCCGGGCGTCCCGCTCGCAGGGGCGGACGCGAGCGTCTGCTCGATGCGCTCGAAGCACTCGTCGAGCGCGGCGACGAACAACGCCTCCTTGCCTCCGAACAGCTTGAGCACGTACGCGCTGGAGATCGCTGCTTCGCGTGCGACGTCTGCGATCGTCGTGCCGGTGTAGCCGCTGCGAGAGAACGCCGTGAGGGCCGCGCTGACGATCGTGGACCGTCGATCGGCCGCGGTGGAGAGCGAGCGTAGAGTCATGTGAGTGACTGTACACTCACTCTTGTGCAGCGTGGTGATCGGGATGGGGCCACGAAGGGCCCGCCCACATGGTCGGGGCCCTTCCGCGTCTGGTCGCTCCTTCCGGGGAGGGTTCACCCGCCGTCGGCCTGACCGGACGTCAGATCCCGGACCAACGTCCCGGGAAAGAGCCCTTCACGGAGACCATGCTGGATACCAGGAGGCGACAGTCGCCCCCGGCGGAACCACCCCCTCCACGAACGCCCACCAGGCTCTCGAGGAACCCGTCCCGCACCCCTGGGAAAGGCACGACCATGAAGGACACCCGCACCACCGTCAAGCTCATCGGAACCCTCCTCGTCGCCGCAGGCCTCGCCCTCGTCCTGGCCGGCGGCACCACCTGGATCATGGTCCGCAGCCAGCTCGTCGCCGAGAACATCACCGTCGCCGAGGACGCCGCGATGTTCGGCGGCAAGCAGGTCAACGGCCCCCTCGACGCCTACTACCAGGCCGACATCATCAACCACCACTCCCTCGACATGGCCGGCGGCAAGACCTACGCCGAGCTCGACCGCGAAGACCCCGTCCGCGCCACCGTCATGAACGGATCCTTCCTGCGCTCCTCGCTGTTCACCTCCGTCATCGCCTTCGGAGTCGCAGCCTTCGCCGCAGGCATGGGCATCCTCTTCGCCCTCACCGGCCTCGCCCTGCGCAAGATCGCACCCAGCATCGGCGCACCCACAGTCCCGGCGGACACCACCCCCTCGCGGGCCGCCCGCGCGACCGCCTGACCGCAGGCCCCAGCACGCCCCCACCCGGCCCCGGCCCTCTCGACGGAGAGGACCGGGGCCGTCGTCGTCCCACCGCCGCCCGCCACGTCCCGACCTCGCCGTGCCGCACGGGCACCCCTCCCGTAGCGTTCCCCACATGAAGGCCAACCGCACCACCCCACGACCGCTCTGGCAGGACTCTCTCGGCCGTGCCGCCGTCCGCAGCGCCCAGGTCCTCCTCGTCCTCGCGCTCGCGACCTGCGTGGTCCTCGCGCTCGTCGAGCTCAAGCTCGTCGTCATCCCCATCCTCATCGCGTCGATCATCGCCGCGGCGGTCAGCCCCGTCGTCCGGTTCCTGCGCAACCGCGGCCTCCCCGCCGCCCTCGCCACCTGGGCGGCGATGCTCACCGGCATCGGGGTCCTGGGGGCCGTCGGATGGCTCATCGGACGCGCCGTCCGCAGCGAGTGGGACGAGCTCGTCTCCTCCGCCGGTCAGGGCGTCGACGAGCTCCAGCGCTTCGCGACCGAAGGGCCGCTCGGTCTCGACAACGACCAGCTCGACGCCGCACGCGAGCAGGCCACCGAGCTCCTCCAGAGCGACGGCGTGCAGAGCGGTGCCATCGCGGGGGCCACCGCCGCGGCCGAGGTCGTCACCGGGCTCCTGCTCGGCGCCGTCATCCTCTTCTTCCTCCTCAAGGACGGCCGCAAGATCTTCGAGTTCCTCATCAAGCCGCTCGACGACACGACCCAGGACCGGGCCAAGGACATCGGGAACCAGTCCGTCGGCGTCCTCGGCGGCTATGTGCGGGGCACGGCGATCGTCGCCCTCGTGGACGCGCTCGTCATCGGCATCGCGCTGGCGATCCTCGGCGTCCCTCTCGCGCTCCCCCTCGCGACCATCGTCTTCCTCGGGGCGTTCATCCCCCTCGTGGGTGCGACCGCCTCCGGGATCCTCGCGGCCCTCGTCGCCCTCGTCGCCAACGGCCCCGTCACCGCGCTCATCGTCATCATCGTGGTCATCGCCGTGAACCAGCTCGAGGGCGACCTCCTGGCACCGGTGGTCATCGGGCGGGCGCTGTCCCTGCACCCCCTGGTGATCCTGCTCGCACTGACCATCGGCACCATCCTTTCCGGCATCATCGGCGCGCTCCTCGCAGTCCCGATCGCCGCGGTCGCGTGGACCGTGGTCAAGGGGTGGGCGCAGTCCTCCCCCGACCGGGAGCCCGCCGGGGAGCCGGCGACGCTCGGTGCCGGCGGGCACCCCACCGAGGGCGACGGGACCTCCGCGCCCTGACCTGCCTCAGTGGCTGAGTCTGACCTGCGTCAGTCGCTGAGCCGCGTGCCGCTGAGCGCGAGCTGGGCGGCCACGAGCAGCGACGCGACCACCACGAGACGGAACAGCAGCCGGCTCGGTGGTCGCGTCACGACGAGGACCGTCCCCCATGCGGCGATCACCACGGACACGACGGCACCCGCCATCCCCACCACGGAGACCGGGGCAGGGCTCGCGACGACGGGACCGACGAGGACGAGCAGCCCCGCGACGGCCAGCGCCGCGAACGCCACGACCCCCGAGGTGACCCGGCCCAGGCGGTGCGGGAGCCCTGCCACGCCGGTGCGGGCGTCGTCGTCGAGGTCGGGCAGGACGTTGGTGAAGTGGATGGAGACGCCGAAGACGCCACCGACGGCCAGCGCCCAGGGTGCGGCGACGGCCGGGTCGGGGGCGGCGAGGGTGGCGACCGCCGGCAGCGCCCCGAAGCTCGTGACGAACGGCGCCACGGACCATCGGGTGCGCTTGAGCCACGCGTTGTACGCCCACCCGCCGGCCACGAGGAGCCCGTGGGCGACCGCGACCCCCGCGCCGAGGACGAGCGACAGGACGACGCTCACCGCGAGCGTCACGTAGGCGGCGTCCCGGACCACCCGGACGGGCACCAGGCCCTGGGCGACGGGCTTGTCGGTGCGCCCCACGGCCGTGTCGCGGGCGGCGTCGATCCAGTCGTTGGAGAAGCCGATGGACAGCTGCCCGGCGAGGACCATGAGACCGAGGAGCACGACGCGTCCCGGCGTGACACCGACGCTCAGTGCCAGGACGGTCGTCAGCGTGGTGACGGCGACCGTGGGGCCGGGGTGCGACGACCCGAGGAGGGCCCGCACGCGGTCACGGACGGTGGCGCTCATGCGGTGGCCGGGCGACGGGCGACGGCCAGCACGTGGGTGCTGGGCCAGGGCACGGGCGTCCCCGCCGTGTCGAGGATCCTGGCACCGACGGACAGCCGGTGCTCCACGAGCCACTCGTTGCGCCACGGCTCCGACGCGGCGTCGAGGACGAACCCGGCGTCGGTGAGGATCGTCACCCAGTCGTCGTACGTGAGGTCGCAGAAGCGCTCGTGACACTCGCTGAGGTAGCTGTCGGTGTAGTCGCGCGTGCAGAGGAACTCCATGGCGGCCCGGAGGGTGAGCTCCGCGGTGGTGTCGTCCACCCAGCGCACGTCGCACGCGCCCCCGGACGCCGCAGGGAAGTCCTGGGCGAACTGCCTCAGCCGCCCGGCGGGGCTCAGTCCCTCGATGAAGCGGGCCACGCGGGGGCCGTCCCACCCGGTGAGGTCGACGGGCAGGTCAGCGGGGTCGCCCGGGTCGCCGTCGAGGTGCAGGTGGACCGTGCGGTCCGGGTCGTCGGGCCCGAGGACGTCGGAGAGCACCCACACCCCGCCCGGGGCGGTGTGCTCGTAGATGCGGCGCGCGAGGTGCTCGAGGTCGGCGCGTCCGTCGCCGTAGCTGGAGATCTCGTGGGTGAGCGCCACGGTGAGCGTCGTCGACACGGATGCCGGGGGGAAGACCGGGGCGCGCAGGAGGTTGCGCTGGGCGAAGAAGACGTTGGGGTTGGCGAAGACACCCTGGGCCTTGCGGTGCTCGGCCTCCGCGACGAGGTGCCGTGAGACGTCGACCCCGTAGAGGTCCGACTCCCCCAGCTCTGGAGCGCGTGACGCGCGCTCGAGGAGCCCTCCGGCCGCGCACCCGAGGTCCACCACCCGCCCGGGGACGACGTAGGGCGCGACCTGCGACCACTTGCGGTCCGACGCGGCGTCGAAGTCGGCGGTGTAGGTGCGGTAGTCGCGGGTCTCGGTGAGGTCGCCCTCGCTGGAGACCGTGGGGTCGTGGTGGACGAGGCGCACGGCGTCGTCGAGTCGGTACCGCTGGTAGAGCTCGACGGCGGCGGGGTGGGCGAGCTCCGTCCACCGGTCCTCGCCGTCCGCGAGCATCTCGAGGACGTCCCACGGGCGGGCGACCGGGCCCTCGGTGCCGGCGTCGGCGCCGAGCTCGACAGGCAGGATGCGGTACCCGAGCCCGGCG
This sequence comes from Sanguibacter suaedae, assembly GCF_016342785.1. Taxonomy (GTDB): domain Bacteria; phylum Actinomycetota; class Actinomycetes; order Actinomycetales; family Cellulomonadaceae; genus Sanguibacter; species Sanguibacter suaedae. Next base: position 51,797 of record NZ_JAEINH010000005.1, read on the forward strand.
TACATGTCCATGACGGCCGGTGTGGAGCAGGCGACGACCGTGTCGTCCGGGGTGAGCCGCACCCCGCAGGTGAGCTCGACGCTCGACACGACGGTGGTGGCGAACCTCGGGCTGGGTGGCACGTCCGCGACGGGGGCCACGAGGCTGGGCAGCTTCTCCACCGCCGAGACCCTCTCCACGAGCGCCTCGCGGCGGTGCGCCGGCACCGGGTTGCGGCGGGTCCCGCTGTGCGTCGCGGACGTCACGGCCCACACGACCTGCGCGCCGGGGATCGGCCGCACGGGCAGGCCGTCGGTGTCGACGGCCTGCCCTGCGAGCACCGAGCGGAGGTACTCCACCTGGAACGACGTCACCATGTGGTGGCGTCCGGGGAACAGGATGTGGGTCGGTGCGTCTGTGGTCACGCGCAGAACGGTGTCACATGAGACGCCCGCCGGTCACACCGATGCGGTCGCCGGTGATGTAGCTGGACTCCTGCGACGCGTAGAACACGTACGCGGGGGCGAGCTCGGCGGGCTGGCCGGCACGTCCGAGCGGGGTCTCGCCACCGAAGCCCTCCACCTTCCCGTCGGGCATGGTCGCCGGGATGAGCGGCGTCCAGATGGGCCCCGGTGCCACGGCGTTGACGCGGATGCCCTTCTCGGCGAGCTGCTGCGAGAGGCCGCGGGTGAAGTTGAGGATGGCGGCCTTGGTGGAGGCGTAGTCGAGCAGGGGCGGGCTGGGGTCGACGGCCTGGATGGACGTGGTGTTGATGATGGAGGAGCCGGCGGGCAGGTGCGGGACGGCGGCCTGCGTGATCCAGAACAGGGCGTAGAGGTTCGTCTTGAACACGCGGTCCATCTGCTCGGTGGTGATCCCCAGGATCCCGTCGGGCTGCGCCATCTGGTAGGCGGCGTTGTTCACGAGCACGTCGAGCCCACCGAGCTCGGAGACCGTGTGCTCCACGAGCGCCCGGCACGTGTCCTCGTCGCGGATGTCACCGGGGAACGTCACGGCGCGGCGCCCGGCCTCCTCGATCCACCGGACCGTCTCCTGCGCGTCCTCCTCCTCCTCGGGCAGGTAGGAGATGGCGACGTCTGCGCCCTCGCGGGCGAACGCGATCGCGACGGCGCGCCCGATACCGGAGTCACCCCCGGTGATGAGCGCGCGCCGTCCCTCGAGGCGCCCGGACCCGGTGTACGACGTCTCGCCGTGGTCGGGCTCCTGCGACATCTCGTCCGTGGTCCCCGGCGGCGTCATGTCGTCGGCCGGCTGCTCGGGTGCAGGCTGCTGGGTGGTCGGGTCCTGGGGTGTGGTCTGATCCGTCATCTCTCGAGTCTCGTCCCAGGCACGCCGTCCTGCATCCCGGGAGGACCGCCGTGAGGAGGACGTCCCAGGGGGGAAGTCAGCCCTTGCCCTTGCCGTTGTTCCCGGAGCTCTTGTCGGACCCGTTGCCCTTCCCGTTGTTGCTGTCGGGACCGTTCCCGTTGCCGTTGTTGCTGCCCGGCCCGTTGCCGTTCCCGTTGCTGCCGCCGTCACCCGGCGCGGGTGACTCCGGTACGGGTGCAGGAGCTGGCACGGGTGCGCCCGCGGGCTCCTCCGCAGGCGCGACGGTCGGGGCGGGCGCCGGGGGTTCGGGGACCGTCGTCTCGGTCGGCACCGCATCCTCCACCGCGGGCCCCGGAGGGTCGGCGTCGGCGCCGGCACGGGTCTCGAGCTCGGCGCGGACGTCGTCGAGCGCCGTCTGGATGCGAGCGGGGCGCGCACCGCTCACGCGGCCGCCCGCGGTGGCGAGATCCAGCTCGCGCTGGAGGGCGTCGAGCTCGGCCAACGCCTGCTCGTGCTCGCCGTCCGCGGCGGCGTGAGCGACGAGGACCACGGCCTCCTGCAGCTGCGCCGCGGTCGCTGCGTCGAGGTCCGACGCAGAGCCCTGTGTGCAGCCGCCGAGGAGGAGCGCCCCCAGGAGGACCGTGGCCAGGGCACCGCCGCGGGCTCGGGGGGTGGAGACGATCATGGTGTCACGCTCGTCATGAGGTCCGAGAGGTGGTCGTCCAGAGGTGCCTCGACGGCGGGGAGCTCCGGGGTGGAGGGTGCGTCCGTCGTGCGCCCCTGCCACAGGACGGCCCCGACGGCGAGCACGGGGACGGCCACGAGCAACGCCACCCACGACCGTGCGCGGGACCGGTGCTGGTGGTCGCCACGGGGCCCGGGCACGGTCGCGGCTGCCGGGGGCGGGTCCGCGGGCAAGTCCTGGGTGGAGCGCTCGACAGCACCCGTGGGCAGAGCCGACGAGGTCGCGACCACCGGCACCGGGCCGGTGGCCGACGCTTCACCGGCGGCCACGGCCCCGGTCGCTCCCGCCTCGTCCTCGGCCTCGAGCGCGCGCGCCCGGACGACCACGTCGAGCGGCGTGGGCCGGTCGGCGGGGTCGCGTGCGGTCATGGCGGCGAGCAGCGACTTCCACCCGTAGCCCACGTGACCCGGAACGTGCGGGTCGCTGGACAGCCGTGCGGCGAGCGCCTCGAGGAGCGGGCCGTCGAACGCGCGCTCCCGGGTGAGGGACTCGAGGAGGACGAGCCCGAGCGAGTACACGTCCCCGGCGGGGCTGGGTTCCTCGCCTCGCGCCTGCTCGGGGCTGAGGTAGGCGGGGGTCCCCACGAGGATCCCCTCGGCCGTGAGCCGTGTGGAGTCCACGAGGTATGCGATCCCGAAGTCCGCGAGCCGCGCACGGAACTCGTGCGTCGGCAGGAGCGACGGGCCCAGGAGGACGTTGCCGGGCTTGATGTCCCGGTGCACCACCCCGGCCTCGTGGACGGCGTGCAACGCCTCGGCGAGGTCGCCGGCCATCCGCGCGACGTCGACGCGAGCCAGGGGGCCCTGGGCGATCCGCTCCCCCAGGTGCGGGCCCTCCACGAGCTCCATGACGAGCACGGGTCGCTCGCCGCCGTGGTCCGCGTCCGTGCAGACGTCGAAGAGGGTGACGAGGGACGGGTGGTGGAACGAGGCGAGGAGATCCACCTCGGCGCGCTCGCGCGCGCCGTGCGGCGCCGTGGTCCCGGGCGCGAACACCTTGAGCGCCACGGCACGGCCGAGCACCTGGTCCCGGGCCCGGTACACCGCTGCCGTCCCCCCGCGGCCGAGGAGCGCCTCGACGACGTACCGGTCGGCGACCGTGCTCCCGGCCTCGAGGACCGTCTGGACGTCCGTCGTCATCGGGGCCTCCTCGTTGCTCCGCTCCTCATGCTAGGAGCGGAGCCCGAGGACGGCGCGGTGAGCGCGGGTGGTATCAGCCGCCCAGCTCGGAGACGATCGCCGTGACGAACGCGTCGAGGTCGTCCGGTGTACGTGACGTGATGAGCGTCCACTTGCCCGAGTCGTCGCGGACGACCTCCTCGTCCACCCACGTGCCACCGGCGTTGGTCACGTCGGTCCGCAGGCTCGGGAACGACGTGAGCGACTTCCCGCGGACGAGGTTGGCCTCGACGAGCGTCCACGGCGCGTGGCAGATCGCGGCGACGGGGTTCCCGGCCGCCGAGACGTCACGCACGAGGTCGAGCGCGTCGTCGTCGAGCCGCAGGGTGTCGGCGTTGATCGTGCCGCCGGGAAGGACCAGCAGGTCGAAGTCGCCCGCGGAGACCTCGGCGATCGTCGTGTCGGGGTCCACCTCCGGGCCGGGCTCGTCGTCCATCACGAGGGTGCGGACCGGTGCGGCCTCCTGGGCCGCGTGCGTGACGGTCGCTCCCGCCTCGCGCAGGCGGGTGAGCGGGACGATCAGCTCGTCGCGTTCCACGCCGGCGTTGGTGGTGACGACGAGGATTCGGGCATCGGTGATGCTTGGCACAGTATTTCTCTCCCAATGGTCGTGGAGCGGTCGTGCACGCTGACCTCGTCAGCCTTCCACGGGGCCCTCCGGCGGGCGACCCGAGGGCTGACGGGTCGAGGGGTGGCGGCGCCGGATGCGGCCCACGAGGCCCACCCCCGCACCGCGCTGCGCGGGCTCCTCGACCTCGAGGCCGTAGTACTCCCCGATGTGCGCACGGAACGCCGCGCGGGAGGCCCGCTCGTACGCGCGGTGCTCCCGGGCGAACGCGATGGACGTGGACCAGCAGATGCCGAGCATGATCACGCTGAACGGCAGGGCGATGATGATCGCCGCGGTCTGCAGGGCGGACAGTCCGCCCGACAGGAGCAGCGCGATCGCGAGCACCGAGGACGCGCAGGCGAAGAACACCCGGATCCACCGCCTGGGCTCCACCGATCCCCCGGTCGCGATCATCGCCATGACGAGGGACCCGGAGTCCGCCGAGGTGACGAAGAACACGGCGATGAGCAGCACCACACCGATGGTCAGGACCGAGCCGGCCGGGAGCTGGGCCAGCATCTGGAAGAGGGCGCTCTCCACGTCGACCGACCCGTCGGACCCCACCAGACCACCCGGCCCCGCGAGCTCCGAGTACAGGGCCGCTCCCCCGAGGACGCTGAACCACAGGAACGTGATGGCCGTGGGGACGAGGATCACGCCGGTGACGAACTGCCGCACCGTGCGCCCCTTGGACACCCGGGCGATGAAGATCCCCACGAACGGCGCCCACGAGATCCACCAGCCCCAGTAGAACGTGGTCCAGGCGGCCTGCCACGCCTCGCCCTCGGCACCGGCGAACGCGCTCACGGTGAACGAGAGGCTGATGAAGTTCTGCAGGTAGTTGCCGATCCCCTGGACCAGGTCGCGCAGCAGGAACTGCGTCGGTCCGACGATGAGGATGAACACCACGAGGACGCCCGCGAGCGCCAGGTTGAAGCTCGACAGCCACTTCATGCCCTTGGTCACGCCGGAGACGACGGAGAAGATGACCGCTCCCGTGATGATGACGATGAGGACGATGCTCGTGAGGTCCGAGGCCTCGACGAAGCCGGCGCTCTCGAGCCCGGCGCCGATCTGCACGACGCCCAGCCCCAGGGATGTGGCCACACCGAAGACGGTGCCCACGAGCGCCACGACGTCGATGACGTCGCCCCAGCGCCCGCGCACCCGTGACCCGAGGAGCGGCTCGAGGGTCCACCGGATGGAGATGGGCCGTCCACGACGGTGGATGGCGTAGGCGAGCGCGAGGCCGATGACGACGTAGATCGCCCAGGCGTGCACGCCCCAGTGGAGGAACGTCTGGGACATCGCCTGCTGGGCCAGCTGCCCGGCGGAGCCGGAGACGCCGGGGCGGGGGTCGGCGAAGTGGCTCAGCGGTTCGCTCACACCGTAGAAGACGAGACCGATGCCCATCCCGGCGGCGAAGAGCAACGAGAACCATGCGCCGAGCGAGAACTCGGGCTCGTCGTCGTCCTTGCCGAGGCGGATGTCGCCGTACCTGCTGAACCCGACCCACAGGCAGAACGCCACGAAGAGCGCCGAGATGAGGACGTAGTACCAGTTGAAGTTCGTGACGATGCTGCTCTGGATCGTGTCGAAGACCCGGCCTGACGCGTCGGGGGCGATCATCGCGGCGGCCGCGAAGGCGACGATGATCACCGCCGCGGGCCAGAAGACGGCACGGTTGACTGTTCCGCCAGGGGCGGTTGAGGGTGGTTGAGGCTCGACCATGCCCCCCAGGCTAGGCCGGACCGCCCCGGATCACCGACCGGAGGCCTCCGGCGCAGGTGTGACGGGGACGATGCTCAACTCCGCGACGGGACCGCCGATGTACTGGGCATGGGAATGTGGACTCGCGTCCGGAGGACGCGGTGAACGGTGCCCTGCTCCCGTCCGTCGGCGAGCAGGTCGAGGTGTCGGTCTCGGACGAGCGCTCGTACACGACGTGGGTCGACGCGGTGGAGGGCGACCTCCTGAGCGTCTTCACGCCGCACGACGTCCTCGTCGGCGACCTCCCGGACGTCGGGACGCCGGTGATGCTCCGGTGGCACAGCCACCGCGGGCGCCACTTCGTGGACGCCGCGTTCGTCGGCACGCACGACGACGGTGGCCGGCAGTGGGTCCTCGAGCTCGACAGCTCGGTGCGGATCGCCCAGGACCGGCGGTACGTGCGGGGGGCCGGCGGTGAGGTCCTCACCGTGAGCCGCGAGGAACCTGCCCTGGGGCCCGTCGAGGGCGTCGCCGTGGACCTCAGCGAGGGTGGGCTGCGTGGCGCGTTCGACCCTGCCTCGGTCGCCGACGTCGCGGAGGACGACGTCCTCACCGTCGACGTGCTGCTCGACGGGCAGTCCGTGGGCCTCGCCGCGACGGTGCTGCGTGTCCTCCCCCAGTCGGACCGCACGGACCTCGTGGTCGTCTACGAGCCGGACGACCGCACCGCGACGAGGATCCGGCGCCACGTGCTCGAGGCGCAGCGCCTCGCGCGGCAGGCCGCGCGCGAGGAGTAGCACCCTCACGAACGGCTCTGCGTTGCCGATGGGCGGGGTGTCGGGCGCGTCCGCCCGGCACCGTCCGGAGGTCAGGCATGCAGCTCAGCGCCCGCGCGACGGCCCGCAGGGGTCTCGTCGTGCTCATGTGCGCGCTCCTCGTGGTGTACGTCGCCTTCCTCGCGGTGGGCGACCTGTCCGCCACGGGTCCTCTCGTCGAGGGGACCCTGAGCCTGCTCACCCAGTGGCTGCCCGCGATCGTGTGCTGGACGGCCGTCACGGCGACCCGGTTCCGCCGCGCCGAGACGGTCCTCGCCGCGGCGGCGATCACCGCGAACGCCGTCGGCGACACCTGGTACGTGGTGGCGACGCTCCTCGGGGCGGAGCCGCCCTTCCCGTCGCCCGTCGACCTCGTGTACCTCCTGTTCTACCCCCTCATGCTCGCCGCCATGGTGGTCGCCGCGAAGCGCGCCCTGCCGCGGGTCACGGCGCTCGTGTGGCTCGACGCCACCGTGGGGTCCTTCGGGGCGGCGGCGGTCCTTGCGGTCGTCCTCGACCCGGTCCTCGCCTCGGCGCGCACGGAGGCCGGTCCGCTCGCGGTGTCGGTGGCCGTCGCCTACCCGATGTCCGACCTCGTGCTCGTCTCGGCGATCGCCGGCATCGGGGCCCTCGCGGGGCTGCGCGCGGCGCGGTCGTGGTTGCTGCTGGCCGTGGGCCTGCTGTTCTTCGCGGCCTCCGACGTGCTCTTCGCGCTCCAGGTCGCCCAGGACACGTACACGATGGGGACCGTCGTCGACGCGTGGTGGCCGGTCGGTCTCGCGCTCATGGCCCTGTGGGCCGTGCGGACGATGGACGTGGAGGACGAGCACCCGCCCGAGGCGCGCCGCACCGGGGCGTTGACGCTCCTGTCCCCCGCCGTCGCCACGGTCGCCGCGCTCGGGGTGCTCGTCGCCGGCACCCGGACCGACCTGTCGGGGCTCGCCGTCGCCCTGTCGACGGTGGCGCTGCTCCTCGCGGGCGCCCGCACCCAGGTGGCGTTCGTGCGTCTCGCGGCGATGGCCGACCTGCGTCGGCAGGAGGCGGCGACGGACCCGCTCACGGGCCTGCCCAACCGCCGCTCGCTCTCCGCGGACGCGCGCGCCGAGCTCACCGACGGCCGTCGCCGGGCCCTCCTGCTGCTCGACCTCGACCGGTTCAAGGAGGTCAACGACAGCCTGGGGCACCACGTCGGTGACCTCATGCTCGTCCAGGTGGGCGCGAGGCTGCGCCGTCACGTGGGTCCCTCGGACCTCCTCGCGCGCCTCGGCGGCGACGAGTTCGCGATGCTCCTCGACGACGCGGGCGTGGCGGAGGCCCTCGGGCTCGCCGACGCCGTCCACGAGGCGGTCGCCGGGACCTTCCTCGTGGAGGACACCGCGATCCACTCCTCGGTGAGCATCGGGGTCGCCCTCTTCCCCGACGACGGGCGCGACCTCTCGACGCTTCTGCGCAAGGCCGACATCGCCATGTACCGGGCGAAGTCCACCGGCACCGGCGTCCACGTGTACGACGCCGTCGACGACGTGGACGGCGCGGAACGCCTGCGGGTCACCGAGGAGATCCGCACGGCCCTCACCACCGATCAGCTGGTCCTCCACTACCAGCCCAAGGTGGACCTCGTGGACGGACGGGTGCGCGGCGTGGAGGCGCTGGTCCGGTGGCAGCACCCGGACCGGGGCCTGCTGCCACCGGTGGAGTTCCTCGGGCTCGTCGAGGAGCTCGGTCTCATGCGGTCCCTCACGGACATCGTCCTGCGCAGCGCCCTCGACCAGGCGTCGCGGTGGCGCGCCGCAGGTCGGGACCTCGAGGTCGCCGTGAACCTCTCGGCGAGCGGTCTCGTCGACGTGGACCTCCCCGACCGTGTCGACGCGATCCTCCGCGAGCGCGGCCTGCCGCCGCAGGTCCTCCAGCTGGAGATCACGGAGGAGTTCCTCATGCGGGACCGCGAGCGCGCCCGGTCAATCCTGGCGCGGCTGCGGGCGACGGGGGTCCAGGTCGCCCTGGACGACTACGGCACGGGCTTCAGCTCGTTGGGCTACCTGCGTGACCTGCCGCTGGACGAGCTCAAGCTCGACCGGTCGTTCGTGGCACCGATGGTCGACGAGCCGCGGGCCGCGGCCATCGTGGCGTCGACGATCGGGCTGGCGCACAGCCTGGGGCTGCGGATGGTGGCGGAGGGCATCGAGACGCGGGAGGTGTTCGACGCGCTGGCGCGGCTGGGGTGCGACCAGGGGCAGGGGTACCACATGTCGCGTCCGGTGCCGGCGGTCGAGCTCGAGGCGTGGTTGGACGCGCGCTGGTCAGGTGGAGGGGTCGACGGGCCACGCGTGCTTGGGGTAGCGCCCCCTGAGGTCTGAGCGGACCTGGGGGTAGCCGGTGCGCCAGAAGGACTCGAGGTCCGAGGTGACGGCTGCCGGGCGTCGTGCGGGTGAGAGCAGGTGGAGGAGGACGGGGACGCGGCCGTCGGCGACGCGGGGTGTGGTGCGCCACCCGAAGGCCTCCTGGACGCGGACGGCGAGGACGGGTTGGTCGTCGTCGTAGCGCAGGCGGGCGGTGCCGCCCCCGGGGAGCGGGACGCGTTCGGGGGCGAGGTCGTCGAGCCGGGCGGCGTCGGGCCATGGCAGGAGGCGGCGCAGGGCTGCGAGGACGTCGGTGCGGCGCAGCTGGGAGGCGGTGCGGATGCGGTCGACGTCGAGCCAGGTCCGCAGGCCGTCGAGGAGCGCGTCGTCGGAGACGTCGGGCCAGGGGTGTCCGAGCACGCGGTGGCAGAAGGCCATGCGGGCGCGCAGCTCGCGGGCGGCGTCGGTCCACGGGAGGGCGTCGAGGCCGTCGGTGGCGAGGTGGTCGTGGACGGCTGCGGCGACGAGGTCGGGCGGCGGGTCGATGGTGGCCGAGGCGAGCTCGACGGCCCCGAGCCTGGTGGTGCGGCGGGCGACCACCCGTCCGTCCGCCCAGCGGACGTCGTCCTCCTCGTGGAGGTCGGCGAGGGCCGCCTCGACGGCGAGGTCCTCGTCGAGGGGGGCGGCGGAGCGGACGGTGGCGTCCCGGCGTCCTGCGCCGCGGTCGGCGTCGGCGACCGCGAGCCACCCGTACCCGGCGAGGGGTGAGCCGGGCGGCAGCACGGCCCCGGTGCCGGACACCATGAGGTAGGCGGACCCGGTGGGCCGGCGTCGTGCGACGCGCTCGGGGTGGGCGAGGGCGACGACGAGCCCGACGGCGAGGTCGTCGGTGAGGCGTGACGCGCCGCGGGTCCCTCGGGTGCCCTCGGTGGCCGTCCGTTCGGCGCGGCGCACCTGGGCGACCCAGGAGGCGGGCCGGTCGCGTCGGTAGGAGCGCAGCGCCGCGACGAGGTCGGCGCCGGGCGCGCGGACGTCCTCGGACAGGAGGGCGACGACCTCGGCGGCGCGACGGGCACCGACGAGCGGGGCCGCGTCGAGGAGCGCCCTGGCGAGACGCGGGTCGGTCCCGGCGCGGGCGATGCGGCGGCCGCGCCCGGTCACGGCCCCGTCGTCGTCGACGGCGCCGAGGCGGCGCAGCGTGGCCCGGGCGACGGCGAGGGCGGCGGCGGGCGGCGGGTCGAGGAGGGCGAGGCCTGTGCCGTCGGGGCTGCCCCAGCAGGCGAGCTCGAGGGCGAACGCGGTGAGGTCCGCGGTGGCGATCTCGGGGGCGGGGTGCTCGGGCAGGCGGGCGTGGTCGGGCTCCGACCAGCAGCGCAGGACAACGCCGGGCCCCTCGCGTCCGGCGCGTCCGGCGCGCTGGGCGGCGGAGGCGCGGCTGGTGCTCACCGTGACGAGGCCGGCGAGGCCCCGGCGGTGGTCGGTGCGCGGCTCGCGGGACAGCCCGGCATCGACGACGACGCGGACGCCGGGGACGGTGAGGGAGGACTCGGCGACGGCCGTGGAGACGACGACGCGTCGGCGGGGCCCGGTCTCGAGCGCGAGGTCCTGTTCGTGGGCGGTCAGCCTGCCGTGGAGGGGGCGGACGTCCACGGGCCCGGCTGCTGGACGGACCCCGGTGAGCGCACGGGTCACGGCAGCGACCTCGGCGGCACCCGGGACGAACACGAGGACGTCGCCGGGGTGGTCGTCGAGGGCTCGGCGGGCGGTGGCGGCGACGTGGTCGAGGAAGGCGCGGGTGGGGCCGCGCTCGTCGGCGCGGCGCACAGCCGTGGGAGGGGGGCACCAGCGGACGTCGACGGGGTGGAGCGAGCCGTGGGCCTCGACGACCGGGGCGGGCTGTCCGGGCGGGCCGGCCCCGAGGAGCTCGGCGGTGCGGTGCGCCTCGACGGTGGCGGACATCGCGACGAGCACGAGGTCGGGCCGCAGGGTGGCGCGGACGTCGACGAGGAGCGCGAGCGTGAGGTCGGCGTCGAGGTGGCGCTCGTGGACCTCGTCGAGGACGACGGCGCTCACCCCGGCCAGCTCGGGGTCGCGCTGCAGACGGCGCAGGAGCACACCGGTCGTGACGATCTCCACGCGGGTGGTGGGTGTCGTGGTGGACTCCCCGCGGACGCTGTGGCCGACGGTGACCCCGAGGGGCTCGCCGAGGAGGTGCGCGAGCCGGCGTGCCGCAGCCCGGGCGGCGACGCGCCGCGGCTGCGTGACGACCACGCGGCCCCCGAGCGCGTCCGCGAGCGCGGGCGGCACCAGGGTGGTCTTCCCGGTGCCGGGGGGCGCCTGGAGGACGGCGACCCGGTGCGTGCGGACCGCGGCGACGAGGGCGGGCAGGCTCTGCGTGACCGGGAGGCCGGGGGGTGAGGCGAGGAGCCGGGCGATCGGGTCGGGGTGCACCCGTGCATTGTCCTCCGGGTCGTGGTGCGCGGGCGACGTCGCCCGTTCAGGCCTGCGCGAGGGCCCGGCGCACGGCGGCGGCACGCTCACCGAAGCGCGCGACGTCGTGCTCCACGTGCCCGGCCCCGCGGAAGGCCTCCTCGAGGAGACCCACGTGGGTGAGGAGCCGTGCCCGGACGGCTCGTGACAGGGCGGCGGCGCCCACCCTCTCGACGAGCGTGAGGGTGGCGTGCATGACGCCCGGGTCCCCCGCGGCGTACCAGCGCAACGGGTCGAGCACCTCGGTGACGATGTCGACGGGGTCGACCCGGGGGGCGTGGACCCGGCGGGCCCCCGAGGGGCCTGCCCGGTCCGGGGAGGGGAGCTCGCGGCTCACGAGGTGGGTGAGGCCTGCGCCGAGGTCGTCGAGGGCGTTGGCAGCGGTGTAGGGGTCGTTGGTGCCGGGCGAGACGGCGCGCACGGCCATCTCCGTGAGCTGCTGCACCGCGAAGGACACGTCCTGGTAGGGGCTGCGCGCGTCGGAGACCCGGACGGCCGCGCGGACGGCGTCCCGGAGGTCCTTCCCGGACCGCCCGGGCGGGTGGACGAGCACGAGCGGTGTGCCGTCGAGCACGTGGTCGCCGGGGCGCACCCGCAGCACGAGGAGCACGTCGTGCTCCTCGGCGATCTCCAGGAGGTCGTCCTCCTGGACGGACTGGACGTACCCGGGGACCGCGGACCGCACGGCGTCGCCGTGGGCGAGCGCGTCCTCGAGATCGCGGTCCTGCACACCGGCGTCGTCGTGCGTGCCCTCGTCCGCGCTCCCGGCGGGTCGGCCCAGGCCCTCGGGGTAGAGGCGGTCGACCGTGTCCACCAGCTCCGCCCGCACGCGGTGCGTGAGGGTCGACACCTGGATGGAGTCGGAGATGTGGTGGATGAAGTACACGAGGACGGCGACGTTGGCGACGGCGAGGAGCACCGCGACGTTCACGGCGAGGTGGGGGACGAACACCTCGGCGTCCTGGTTGCCGGGATCCCCCACCACGCGGACCGCACGCAGCACGAGGAGGCTGTAGAGGAACGTGGCGACGTACACGCCGAGGACGGCCTGGTTGCCGCGGTCGGCCATGAAGTTCCGGACGAGGCGTGGGCCGTACGTCGACGAGGTGAGTGCCAGGACGGCCATGGTGATGGAGAACGTCGTCCCGGCCACCGCGAGGCTCGAGGACGCGATGGCACCGAGGATGTCGCGGCTGCCGCTCTCCCCCACCCTGTACAGGAGGGTCGACGCCCAGCCGGGGGTGATCCGGTCGTCGAGCGACCGGTCGAGCGCGACGAGCGCCTGGGCGAGGACGGCCGCCAGCGCGCACAGGACGGCGGGCAGGAACCAGAAGCGCTCGCGCAGGCGTTGCAGGAAGCTCACTCGGTCCACCCTGCCACCGACCCGCGCACGGTGCCGGTCGCAGCCCGGTCAGCCGGCTGGTCAGCGGGCCTGGTCGGCCGCGTATCTCCGGAACACCGCGTCCCGGTCGCCCTCACCGGGGACGTGCTGCTCGGCCAGGAGCTCCGCCAGGAGGTCGAGCGCGACGCCGAGCCTGCGGCCCGCGTCGCGGTGGCTGGGGACGGTGCAGGCCCGGTGTGCGACGCGCGAGGCGATCGGCAGGGCCAGGTCGAGCGCCACGCTCGGGTCGCTGTCGCGGAAGTAGTACGTCTGGGCGTGCTGCCACAGGTCGACGCGCACCGCGACGACGCTGCGCACGAGGTCGTCGATGACGTGCAGGGGAGGCAGACCGTGGGCGTCGTCCTCGTCCTCGTCCCCGTCCTCGTCGTGCTCGGCGCCGCTCCCTGCCGCCCGGGCGGAGCGGGCGAGCGCGTCGAGCTCGCCCGCGAGGCTGCGGCGGCGCTGGAGCGCGGGCGTGATCTGCTGCACCCAGGACATGCCGGCGGTGAGCAGACCGAAGCCGACGAGCGCCTCGCCCGCGGCGACGAGGCGCAGCACGCCCGACGCGGGCACGATGTCCCCGAACCCGAGCGTCCCGAGGACCACGGCGGACACGTAGAGGGCGTCGAGCGCCCCGGCCCAGCGGCCTTCCGGCACCCCGCTGCCGTAGACGAACGCCTCGGGCACCCACGGCCAGTACACGAGGGCGCACCCGACGACCACGAGGCTCCCCCAGACGACGATGACGGCGACGAGGACGGCAGGCCCGGCGTGGTTCTGGGCCCGGGGACCGATCCTGCGTGCCGCCCGCCACAGGACGGTGCTCACGTACCCGCTGAGGCGTCCCTGGCCGCTCGGGTGCCACAGGGTGAGGAACACGTCTCGCAGCGCACCGAGCACCAGGAGGGCCCCGACGACGCTGACGACGACCATGAGCGGGGTGGGCAGCGCCGCACCCGTCATCACAGGCCCATCCGCGGCGCCTCCATGGCCGGGCACGTGTCCATGACGACGTCGAGCCCGGCCGCGGCGGCACGTGCCGCCGCAGCCTCGTCGACGACGCCGAGCTGCAGCCACACCGCCCGGGCACCCGCGGCGACGGCCTGGTCGACGACGTCCCCGGCGAGCTCGGAGCGGACGAACACGTCGACGACGTCGACCGGCCCCGGGACGTCGGCGAGCGTCGGGTACCCCCGCGCGCCGTGGACCGTCTCGGCACGCGGGTGGACGGGCACGATCTCCATGCCGAGGTCCTGGACGTACCGGGCCACGCCGTAGGCGGTGCGGCTCTCGTTGGCGGAGAGTCCGACGACCGCCCACCGCGCGGGGGTGGTGAGCAGCCGGCGGACGACGTCGGGGTCGTTGGCGTGGGTCATGCTCCGACGCAACCATGCGCCCCGCCGACGCGCCAGCCGGACGTGGCACGCGGAGCCGTCCACGCTGCCGGCGTCCGTGCTGCGGGATCAGGACGGCGTCGCGTTACGGGCGAGGTGGAGCGCGTAGTCGGTCCACCACGTGCCCGCCTCCGGGCCCCCGTTGCACGGGCCGTCGGACCTGCCCGGGTGCTTGATCCACAGGTACCCGTCCACGAGCTCGATCCCGGTGTCCAGGGTCGGTGGCACACCGAGGCCGCGACCCCAGGGGTTGCACCACTCCCCGCTGTCGGAGGGGATGCCGTTGCGGCTCGTGTCGATCACGAAGTGGGTCGACACGTCGAGCGCCTCGGAGATGCGCGTGCCGTACTCCACCTGGTCCTCGGTGCTCCGGAAGTTCGAGACGTTGAGGCTGAAGCCCGCCGCCTCGTCCACGCCTGCCCTCCTCAGCCGGTCCGCCATCTCCTCCGCGTCGTGCCAGCCGGAGTGCCCCGCGTCGACGTACACGAACGACCCCTGGTCGGAGATCGCGGTCACCGCGTACCGCAGCAGCGACAACCTCGTCTGGCGGTCCTCCGGCTCGAGGCAGTCGAGCTGCGCCAGGGCGTCGGGCTCGAGCACGACGATCGCCCGGTGCTCACCGAGCCCGTCGACGAACTCGCCCACCCAGGCCCGGTAGTCGTCGACCTCGACCGTCTCGTCCGACGCGGAGTGGCTCCCGCAGTCCCTGCCGGGGATGTTGTACGCCACGAGAGTCGCCATCGCCTCACGGTCGGCCGCCCCCTCCACCGCCCTGTCGACGGCCTCGGCCGCCAGGCGGGTGGGGCCGGGGATCCACACGGCCGTGGGCCGCGTGCTGATCCTCCGCAGCACGTCACGCTCGGCCTCCGTGAGGGATCGGTCCTCGTCGACCGCCCGCGCCGCGGCCGACGTCGGGCTGACGTCGAGCGGGAGCTCGACAGCAGCGGGCGACGGCGCCGTCCTGCCGACCATCCACAACGCCACGCACACCAGGACGACAGCGAGCGTCGTCCCCGAGCCGATCCTCCCCCACCGCACGCGGGACCACTGCCCGCACACGTCGTTCCATGCCATCGACCGACCACCCCCTCGACGTGTTCTCCTCGACGCTAACACCCCCACCGCCGGTGAGACGCAGGAAACCCTCTGTTTACCGAGAAAATACCTCGGCGAAACGCTTAGTTCGCCGGATCGTGCTTGCCTGGATGGCACCGGAGAAAACGGTGAAGTATGTTTCCTCGGGGCTCGACGGAGCGTCCCGTCCGCATTTGTGGACGGCCACCGCGCCGTTCCGCGCCTTTCGGAGGAGAACACGTATGCCCGTACCTCAGCTGTCGGTCGGGACGCTGTCCAGACCGCACGACGAGGCCCCGACGCCGGGGTCCACCGCACAACTCGAAGCCAACGCGGCGACCGTGCAGACCACCCTCCGCCCCCCGGCGGACGAGCACCAGCCGGTGGTCGAACCGCCGGACGACGAGGAGCTCTTCTGGTACCTCGGGCCCCAGAGACGGTGGGTCCAGCTGCTCTCCGTCGTCGCATTCGCGCTCGCCGCAACCAGTCTCACGCGCTTCTCGCTGACCAGCCCGTGGCTCTACCCGCTGCTCGCCCTGCTCGGTGTCAGCGTGTTCGCCCTCGTGCTGTCCATGATCTCCGGGCTCAACAGGAGGCGGGACAGCAAGGCCTCCCACCTGCACCGGGTGGAGACCTGGCACCGACGGACCCCCGACCACGACGTCCCCTCGGTCGACGTCTTCCTCCCCTCCTGCGGTGAGGATCTCGCCGTCCTGAGGAACACCTACACGTTCGTCGATAAAATGCGATGGCGTGGGGAGCTGAACGTCTGGGTGCTCGACGACGCCGACCTTCCGCAGGTCCGTGAGATGGCACATGAGTTCGGATTCAACTATCGCGTGCGCCCCGACCGTGGCCACCTCAAGAAGGCGGGTAACCTCCGGGCCGGATTCCGCGAGTCCGACGGCGACTTCATCGTCATCCTCGATGCCGACTTCTGCCCCCGCGCCGACTTCCTCGACCACACGATCCCCTACATGGAGGACGCCGGGGTGGGCATCGTCCAGACCCCCCAGTTCTTCGGGACGTCCATGTCCATGAACTGGCTCGAGCGCACTGCCGGCGCCACCCAGGAGCTCTTCTACCGCTGGGTGCAACCCTCCCGGGACCGCGGTGGGGCACCCATCTGCGTCGGCACCTGCGCCGTCTACCGGCGCGAGGCCCTCCGCTCAGTCGGGGGCTTCGCCGAGATCGAGCACAGCGAGGACGTGCACACCGGCATCAAGCTCACCCGCGCCGGGTACAGCGTCCGGTACGTCCCCGTCCTCGTGTCCCGCGGCCTGTGCCCCGACGACCTCCAGGGATTCCTCAACCAGCAGTACCGCTGGTGCAACGGCTCGATGACCCTCCTTGCCAGCGGCCAGGCCAACCGCCGTCCCCTGACCCTGCGGCAGCGCATCGCCTTCTGGTCCGGCTTCATGTACTACATCAGCACGGCGATCAACGTGTTCGTGCTCCACGTACCCGGGATGCTCATGGCGGTGTTCTTCGCCGACCAGGTCCGAGCCGACCACTACATCCCCTTCCTCGCCGGCGTCTGGGTCTACTTCGTGCTGCTCCCGGCCGTCATGCGCTCCCACTGGCGGTTCGAGGTGCTCCGCGTACAGATGGCCTACAGCTTCGCCCACGCCCTCGCCATCACGCACAAGCTCACCGGGCGCACCGCCGGGTGGGTGGCCACCGGAGCGGTCGGCAAGAAGAGCAACCTCGCGTCCACCATCGCCACCGTCGGCATCGTGACCATCAGCCTCACCCTCGCGATCTCGTGGGCCGCTCTCGTCTACGACGTCCACGTCTTCGGGTGGGCCGACTTCTGGATGATGGGTCTCTTCCTCCTCGGCTACACCTACCTCGCGGTGCCGCTGCTCCTGGACTTCGTCAGGGTCGTCGCACCCGCCAGGACCGCCGCACGCCCCACGCCGGCCCCGGCCCTCCGGACCGGCCCGGCCGACGCCGCCCTCCCCCGCACCTCGACCACGGAAGCCCTGGTGACCCCATGACGCACCGAGACGACAAGACGCAGGAAGGCGGCCGTGCGACGGCCGTCGAGGTCGTGAGCTACACCGCCGTCATCGCGCTCGTGGGCGCCGTGGCCGCCGGATGGTTCGACACGATGGTGCCCTGGCTGTGAGCGGGACGACAGCGGCCCCGCCCGGGGGCACCGCCCTGGCACAACGCTCCACCTCCGTCCCCCCCGCGGGACGCGAGCACTTCCGGACCGACGTCGAGGGACTGCGAGCGCTGGCCGTCCTTGCGGTCGTCGCGTTCCACGCGTCCGTCCCGGGCTTCTCGGGCGGGTTCGTGGGCGTCGACGTGTTCTTCGTGATCTCCGGCTTCCTCATCACCGGCCTCCTGCTCCGCGAGGCCCAGGGCACCGGTCGGATCAACTTCGCGCAGTTCTACGCGCGCCGTGCCCGACGCATCATCCCGCCCGCAGCGCTGGTGCTCGTCGTCGTCGCGCTGGTGTCCTTCGCGGTCGAGCCCCTGCTCGGGGTCTACAACACGAGCCGGGCGGTGCTCGCCTCCGGGGTCTTCCTCGCGAACTGGCACTTCATCGGCATCGGCACCGACTACTTCGGTGCGTCGGTCTCGGAGAGCCCGGTGCTGCACTACTGGTCGCTCGCGGTGGAGGAGCAGTTCTACCTCGTGTGGCCCCTGCTCGTGCTCGTCCTGTTCAGCGTGGCCCGGCGCGCGCCGCTCATGAGCTCTCGCATCATCCTCCTCGGTGTGGGCCTCACGACCGCGGCGTCGTTCCTGTTCTCGCTGACCACGACGTCGAGCGACCCCACCCTGGCGTACATGTCCACGCTGACGCGCGCCTGGGAGTTCGGCATCGGTGGCCTCGTGGCGGCCGCAGCCCACTGGTTGTCCCGCGAGGCCCGCAGGGACTCCTCGCGGCGCATCGGGTTCCTCCTAGGGTGGGCCGGGGTGGGTGCGGTGGTCGGGTCCGTCGTCGTGCTCGACGAGTCCGTGCCGTTCCCGGGGACCGCTGCGCTCCTGCCGACCCTCGGGACGGCGGCGATCATCGCCGGCGGCATCCTCGTGGCCAACGCGCGCGGGTCCGTCGGGGCGGTCCTGTCGGTGCGACCCGTGCGGTACGTCGGGCGCGCGTCGTTCGCGTGGTACCTGTGGCACTGGCCCGTCCTCGTCCTCGTCGAGGGCCACACGGGCCAGCTCGGTTGGCAGGACCGCAGCGTCCTCATGCTCGCTGCTCTCGTCCTCGCCGTCGCGACGCTCCACCTCCTCGAGATCCCGGTGGGCCGGTGGAAGCAGCTCGCCCGGCGCGCCGCGCCCGCCACCGCGCTGGGGATGCTCGGCGTGACCGTCACCACCAGCGTGGCGCTGGCGACGGGCTCGTCGGCCGTGGACCGGCTCTCGTCGACGGAGGCGTCCGCACCGGTCGACGCCTCGAACTTCGAGCAGGTCTTCGGGCCTGACACGAAGGACACGTCGGGCCCCGTGTCCCCCAACCCGCTCGACGCACCGACGGACGAACCCGAACCGTCCGGGTGCCTCCTCGACAAGGAGGTCGGTCCCGTCCTGTCCTGCACGCTCGGGACCGCGGGCGGGACGCCCGTCGTCCTCTTCGGTGACAGCCACGCCCACCAGTGGGTGCCGGCGTTCGACAAGCTCGCCGAGGACAACGGCTGGGAGGTGTTCGTCTACGCCAAGGCCGGGTGCCCGGTCCACGCCATCGAGCCTCGTGACGACGACTCGCGGTTCTCGAACCCCGAGTGCGTGCGGTGGCGCGCGGCGTCCATCGAGTCGATCGTCCGGCTCCGGCCGGAGCTCGTGGTCGTCTCCTCCCTGCACACCTACCTGCCCGACCAGGAGGAGGTGCTCGAGGCGTGGGAGACGTCGCTCGACCAGCTGCGCGAGGCGGACGCGCCGATCGCGTACCTGCGTGACACGCCGAAGCCCGTCGAGGACATGCCCACGTGCATCTCGGCGGCCTTCGACGACTGGACCCGCTGCTCGTTCCCGCACGACGGTGTCCCCGAACCGGTGATCCAGGAGAGCATCACGGGCCGCCAGCCGGGCGTCACCGTCGTGGACCTCCTGCCGTACTTCTGCGACGGCTCGCAGTGCGTGGCCGTGCGCAACGGCCTGCTGCTGTACCGCGACGACTCGCACCTGACGGCCACCGCGGCACGTTCCCTCGCCCCGGCCCTCGCGCACGAGCTCGAGGCAGCCTCCCTCGTGCCTGCGTCCTGACCCGCACCCCACACACAGGAGTACCCATGAGAATCTCCGTCATCGGCTGCGGCTACCTCGGAGCCGTCCACGCCGCCTGCATGGCCCACCTGGGCCACGAGGTCGTCGGCATCGACGTCGACCACGACAAGGTCCGTGCGCTCGCCGCGGGCGTCTCCCCGATCTTCGAACCGAACCTGGACACGATCCTCAGCTCCGCCCGCGAGTCCGGGCGGCTGACGTTCAGCGACGACCCGGCCGCCGCGGCGGGCGCCCAGGTGCACTTCGTGACCGTCGGCACTCCCCAGCGCAAGGGCGAGAACGCCGCGGACATGACGTACGTCCACGCCGCCGTCGACGCGCTGCTGCCCCACCTGCGGCCGGGGGACCTCGTCGCCGGGAAGTCGACCGTCCCCGTGGGGACGGCCGCCTTGCTCGCCGAGAAGGTCGCCGCTTCCGGCACGGGCGCGCTCGTCGCCTGGAACCCCGAGTTCCTCCGCGAAGGCTTCGCGGTGGAGGACACGCTCACCCCGGACCGCATCGTCTACGGTCTCCCGCCGGCGGGCGCCACGACGGTGGACGGCGTCCCCGCGCAGGACCATGCGCGTCGCCTGCTGGACGAGGTGTACGTGTCCGCGCTCGAGGGCGGCACCCCGCTGGTCGTCACCGACTACCCCACCGCCGAGCTCGTCAAGGTCTCGGCGAACGCGTTCCTCGCGACGAAGATCTCCTTCATCAACGCGATGGCGGAGATCGCGGACGCCACGGGCGCGGACGTCACCGCCCTGGCGGACGCGATCGGCCACGACACGCGGATCGGGCGCCGGTTCCTCAACGCGGGGATCGGGTTCGGGGGCGGGTGCCTGCCCAAGGACATCCGGGCGTTCGCTGCGCGCGCGGAGGAGCTCGGCAAGGGTGAGTCGCTCGCGTTCCTGCGCGAGGTCGACGCCATCAACCTCCGCCGCCGGCAGCACGTGGTGGACATGGTCGTGGACGAGCTCGGCGGTGACGTGGTGGGCAGGAAGGTGGCGATCCTCGGCCTGTCGTTCAAGCCGGAGTCCGACGACATCCGCGACTCCCCCGCGCTCGACGTCGCGGTGCGGCTCAAGGGTCTGGGGGCTGACGTGGTGGCGACCGACCCGCACGCCATCCTCAACTCGATCCGCCAGCACCCTCAGCTGGGCTTCGCGACCAACACGGTGGACGCCCTCTTCGGGGCCGACGCGATCGTGCTCGTCACGGAGTGGGCGGAGTACCGCGACCTCGACCCGGAGCGGGTGGGCGAGCTCGTCCGCGCCAAGGTGGTGATCGACGGCCGCAACGCCCTCGACCCGCAGCGGTGGGCCGACGCCGGATGGACCTACCGGGGAATGGGCCGACCGGGGGTCGCCCCGCGGGCCGCCAGGGACGAGGGCGCGACGACGCAGGAGGCCATGGCGCCGGCCTGACGCACGGGCAGCGGGGCGGGTCGGGAATCCTCCGGCCCGCCCCGCTGCGCGTCACACGAGGAGCTCGTCGATCTGCTCCAGGGCCTGGGTCATGCCCTCCTGCATGCCCATGGCGACCATCTGCTCGAGCTGCTCGACGCTCTCGAACGTCGACTCGATGGTCATCCGGGCGCCGTCGTCCGTCGGGTCGATCGACACGACCGCTCGGGTGACGCCCATCTCGGGCGACACGGTCCCGTGCTCGTCGGCGAATCCGTCGTCGAACGCGAGGTATCGGGGCTCGTCGATGGCCGTGATGGTCCAGGCGCCCCACATCTGCTCGCCCTCCGGGCCGGTCATGTAGTAGCGCGACATGCCGCCCACCTCGAGGTCGTGCTGGGGGAAGGTGGCGGGCCACTCCGGCGGGCCCCACCAGCGCTCGAGCAGGCGCGGGTCGGCCCACAGCTGCCAGACCCGCTCCGGGGGTGCAGCGTGCTCGCTGACGAAGGTCATGGTGAGGGCCTCGGAGTCCTTGGTGCTGCTCACGACAGGCATGTGCGTCTCCTGATCAGTTCTCGGATAGAAGGTCATCGATGCGCCGTGCCCGCGACCGCCAGAGGGCCTCGTACTCGTCGAGGAGCCTGGCCGCGCCGCGGATGGTGTCGAGGTTCCCGTGGACGACCTGCTCCCGGCCGCGGCGCACCTTCGTCACGAGCGAGGCCCTCTCGAGGACCGCGACGTGCTTCTGGACCGCGGCGAAGCTCATGTCGTACGCGCTCGCCAGGACCGAGACCGAGCACCCCTCCTCGACCACGCGCCCCACGATGTCGCGACGCGTGGAGTCGGCCAGGGCCTGGAAGATGCGGTCGATCTCCGCATCCGTCCATCGATCTACAACCATAAAGTTGTACGTTACGCGCGGCCGGGCGATGTCGGCAAGACCACGCACGGGACTTCTCGAGCGAGCCGAGCTGTCACCGCGCCGTGGAAGGATGTCTCAGAACGAAGGACCCGCAGGTCCTGGCAAGGGACGGCCGGCACCCGAGCGCACTGGGAGCGCGGGCGAGGCGTCACGTGCCTGCCGTGCCGAGGGACGACCGGCCATCGCCCCTCTCCCCGCAGGCGTCCCTCGCGGTGACCTGGACCTGCCACTGATGGTGCGCCCGGACTGGTACCGACTCGGTGCACATCGGCATTGGAGCACCCAGCATCGGCACGCACGGCCGTCACGGTGGGCCTCGAGCCGGTATCGGCGAGAAGCGCGTCAGCGGAGAGGTAGACCCGCTCCGTCCTGCTGGGGTCGATCGTCTTGTCCGCGGCCTGATCCGTACCCCTAACGCACCCCTACCGCGATGTGCGAGACGCCCTCGCTACTGCGGCGGCTCACCCCGTCGGTCCGGTCACACTGTCGCATCCTCCTAAACAATGTTGCGATTGGTGACGACGAGACGGAACCGGCCGTCGGAATCGGGGTCGGGGTCGGTTCCGCCGGCTCGGCCCTGGCGATGACAGCGAGTGCAGCAGCTATGGGTTACTCGCGTGCCCCGACGAGCGCGATCGGTGCGGACCGGGTGGCCGCCAGGGTCGTCCACACGCTGGTCGCGCCGACGACGAGGAAGGCTGCGGGGACGGTTCGCCAGACGATGCCCCAGGGGATGACCAGCGTGCCGGCGACCCCGCTGATGCCTATCAGGGTGGCCACCGCCGCCAGTGAGCCCAAGAGCAGGCCGGCGCCGGTGACGATGGTCGACTCGAGCAGGGCGCCGGCGACCACCTGGCCGCGGCTGTAGCCGCTGAGTCGGGCGATGGCGAACTCGCGGCGTCGCTCGCCGGCGGCGATGACGATCGCGTTGATCACACCGATCGCCGCGTAGATGGCGGCCATGCCCAGGACGACCTTCATCACGCCGGCGTTCAGGGTGTCCTGCGCACCGTCGTCCTGCGCGATCCAGTCTTCGAGAGGTAGCACCGGCTGCGGCAGGGTGCTGGCTACGGCTGTGGGGTCCGTTCCGGGCTTGAGGCGGACGATGGCCCGCGCTGGGCCGAGTGCGGCGACCGGGACGATGTCGTGTGGCAGCAGGTACTCCGGGCCGCCGTTGAGGTTGGGCGGAAGTACGGCCACCACGCGCGTCGAGAGATCCTGGCCTCCAACGCGGATCTGCACGCTCGCGCCGAGAGTTCCACCCGCAGCGGCGACGGTATGCCCGTGGAGGTCGCCGTACGAGCCGGCCAGCAGCGGCACCCGGTGGGCCTGCTGGTAGGCGGCCGGGTCGACGGCCAACGCCTCGACCTCGTTGGTGTCGGTGCCGGGGTCGCCGGCGTAGTTGGTGGTGGTCGTGGCCCGAATGCTCAGGGCGTATTCAGTTGAGGCGGCTGCGACCCCGGAAGAGCCAGGGGCGACGGGCCCGGCGGCCATCAGGTCACCGTGCAGGTCGGCCGCGAGCTGGTCGCGTGCGCCGGCGGAGAGACTGTAGAAGGTCCCGGCCAGCCCGATCAGCAGGGCGACCAGGATCAGGAGGGGCGCGGCGATCGAGGTGCTGCGACGTACGCCGTCGCGCAGATTCCCCCGGGCGAGCCGGCTGACCGAGGAGTTGCCGGCGAGGCTGCCGCCGAGCCGGCTGAGCAGGGGCACGAGGACGGGGCTGAGCGCGGTCAGGCCGAGGCCGAGTGCGACGGTGGCGTTGATCGACAACGGGATCGCTGCGTCGGGATGATCCACAGCGGTCGCTGTCGTCATGAGGATGACGGCGAGGACAGTCAGCATGACACCGATCCGCCAACGGCCACCGGTCATCATTCTCCCAGCGGCGCCGGTCTCTCCCAGCGCTTCCAGCGGGCGAACGGAAGCAGCCTGTCTCGAGGCAGCGAGGACGCCTGCCTCAGAGACGCCGATGCCGATGCCGATGGAGACCCAGAGCACCCAGCCATGCCATGCCGCGTGGAAGGAGTGCGGTAGGAATCCCAAGTCGGTGAGAAGCGCTGTCTGCATGCCCAGCGCGATCTGCCCGGCGGGGACGCCGAGGATGGTGCCGACGATGCCGAGCAGCAGCGCCTCGGCAAGCAGCAGCCGCCGCACCTGGCGACGGCTCGCGCCGATGAGGCGCAGTAGAGCGAGGTCACGGCGGCGCTGAGCGATGGTGAAGGCGAAGGTCGCGCTCACCACGAAGATCGCCAGAAACACCGACACCCCCAGCGCCAGGCCGAGCACCGCGACCGCTTCGCCGTATCGGCCGGCCGAGGAGATGATGAGCAGCGATGACTGCACGATCGCGACGCCGAGCATGACGGTGATGATCGCTCCGGTGAACAGCTGCCAGCGTTCTCGGAAGGTGGCGACGGAGAGCGTGAGCATCAGGCCTCCAGGGCGGCGAGTCGGTCGGTGACCTCGCGAACCGAGGGCTGGATGAGTCGGTCGACGATGCGCCCGTCGTTGAGGAAGACGACGGAGTCAGCGCTGGCGGCGACGACCGGGTCGTGGGTGACCATGACGATGGTCTGCCGCGCGGAGCGGACCATCGAGCGCAGCAGCGCCAGCACCGTGCGCGCGGAACGGGAGTCCAGGGCGCCGGTCGGCTCGTCAGCGAACAGCACTGCAGGTCGGGTGACCATGGCGCGGGCTATGGCGACCCGTTGCTGTTGCCCTCCGGAGAGCTCGCGCGGCCGATGCCGGAAGCGATCGCCGAGTCCGACATCTGTGAGGATCTGCCGCACGTTGGTCATCGACACTTTCTGACCGGCCAGCCGCAGTGGCAGGGCGACGTTCTGCTCGGCGGTCAGGGATCCGAGGAGATTGAAGCTCTGGAAGACGAAGCCGACGTCCTGGCGTCGCAACTGGGTGAGTTCACGCTCGGAGGCGCCAGCCAGGTCGTGGTCGCCCAGCATCACCCGCCCGCTGGTAGGCCGCTCGAGGCCGGCGGCGCAGTGGAGCAAGGTGGACTTCCCGGAGCCGGAGGGCCCCATGACGGCGGTCCAGCTGCCGCGGGCAAACCTGATGTCGACCCCGTCGAGCGCACGAACTTGCGCCTGCTTGCTGCCGAATATATGGACTACGTCGCGCAATTCGACGGCTGTGCTCGTATGCATCTGAAGCTCGGTCATGCCCGTAAACGTACGGAGGAACGGGGGCTGAGCGCGTCACCCGGCGCGGTGACAACCCGGGTAGCTCGCACGGGGGACACCAGTGAAAACGTAGGACGCACGATGTCGCGGACCTCGGCTTCGAGCTCGGGGGGTCTAGTGCGACCCTCTCCCAACTGACATGAGCACTCCAGCCGTCGAAGCCGAAGGCCTAACCAGTGACGAGCCGGTGAGTCGCACGCATGTCTGCGACCACGGTGGCCCAGTGCTGCTCAGGCGCCCCCCTCCCTGCGCTCCACGAGAGAGTGACCCCCAGCCGGCTTCTGCGCCTGAACGGAAGTGTCCCCGCTAGCGTCCGACATCCTCTCGAGGATCAGGAAGGTCCCTTCGCCTGCCTCAATATCCTCGAGGAGCATGAATAGCAGGTCCTCCGACGGGTCGTCCCAGCTCTCGCCGCTCTCATTCGTGACACGCACGGTTGGCGCGGCGGGGGTGGCAGGAACGACTGGCACAACGTCTCGCCTGCGAGTATCGCCACGTCGCGTCACACCAGGACACGCTCGAGCTCCACGGCATCTCCGAGCGCCCCCAGTCCGTCAAAGAACTGGCCGTGCGCCACCCCTGCGTTCAGACTCACGGCCACGTACCCAGGGGCGTACCACTCACACAGGTACTCCAGCCGACCCAGCAGCTCGTGGAGCTTCCGATGTGCCCCATCGATGACGTAGCCCGAAGAAGCCTCAGCACGGACAACGTTGCCGAGCGCCAGGTCGTAGGCGAAGAACGGAATGCAGCACAGCTCGAGCAGGTCATCTCCGACGCGCTTCGTCCACAACTGTTCGAGGTTGTCTCCCTCGCCGACACCCTCCAACGCTGGCCGGGCTCTCACGAGGTCCCGGTGCTGGCCCGCCTCGAGTGGTCGTCGTCCGTGCAGGTGGTCCCCGGCGTAGTCGTACGCACCGCCCGCGGTCGGGTGCTGGTGCGCTGGAACCCCAGCGCCCGCAGGCCTCAAACGCGGATGACGTGGCTCGCGCGCCAGGACGTGCGTACCGAGCTGCGCGAGCCCGGACCGACCGACCCGTCACCCTCGACGTGACCTGCCGCTTTCCCGCGCCTCGGCAGTGACCAGCTCCGCCGCGTACTCCGCCGGCTACGAGATGCACAAGATCCTCAACGCCGCCCCGGTCCCGCCGCGTCCCGCGCAGCGTGACGCTCAGCCGCCGATCCCGGCCCGGGCCCGGGTGGTCTGGGAGCACGACGGGCAGGAGATCCTCGACGCCCTGGCGATCGGGTGGACCTCTCGCCACATCTGGATCCAGCTACGCGACCCTCGGCCGCGGTTCGTCGGAGTGTGGCTGCCAGCGCGCGACGTCCGGCGCCGGGAAGATCAACGCTCGACGTGAGCGGCAATGAGCTCGCGCCGCACCGTCGCCGGGTCGAGCCCGTCAGGCAGCTCGGCCACCCGTGCCGCTCCCGCTTCGATGTCGGTCCAGGCCCCCTGCATTGTCGTCTGGTCCCCAGCGCTTGAGGAGGTCACGTCGTGGTGCGAGGCGACAGGTGCCGGGAGGATCAGCGCGCTGAGCACCCCGTCTTTCTACCGCCGCACGCATTGGCTCACCGCGCACTGTTATGCAATCGTGTCCAGCCGGATCCACGCCAGACTTAAGCTCCCAAACGCGAAGAAAGCCACCACCGCTCTCGCGGTGATGGCCTCCGACCTGCGTGAAACGCCTGTCGGGATGACAGGATTTGAACCTGCGACCCCTTGACCCCCAGTCAAGTGCGCTACCAAGCTGCGCCACATCCCGAGAAGCCCCGCGGTGCCGTGCGCGTGAGCGCGGGCACGTTCCGGACCTCTGTCCGACCCCGAAGGGCCGTAGAGAATATTACCCCACGGCAGGGGTGGTTCAGGACATCGACGCCGCAGGGTCGGTCGGGGCGATCCCGTCCTCGGCGATGACGGCCCCGGAGTGGACCACGGCGACGTCACCCGGGTCGGTGAGCCGGGCGTCACCGACAGCCCGGACGTCGGCCTCGAACGTCCAGTCGCCCTCGACCGTCAGCGACGTCGCGTCGACGAGCGACGGCGGCCCGGCAGCGAAACGCGTGTCGAACGCCTGGATCGTCTTGTAGTGCGCGGGGTCGAGCGTCACGAGCGGCGCCTCGACGCGCGCCCGCAGGCGGTAGTCGTCCCCGAGCTCGTAGACGTCCGAGCGCAGCACCAGGAGGTCATTCGTGGTCTTCACGGGGAGGAAGCGCTCCCGGTCCACCTCGAGGACGGCCGCACCGTCGAAGACCTCGATCGCCGCGCCCATCGCGGACTCGATCTGGATGACCGGTGTCGACGACGGGTCCGTCGGGTCGACGGTCTTCGCGTTGCGGATCACCGGCAGGTGCAGCACTCCCCCGGTCCGCTCGAGCTCGTCCGCGAGCGCCCGCAGGTCGAACCACAGCGAGTTCGTGTTGAAGTACCGGTGCGTGGTGATGTCACCGGCGGCCTCGGCGTCGGAGTCGAGGACCTGCGCGGTCTCACGCAGCACGATGCGCCCGTCCGAGGACCTCACGACGAGGTGGCCGCCCTTGCGGTCGGCGGGCGTGCGGCGGGCAACCTCGGCCGCGAAGGGCGCCCCGGAGGCGGCGAACCAGCCCGCGACGGCGGGGTCCGGCGAGGCACCGAGGTTGTCGGAGTTCGACACGGACGCGTACCGGAACCCCTGGGCGAGGAGCTCGGTGAGCACACCGGACGTCTGCAGCGCCGTGTAGAGGTCACCGTGGCCCGGCGGGCACCACTCGAGCGACGGGTCCGCCGGCCACGACACGGGCGTCAGGTCGTCCGCGCGGAGCTTGGGCTCCCGGTTCTGGAGGAAGTCGAGCGGTAGGCCCTCGACGGGCAGGTCCGGGTACGACGCGAGCGCGGCGAGCGTGTCGTCCTGCGTCCGGAAGCTGTTCATGAAGATCAGCGGGAGACGCGCCCCGTAGGCCTGACGGGCGTGGCGCACCTGGCCGACGATGACGTCGAGGAACGTCTGCTCCCCGCGCACCCCGAGGAGGGACTTCGCCTTGTCCATGCCCATCGACGTGCCCAGGCCACCATTGAGCTTGATGACCGCCGTCGCTGCGAGCGCCTCGCGCCCGGCCTCCTCGGAGACCTCGAGGGCGGACTGCTGCTGCACGTCGACGAGCGGCTCGACGTCCGCCTCGCTGATGACGCCCGTGTCGCCGGACTCGAGCTGCGCGTAGAAGTGGGAGAAGACGTCGATGGCGGTCTGGTGCACTCCGCCGGCGGCCATCTTCTGCTGTGCCTGGGTCAGTCCCTGGTCGCTCATGCCTCCGATGGTACGGACGGCCCCGCCACCTCGACAGCGGAGCGACCTGAGGTGCAGATCACACGCCGTCGAGGTGGCAGCGCCGCCTCGTCCACGGTAAAAGAGTCCGGATTGTCGCGAGTGTCAGCGCTTGCGCTTCTCGCGGACCCGGACGGAGATCGAGATGGGTGAGCCCTCGAACCCGAAGGTCTCGCGCAGGCGCCTCTCGATGAACCGGCGGTAGCCGGCCTCGAGGAACCCGGTGGCGAAGATCACGAAGCGCGGGGGCCGCGTGGAGGCCTGCGTCGCGAAGAGGATGCGGGGCTGCTTGCCACCGCGCAGCGGGTGCGGGTGCGCGGCGACGAGCTCACCGAGGAACGAGTTGAGCCGTCCCGTCGAGATGCGCGTGTCCCACGACTCGAGCGACTTCTCCAGCGCAGGGACGAGGCGGTCCGTGTGCCACCCCGTCTGCGCCGAGATGTTCACGCGAGGCGCCCACTGCACCTGGACGAGCTCCTTCTCGATCTCCCGCTCGAGGAACGGACGACGGTCCTCGTCCATGAGGTCCCACTTGTTGTAGGCGATGACCACGGCACGTCCGGAGTCGATCACCTGCGAGATGACGCGGGTGTCCTGCTCCGTGAGCGGCACGCTCGCGTCGAGGAGCACGACCGCCACCTCGGCCTTCTCGATCGCGGCCTGCGTGCGCAGCGACGCGTAGAAGTCCGCCCCGCGCGTCTGGTGGACGCGACGACGGATGCCCGCGGTGTCGACGAAGGTCCACGGCTTGCCGCGCAGCACCACGAGCTCGTCGACCGGGTCGCGCGTCGTGCCCGCCGTCGGGTCGACGACCACGCGCTCGGAGCCGGCGACCTTGTTGAGCAGCGAGGACTTCCCGACGTTCGGTCGGCCGACGAGGGCGACCCGCCGCGGCCCGTCGGGGAGGACCACGCCGTGCTCCGACTCGGTGGGCAGAGCGCGCATCGCCGCGTCCAGGAGGTCACCCGTGCCACGACCGTGCAGCGCCGACACGGGGTGGGGCTCACCCAGCCCGAGGCTCCACAGCTCCGAGGCGTCCGCCTCGGCACGGGGGCCGTCGACCTTGTTGGCGCACAGCACCACGGGCTTGCCGGACTTGCGCAGCAGGCGCACCACGCGCTCGTCGGTGGCCGTCGGGCCGACCGTGGCGTCGACGACGAACAGCACGGCGTCAGCGAGCGAGATCGCCAGCTCGGACTGCTCGGCCACGCGGGCCTCCAGCCCGAGGACGTCGACCTCCCAGCCGCCCGTGTCGACGAGCATGAAGCGGCGCCCGGCCCACTCGGCCGGGTAGCTCACGCGGTCGCGGGTGACCCCGGGACGGTCCTCGACGACGGCCTCGCGGCGCCCGAGGATCCTGTTCACCAGGGTCGACTTGCCGACGTTGGGACGCCCCACCACGGCCAGGACGGGCAGCGGTGCGTCGGGCTCCGCGTCGTGCGCGTCGCCGTGCCCGCCGCCGAGGAGCGCGAGGTCCTCGTCGCCGAGCTCGTACTCCTCGAGGCCCGCGAGGAGGGCGCGCTCACGCGCGGCGTCGTCGTCGGGGTGCTCGGAGAGGGCGTCGGGAAGTTCGTGCTCAGGCGTGCTCATGCGTCCATTGTCCCAGCCGTGGGCCGTCCTGACGAACACGCGCCCGGACGGGTCGCCGCCCCGGGGGCGACGAGCCCTGGCCCACTCAGGCGGGCAGCTCCCGGTTGGGGTCGTCGAGCGGCAGCGGGACGCCCGTGCGCGCGACCGCCTGGTTGACGACGGCGGACAGCGCCTCGACGATCCGGACGTTCGCCGCCTCGAGCGCGACCTTCCCGCTCGTGCCCCGCTCCCGCTGGACCGTCAGCGGCGTGCCGAACTCGACGTGGAGCCTGCGGCGCGGCCTCGGCACGGTCCCGACGTCCTCACCCGTACGCCGGGTGCCGAGGACAGCCACAGGGACGACCGGCGCACCACTCGTCAGCGCGAGCCACGCGGCACCGGCACGCGCCGTCGCCGCGTCCCCCCGCCCACGGTTGCCCTCGGGGAAGATCCCCACGACCCCGCCGGCCCGCAGCACCGCCATGGACGAGGTGAGAGCAGCACGTCCCCCGTCGCGGTCCACGGGGATCTGGCCGACCGCGAGGAGGAACCGCCCGAGCAACCCGGTGAACATCGCGTCCTTGACGAGCATGTGCACGGGGCGTGGCGACGACCCCACCACCACCGGGCCGTCGACGAGGCCCGTGTGGTTCGCCGCGAGGATGCACGGCCCGTCGACCGGGACGTTCGACGCCCCGACCACCCTGGTGCTCCACACGGCGCGAGCGAGGAGCCGCCCCGCGCGGTGCCCCCACCGCACCCCCGTGGTGCGGGCGGCGGCCGGTGTCGGCGCTCCGCTCACCTCGACGACCCGGTGACCTGGGACACCACGGCGAGCACCGCGTCCACCGTCCCCTCGAGGTCGAGGCCCGACGAGTCGAGCGTCACGACGCCGTCGGCTGCCACGAGGAACTGGGACACCGTCGAGTCGTCCGCGTCACGACGCAGCACCTCGTCGCGGGTCGCGTCCACGGCGGCCGCGTCGTCGGCCCCGTGCACGTCCCGTGCACGGCGCGCCAGACGCGCCTCCTCGCTCGCGGTGAGGAGCATCCGCACGTCCGCGTCGGGCGCCACGACCGTCGTGATGTCCCGACCCTCCGCGACCACCCCGCCCCCCGACGAGAAACCGCCGGAGCGCTCGGCGTCGATGATCGCCCGCTGCAGCCGGCGCATCTCGTCACGGACCGTGAGGTTCGTCGCCACCGCGCTCACCGCGGTCGAGATCGACGACTCACGGATCGCCTCCCCCACGTCGGTACCGGCCACGTGGACCGTCGGGCCCGACGGGTCCACCCCCATCTCCAGGGGCAGCTCGAGGACCAGCGCGGAGACCGCGTCCTGGTCCGAGAGGTCCACGTCCTGCTGCACGCACCACCACGTGGCGGCCCGGTACATGGCGCCGGTGTCCAGGTACGCCAGCCCGAGCGCGGCCGCGACACGGCGCGACACGCTCGACTTGCCCGACCCGGACGGTCCGTCGATCGCGATCGTGAGACTCACTGTGCAAGATCCTTCCGCAACGACGTCGCCCCGTGGAGGTAGACGTGCCGGACGTCGGCCCGCGGGACGTCGAGGTCCGCGTGGGCCATGAGGCGCACCACCCGGGGCAGGGCCCCGGGGACGGCGACCTCCGTCGCGCACATGAGGGGGACGTCGCCCAGCCCCATCTCGCGCGCGGCGGCCGCCGGGAAGTCCGACACGAGGTCGGGGGTGCAGGTGAAGAGGATCGAGATGAGCGACCCCGTGTCGAGGGAGTTCTCCTCGAGGACCGCCAGGACCAGCTCCGTGGTCCTGGCGAAGAGGTGGTCGCGCTCGTCGATGTCGAGCTGCGTGGCACCGCGGATGGCGCGGACCGTCATGGGTTGCTCCTCGTCGTGGTGTGCGGGCGGCGGGTCAGAGGCCGACGTCGCTCATCAGCGACCCGAGCTCCGTCTGGCCGAGCACGCGCACACGTCCCGGGCGCAGGTCACCGAGACGCACCGGCCCGATGCGCGTGCGCACCAACCTGGTCACCGGGAAACCCACCTGCTCGAACATGCGACGCACGATGCGGTTGCGGCCCGCGTGCAGCTCCACCTCGACGAGGCTCGCCTGCGGCGTGCTGTCCACGACGCGGTACCGGTCGACCTGCGCGACGCCGTCCTCGAGCTCCACACCGTGGAGCATCGTGTTCGCGAGGTTCCCGGGCACCCGACCCTGGACGTTCACCAGGTACGTCTTGGGGATCTCGTACTTGGGGTGCGCCAGCCGGTTCGCCAGCTCGCCGTCGTTGGTCAGGAGCAGCAGGCCCTCGGAGTCCACGTCCAGCCGTCCGACGTGGAACAGGCGCTCCGGACGGTCCGCCACGAGCTCCGCGAGCGTCGGGCGCCCCTCGGGGTCGTGCATGGTCGAGACCACGCCCTGCGGCTTGTTCAGCGCGATCGTGATCATCGACGTGTCCAGCTGGATCCGCAGACCGTCCACGTGGACGGCGTTCACGGCCGGGTCGATGCGCACACCGAGCTCGGTGACGCTCACCCCGTCGACCTCCACGCGACCCGACGAGATGAGGTTCTCGCACGCACGACGCGACCCCAGGCCGGCCGTCGCGAGGACCTTCTGCAGCCGGACGCCGTCCGGGACGTGCACGTCGCGGGGCGGCTCCTGCGGGCGAGCCTTCTTGCGGCCGCCACGGGTGTTGCTCATCTACTCTTCCTCCAGTTCGGGCGCCACGGGATGCTCGGACGCCCCACCGACGCCCCGAGAGCCTTCCTCCACCCCCGGTCGAGGCACCACGGACGGCGGTCCGTGGAGCTCCTCCAGGGAGTCGATCTCCGGCAGGTGCGGGGCGAGGGCGGGCAGCTCGTCGAGCGACGTCAGCCCCATGCGCTCCATGAAGTATCCCGTGGTTCCGTACAGGTGCGCACCACTGACCGGGTCCGTACCCACCTCCGTGACCAGACCACGGGTCGTCAGGGTCCGCACCACACCGTCCACGCTCACCCCGCGCACGGCCGACACCTGCCCTCGCGACACCGGCTGACGGTACGCGATCACCGCGAGGGTCTCGAGCGCGGCCTGCGTCAGACGGGCCGTCTGCCCCTCCGTGACGAACCGCCCGACCACGTCGGCGAACGGTGCCGCGGAGTACAGGCGCCACCCGCCGCCGGCCTCACGCAGCTCGAAGCCGCGCGGACGCACGCCAGGGTTCCCCGAGGCACCGGTGTACTCCGCAGCGAGACCGTGGAGCAGGACGTCGACCTCGAGGACGGTCATGCCGAGCACCGCCGCCAGGGCGGCGGTGGGCACGGGGGCGTCCGCCACCATGAGGACCGCCTCGACGGCCGCGGCGGCGCCACCGGGGATCATCGCCACGTCCACGGGCCCAGCCACGGTCCGAGCGTCCTCACCCATGGTGGACCGCCTCCCCCGGGACTGCCTCCACGGCCACCGGGTCGTCGAAGTCGCCTTGCACGCTCACCTCTCCCTGCGTCGCACCGGTCCACCGGACCGTGAGCTCTCCCAACGGCGTCACCTGGTCGAACGCCACCACACCCTCCCGGAAGAGCTCGAGGAGCGCAAGGAAGCGAGCGACCACGACCCCGGGCGTGGCAGCGCCGGCGACGATGGTGCGGAAGGAGACCGGCCCCACGTGGTCGCCCGACGGGCCCCGCAACAGAGCCACGACCACGGCCGCCTGCTCGCGGACGCTGACCGTCGGGGCGTGCAGGTGGGTGGTGTCCACCCCGGGCGGGGGCGGTTTCGGGGCGAGCGCGGCCGCCGCGAGAGCAGCGAGGTCCGCCGGTGACGTCGTCCACTCGAGCTCGGGGAGCAGCGCCGCGAGGTGCGGCTCGAGGGCGACGTCCCGCGGGACCCGCCGCGACTCGATGTCGAGCCGCTCCGCGAAGACGCCGGCGAGCTGCTTGTACGCCCGGTACTGCAGCAACCGAGCGAAGAGGAGGTCGCGGGCCTCGAGGAGCTCGAGGTCCTCCGCGTCCTCGACGTCGCCCGCCGGGAGGAGACGGGCGGCCTTGAGGTCGAGGAGCGTCGCCGCGACGAGGAGGAACTCGCTCGTCGTCCCCAGGTCCCGCTCCGCGGCGCGGATGTACGCGATGAACTCGTCCGTCACCTGGGCGAGCGCGATCTCCGTGATGTCCAGACGGTGCTTCGCGATGAGCGACAGGAGGAGGTCGAACGGCCCGGTGAAGTTCGACAGGTGGACCTCGAAGGCGTCGCCCGGCGCCCCCGGGCCGTGGACCGCGTCAGGCGGCGTCGCCACGGGCGACGAGCTCCCGCGCCAGCTGCCGGTAGGCGACGGCACCCGCGTGCGTGGGGGCGTACGTCGTGATGGGCTCCGCCGCGACCGACGCGTCGGGAAACTTCACGGTCCGTCCGATGACGGTGTGCATGAGCGTGTCACCGAACGCCTCGTAGACCCGGGCGACGACCTCACGGGAGTGCAGGGTCCTGGGGTCGAACATCGTCGCGATGATGCCGTCCACCTCGAGGCGCGGGTTGAGGCGGTCCCGCACCTTCTCGATGGTCTCGATGAGGAGCGCCACACCCCGGAGCGCGAAGAACTCGCACTCGAGCGGGATGAGGACGCCGTGCGCGGCGGTCAGCGCGTTCACGGTGAGCAGGCCCAGGGACGGCTGGCAGTCGACGAGGATGACGTCGTAGTCGTCGGCGACGGGCCGCAGCACCCGGGACAGCACGGACTCCCGTGCGACCTCCCCCACCAGCTGGACCTCCGCAGCGGACAGGTCGATGTTCGCCGGGAGGACGTCGAGCCCCGGCACGCCGGTCTGCACCACGATGTCGTGGATGTCCGCGCGACGGTCCATGAGCAGGTTGTAGACCGTGTTGTCGAGCTCGTGGGTGCTCACGCCCAGACCGACGGACGCGGCACCCTGCGGGTCGAAGTCGACGATGAGCACACGACGCCCGTACTCGGCGAGAGCGGCGGCGAGGTTGATGGTCGTCGTCGTCTTGCCGACGCCGCCCTTCTGGTTGCACATCGCGATGATCCGCGCGGGTCCGTGGCCACCCAGCGGGGCGGGTACCGCGAACGCCGGCAGGGGGCGTCCGACCGGGTCGTGGGCCTGCTCGTCGGTCGCTGTCGGGGCCTGGCTAGTCACACCGTCACGCTACCTCAGGGCTCCCGGCGGGAGCGGGCAACGCGCCGTCGTCAGCCCATCGCCCGCGGGTGGGACTGGATGTACACCTCACGGAGCGTGTCCGGGGTCACCATCGTGTAGATCTGGGTGGTCGTCACCGACGCGTGACCGAGAAGCTCCTGGACGACACGCACGTCGGCGCCTCCGGAGAGCAGGTGCGTGGCGAAGGAGTGCCGGAGCGTGTGCGGCGAGACGTGGGCGGCGCCCGGCAGGCCGGCCCTCTCGGCGGACGACCGCAGGACGGCCCAGGCGCTCTGCCGGCTGAGCCGAGCCCCCCGGGTGTTGAGGAAGACGGCCGGGGTGCCCCTGCCCGCGCCGGCCAGGGCGGGCCTGCCGCGGACCACGTACGCCTCGAGCGCGTCCACCGCGAAGGACCCCACGGGGACGACCCTCTCCTTGCTCCCCTTGCCGAAGAGCCGGACCGCCGCGGCACCGGGGGTGAGGTCGAGGTCGTCGACGTCGAGGTTGACGGCCTCGGAGATCCGGGCCCCGGTGGAGTAGAGGAGCTCGAGGAGAGCACGGTCGCGCAGCGGTCCCGGTCCGTCGCCGGCACCGGCGGCCTCGAGCAGGAGCTCCACCTCGTGGGTGGAGATCGCCTTGGGCAGCCGCTTGCGCTGGCTCGGCGGACGGACCACCTGGGCGGGGTTGCTCGACGTGAGGCCCTCGTCGAGGCAGAACCTGTGCCAGCCCCGCACCGCCGCGAGGGACCGAGCGGTGGACGACGCGGACAGGGCGGCACCACCGTCGGCGCCTGTGCGGACGGCGGTGACGTACTCCTCGACGTCGTCCGGACCCACCTCGGACAGGACGGTCCCGCGAGCATCGAGGAACGCCGCGTAGCGAGCCAGGTCGCGACGGTACGCCGCGACCGTGTTGGGCGACCTGCCCCGCTCGACGGTCAGGTGGTCGAGGTAGCCCTGGAGGGCACGAGCCGTCGACACGACCGGTGGGTCAGAACGGGAGGTAGACGTCGACGGCGACCGCGACGAAGAGGAGCGTGAGGTACGTGATGGACCCGTGGAACACCTTCATCGCACCGAGCTTCCCCCGCGCGGGGTCCTTGGCGCGCTGGTACATCCCGTAGCAGTCCGCGAGGAACCACAGGCCGAGCCCGCTGGCCACGACCGCGTACACCCACGTCATCCCCGCGAGCGGGACGAGCGCCAGGGAGCTGACGATCATCGCCACCGTGTACAGGAGCATCTCGCGGGCGACCTTCGTGTCGGCGGCGACCACGGGGAGCATAGGGACCCCTGCGGTCGCGTAGTCGCGCCGGAACTTCATCGACAGCGGCCAGTAGTGCGGGGGCGTCCAGAAGAAGATCACGAGGAACAGCGCGACCGCCGACCAGCTCAGGCCGCCCGTCACGGCGGACCACCCGATGAAGACGGGCATGCACCCGGCGATCCCGCCCCAGACGATGTTCTGCGGGGTCCGGCGCTTGAGGATCATCGTGTAGCCGACGACGTAGATGAGGATCGCCGTCGCCGTGAAGATCGCCGAGGCCATGTTCACGAGCAGCGCGAACCACAGGAGCGACCCGGCACCGAGGACCGAGGCGAAGACGAGCGCGGCCCGGGGTGAGATCTCCCCCGTGACGAGCGGCCGGCGCTTGGTCCGGTTCATGACCTCGTCGATGTCACGGTCGATGTAGCAGTTGAACGCGTTGGCGGACCCTGCTGCCGCGGCACCGCCGACGAGCGTCGCGAGGACGAGCCACAGCCCGGGGAACCCGCCGGCGGCGAGCATCATCGTCGGGACCGTCGTGACGAGGAGGAGCTCGACGACCCGCGGCTTGGTCAACGCGAGGTAGGCCCCGAGACGGCCGCGCAGGGCCTCTGGACCTGACGCGTCCGGGGTCGCGTCGTGCGCGCCGCCCGTCGCGTCGGAGCGTCCGGTCGGCTGGGCCGAGGCTTGACTCGATGTGTGCACGCGGGGATGGGTTCCGTTCTGCGTCCGGGAGATGTCCGAGGACACGACCCGAGGGAGGCGCCCGAGCCGTCGTCAATGCCATGGTACGTGGCCGGGAGGCGACCGGGAGCGGCTCCGGCGAGGAACATCGTGTGACATTGGCGTCAACACCACGATGTGAGCGTTCACAACGGCGTGCTGCATGACGCGATAGGGTGGAGCGCAGTCATGAACTGTGGCGAAACCCACCCGTCCGTCGCGCGATCGCGCCACGCACACCGGACCGTGCCGCGCACGGGACGGGATGCGCGCACGTGCGCACCACGGCCGAGGGCGCTGGACCCGCAGCCGTGTGCCGTCAGACCCCCAGATGTCCGAGAAGTCGACTGATCACGGCGGCCCGCCCGCCGGAGAAATGAGGTTCGGTGAACGCGTTCGCTCCCGCAGAGCAGCCCTTCGAGTGGTCGGAGCTCGACGACCGCGCGGTGAAGACCATCAAGGCCCTCGCCGCTGACGCCGTCGAGAACGTCGGAAACGGCCACCCCGGGACCGCGATCTCCCTGGCACCCGCCGCCTACCTGCTCTTCCAGCGCTTCATGCGCCACGACCCCAGCGACTCCCAGTGGGTCGGCCGCGACCGCTTCGTGCTCTCCGCCGGCCACTCGTCGCTGACCATCTACCTCCAGCTCTTCCTCTCCGGCTACGACGTGGACCTCGAGGACATCAAGGCGCTGCGCACCTGGGGCTCGAAGACCCCCGGGCACCCCGAGTACAGCCACACCGACGGCGTCGAGATCACCACGGGCCCGCTCGGCCAGGGCCTCGCGTCGGCCGTCGGCATGGCCATGGCAGCCCGCCGCGAGCGCGGCCTCCTGGACCCGGACACCGCGGCCGGTGAGAGCCCGTTCGACCACAACGTGTACGTCATCGCCGGCGACGGCGACCTCCAGGAGGGCGTCACCTCCGAGGCGTCGTCGCTCGCGGGTCACCAGAAGCTCGGCAACCTCGTGGTCGTCTACGACCAGAACCACATCTCCATCGAGGACGACACGGACATCTCGTTCAGCGAGGACGTCCTCGCGCGGTACGAGGCGTACGGCTGGCACGTCCAGCGCGTCGACTGGACCGAGGGCGGTACGGGCTACACCGAGAACGTCGAGGAGCTCGCGGCAGCGCTCTCGGCCGCCCGCTCGGAGACCGGCAAGCCGTCGATCATCGCGCTGCGCACCGTCATCGGCTGGCCGTCGCCCACCAAGCAGAACACGGGTGGCATCCACGGGTCCGCGCTCGGCGGCTCCGAGGTCGAGGGGCTCAAGCTCGCGCTCGGGCTCGACCCGGAGAAGACGTTCGACGTCGACCCCGATGTCCTCGCCCACGCCCGGAAGGTGAGCGAGCGCGGCACAGCCGCGCGCGAGGCGTGGACCACCGGCTTCGACGCGTGGCGCACCGCCAACCCCGAGGGCGCGGCCCTCCTCGAGCGCCTCACCACCCGGACGCTGCCCGACGGCTGGACCGACGCCCTCCCCGCCTTCGAGTCCGGCAAGGACGTCGCGACGCGCTCCGCGTCCGGGAAGGTCCTCAGCGCGCTCGCGCCCGTCCTGCCCGAGCTCTGGGGCGGCTCCGCCGACCTCGCCGGCTCGAACAACACGACCATGGCGGGCGAGCCGTCGTTCATCCCCGAGGAGTTCGCCACCAAGGCGTTCCCGGGCCACCCGTACGGCCGCACCCTGCACTTCGGCATCCGTGAGCACGCCATGGGCGCGATCCTCAACGGCATCGTGCTGCACGGCGGGACCCGCGCGTACGGCGGGACGTTCCTCGTCTTCTCCGACTACATGCGGCCCGCCGTCCGTCTCGCGGCCCTCATGCGCATCCCGGCGGTGTTCGTCTGGACGCACGACTCCATCGGCCTCGGCGAGGACGGGCCCACCCACCAGCCCGTCGAGCACCTCGCGGCGCTCCGCGCGATCCCCGGGCTCGACGTCGTCCGCCCCGCGGACGCGAACGAGGTCACGTGGGCCTGGCGCACGATCCTCGAGCACACCGACCGCCCCTCCGGGATCGTCCTCACGCGGCAGAACGTCCCGACGTTCCCCCGTGGCGAAGCCGGCTTCGCGGACGCCTCCGGGGTCGCCCGCGGCGCCTACACGCTCGTCGACGCCGAGGACGGGAACCCCGACGTCGTGCTCCTCGGGACCGGCTCCGAGGTCCAGCTCGCGGTCGAGGCGCGCGAGCTCCTCGCCGCCGAGGGCATCGGCGCCCGCGTGGTCTCCGTGCCGTCGCGCGAGTGGTTCGACGAGCAGGACGACGCGTACCGCGACTCCGTGCTCCCCCCGTCGGTCCGCGCGCGCGTGTCCGTCGAGGCGGGCATCTCGCAGGGATGGCACGAGCTCGTGGGCGACGCCGGTCGCACCGTGAGCCTCGAGCACTACGGGGCGTCGGGCGACTACAAGCGCCTGTACACGGAGTTCGGCATCACCGCCGAGGCCGTCGCCGCAGCGGCCAAG
Source organism: Sanguibacter suaedae (assembly GCF_016342785.1). Classification (GTDB taxonomy): domain Bacteria; phylum Actinomycetota; class Actinomycetes; order Actinomycetales; family Cellulomonadaceae; genus Sanguibacter; species Sanguibacter suaedae. Next base: position 91,026 of record NZ_JAEINH010000005.1, read on the forward strand.
GAGTCCATCGCCGCAGCGGGGTCGAGCGCACCCGGCTCCTCCCCCGAGCCGTCCGAGGGCGGGACCGGCGACCAGAAGTAGCACCGACCAGCACCACCCGGTTGCGCCCCGAGCGCAGCTGATCTAGACCGGACCGTGCGACAGCACACCGGACGGACGATCGAGGAGAGGTCATCGTGGCACCAGAGAACAGCACCCTTCAGCAGTCCGAGCGCACCGCACGGCTCACAGCAGAGGGGGTCGCCATCTGGTTGGACGACCTCTCCCGTGACCGGATCACCTCCGGCAACCTCGCGGGTCTCGTCGAGACCCGCGGGGTGGTCGGGGTGACCACCAACCCGACGATCTTCGCCGGGGCCCTCGCCCAGGGGAGCAGCTACGACGAGCAGCTCCGGGGCCTCGAGGCGCCCGTCGCCGGTGCCGACCCGGACGACGCGGTGTGGGCGGTCACCACGCACGACGTCCGGGAGGCCTGCGACATCCTGCGCCCGGTCTACGACGCGACCGGCGGGGTGGACGGCCGCGTCTCCATCGAGGTCGACCCGCGCCTCGCGCGTGACGCCGAGGGGACCGCGACGCTCGCCGAGCGCCTGTGGACGCTCGTCGACCGCCCCAACCTCTACATCAAGATCCCGGCGACGGTCGAGGGCCTCGACGCGATCACCCGGACCGTGGCGGCGGGCATCAGCGTCAACGTCACGCTCATCTTCTCCCTCGAGCGGTACAGCGCCGTCATCGACGCGTACCTCACGGGCCTCGAGCAGGCGGTGGCCGCGGGCCTGGACGTCTCCCGCGTGGGTTCCGTGGCCTCGTTCTTCGTGTCGCGCGTGGACGCCGCGGTCGACGCCGCGCTCGACGAGATGGGCACCGACGAGGCGGCAGGCCTCCGCGGCAAGGTCGCGATCGCGAACGCGCGCCTCGCCTACGGCGTCCACCTCGACACGCTCGCCGGGGACCGGTGGAAGGCACTTGCCGAGGCCGGTGCCACGCCCCAGCGTCCCCTCTGGGCGTCGACCGGCGTCAAGGACCCGCAGTACCCGGACACCCTCTACGTGACCGAGCTCGTCGCACCGGGTGTCGTGAACACCATGCCGGAGGCCACGCTCGAGGCCGTCGCCGACCACGGCACCATCACGGGCGACACGATCACCCCGGCCCTCGACGAAGCCCGGGCGACCCTCGAGACGCTCGACTCCCTCGGCATCTCGCTCGGCGAGGTTACGGAGCGCCTCGAGGAGGAGGGGCTCGAGAAGTTCGTCACGAGCTGGACGGAGCTGCTCGCGACGGTCACGGACGGGCTCTCCCGCACCCGTGCGTGAGACGCGCTTCCCGCCGCAGCGCGGCCTGCTGTAGAAACTGATGGACGGCTCGGCTCCCCGGCGGTACCGGGGAGCCCTTCCGTCCGCACGCCGCAGCACCGCGCTGACCTGCCGTTGACCCGCTCGACCTCGTCCCGACCACGATTGGTGCCCACCCGTGAGACCCGCGAACATCACCGCCGACTCCAACCCGCTGCGGGACCCGCGGGACCTGCGCCTCCCACGCATCGCGGGACCGTGCGGGCTCGTGATCTTCGGGGTCACCGGCGACCTCGCACGCAAGAAGCTCATGCCCGCGGTCTACGACCTCGCCAACCGAGGTCTCCTCCCCCCTGGGTTCGCGCTCACGGGCTTCGCCCGACGCGACTGGGAGGACCAGGACTTCGCGCAGGTGGTCCACGACGCGGTGAAGGCCCACGCACGCACACCGTTCCGCGAGTCCGTGTGGAACCAGCTCGCCGAGGGCATCCGGTTCGTCCAGGGCACCTTCGACGATGACGACGCGTTCGAGCGCCTGAGTGCGACCGTCGCGGAGCTCGACGAGATCCGGGGTACCGGCGGCAACCACGCCTTCTACCTCTCGGTGCCGCCCAGCTCGTTCCCCGTGGTGTGCAAGCAGCTCGCCCGCTCCGGTCTCTCCGAGTCCAGCGAGGACGCGTGGCGGCGGGTCGTCATCGAGAAGCCGTTCGGCCACGACCTCGAGAGCGCCCGCGAGCTCAACGACGTCGTCTCGGAGGTCTTCCCGCCGGACTCGGTCTTCCGCATCGACCACTACCTCGGCAAGGAGACGGTCCAGAACCTCCTCGCCCTGCGCTTCGCCAACGAGATGTACGAGCCGATCTGGAACGCCAACTACGTGGACCACGTCCAGATCACCATGGCCGAGGACATCGGGATCGGTGGCCGCGCCGGCTACTACGACGGCATCGGGGCCGCCCGCGACGTCATCCAGAACCACCTGCTCCAGCTCCTGGCGCTGACCGCCATGGAGGAACCGGTCTCGTTCAGCGCGAACGACCTCATCGCCGAGAAGATCAAGGTCCTCTCCGCGATGCGCCTGCCCGCCGACCTCGGTGAGCACACCGCCCGCGGCCAGTACTCGGCCGGGTGGCAGGGCGGCGAGGAGGTCCGTGGCTACCTCGACGAGGACGGCATCAGCGAGGACTCAGCGACCGAGACCTTTGCCGCGATCCGCGTCGACATCGACACACGTCGATGGGCGGGGGTCCCGTTCTACCTGCGTGCCGGCAAGCGTCTGGGACGCCGCGTCACGGAGATCGCGGTCGTGTTCAAGCCGGCCCCGCACCTCCCGTTCGAGTCGACGGCCACGTCGGAGCTCGGGAAGAACGCCATCGTCATCCGCATCCAGCCCGACGAGGGCGTCACCCTCCGGCTCGGCGCGAAGGTCCCCGGGACCGCGATGGAGGTCCGTGACGTCACCATGGACTTCGGGTACGGGCACGCGTTCACCGAGTCCTCCCCCGAGGCCTACGAGCGGCTCATCCTCGACGTCCTCCTCGGCGACCCGCCCCTGTTCCCCCGCCACGAGGAGGTCGAGCTCTCCTGGAAGATCCTCGACCCGATCACCGCGTTCTGGGAGAAGGAGGGCAAGCCCGAGCCCTACCGCTCCGGCACCTGGGGACCCGACTCGGCCGACGAGATGCTCGCCCGCGACGGCCGCGTCTGGCGACGCCCGTGACCTCGCCCCACGCTCCCGCGGGAGCGCTCGCCCGCCCGGCACAGACCCGCCCCTGACGGAGGACCACCCGTGATCATCGACATCCCGCAGACCACCGCCGGGGCCGTGGCCAAGCGCCTCATCAAGATCCGCGAGGAGGGCGGCGCGATCGCCCTCGGTCGTGTCCTCACCCTCGTCATCATGGCCGACGAGAAGGGCATAGAGGAGGCCATCGACGCCGCCAACGACGCCAGCCGTGAGCACCCGTGCCGCATCGTCGTCCTCGCCACCGCCCGGGGGCGCACCACCGACGGACTCGACGCCCAGATCCGCGTCGGTGGGGACGCCGGCGCGAGCGAGGTCATCGTGCTCCGCCCCTCCGGTGCCGTCGCCGAGCACACCGACACGCTCGTCATGCCGCTCCTGCTGCCCGACGCGCCCATCGTCGCCTGGTGGCCGGACGAGATCCCGACCAACCCCTCGAAGGACCTCATCGGGGCGATGGCGAAGATCCGCATCACCGACACGATGAACTGCGCCTCGCCGCGGGAGAGCCTCCGCTCGCTCCGCGAGAACCACTCCCCCGGGGACATCGACCTCGCCTGGACGCGGGTCACGGTCTGGCGTGGGCTCCTCGCCGCGGCGCTCGACCAGGCGCCGTTCGAGCCCGTCGAGGCCGTCGTCGTCGAGGGGAACGCGTCTCACCCGTCGGTCGACCTCCTCGCCGCGTGGCTGGGGCACTACCTCGCGTGCCCCGTGACGACGCATCGGGACGCCTCCGCGCACGCTATCACCAAGGTCGTGCTCAGGCGCCGCACCGGTGACATCGTCCTCGACAGGCCGGACGGCGCCGTGGCGATCCTGTCGCAGCCGGGGCAACCGTCCCACCGGATCGCCCTGCCCGTCAGGCAGCTCCGGGAGTGCCTCTCGGAAGAGCTGCGACGGCTCGACCCCGACGAGGTGTACAGCGACGTCCTCTCGAGCGGGCTCACGACCGTGGACGCTGACGCGTGACCGGGCACCTGGTGGTCGTCCACCCCACGGCTGAGGTCCTCGCAGAGGCCACCGCGGCACGACTCCTCACCCGGATCCTCGACGTCCAATCGGTGCGCTCCCCCGTGCACGTCGTCGCCACCGGGGGGACGGTGGGCATCAGGACCTTGGCGGCCGTCGCCGCCAATCCTGTGCGTGACGCCGTCGACTGGTCGCAGGTGCACGTGTGGTGGGGTGACGAGCGATTCCTGCCGCCCGGGCACGCCGACCGCAACGAGACACAGGCACGCGACGCCCTCCTGGACGCCCTGGACCTCCTCCCGGCGGAGAACGTCCACGCCATGCCAGCGGCCGTCGGCGATCTCGACCCGGAAGGGGCCGCGAATCTCTACGCCTCCGAGCTCGCCGAGCACGCGACGGACGGTGCTCCCGTCCCCGAGTTCGACGTGACCCTCCTCGGCATGGGGCCCGACGCCCACGTCGCGTCCCTGTTCCCGGGGCACGAGGCCCTCCGGGCCACCGGTGCGTCGACCGTGGGCGTGCACGGTTCGCCGAAGCCGCCCGCGGAGCGCGTCTCTCTCACCTTCGAGGCGATCCAGGCCTCCAGGGAGGTCTGGGTGGTGGCTGCAGGAGCTGAGAAGGCCGGTGCCGTAGCGGCCGCGCTCGGAGGCGCTCCGCGCGACGAAGCCCCGGCCGCGGGAGCGACAGGGACGTCGCGGACCCTCTGGCTGCTCGACGCGGCGGCGTCCTCCGAGCTCTAGCGGCGCGTCCGGCGGGCGCGGAGCGCAGCGAGCGCCTCGTCGAGGAGCGCCTCGCCGTCCTCGTCGCTGCGTCGCTCCTTCACGTATGCGAGGTGCGTCTTGTAGGGCTCGTTGCGGAACGGCTGAGGAGGGTTCTCCGCGTCGAGACCCGCCGGCAGTCCGCAGCGCGGGCAGTCCCACACCTCGGGGGCTACGACGTTCGCCTCGATCGAGAAGCTGGGGCGCGTCTCGTGCCCGTTGACGCAGTAGTACGGCACGAAGAACCGAGGAGCGGTGTCACCACGCTCGGCCTCGCCCATCGGCCCTGCTCCTACACGCGATCCTCGGATCGCACTACCACCAGCCACTGCACACCTCCGGGAGAGCGGACGAACTCGAGCTAGACGGCGACCTTCTGGATGAGACCGAGGAGCACCACGGCGGCGAACCACACGAGCGCGAAGCCGATGGTGATGCGGTTGAGGTTGCGCTCGGCGACCCCGGAGCTCCCTGCGCTGCTGGAGACGCCGCCGCCGAACATGTCGGAGAGGCCCCCGCCCTTCCCCTTGTGCATGAGGATCAGGAGCGTCAGGAAGGCGCTCGTGAGTACCAGGACGACTTCGAGGGAGATGCGCAGGATGTCCACAGGGTCTTCGTTCCTCTAGCTCAAGGGGTCACGCTCCGGGAGGAGCGGGATCTCGCGCGCGGGGCTGCCCGCACCGTGGTCAAGACTAGGCCACGATCCGGAGTCCGATCCACCATGTCGCTGATCGGATCTCCGGGAACGGGCCGAGCGACGCGTCGCCGGGGGCCCGGCCCCCCGCGCCGCCCCCCGCGGCCCCGCGCCACGTGTCGGTCAGGCGCCGGCGTGCGCCTGGTACCGGGCGATCTTGGCGAACTCCTCGGCGTCGAGGCTCGCGCCACCGACGAGGGCACCGTCGACGTCGGTCTCCTTCATGAGCTCGGCGATGGTTCCGGACTTCACGGAACCGCCGTAGAGGACGCGCACCGCGTCCGCGACCTCGCTCGAGTAGAGCTCGGCGAGACGGGCGCGGATCGCGCCGGCGACCTCCTGCGCGTCCTGCGGGGTGGCGACCTCACCGGTGCCGATGGCCCACACGGGCTCGTACGCGATGACGACCTTCGAGGCGTCCTCCGCGCTCAGTCCGTCGAGGGCGCCGTCCACCTGCGCCAGCGTGTGGGCCACCTGGTCGCCCGCCTTGCGGACCTCGAGGGCCTCCCCGACGCAGATGATCGGGACGAGGCCGTGCGCGAGGGCCGCCTTCGACTTCGCGTTGACGAGGGCGTCGTCCTCGCCGTGGTACTGCCGGCGCTCGGAGTGGCCGACGGCCACGTACTTCGCGCCGAGCTTGGCGAGGAACACTGGCGAGATCTCGCCCGTGTAGGCGCCGGAGACGTGCTGGGAGACGTCCTGCGCGCCGTAGCTCAGCTCGAGCTTGTCGGCGTCGACGAGCGTCTGGACGCTGCGGAGGTCGGTGAACGGCGCGAGGACGGTCACCTCGACGGCGGAGTAGTCGTGCTTGCCGTCCTTGAGCGCCCAGGCGAGCTTCTGCACCAGGTGGATGGCCTCCTGGTGGTCCTGGTTCATCTTCCAGTTGCCCGCGATGAGCGGGGTGCGTGCGTTGGCCACTGTGTGCCTACCTTCTTCGATGGAGGGACGGGACGGTCAGGCGTCGAGCACGGCGATGCCGGGCAGCGACTTGCCCTCGAGGAACTCGAGGCTGGCGCCACCGCCCGTGGAGATGTGGCTGAAGCCGGCCTCGTCGAACCCGAGGATGCGCACGGCGGCCGCGGAGTCACCGCCACCGACGATCGTGAAGGCACCGTTCGACGCCGTGGCGTCCACGAGCGCCTGGGCGACCGCGCGGGTGCCGCCGGAGAACGCCTCGAACTCGAACACACCGGCCGGGCCGTTCCAGACCGCGGTCTTGGCGTCGGCGAGCTTCGACGCGAAGAGCTTCTGGGAATCCGGGCCGATGTCCAGGCCGATCTTGCCGTCAGGGATCGAGTCGGCGGCGACGACGCTCGCGGGCGAGTCGGACTTGAACTCGTCGGCGACGACGATGTCCGTCGGCAGGACGATCTCGACGCCCGCCTCCTCGGCCTGGGCGAGGTAGCCCTTGACCGTCTCGACCTGGTCGGCCTCGAGGAGCGAGTTGCCGACCGAGTAGCCCTTGGCGGCGAGGAAGGTGAAGACCATCCCGCCACCGATGAGCAGGCGGTCCGCCTTGGTGAGGAGGTTGGCGATGACACCCAGCTTGTCGGACACCTTGGAGCCGCCGAGGACGACGACGTAGGGGCGCTCCGGCGACTCCGTCGCCTTCTTCAGGGAGTCGACCTCCTTGAGGACGAGCGCACCGACGGCGGACGGGAGCTTGAGCGCGACGTCGTACACCGACGCCTGCTTGCGGTGCACGACACCGAAGCCGTCCGAGACGAACGCGTCGGCGAGGGCCGCGAGGTCGTCGGCGAGCGCGGCACGCTCGGCGTCGTCCTTCGACGTCTCGCGGGCGTCGAAGCGGATGTTCTCGAGGAGCGCGACCTCACCCTCGCCGAGAGCCGCGACGGTCGACCGGGCGGAGTCCCCGACGGTGTCCTCCGCGAGGGTCACGGGAGCCCCGAGGAGCTCACCGAGGCGCTGGGCGACGGGCGCGAGCGAGTACTTCGCGTCGGGCGCACCCTTGGGGCGTCCGAGGTGGGCGGTGACGACGACCTTCGCGCCAGCGTCGACGAGGGACTTGAGCGTCGGCAGGGCCGCGCGGATACGGCCGTCGTCGGTGATGGTCGCGCCGTCCAGCGGCACGTTGAAGTCGGAGCGGACGAGCACGCGCTTGCCGCGCAGGTCGCCGAGGTCCTCGAGCGTCTTCATGGGTTCTCCAAGTTCAGGGTGCGGACATGCGAACGTCCGCGTGAGTGACGAGTACCGGTTGGTTCATCACTCACGCGGACGCTTCAGAGAGTTCGGGGAGTGACCCGAGACCGTTCGCTAGGCGAGGGTCAGAGCTTCTCGCCGACGAGGACCGTGAGGTCCACGAGGCGGTTCGAGTAGCCCCACTCGTTGTCGTACCAGGAGACGACCTTGACCTGGTCGCCGATCACCTTGGTGAGCTTCGCGTCGAAGATGCTCGATGCGGGGTCGGTGACGATGTCGGACGAGACGATGTCGTCCTCGGTGTAGACGAGGATGCCCTTGAGGGGGCCCTCGGCGGCAGCCTTGATCGCGGCGTTGACGGACTCGACGGTGACGTCCTTGCCGGCGGTGAAGGTGAGGTCCGTCGCGGAGCCGGTGGGCACGGGCACGCGGAGCGCGTAGCCGTCGAGCTTGCCCTTGAGCTGCGGGAGGACGAGCGCCACGGCCTTCGCCGCACCGGTCGAGGTGGGGACGATGTTCAGCGCGGCGGCGCGGGCACGGCGGAGGTCCTTGTGCGGGCCGTCCTGCAGGTTCTGGTCACCCGTGTAGGCGTGGATCGTCGTCATGAGGCCGCGCTCGATGCCGAAGGCCTCGTCGAGGACCTTCGCCATGGGGGCGAGGCAGTTCGTGGTGCACGACGCGTTGGAGATGATGTGCATCGTCTCGGGGTCGTAGTCGCCCTCGTTGACGCCGATGACGAAGGTGCCGTCCTCGTTGCTGGCGGGAGCGGAGATGATGACCTTCTTGGCGCCGGCCTCGATGTGCGCCTTGGCCTTGGTGGCGTCCGTGAAGAAGCCGGTCGACTCGATGACGATGTCGGCACCCAGCGCGCCCCAGGGGAGGTCTGCGGGGTTGCGCTCTGCGAGAGCCTTGATCTTCTTGCCGTCGACGGAGATCGAGTCATCGTCGTAGGTCACGTCAGCTGCGAGACGACCCAGGACGGAGTCGTACTTGAGCAGGTGCGCGAGGGTCTTGTTGTCCGTGAGGTCGTTGACACCGACGATCTCGATGTCTGCACCGGACGCCACGATGGCGCGGAAGAAGTTACGTCCAATACGACCGAAGCCGTTGATTCCGACGCGGATGGTCACTGTGCCCTCCTCGGGGGCGCGCCGGAGGGTACCGACGCACACGGTTGTTGACGAACGTCACGTACGTCGACGTACGTAGGGTGGTGTCCGGAGCCTCTCGGGACTCGCCTCTCAGCACGTGGCTCGGGGCCAGCACCCGGTTGACCGGACCTCTTGAGCCTATACCCCTCAGGGAGGTTCTGTGAGGACCATCGTCCTTCTGAGACGTCCCGTCCTCTCGTCGGACGAACGCCTCAGAGGTCGAGGAGGTCCGCGCTCAGGCCGGCCTCGGTGTCGGGCACCCCGAGCTCCTGCGCGCGCTTGTCGGCGGTCGCCAGCAGCCTTCGGATCCGTCCGGCGACGGCGTCCTTGGTGAGGGGCGGGTCGGCGTACTGCCCGAGCTCCTCGAGCGACGCCTCCTTGTGCGCCAGGCGCAGCTCGCCGGCCTGGCGCAGGTGGTCCGGCAGGTCCGGGCCGAGGATCTCGAAGGCCCGCTCGACGCGCGCACCCGCGGCGACGGCCGCCCGGGCGGAACGCCGCAGGTTGGCGTCGTCGAAGTTCGCGAGCCGGTTCGCGGTCCCGCGGACCTCCCGTCGCTGTCGCCGTTCCTCCCACACCGTCACGGCGTCGTGCGCGCCGAGCCGACCCAGGAGGACCCCGATCGCCTCCCCGTCCCTGATCACGACCCGGTCGACCCCGCGCACCTCCCGCGCCTTCGCCGAGATCCCGATGCGCCGCGCGGCACCGACGAGCGCGAGCGCCGCCTCGGGGCCGGGGCACGTCACCTCGAGCGCGGACGACCGGCCGGGCTCGGTGAGCGACCCGTGGGCGAGGAACGCGCCGCGCCACGCGGCCTCCGCCTCCCCCACGCCCGCCGAGACGACCTGCGGGGGCAGCCCCCGGACCGGGCGGCCCCGGTTGTCGAGCAGACCGGTCTGGCGCGCCAGCGACTCGCCGTCCTTGACGACGCGGATGACGTACCGGCTGCTCCGCCGCAGCCCACCGGCGGAGACGACGATGATCTCGCTCGTGTGCCCGTAGACGTCCGTGATGGCCTGGCGCAGCCGACGCGCCGCGACACCGGCGTCGAGCTCCGCCTCGATGACGATGCGCCCGGAGATGATGTGCAGGCCTCCCGCGAACCGGAGGGTCGCGGACACCTCGGCCTTGCGGTGCGAGGTCTTGTCGACCTTGACCCGCGCGAGTTCGTCCTTCACCTGTGCCGTGAGAGCCATGGGGGCAATCCTGCCACCCCCGGGAGCACGCACCGACACGTCACCCGGAGACGGTCCCCACATCTCCCAGGAACCTGTCGAACACGTCCCGGTACGCGGCCGCGAGGCGGAGCGAGTCGTGCTGGGCGGATCCGTCCCCGCGCCGGACCTGCCGCATGAGGAGAGTCGCACCCATCCGTTCGGCCTCGTCGGCGAGGAGCTCCGGGTCGTCGACGGCGGACGGGTCGGCGACGACCGCGTCGATGCGCAGGTCCGGGGCGTGCCTCGAGAGCGCACGGAGGTGTTCGGTCGTCGTCATGCCCTGCGTCTCGTCGGTGTCGCTCGACAGGTTGAGCGTCAGGCACCGGCGCCCGCGGGTCTCGTGCAACGCCCTCGCCAGGTCCGGGACCATGAGGTGCGGCATGACCGACGAGAACCAGGACCCCGGCCCGAGCACCACCCAGTCGGCCGCCATGACGGCGTCGACGGCCTCCTGCGGCGCGGGCGGGGTCGCCGGGATGAGCCGGATGGTGTCGACGCGTCCGCGGGTCGACGCCACCTGCGCCTGCCCGACGACCGTCACCACCTCGCCGCCGACGCTGACGTCCGCCTCGATCGACAGCGGGACGGACGCCATCGGCAGCACCCGCCCACGCGACCCGAGGAGCTTTCCCACCCAGTCGAGACCCTCGACCTGGTCACCCAGGAGCTCCCACAGCGCCACGATGAGGAGGTTGCCCACGGCGTGCTGGTCGAGGTCCCCCGACGACGTGAAGCGGTGCTGGAGCAGGTCCCGCCACGTGCGACCCCAGTCGGAGTCGTCGCACAGCGCGGCGAGCGCCATCCGGAGGTCGCCCGGCGGCAGGACGCCCAGCTCCTTGCGGAGACGACCGGAGGAGCCCCCGTCGTCGGCAACCGTGACGATCGCGGTGAGACGGTCCGACATGAGCCGGAGCGCGGAGAGGCTCGCGGAGAGACCGTGACCTCCTCCGAGCGCGACGACGGCTGGGGTGAGCGGCGCAGGCATCCCCGGGGTCACTCCTTGCCGAGGTCTCGCGCGGTGACCGCCACGCGGTGGCCGCGCTCCCGGAGGATCCGGGCGATCTCCTCGCTCACCGCGACGGAGCGGTGCTTGCCGCCGGTGCAGCCGATGGCGATGGTCACGTAGCGCTTCTCCTCGTTGAGGTAGCCGGAGAGCACGGGCTCGAGGGCAGCGACGTACCGCTCGACGAACTCCTGCGCGCCGGGCCGCGCGAGCACGAAGTCACGTACCGGTGCGTCACGTCCGGTGAGGTGCCGGAGCTCGGTGATCCAGTAGGGGTTGGACAGGAAGCGCATGTCCACGACGTGGTCCGCGTCGAGCGGGATGCCGTACTTGAAGCCGAAGGAGACGACGTTGATGCGCAACCCTTCCTGGCTCGCCCCACCGACGGCGCTGCGCACCTCGCGTGCGAGGTCGTGGACGTTGAGCTCGGAGGTGTCGACGATGACGTCGGAACGCTCGAGGATGGCCCGCAGGAGGTTCCGCTCGTTCCCGATCCCGTCGAGGATCCGGCCTTCACCCTGGAGGGGGTGCGGTCGGCGGACCTGCTCGAACCGGCGCACCAGGACCTCGTCGGACGCGTCGAGGAAGAGGATCCGGTACGCGATGCCGCGTTTGCGGAAACGTGCGAGCACGTCGGTGAGGTCGTTGAAGAACTCCCGACCCCGCACGTCGACCACTGCGCCCACCCGCGTGATGGCCGACCCCGACCGCGTCATCATGTCCACGAGGGGGATGAGCATCTTCGGGGGGAGGTTGTCGACCACGTACCAGTCGAGGTCCTCGAGGACCATGGCTGCCCGGGACCTCCCGGCGCCGGACATCCCGGTGATGATGAGGACCTCGCTCGAGACGGGTTCGGGCGCCGGGGTCGAGGCCTCGACGGCGGGGATCCCCTGGGGGACGGTCATCGGGGCTTCTTCGTCGCTCATGCGTTCAGCATGCCAGGTCGGTCACGGCTCGGTGGGTTGCGCCACGGCATCCGGCTCACCCGCACCCGGCACCGCCGACGCGCGCCCCTGCGTGAGGGCCGCGACCACGGCCTGGGCGGTGCGCTCACCCATCCCCGGGACGGTGGCGATCTCCTCCGCGCTCGCCGCGCGCAACCGCTTGAGCGACCCGAAGTGGCGCAGGAGGGCTGCTCGGCGGGCCGGGCCGAGCCCGGGCACCGTGTCGAGCTCGGACGCCGTCATGCCCTTACCGCGGCGAGTGCGGTGGGCCCGGATCGCGAAGCGGTGCGCCTCGTCGCGCACGCGCTGGAGGAGGTAGAGCCCCTCGGAGGACCGGTTGAGGATCACGGGGTAGTCGTCGTGCGGGACCCAGACCTCCTCCAGCCGCTTGGCGAGCCCGCACAGGGCGACGTCGTCGATGCCGAGGTCGGCGAGCGCACGTGCGGCTGCGGCGACCTGCGGCGGTCCGCCGTCGACGACGACGAGGTTCGGTGGGTAGGCGAAGCGAGGCTTGTCCTTGGCCGGGCCCTCGTCGCCCGGCTCGGACAGCGGTACCTCTCCTCCGAACGCGGCGACCTCGACCTCCCCGGACCTGGCACGGTCGGCGAGGTAGCGCTTGAAGCGGCGGGTGATGACCTCGTACATCGCCGCCGTGTCGTCGCGCGCGCCGTCGCCGTCCTCTCCCCTGACGGTGAAGGTGCGGTACTCGCTCTTGCGCGCGAGGCCGTCCTCGAAGACCACCATCGAGGCGGACTGGTAGGTGCCCATGGTCGTCGAGATGTCGTAGCACTCGATGCGCAGGGGTGCTGTCGGGAGGTCGAGGGCCTCCTGGATCTCGCGCAGCGCCTGGCTGCGGGTCGTGAGGTCCCCCGCTCGACGCGTCCGGTGGAGCGCGAGGGCGTGCTCGGCGTTCTTGCGGACGGTCTCGGCGAGCTCCCGCTTGTCGCCGCGCTGGGGCACGCGCACGTCGACGCGCGAGCCGCGCAGCCCGGAGAGCCACGTGGCGACCTCGTCCTCGTGCGCGGGCAGGACTGGCACGAGGACCTCGCGGGGTACGAGCCCGCTGTCGCGCGCTGCGCGCACGTCGCCCCCGGCCGTCTCCTCGGCGGCGCCGTAGACCTGCTGGAGGAGGTGCTCGACGAGGTCCGCGTCCGTGACGTCCTCGACCTTCTCCACCACCCAGCCGCGCTGACCGCGGATACGGCCCCCGCGGACGTGGAACACCTGGACCGCGGCCTCGAGCTCGTCGCCGACGAGTGCGAACACGTCGGCGTCGGTCCCGTCCTGGAGGACGACGGCGTTCTTCTCGAGCGCCCGCTCCAGCGCCTGGATGTCGTCCCTGAGCCGGGCGGCCTGCTCGTACTCCATGTTCTGCGCGGCCTGGGTCATCTGCTCCGTGAGCCGACGGACGAACTTCGCGGTGTCGCCCGCCATGAAGGCGCAGAAGTCGTCGGCGAGCGACTTGTGGTCCTCGATGCTGATCCGCTCGACGCACGGGGCGGAGCACTTGTCGATGTACCCGAGCAGGCAGGGGCGTCCGGACTGCTGGGCGCGCTTGTACACCCCGGCGGAGCAGGTCCGTACGGGGAAGACGCGCAGCAGCAGGTCGAGCGTCTCGCGGATCGCCCACGCGTGGGCGAAGGGTCCGAAGTACCGCGTCCCGGTCCGCTTCGCGCCCCGCATCACCTGGGCGCGGGGCACGGACTCGCCCATCGTCACCGCGAGGTACGGGTACGACTTGTCGTCGCGGTACTTGACGTTGAAGCGGGGGTCGTACTCCTTGATCCACGAGTACTCGAGCGCGAGCGCCTCGACCTCGGTGCCCACGACGGTCCACTCGACCGACGCCGCGGTGGTGACCATCGAGCGCGTCCTGGGGTGGAGGGCGGCGATGTCCTGGAAGTAGCTCGAGAGCCGGGAGCGCAGGTTCTTCGCCTTGCCGACGTACACGACGCGCCCGTGCTCGTCGCGGAACCGGTAGACCCCTGGCGTGGTGGGGATCTCCCCCGGCTTGGGGCGGTAGGTGACGGGGTCGGCCATGCCCACGAGCCTAGACGAGGGCCCTGACAGCGAACCGTCGAGGATGCGGCACTCCCTCGCCCGTTGTGACGAGTATCACTATCCATCCGGTCCCGCTACGGTGACCCCATGGGATCACTCCACTCGTACTCCGTCGAGGTCACCTGGACGGGAGCCGGCGACACGGGCACCTCCGGCTACACGAGCTACTCGCGCGACCACTCGGTGCACGTCGGGGGCAAGCCCGACATCCTCGCCAGCTCGGACCCCGCGTTCCGAGGGGACCCTGGCCGCCACAACCCCGAGGAGCTCTTCGTCGCGTCGCTCGCGCAGTGCCACATGCTCTGGTTCCTCCACATGGCGGCGGCGGCCGGCGTCGTCGTCACCGCCTACGAGGACCGGGCCGTGGGCACGATGCGCGTCGAGGCCGCGGGAGCCGGTCAGTTCACCGAGGTGGAGCTCCGCCCCCGTGTCACCGTGACCGTGGACGGGACGCTCGACCCCGCCTCCACCGTGGCCGACCTGCACGCCCGGGCGCACGACCACTGCTTCATCTCGCGATCCGTGAACTTCCCGGTCCACGTCTCCCCCGTCGTCCACGTCGCCGCCGCCCGGACCCCGCGGCCTGCCTGAGGGCCGCGGGGTCGCGGGCGCCGACGTCCCGGCCGCGCAGCGTCACTCGGCGAGCCGTGCCTTGCTCCTGGACGCAGGCTTCTTCTTCGCGGCGGTGGGTGCCGCCGCGGACCGCTTCGCCCGCTTGGCGACGGTCGCCGGCGGGTGCGTGGCGAGCACCTCGGCGAGGAACTGCCCCGTGTGGCTCCCCTCGACGGCGGCCACCTGCTCCGGGGTGCCTTGAGCGACCACGAGGCCACCGCCCGACCCGCCCTCCGGGCCCATGTCGATCACCCAGTCGGCGTTCTTGATGACGTCGAGGTTGTGCTCGATGACGAGCACCGAGTTGCCCTTGTCGACGAGCGACTGGAGCACCGCGAGCAGCTTGCGGATGTCCTCGAAGTGCAGGCCCGTCGTCGGCTCGTCGAGCACGTAGATGGTCCTGCCGGTCGACCGCTTCTGCAGCTCGCTCGCGAGCTTGACGCGCTGCGCCTCGCCGCCCGAGAGCGTCGGGGCGGGCTGCCCGAGACGCACGTACCCCAGCCCGACGTCGACGAGGGTCTTGAGGTGCCGCGAGATGGCGGGGACCGCGGCGAAGAACTCCGCAGCCTCCTCGATCGGCATGTGCAGCACGTCCGCGACGGTCTTCCCCTTGAAGTGCACCTCGAGCGTCTCGCGGTTGTACCGGGCGCCGTGGCACACCTCGCACGGCACGTAGACGTCCGGCAGGAAGTTCATCTCGATCTTCAGGGTCCCGTCGCCGGAGCACGCCTCGCAGCGTCCACCCTTGACGTTGAACGAGAAGCGGCCGGGCGTGTAGCCGCGGACCTTCGCCTCGGTGGTCTCGGCGAAGAGACGACGCACGTGGTCCCACACACCGGTGTAGGTCGCCGGGTTGGACCGCGGCGTCCGCCCGATGGGCCCCTGGTCCACGTGGACGACCTTGTCGAGGTGCTCGAGCCCCGTGACCCGCTTGTGCCGGCCCGCGACCTGCCGAGCACCGTTGAGCTCGTTCGCGAGGACGGTGTAGAGGATGGAGTTGACGAGCGTCGACTTGCCCGACCCGGACACGCCGGTGACGGCGGTGAGGACCCCGAGCGGGAAGCTCACGTCGATGCCGGTGAGGTTGTGCTCCCGGGCGCCGACGACCGTGACCTTCCGGTTCGGGTCGAGCGCGCGGCGCTCCGAGGGCATGGGGATGGTGCGCCGCCCGGCGAGGTACGCACCCGTGACGGACTCCGGCGCCTCGAGGAGGCCCGCGTAGTCGCCGGAGTGGACGACCCGTCCGCCGTGCTCGCCGGCCCCGGGGCCGATGTCCACGATCCAGTCGGCCGTGCGGATCGTGTCCTCGTCGTGCTCGACGACGATGAGCGTGTTGCCCAGGTCCCTCAGCCGCGTGAGCGTGTCGATGAGCCGGCGGTTGTCCCGCTGGTGCAGGCCGATGCTGGGCTCGTCGAGGACGTAGAGCACGCCGACGAGCCCCGAGCCGATCTGCGTGGCGAGCCGGATGCGCTGCGCCTCACCACCCGACAGCGTCCCCGCAGGACGGGTCAGGGAGAGATAGTCGAGGCCGACGTCGAGGAGGAACCCGAGACGGTCCTGGATCTCCTTGAGGACCTGCGTCGCGATGGCCCGCTCGCGGGCACCGAGCTCGAGCGCGTCGAGGAAGTCGCGGCACTCGCGCAGCGGGAGCTCGCACACCTCGGCGATGGACTTCCCGCCCACGCGGACGGCGAGGACCTCCGGCTTGAGCCGTGCCCCGTCGCACACGGGGCACGGGACCTCGCGCATGTACGCCTCGTACTTCTCCTTGGACCAGTCGGAGTCCGTCTCGGCGTGCCGACGCTCGAGGAAGGAGATGACTCCCTCGAACCCCGTCGAGTACTGACGCTCGCGGCCCCACCGGTTGCGGTAGCGCACCTGGACCTCGTGGTTCTGACCGTGGAGCACCGCCTTGCGGGCCCGCTCGGGCAGCGCCCGCCAGGGAACGTCCATCGAGAAGCCGAGGTCCGCCGCGAGCGCGGTGAGAACCCTGTCGAAGTACTCCGAGGAGGTCTGCGACCAGGGAGCCACGGCACCCTCGGCGAGGGTGCGGTCCTCGTCGGGCACCACGAGGTCGGGGTCGACCTCGAGGCGGACGCCGATGCCCGTGCACTCCGGGCACGCGCCGTAGGGCGCGTTGAAGGAGAACGTGCGCGGCTCGATCTCGTCGAGGGACAGGACGTGGTCGTTGGGGCAGGCGCGCTGCTCGGAGAAGCGACGCTCCCGGTTCGGGTCGTCGGCGTCGGCGTCCACGAGCTCGACGACGACCAACCCGCCCGCGAGCCCGAGGGCCGTCTCGATCGAGTCGGTGAGTCGTCGCTGGACGCCCTCGCGGGCGACGAGCCGGTCGACGACGACCTCGATGGTGTGCTTGAGCTTCTTCTCCAACGTGGGCGGCTCCGTGAGCTGGGCGACCTCCCCGTCGACGCGCGCACGGGAGAACCCCTTGGCCTGCAGCTCCTTGAAGAGGTCGGCGTACTCCCCCTTGCGGCCACGGACCACCGGGGCGAGCACCTGGTAGCGCGTGCCCTCCGGGAGCTCCAGGAGGCGGTCGACGATCTGCTGCGGGGACTGCGCGGTGACCCGCTCGCCGCACACGGGGCAGAACTGGGTCCCTGCTCGCGCGAAGAGGAGCCTGAGGTAGTCGTACACCTCGGTGATCGTGCCGACCGTGGACCGCGGGTTGCGGTTGGTCGACTTCTGGTCGATCGAGACCGCGGGCGACAGGCCCTCGATGAAGTCGACGTCGGGCTTGTCCATCTGCCCGAGGAACTGGCGCGCGTACGCCGACAGCGACTCGACGTAGCGGCGCTGGCCCTCGGCGAAGATCGTGTCGAAGGCGAGGGAGGACTTTCCGGAGCCGGAGAGCCCTGTGAAGACGATCAGCTTGTCCCGAGGGAGGTCCAGATCGACGTTGCGGAGGTTGTGCTCACGGGCACCTTGGACGACGAGGCGGTCACTCACCGGACCATCGTAGGCGCAGATCGCCGAGACCGCACAGGTGTTCGAATGAGAGGATCGGTCGATGGCAGCCCAGACCTCCCCCGCCCCGTCCGCCGTGCCCGCTCTCCCGACCCCGATCGCCGACTACGCCGTCCTGGGGGACGGCCACTCGTGCGCGCTCGTCAGCCTCCGAGGGTCCGTCGACTGGCTGTGCCTGCCGCACTTTGACTCCCCTGCCTGCTTCGCCGCGCTCCTCGGCGCACCGGAGCACGGTCGGTGGCTGCTCACCGTCCCCGACGCCACCGAGGTCTCCCGGCGCTACGTCGACGAGTCGTTCGTCCTCGAGACGACTTACACGAGCCCCACGGGCACGGCGCGCGTGACGGACTTCATGCCGGTCGCCGACGGCCGCGCGGACCTGGCGCGCCGCCTCGAGGTCCTCGAGGGCACCGTGACGGTCGAGCACGAGTGGATCGTCCGGTTCGGGTACGGGGCGTACGAGCCGTGGGTCCACCGCGTGGACCAGGACGACTCGAGGGACCCCGACCGGCGGCACAGGACGATCCGTGCCGTCGCCGGACCCGACTCGCTGGTCCTGCGGGGCGACCGTCTCCCGGAGCCCGACGATCACCGTCACCGCGACGTCTTCGAGGCGCACGCCGGGGAGCGCTACGAGTACGTGTGCACGTGGACCCGGTCCTGGGAGCCGGTCCCCGCGCGCCTGTCGATCTCGAGCCGGCTCGAGGACACGACGGCCATGTGGCGCGACTGGGCCCGACGCTGCGCGTACGAGGGTCCGCACGCGGCAGAGCTCGTGCGCTCGCTCCTCGTCCTGCGTCTCCTCACGAGCGTGCGGACCGGCGGTATCGTCGCCGCGGCCACGACCTCCCTGCCCGAGGACTTCGGGGGCGAGCGCAACTGGGACTACCGCTTCTGCTGGCTGCGCGACGCCGCGCTCACCGTGGAGGCCCTCATCGAGTCGGGGTACAGCGACGAGTGCGAGGCATGGCGCTCGTGGCTGCTCCGCGCAGTGGCGGGCAGCCCGCAGGACCTGCAGATCATGTACGGCGTCGACGGGCGCAGGGACCTCCCGGAGCGACACCTCGACCACCTGCCGGGGTACGCGGCGTCCCGCCCAGTCCGGGTGGGCAACGCGGCCGTCGACCAGATGCAGAACGACGTGCTCGGCGAGGTGATGTGCGCCCTGGAGATGGCCCGGGACGCGGGGCTCGTGGAGACCGACGAGACGTGGGCGCTGCAGCGTGAGCTGGTCAACGACCTCGTCACCCACTGGCAGGTGCCGGACCGCGGGATCTGGGAGGTCCGCGGACCCGAGCGACACTTCGTGCACTCGAAGGTCATGAGCTGGGCGGCGCTCGACCGTGCCGTGCGCGCCGTCGAGACGTACGACCTGCCAGGGCCCGTCGACGACTGGCGGTCGGTCCGCGACGCCATCCACGCCGAGGTCCTCGAGCGGGGGTGGGACGAGTCGGTGGGGTCGTTCGTCCAGTACTACGGTGCCCGGCACACGGACGCGTCGCTCCTGCAGATGGCCCAGGTGGGTTTCCTGCCTGCGGACGACCCCCGGATCGTGTCGACCGTCCGTCACGTTCAGGCCACCCTCTCCGATCCCGCCGGGTTCGTCCTGCGGTACTCGACGGACCACACCGAGGACGGCCTGAGCGGGCACGAGGCGCCGTTCCTCGTGTGCACCGCGTGGATGGTCGACGCGCTCGCGCGCATCGGTGAGGTCGAGGAAGCCGACGCCCTCCTCGGGACGCTCGTGGCCTCGGCGAACGACGTGGGTCTCATGGCGGAGCAGTTCGACGCAGGGCGCGCCCGGATGGCGGGGAACTTCCCGCAGGCCTTCTCCCACCTGGGTCTCGTCCGCGCCGTGCACGCGGTCGACCGCGCCCGGGCCACGTCGTGACCGGCGCCTACACGGGCCAGGTTGTGCCGGGCGGTCCCGCGGCCCTGCGGACGCTGGACCGCCTCGAGATCCGCAAGGTGTGCGTCGGCCCGATGGACAACAACGCGTACCTGCTCACGTGCCGGGCGAGCGGGGAGCAGCTGCTCGTCGACGCCGCCGCCGAGGCGTCCCGGCTCGTGACGCTGGTCGGCGAGGGTGGTGGCGGGCTGGGCCTCGTCGTGACCACGCACGGCCATGCCGACCACCACGGCGCCCTCGCCGAGGTGGTCGCGGCGACCGGTGCGGCGACCGCGGCCGGGGCACCGGACATCGCGCTCCTGCCAATCCCCAGCGACCGTGCCCTGCACCACGGCGACACGCTCACGGTGGGCGAGACGGTGCTCGACGTCATCGCGCTGCGCGGTCACACGCCCGGCTCGGTGGCGCTCGTGCACACCGAGCCGGCCGACGCGCAGGCTGCGGGCTCCGTCCCGGGTCGCCGGCACGTCCTCACCGGTGACTCCCTCTTCCCCGGCGGTGTGGGCAGCACCCAGGGCGACGCCGCACGCTTCACCCAGCTGCTCGACGACGTCACGGAGCGGCTCTTCGACCGCTTCGGTGACGACACGTGGATCTACCCGGGCCACGGCGCGGACACGACGCTCGGCGCCGAGCGACCTCAGCTCCGGGCGTGGCGCGCGCGGGGCTGGTGACGCTCCTGGCTAGCGGGCCCCGGGCAGCACGCGAGGCTCGAGACGTTCCTCGAGCACACCGTCGCCGTCGTCCGTGCACGAGACACGGTAGGCGGCCTTCCCGCGGATCTCGGTGACGGCCTCCACCATCGTGGTCCCCCGGTACACCAGCCCGACCCCGTCGTCGGTGCAGTAGGCGGTGGGAAGGTCGCCCGCAGCGACGAGCGAGCGCACGAGGGGGCGGCGGCGTACCTCCGAGTCGTGGTGGACCCCGTTCGCGTAGGGCAGGAAGCCGAGTCCGTCGTGCACGGGGCGCAGGTCGGGGCCGAACGAGTCGGTCGTGCCGCCGGCGTGCCAGCAGAGCGACCCCGCGCTCACCCCGGACAGGACGACCCCGGCCTCCCAGACGGTCCGCATGATCCGGTCCACACCGTGCACGCGCCAGACGGCGAGGAGGTTCGCCACGGACCCGCCACCCACCCAGACGACGTCCTGGGCGAGGAGGTGCTCCTCGACGTCGGGGACGTTCGGCATGGGGAAGAGCACGAGGTGCGACGGCTGAAGCCCCACCGCGCGGGCCGCCTCGTCGAGCTCCGCGCGGAACCACGCCTGGTCACCGCTCGCGGTCCCGACGAAGCAGACGGCCGGCGTCCCCTCGGCCCCGGAGAGTTCGACCGCGTGGCGGACGAGGGGCGCGAGGGAGACGCGGGTCCGTGCGCCCGGGGCGTACCCGCCGGAGGTCGCGAGGATGGTCTGCTCAGGCATGCGTCCGACCGTAGTGCTTCAATGACGCCATGACGACCTACGCCGTGACCTACGTGTACGACGACCGCGCGTGTGACCGCGACACGCACCGCCCGGCGCACCGGGCGTTCCTCAGCGGGCTGCACGCCGCCGGCGTTCTGCGGGCCTCGGGTCCGGTGTCGGACGGCGACATGCAGGGCGCACTCCTCGTGGTCGACGCGCCGGACGCGGAAGCCGCCGGCGCGATCCTCGACTCGGACCCGTTCGCGCTCGAGGGGCTGGTCGCAGCCCGGGCGGTGGCCGAGTGGACCGTCGTCATCGGTTCGGTCGGCTGAATCCCTCGGTCCACCGCTCCTCCCGGAGCGACTCGTCCGCGCGGGTGAGTCGCCTCAACCAGTCGCGGGGCCCGAGGACCTGGACGCGCAGCGCGGCGACCTGGGCAGCCGCAGCGAGCCGCTCGGGGAGACTCCCTGCACCCGTGGCCGTCCCGTAGGCGAAGGCGCCGTGGAACGCGTCTCCCGCCCCGAGGGTGTCGACAGCGTCGACGCTCGGGACCTCGACGACACCTCTCGCCTCGCCGGTCCACCAGTCGACGGGGCCGGGGCCGTGGGTCACGGCCCACTCCTGCGGACCGCTCGCGGACCCGGCGGACGTCTTGCTGAGGGGCGGGTGGGTCGCAACCTCGCCGTCGGTGCCCTGCCAGCGGAAAGTCGCTGACGCGACGACCGTCCTGGACACGGGCACCAGGTCGGCCATGACGGGGCGCCAACGCCCCGCGTCGAGGACGATCGGGACGCCGAGGTCGGTCGCCGAGGCCGCGAGAGCACGCGCGAGAGCCGGGTGGTGGCCGTCGAGCAGGAGGACGTCCGCGTCGTGGAGCGCCGCCACGGCGTCGAGGGTTGTAGCGACCTCGTCGGTGCTCGGTGTCACCGCCGAGGCGTCCATGGACAGGACGGACCGCTCGCCTGTCCGGGCGTCGACGCGCACGGCGGACACCCCGAGGTCGGTCCCGAGGTCCGGTGCGACGTCGACGATCTCGACTCCGTGCGACTCGAGGTCGTCACGGGCGATCCGGGCGACCGCTCCCCGGCCGAGCACGGTGACGAGCCTCGCGCGGCCGCCGAGGGCTGCGAAGACGACGGCGGCGTTGGCGGCGGGCCCACCGGCGGCGACGTCCTGCCGGACCGCGGTGATCTTCTCGTCCCGCCCGGGCGCACGGTCCGCCCTGTGCACGATGTCGAGGGTCGTGAGGCCTCCGAACACGCCGACGGGGCGCAGGGCGGTCATGCGGTGGCTGACTGCATCTGCCGGAGCTCCTTCTTCAGGCCGGAGATCTCGTCACGCAGCCGTGCGGCGAGCTCGAACTGCAGCTCGGCGGCGGCGGAGTGCATCTGGTCGCTGAGCTCCTGGATGAGGTCGGCGAGCTCGCCCGCAGCGACGTTGGCCAGCCTGTTCGCGGACGTCGCACCGGCCTTCCCACCGCCGGGCACCGGCGCCCTGGCCTTGCCGGCGTTGCGGTACCCACCCTGGAGGAGCTCCTGGGTGTCGATGTCCTCCCGCGCCAGCATGTCGGTGACGTCGCTGATCCGCTTGCGCAGCGGGGTCGGGTCGATGCCGTGCTCGAGGTTGTACGCGACCTGCTTCTCACGGCGTCGGTCCGTCTCCTCGAGCGCCGTGGCCATGGCCGCCGTGATCTTGTCGGCGTACATGTGGACCTCGCCGGAGACGTTGCGCGCCGCACGGCCGATGGTCTGGATCAGGGAGGTCGCCGATCTGAGGAACCCCTCCTTGTCGGCGTCGAGGATGGCGACGAGCGACACCTCGGGGAGGTCGAGGCCCTCACGGAGGAGGTTGATCCCGACGAGGACGTCGTACTCGCCGAGACGGAGCTCGCGGAGCAGCTCGACGCGGCGCAGGGTGTCGACCTCGGAGTGGAGATACCGGACACGGACGTCCTTGTCGAGGAAGTAGTCGGTGAGGTCCTCGGCCATCTTCTTCGTCAGCGTGGTGACGAGGACCCGCTCGTTGCGCTCGGCGCGCACACGGATCTCCTCGAGGAGGTCGTCGATCTGCCCCGTCGTCGGCTTGATGACCACCTTGGGGTCCACGAGACCGGTGGGTCGGATGATCTGCTCGACGACCCCGTCGGACATCGACAGCTCGTAGTTCCCCGGGGTGGCGGACAGGTAGACCGTCTGACCGATGCGGTCGACGAACTCCTCCCACCGCAAGGGGCGGTTGTCCATCGCGCTCGGCAGCCTGAATCCGTGGTCGACGAGGTTCCGCTTCCGCGACATGTCACCTTCGAACATGGCACCGATCTGCGGGACCGTGACGTGCGACTCGTCGATGACGAGGAGGAAGTCCTCGGGGAAGTAGTCGAGGAGGGTGTGCGGCGCGGTGCCAGGCTCCCGGCCGTCGATGTGCCGGGAGTAGTTCTCGATCCCCGAGCACGACCCGATCTGCCGCATCATCTCGATGTCGTACGTGGTGCGCATGCGCAGGCGCTGCGCCTCGAGCAGCTTGTTCTGCCGCTCCAGCTCGCCCAGCCGCACCTCGAGCTCGGCCTCGATGGAGCCGATGGCCCGCTCCATGCGTTCCGGGCCCGCGACGTAGTGGGTCGCCGGGAACACGTGGACGGACGTCTCGGCACGCACCACGTCCCCGGTGAGCGGGTGCAACGTCTGGATCGACTCGATCTCGTCACCGAAGAACTCGATGCGGATGGCGAGCTCCTCGTAGACAGGGATGATCTCGACCGTGTCGCCGCGCACCCGAAAGGTGCCGCGGGTGAACGCCATGTCGTTGCGCGTGTACTGCATCGCGACGAACTGGCGCAGCAGCGCGTCGCGCTCGACGACGTCCCCGACGTCCAGGCGCACCATCCGGTCGACGTACTCCTGTGGTGTCCCGAGGCCGTAGATGCAGGAGACCGACGCCACGACGACGACGTCGCGCCGGGTGAGGAGGTTGCTCGTCGCCGAGTGCCGCAGACGCTCGACCTCGTCGTTGATCGACGAGTCCTTCTCGATGAAGGTGTCCGTCTGCGCGATGTACGCCTCGGGCTGGTAGTAGTCGTAGTACGACACGAAGTACTCGACGGCGTTGTTGGGGAGGAGCTCGCGGAACTCCGTCGCGAGCTGCGCCGCGAGGGTCTTGTTGGGCGCCATGACGAGGGTCGGGCGCTGGAGCTTCTCGATGAGCCAGGCCGTGGTGGCCGACTTCCCGGTCCCGGTCGCCCCGAGGAGGACCACGTCCTTCTCCCCCGCCTGCACCCGCTCGCTCAGCTGCGCGATCGCGGTGGGCTGGTCACCCGAGGGCGTGTACTCCGAGACGACCTCGAAGGGCGCCACAGTACGTTGGAGGTCGGTGACAGGTCGCATGGGTCAACGGTACGTCGGACGACCGACATCCATCGGGGTGGCCGTCCGACGTCCCGTCAGACCAGCTCCTCGACCACCTCTGCCCGGACCCGCGTCCAGAGGGCGTCGACCCCGGCACGCAGCTCCTCGACGGTGCCGGCGCCGTCGAGGACGACGTCGGCGGCCGCACGGCGCTCGTCGTCGCCCACCTGCGCGGCGACCCGCCGCTGCGCGTCCTCACGCGTCATCCCCCGGGACTCCACCAGCCGCTGCACGCGGAGGTCGGCGGGCGCGTCGACGACCACGAGGACGTGGAAGCCCTCCGACTGCCCCGTGTCCACGAGGAGCGGGATGTCGTGCACGACGACGGCCTCGGGGTCGGCGGCCCCGGCCGCGGCCTCTCGTTCCGCGGCGAGCCGACGCACCTCCGGGTGCACGATCCCGTTGAGGTCGGCGCGCGCCCCGGCGTCGTCGAACACGATCCGCCCGAGCGCCTCCCGGTCGAGCGCGCCGTTCTCGTCCACCACACCGTCGCCGTACCTCTCGACGATCTTCTCCAGCCCCACGGTCCCCGGAGCCACGACCTCCCGGGCGAGGACGTCGTGGTCGATCACCAGGGCCCCGAGCTCGGCCAGACGCTGCGAGGCAACGGACTTTCCCGCCGCGATGCCTCCTGTCAGTCCGATGCGCAACATCCTGACATCCTCCCGCCCATGGGCAGCCGGGGCAACGGGAGGACCCTCCCACGCCTCTAGCCGTCGTCCTCCCCGGCGACCCGGCGGAGCAGCCTGAGCAGGTCCTGGCGCTCCGCAGGGTCCAGCCCGGCGAGGAGGTCGCCGGCCCGGGCGCTGCGCCAGGCGTTCGCCTGGCCGAGAACCTCACGACCGCGCGGCGTGAGCTCGACGAGGGTGGCGCGCCCGTCCGCCGGGTCCGCCGACCGACGGACGAGACCCGCGAGCTCCGCGTCGTCGACCTTCGACGTCACCGACCGCGGCACGACGTCGAGCACCCGGGCGAGCTCCCGCAGCCGGACCGGAGCGCCGGCACGGTCGAGCGCCCGGAGCATCCGGTGCTGACCCGGAGTGGTCCCCGTCGGCTCGAGCCGTTCCTGCGCCGCGCGACGGACCTGCCGGAGCGCCTGGTGGAGCAGCGCCACGAACTCCGCCCCCGTCACGGCGTCGGGCGGCGAGACGGGCTCGCTCGCCCCCTCGCTCCCTGTCATGCCGCCGAGCGTAGTCGACCGGGGCGGGAACAGAACGCCGCCCCCGATGGTTGGTGAGTGTGGCTCACCACCTGGTGCGTCGTCCAGAGGGTCGGAGGTCACCATGTCCATCCCCGTGAGCGCCGGCAGCGGGTTCGGCGGCCCCGGAGGGGGCATGCGCTCCTTCCGGCAGGACTCGAGCGTCAAGGACCACACCCTCGCCCGGGGAACCGTCTCCCGCGTCCTGCGCTTCGCCACCCCGTACCGCCGCCAGCTCGTGGCCTTCCTCGGCCTGATCGCCGTCGACGCAGCGATCGGCGCAGCCACGCCGTTGATCCTCAAGGCCATCATCGACGACGGGATCACCCCGGGACGACGCGACGTCGTCCTGTGGCTCTCAGGTCTCGTGGCCGTCCTCGCCCTCGCGTCCGGGGCGCTCACCCTCGGGCAGCGCTGGCTGTCGTCACGCATCGGCGAAGGCCTCATCCTCGACCTGCGCACCGCGGTCTTCGACCACGTCCAGCGCATGCCCCTCGCGTTCTTCAGCCGCACCCGGACGGGCGCGCTGGTCCAACGCCTCAACGGCGACGTCCTCGGTGCTCAGCAGGCCTTCACGAGCACCCTCTCGAGCGTCTTCAGCAACTCCCTCACCGTGGTCTTCGTCCTCGCCGCGATGCTCACCATGTCGTGGCAGCTCACGCTGCTGTCCCTCGCCCTCCTCCCCGCGTTCGTCCTGCCGGCCCGGTGGATCGGTCCGAGGCTCGCCCGCATCACCCGCGAGAGCTACGCCATCAACGCCGACACCGCGCAGATCATGAACGAACGGTTCAACGTCGCGGGCGCACACCTGGCGAAGACGTACGGGCGTCCTGGTGACGAGGCGCGCACGTACACCGACGCGGCGACCCGCGTCCGCGACATCGGCATCCGCCAGGCCCTGTACACGACGGTGTTCCGGGTGGGTCTGACCACGGTCGCCGCGGTCGCCGTCGCGGTCGTCTACGGTCTCGGCGGGGTCATGGCGATCTCGGGCGGGATCACGGTCGGGGTCGTGGTGGCGCTCACGGCCTACCTGGGCAGGCTCTACGGTCCGCTCACCGCCCTGTCGAACGTGCAGGTGGACGTCATGACCGCGCTCGTGAGCTTCGAGCGGGTCCTCGAGGTCCTCGACCTCGCACCGACGGTCACGGACGCCGCGGACGCCATGGACCTGCGGCCCGTCGCAGCGGAGCGCGGCGCGGGTGTGGAGCTGTCCGGGGTGTCGTTCCGGTATCCCGCGGCCTCGGAGGTGTCCCTCGCGTCGCTCGAGTCCACGGCGGCCCTGAGCTCCGACCCGGTGTCGGACACTCTCGACGACGTGACGTTCACCGTGGGCCCCGGTGAGATGGTCGCGATCGTCGGACCGTCCGGTGCCGGGAAGACGACCGTCTCGCACCTGGTGACGAGGATGTACGACGCGACCTCGGGAACGGTCCGTGTGGCGGGCAGGGACGTCCGCGACGTGACTCAGGAGTCGTTGCGGGCGGTGATCGGCACGGTCCCGCAGGACTCCCACATGTTCCACGACACGATCGCCAACAACCTCCGCTACGCCCGGCCCGACGCGTCGGACGCCGAGCTCGAGGCCGCCCTGCGCGCGGCGCACGTCTGGGACCTCGTCGTGTCGCTCCCCGCCGGGATCGACACCGTCGTCGGCGACCGCGGGTACCGCCTCTCCGGTGGCGAACGTCAGCGGCTCGCCATCGCCCGGTTGCTGCTCAAGGCCCCCGAGGTGGTCATCCTCGACGAGGCGACCGCACACCTGGACTCGGAGTCGGAGGCAGCCGTGCAGCGAGCCCTCCGGGCCGCTCTCGTGGGCAGGACGTCGATCGTCATCGCCCACCGCCTGTCCACGGTGCGCGAGGCCGACAGGATCGTGGTCCTCGACGCCGGGTCGGTCGTCGAGCAGGGCACGCACGTCGAGCTGCTCGCTCGTGGGGGGCTCTACTCCGAGCTCCATGCCCGCCAGTTCAGCGAGGAGGGCGAGCACGACCCCGTGCTCTGATCGTGGTGGCGGGCTCCGCGACCGACGACGAAGGGCCGGTCACCTCTCGCGAGGTGACCGGCCCTTCGTCGTCGTGCTGGACGTGACCCTCCGGGCGGCTCTGCGAGCCGCCTCGGATCAGTTGCCCGTGAGCTTCTCGCGCAGAGCGGCGAGAGCCTCGTCGGACGCGAGCGTCCCGCCCGTGCTCACCTCGGCGACCGGAGCCGACGAGTAGGAGCTGCTCGAGGAGCTGGCGGTCGGCTCGGTGTCGCCCGACTGAGCGGCCTCGGTGTCGGCCTTGATGGCCTCCGCGACCTGCTTGCGGTGCGACTCCCAGCGCTCGTGCGCCTTGGCGTACTGCGACTCCCAGGTCTCACGCTGCGACTCGAAGCCCTCGAGCCACTCGTTCGTCTCGGGGTCGAAGCCCTCGGGGTACTTGTAGTTCCCCTGCTCGTCGTACTCGGCCGCCATGCCGTAGAGCGCGGGGTCGAAGTCGTCGCTCTCCGGGTCGACGCCCTCGTTGGCCTGCTTCAGGGACAGCGAGATGCGGCGACGCTCGAGGTCGATGTCGATGACCTTGACGAAGACGTCGTCGCCCACGTTGACGACCTGCTCCGGCAGCTCCACGTGGCGCACGGCCAGCTCGGAGATGTGGACGAGACCCTCGATGCCGTCCTCGACGCGCACGAACGCACCGAAGGGGACGAGCTTCGTGACCTTGCCCGGCACGACCTGACCGATCGCGTGAGTGCGGGCGAAGGTCTGCCACGGGTCTTCCTGCGTCGCCTTGAGGGACAGCGAGACACGCTCGCGGTCGAAGTCGACGTCGAGGACCTCGACGGTGACCTCCTGGCCGACCTCGACGACCTCGCCCGGGTGGTCGATGTGCTTCCAGGACAGCTCGGAGACGTGCACGAGGCCGTCCACGCCGCCCAGGTCGACGAACGCACCGAAGTTGACGATCGAGGAGACGACACCGGGGCGCACCTGGCCCTTCTGGAGCGTCTGCAGGAAGGTCGAGCGGACCTCCGACTGCGTCTGCTCGAGCCATGCGCGACGCGACAGGACCACGTTGTTGCGGTTCTTGTCGAGCTCGATGATCTTCGCCTCAATCTCCTTGCCGACGTACGGCTGGAGGTCGCGGACCCGACGCATCTCCACGAGCGACGCGGGGAGGAACCCACGGAGACCGATGTCGAGGATGAGGCCGCCCTTGACGACCTCGATGACGGTGCCGGTGACGACGCCGTCCTCTTCCTTGATCTTCTCGATCGTGCCCCAGGCACGCTCGTACTGAGCGCGCTTCTTGGACAGGATCAGGCGGCCTTCCTTGTCCTCCTTCTGGAGGACGAGCGCCTCGACGGCGTCGCCGACGTTGACGACCTCTCCGGGGTCCACGTCGTGCTTGATGGACAGCTCGCGGGAGGGGATGACGCCTTCGGTCTTGTAGCCGATGTCGAGGAGCACCTCGTCACGGTCGACCTTGACGATGATGCCTTCGACGATGTCACCGTCGTTGAAGTACTTGATGGTGGCGTCGATGGCGGCGAGGAAGTCCTCTGCAGAACCGATGTCGTTGATGGCGACCTGCGGTGCGGACTTCGCGGGGGTAGAGAGGGTCATTGAGTCAGGTGCTCCGATGCGGACAGGAAGTAGTGATGGAAAGGGATGATGACCCGACCCTGACTCCGTGCGACCCCGCTGGCGCGTGGGCACGGATGCCGGCTACCTGCGGGAGACGTCGGGGCACGGCCGTAGTGCACCGCCAGATACCCTACCGGGGGTGCACTACGGGGTCAACGCGGGGTGTCAGGCGAGGACTCGTGCCACCCGGAGGAGGTCGGCCGGGACGTGCTTGACCTTCCCGGCGATCTCCGAGAGGGGGACCAGCACGACCTCCTCGTTGCGCAGGGCGGTCATGACGTTGGTCTCGCCGTGCGTCACGGCGTCGACGGCGGCCACCCCGAACCGGCTCCCCAGGATGCGGTCGGTGGGCGTCGGGGTCCCACCCCGCTGGACGTGCCCGAGGATGGTGAGGCGCGTGTCGAAGCCTGTCCGCGTCGCGATCTCGTTCGCGACGCGCTCCCCGATCGCCCCGGCGATGATCTCTCCGAACTGACCGAGCTGCGCCTCGTACTGCATGGAGCTGCCCTCACGCGGCAGCGCACCCTCGGCGACGACCACGATCGAGAAGTTCGCGTGGGCGCGGTGCCGGTGCTTGAGGAACTTGACGATGCGGTCCATGTCGAAGGGCTCCTCCGGCGCGAGGACGAGCTCGGCGCCACCGGCGATCCCCGCGTTCACCGCGATCCACCCGGCGTGCCTGCCCATGACCTCGACGACCATGACGCGGTTGTGGCTCTCTGCGGTCGTGTGGATCCGGTCGATCGCCTCGGTCGCGATGTTCACCGCGGTGTGGAACCCGATCGACAGGTCCGTGCCGGCGACGTCGTTGTCGATCGTCTTGGGGATGGCGACGATCTTGATGCCGTGCTCCGCGACCTTGCTCGCCGCGTTGAGCGTCCCGTCACCACCGATGCAGATGAGCGCCTCGATGCGCTCCGCCTCGAGGGTCGCCATGACGGCGTCCATGCCACCGTCGGAGGAGTGCGGGTGGTACCGCGCGGTGCCCAGCATCGTCCCGCCCTGCGGGAGCACGTTGCGGATGTTCTCGCGGGACATCGGAACGACGTCGCCGTCGACGACGCCCTTCCACCCGTTGCGGAAGCCGATGATCGTGTGCCCGTACTCCCCCAGCCCTTGCTTGACCACGGCGCGGATCGCGGCGTTCAGACCTGGGCAGTCGCCACCGCCGGTGAGCAGACCGATGCGCATTCGTACTCCCTCGAGAAAAACGGAACGTGACCAGCGGCTTCGGCCGCCCGCCGGGGCGGGGGCCGCTGGTCCTCCAACCCTACAGACCGCGGCCGACGGCAGTGACCGCCCAAGGTCCCAGCGTGGCGGACAATGTCTCGATGGACTCCCACGACCTGCGACGTGCCGGCTACCAGGACGTCCCGGACGAGGCCGGCGGCAGGGCCGGGCGGTCGTGGTGGGACGCCAACGCCCGCGAGTACGTCGAGGAGCACGGCGACTTCCTCGGCGAGGACGACTTCTGCTGGGGACCGGAGGGCCTCCGGGAGGTCGACGCCCAGCTCCTCGGTCCGACGCAGAGCCTGGTCGGACGCCGGGTGCTGGAGGTCGGTGCGGGCGCCGCACAGTGCGGGCGCTGGCTCGCCTCCCGCGGCGTGGACGTCGTCTCGACGGACGTCTCCGCCCGGATGCTCGCGGAGGGCGCCGCCATGAACCGTCGGACCGGCCGCGCCGTGCCTCTCGTCCAGGCGGACGCCCGCGCGCTGCCCTTCGAGGACTCGAGCGTCGACGTGGCGTTCAGCGCCTACGGTGCCATCCCCTTCGTCCCCGACGCGATCGCGGTCCACACGGAGGTCGCGCGGGTCCTGCGCCCGGGCGGCCGGTGGGTGTTCTCCGTGACCCACCCGGTCCGGTGGGCGTTCCCGGACGACCCGTCGGTGCGCGGTCTCACCGCGACCAGGTCGTACTTCGACCGTCGACCGTACGCCGAGACGGACGAGACGGGCGTCGTCACGTACGCCGAGTACCACCGGACCGTCGGCGACCACGTCCGTGACGTCGTCGCGGCCGGTCTCACCCTCGTCGACCTCGTCGAACCGGAGTGGCCCGCGAGCAACGGCGAGACGTGGGGCGGCTGGAGCCCTGTCCGAGGCACCGTCCTGCCCGGGACGGCGATCTTCGTCTGCCGGGCCTGACCGTCGCCGGCCCTCAGTGGCCGGCGTCGTGCCAGCTGCTGCCGGAACCGACCGACACGTCGAGCGGGACGGAGAGGTCCGCGGCGGCCGCCATCTGCTCGCGGACGAGCTCCTCGAGCTCGTCCCTCTCGCCCGGGGCGACCTCGAGGACCAGCTCGTCGTGCACCTGGAGGAGCAGCCTCGAGCGCAGACCCCGGCCGCCGATCTCCCGCTCCACCCCGAGCATGGCGACCTTGATGAGGTCGGCCGCGCTGCCCTGGATCGGCGCGTTGAGCGCCATCCGCTCGGCCATCTCGCGTCGCTGACGGTTGTCGCTCGTGAGGTCCGGGAGATACCGGCGCCGCCCCATGATCGTCGCGGTGTACCCCGTGGCGCGCGCCTCCTCGACGACCCCCGTGAGGTACTCCCGCACGCCGCCGAAGCGGGAGAAGTAGTCCTCCATGAGCTTCGACGCCTCGGAGACCTCGATGTTCAGCTGCTTGGACAGACCGAACGAGGACAGCCCGTACGCCAGCCCGTACGACATGGCCTTGATCTTGGACCGCTGACCGCTCGTCACCGCGTCGGTGGGGACACCGAACACCCGCGAACCCACGTAGCTGTGCAGGTCCTCACCCGTGCGGAAGGCCTCGATGAGCCCCTCGTCGCCGGACAGGTGCGCCATGATGCGCATCTCGATCTGGCTGTAGTCCGCGGTGAGGAGCGTCTCCGCCGAGTCCCCCACCACGAACGCGCGCCGGATGCGCCGCCCGGCCTCCGTGCGGATCGGGATGTTCTGGAGGTTGGGCTCGGTCGAGCTCAACCGGCCCGTCGCCGCGATGGTCTGCTGGAACGTCGTGTGGATGCGGCCGTCGTCGGCGACCGAACGGAGGAGCCCCTCGACCGTCTGGCGCAGCCGGGTCGCGTCCCGGTGGGCGAGGAGGTGCGCGAGGAAGGGGTGCTCGGTCTTGACGAAGAGGTCGGCCAGCGACGCGGCGTCGGTCGTGTAGCCGGTCTTGATCTTCTTCGTCCGCGGCATCCCCAGCTGGTCGAACAGGACCTCCTGGAGCTGCTTGGGCGACCCGAGGTTCACCTCCCGACCGATGACCGCATACGCGTCCGCCGCGGCCCCGGCGACGATCTCCCCGAAGTGGGACTCGAGCGAGCGCAGGTACTCGACGTCGACCGCGACGCCGCGGTGCTCCATCCGGGCGAGGACCTCCGCGAGGGGGAGCTCGAGCGTCGTGAGCAGCCCGCTGGAGCCACGGTCGGCGAGGTCGCCCGCGAGGACCTCGGCGAGCTCGACGAGGCTCGCGGCGCGCACGGCCAGTCTCGTGGCCTCACCGGAACCGTCGGGAGACAGGTCGAAGGCGCCCTGGTCACCGGTCGGCGCGTCGTCCACCCGGAGCTCGCGGTGGAGGTGCCGGACGGCCAGCTCCCCGAGGTCGTAGGACCGCTGGTCGGGGTGGCACAGATAGGCGGCGAGCTCGGTGTCGAACTCCACGCCCCGGAGCTCGAGGCCGCGGCCGGCGAGGGAGTGCCAGGCCCCCTTGTAGCCGTGGACGACCTTGGGAGCGTCGGTGTCCTCGAGCCATCGAGCGAGCCGTTCCTCGTCGGCCGGGTCGACCGTGGAGAGGTCGACGACCGCCGCGCCACCGTTCCCGTCCGCGACGGCCACGGTCCAGGCGTCGCCCGCACCCGGCGTGGGGCGACCGGCCACCTCCAGGCCGAGGCGTGCCCCCGAGCGTGCGTCGAGCCAGGCACCCAGCTCGCCTGTGCCGAGGTCCGCGACGTCGACCGACGCCGCGGCACTCTCCTGGGGCTCGTCGTCCCCGTCGTCCGGCATCATCGCGAAGAGGCGTTCCCGCAGCGTCCGGAACTGCAGCGCGTCGAAGACGCGGTGCATGGCCTCCCGGTCCCACGGCTGGGCCCGGAGATCGTCCGGGCCGACGGGCAGGTCGACGTCGGTGAGGAGGTGGTTCAGCGTGCGGTTGGTGCGTACCTGCTCGAGGTGCGCCCGCAGGTTCTCCCCCGCCTTGCCCTTGATCTCATCGGCACGGTCGAGGATCTCGGAGAGACCGCCGTACTGGGCGATCCACTTGGCCGCGGTCTTGGGACCCACGCCGGGCACACCGGGGATGTTGTCGCTCGTCTCGCCCACGAGAGCCGCGAGGTCGGGGTACTGGTGGGGTGCCACACCGTACTTCGCCTGCACCGCGTCGGGGGTCATCCGGGCGAGCTCGGAGACGCCCTTGACCGGGTAGAGGACCGTGACGTCGTCGTTCACGAACTGCAGGGAGTCGCGGTCCCCGGAGCACACGAGCACCTCCATGCCGAGGCCGTGGGCCTGGTGGGAGAGGGTCGCGAGGATGTCGTCGGCCTCGAAGCGCTCCTTCTCGAGGTGCGGGACGCGCATGGCGTCGAGCACCTCCTTGATGAGCGGTACCTGGCCCTTGAACGGCTCGGGCGTCGCGTCCCGGGTCCCCTTGTACGCGGGGAACGCCTCGGTCCGGAACGTCGTGCTCCCGGCGTCGAAGGCGACGGCGACGTGGGTCGGCTGCTCGACCTTGACGAGGTTCGCGAGCATCGACACGAAGCCGTGGACGGCGTTCGTGTACTCGCCGGTGGTGGTGGTGAACTTCTCCGCCGGGAGCGCGAAGAACGCCCGATACGCCATGGAGTGGCCGTCGATGAGCAGGAGCCTGGGTCGCGCGATGTCCGTCACGCCTGCAAACCTATCGTCCATGACCGACAACGACATCACCGAGCAGCTCAACCGTCAGGCACGGGGAACCCTCATCGAGAGGATGGGGATCGTGGTCCTCGAGGCGAGCGCGGACCGGGTGGTGGGGACCATGCCGGCTGCCGGGAACACCCAGCCCGCCGGGCTGCTCCACGGGGGCGCGAGCGTCGTGCTCGCGGAGACCTTGGGCTCGTTCGCCGCCCAGGTCCACGCCGGTCCGGACCGGCCCGTCGTCGGCATCGAGGTGAGCGCGACGCACCATCGTGGCGCCCGCGGCGGGCTGGTCACGGGGACGGCCACGGCGATCCACCGGGGTCGCACGACCGCGAGCTACGAGATCGTCGTCGCCGACGACGCCGGGCGCCGGGTGTGCACCGCGCGCCTAACCTGCCTGGTGCTCACGCCCTCGGAGTGACTGTGCGGGCAGCGAGCCCGTCCGCGCCGGGGGTTCGGTCGCGGGCGGGGTGCCCTGAGCGAGGCTCGCCTGGAAGCTCCGCAGGTCCACCGGCCCGGAATGGGTCTCGATCCGCGCCTTGCGTCGTCGTGCGATGAGGTCCTCGATGCCGCGCACCTGTCGACGCGTCCCGGCCGCCTCGGCGGCGAGCTTGCGCTGGAGCACCGCTGTGGCGACGACCCGGTGCCCGGCGGCGGGGGCGAAGCCCAGTCGCGCGAGGAACCGTTGGACGCCCCGGGACCCGGGCAGCGGGACGGAGTAGACGTCCGGCGCGCCGACGGAGGCGGCGAGGTCGCCCGCGGCGGTGAGCAGCGCGTGACCCGCACCCCGACGACGGAAGTCGGGCGCGACGTACAGCGCCTCGATGTACACGGAGTGGACGTCGTTGAAGAGATTGGGCTCCAGCACCCGCACGAGCATGAACCCCACGGGGGCGCCCTCATGATGGGCGACGATGATCTGCCCACCGGGGACGCTCGCGAGCGTCCCGAGCTGGCGCACGAGCCGGTCCTCGTCGTCGATGCACAGCTGGGCACCGGTGGCGGACTCCTGTCGCGCCGTGATGCACAGGCCTGCGATGACCCGGAGATCGTCGGCGACCGCGGGGCGGACGTCCAGCAACGCGCGCATACGGGGCTCCCTCTCGTCAGGTGTGCTGTCCGGAGGACGGCACGGGGCTCTGCTCGACGCCGACTCCCCTACGCGCGGACCCGGTGATCGACGACCTCGTCCTGCTCGGCAGGACCTGAGGCCCCACTGACAGGATGGGCGCCGACGGCACCGGCCGTCAAGCGCTCGGGAGGACGAACCGCCCGGTCAGGCGTTACCGACCTGGTCGATGACCGCGTCCGCGACCTCGCGCATGGTCAGGCGGCGGTCCATCGACGTCTTCTGGATCCAGCGGAAGGAGTCCGGCTCGCTCAGACCCATCTTGGTCATCAGCAGACCCTTGGCACGGTCGACGCGCTTACGGGTCTCGAACCGGTCGGCCAGGTCCGCCACCTCGGACTCGAGCGCCGTGATCTGGGCGTAGCGAGAGATCGCGATCTCGACCGCGGGCAGGAGGTCCGCCGGGCTGAACGGCTTGACGACGTAGGCCATGGCTCCGGCGTCCCGGGCGCGCTCGACGAGCTCGGTCTGGGAGAAGGCCGTGAGGAGGACGACGGGGGCCACGTGCGCCTTGCCGATGCGCTCCGCGGCGGAGATGCCGTCGAGCTCGGGCATCTTCACGTCCATGACGACGACGTCGGGCTCGAGCTCGATGGCCAGCCGGACCGCCGTCTCGCCGTCACCGGCCTCGCCGACGACGTCGAAGCCCGCCTCTCGGAGCGTCTCGACGACGTCCATGCGGATGAGCGCCTCGTCCTCGGCCACGACGGCGCGTCGGGCACGCCTGGGCTCGACCTTCTCGGGCTCGTCCGCCGGCTCGACGACCTCGGGCTCGAGCATCGGGGGGAGGTCGAGCGGGGGAACGATGGCCTGCGTCTCGTCGTTGTCCTTCACACCCGACATCGTAGTGCGTCGGCGCTGCGGGGTGTGGCACCGGACCGCCGTCGCAGGGCGCCGGGTGCGAGACGCTCGCCACACGTGTGGTTACATAGTCGAGCACTTCACGCCTGTTACCGCGCCCCGGTAGCCCAACCGGCAGAGGCGTTCGGCTCAAACCCGATCCAGTGTGGGTTCGAATCCCACCCGGGGCACCACCTTCCGCCGTCGTCCGCGCCTCGCCCTGGTCGGCACCACGCACCCGCCGTGGCACACAGGCCCAACCGGCCTCACCCGAGCAGCCCCCTCGTGGCGTCGGCGTGGCGCCGACATGCCGTCGGCGCATATTCCTGAGCCGGCGGAATTCACCCAGGAACGGGCCGACGAATACGGCACCACTCCTTGCATACCGCGGGTATGTGAACCCATACTCGAACGAGAGCGCTGGGGGAATCGGCTGGCGCGACGACCGTCACCGCCTTCTGCTCCACGACCACGGGGGAACACCACGATGCTCGACTCAGACGTGATCACCACGCACCTCCCGCTCGTGGGACACGTCGTGTCCGAGACCCTGTCGAGGGTTCCTGCGCACGTCCGTCGCGACGACCTCGCCGCCGCCGGCGTCGCAGGTCTGGCTCGAGCGGCCGAGACGTTCGACGTCGACTCCGGGGCTCGTTTCGGCACCGTCGCAACCCTCGTCGTGCGACAGCACCTCGTCGCCCACCTCGCGTCGTACGACTGGACCGCGCAGCCCTCGCCGCGCTCGACCGCCGGCGCCTCCGCGACCCTCGCAGCACTCACGCACGAGCTCCGACGCCGGCCGACCCACGAGGAGATCGCCGCAGCGACGGGAACGAGCGTGGAGTCCGTCCGCGCCGCGCTCGGCGGCACCACCGCGCACGACGGCGCCGCCCCCTCGGTGGACCTCGGGATCCACGTGGCCCTCACGCCGGCGCCCGTCGTCCCGATCATCGACCCCGCGTACATCCCCGCCGTCCTCACCGCCCCGTCGCCGGCACGGCCGGTGCCGTCCTGCTACGCGCAGATGGCGCTCCTCGCCGGTTCGGTCGCGCGCCCGCGCGACACGACGGCCGTGGCCGTCCCCGCCTGACGCGTCCCAGCCGTGCCCGCGGAGAATTCCTGCGAGCATTCATGCGCCCTTGCGCCACACGGCACGGGCTTTCTCGCGCGCAATCACCAGCATCCCGCGCGACGCGCTGACCTGCGGTGAAGCCGGGAACTATCACGCCTGCCACGAATGCGATGTGAATCACATCTGCATTTCTCTGCGCGCCGCCCGCTCAAGAGTTCTTCCCCGTCGCCGATAGACAGGGCAGGACACGACGCGGGCCACCGAGGAACGAGCCGGGGCCCGACCCTCGCACCACCGACGCGCCCGCCTGCCCGGCTGACCCTGGGCGCGCGCCGTCACGACCACGAAGGAGACGCGGACGATGCAGATCGCCAGCCGCCTGGGCCTCGTCACTGTCGTCGCCGCCCTGGGCGCGATCGCCGCGGGCCCGGCCACCGCAGCCGAACCCGCCGACGGCACCCGCCGTCCCGCGCGGATCTCCCCCGCCGTCACCGTCTCCGTCGACGCGGTGTGGGAGATGGAGGACGCGACCCTGGTCCTCACCCCGGCGCCACCTCCCCCGCCGCCCGCTCCGACCCCGGAGGAGATCGCCGAGACCCGCGCCCTGTCGGCAGCCGAGTACGACAACGGCACGATCCCCCTCGACGAGCTCTGCACCCTGTCGTTCGCCCCCAAGCACCGTCTGCGGTGCGACGCCGCCCTCGCCCTGGAGGACGCCTACGACGCCGGGATGCCGTCCTCACGGATGACCGACTCCTACCGCACGCTGGCCGGCCAGGTCTCGCTCGCCGGCCTCAAGCCGGAGCTCGCGGCCGTCCCCGGGACGAGTCAGCACGGCCTGGGCCTGGCCGTCGACGTCTTCGGCCCCATGCAGGCCTGGCTCCACGAGAACGGTGAGGAGTTCGGCTGGGTCAACCCTGATTGGGCGAAGTCAGACAAGTACGAGCCGTGGCACTTCGAGTTCGACGACGACCTCCTCGGCGACGCCTCCTGAGGAACCCACCCGAGCGGTAGCGTGACCGCATGACGACCCGGGACACGTCCGACGACAGCCCTGCCCCCGCCCGGACGGCCGCACGGTCGGGGTCGGTGCGACGCGTGGGTGCGGCCGTGCCGGTCACCGGGGCGGCCTCCCGCCTGCTCGACGCGATCAGGTCCGCCGGCGGGCGCGGGTACCTCGTCGGCGGCTGCGTGCGCGACGCGCTGCTCGAGCCCGGAGAACGACCCAAGGACGTCGACATCGAGGTCCACGGCCTCCCGCTCGAGGCGCTCGCGCCGGCGCTCGCCAGGGTGGCGCGCGTCGACGAGGTCGGGCGGGCCTTCTCCGTCCTCACCGTCACGACCGGTGGCGAGTCGTTCGACGTGTCGTTGCCCCGCGGCGGGCAGACACCGCCCTCGGGCGACGGGCGGTCGCGGGACGACGACCTCCTCGCAGAGGCGTCGCGACACCGCGACTACACAGTGAACGCCCTGATGTTCGACCCCCGCACGGGCGAGGTCGTCGACTGCTGGGGCGGGCTGGACGACCTGCACGCAGGGGTCCTCCGCCACACGTCCTCCAGCTTCGACGACGACCCCGTGCGAGTACTGCGCGGCGCCCGCCTCTCCGCGAGGTTCGGGTTCACCATGGCTCCCTCGACCGTCGAGGCGTCACGACACCTGAACCACCGGTTCCCGTCCTTGCCCACCGAGCGGGTGTGGAACGAGTGGTTCCTCATGGCCGCGACCGCGCGCCGGCCGTCCGCGTGGCTCGACGTCCTCGAGGAGACCGGGTGGATCGGCCACGTCCCCGAGCTCGCGGTCCTCCGCGGAATCCCCCAGGACGTCCGCTGGCACCCCGAGGGCGACGTCCTCGAGCACACCCGCCTCGCGTCCGACGTGGCCGCTCGGCTCGCCGACGACGCGGGCCTCACGGGCGTCGATCGCGCCGTCGTCGTCCTCGCGACGATGCTCCACGACGTCGGCAAGGCGACGCACACCCAGCGCCGCGCCGACGGGAGGATCACCTCCCACGGCCACGACGAGGCAGGCCGCGCGATCGCCGCCCGGTTCCTCGCCCGCATCGGGGCACCACGGTCGATCACCGCACGGATCCTCCCGCTGGTGCGCGAGCACATGGTGGCCACCTCGGTCCGCGAACCGACCCCCGCAGCGGTCCGTCGGCTCGCCCGACGCCTCTCCCCCGCGACCATGGACGAGTGGGCGCTCGTGGTAAGTGGAGACCGTGGAGGCCGCGGCACGGCATCAGCGCCCGGCGACACAGGGCGCTGGCTGGAGCTCGCCGATGCCGCGGGAGCACGGGATCGGCCCGCACCGCCCCTTCTCTCCGGCCGTCATCTCATCGCGGCAGGCATGCCGCCCGGGCCCGCCTTCTCCACCGTGCTGGACGCGGCGCTCGTCGCCCAGGACGCCGGCGTCTTCACCACGGAGGAGGGCGCTCTGGAGTGGCTCGCCCGCCGCTGACCCTCCGCGGGACCCACGACGAGGACCGTGATCGAACGTACGTTGCACCAGTGTCCGTGCACTCTGTATCGTCCCAGGTCAGCGGACCCGCCGGTCCTCGACGGACGAGCACAGCTGGAGACTGCACCATGATGGGCGCCCACCATGCCGCGACCGGATCGGCCGCCTGGGTGGCGGTCGCCGGCACAGGACCTCTGATGCTCGGGTGGTACCCGGTCTCCCCGTCGGGCCTGCTCGTCGGGTCGATCGTCTGCGGTGGTGCGGCGATGCTCCCGGACGCGGACCACCAGTCGGGAACGATCAGCAACTCCCTGCCGCCCGTCTCCAAGGTCGTCACGCGGGCCGTGTCGCGCCTGTCCGGCGGGCACCGCCGCGGGACCCACAGCATCCTGGGGATCGCCGTCGCCACGGGGCTCGCGGTGCTCGCCGGTCTCGTGGGCGTCGAGACGGAGACCTTCGGACGCGTCGCGGTGGGTGCGGGAGTGCTCTCGCTGCTCCTCGTCGCCTACGCCGCGCGGGTCACCCACCTCACGGACGGGAACTCGTGGGGACGCTCATGGGTCCTCGCCGCAGCCGTCGCGACCTTCATCACCCTCTACGCGCCCGAGGAGTGGGAGTGGCTGCCCGTGGCGGTCGGTCTCGGGTTCGCCGTGCACATCGCCGGGGACATGCTCACCACCGGTGGGGTGCCTCTCCTGTGGCCATGGGCTCCGAAGCCTCCGCGGTGGTGGCGGAAGGTCAACGTGCTCAACGACGTCTGGCGGAGCAACGGTGCGGTCGCCCTGCCGATCCTCGGGGACACAGGTTCCAAGCGGGAGTGGACGTTCGCGATCCCGGTGACGATCTACGCGACGTACGGCCTCCTCCTCGGTGTCCTGGGCCTCGTGGACGTGAGCATCGGTGGGGTCGCTCTCACCTCGGAGCTGCGCCGCGTCCTCGGCACCTGACGGCTCGGGGGCCACTCCCTACGCACGACGACGCCCTCGCCCCGGAAGACCGGGGCGAGGGCGTCGTCGTGCGTAGGCTGAGGTCAGACCTCGTCGCCGATACGGTGCACGAGGATCGAGTTCGTCGTGCCCGAGACGCCCACGGGGGCACCCGAGACGACGACCACGAGATCACCGACGTCCGCGAGACCGTTGGCCTGGACCATCGAGTCCACCTGGCGGACCATCGCGTCGGTGCTGTCGACGGACGGCACCTCGTACGTCTGCGTGCCCCACGTCAGTGCGAGGACGTTGCGCACGTCCGTGCGCGGCGTGAAGGCCAGCAGCGGCAGACCGGAGCGCAGGCGCGACATCCGACGTGCCGAGTCGCCCGACTGCGTGAAGGTCACGAGGTACTTGACGCCGAGGATCTCACCGATCTCCGCTGCGGCGCGCGTGATGGCGCCACCACGCGTGTGAGGCGTCGACCCGAGGGGCGCGATGCGCTCACGGCCGAGCTCCTCGGTGGACTCGATGATGCGTGCCATGGTGCGCACGGCCTCGATCGGGTAGTCACCGACGCTGGTCTCGCCCGAGAGCATGACGGCGTCCGCACCGTCGAGGACGGCGTTGGCGCAGTCGGACGCCTCGGCGCGGGTGGGGCGCGGTGCGCTGATCATCGACTCGAGGACCTGGGTGGCCACGATGACCGGCTTCGCGTTGCGACGCGCGAGCTCGACGGCGCGCTTCTGCACGAGGGGGACCTGCTCCAGCGGGAGCTCCACACCGAGGTCGCCACGGGCGACCATGATGCCGTCGAACGCGTCGACGATCTCGGCGAGGTTCTCGACGGCCTGGGGCTTCTCGATCTTCGCGATGACGGGGAGGACGCGGCCCTCCTCCTCCATGATGCGGCGCACGTCGTCGTAGTCGACAGCGCTGCGAACGAACGACAGGGCGATCATGTCGGCACCGAGGCGCAGCGCCCAGCGGAGGTCCTGCTCGTCCTTGTCGGACATGGCCGGGACGGAGACCGCCACGCCCGGGAGGTTGAGTCCCTTGTTGTTGGAGACGGGTCCAGGGACCTCGACGCGGGTGACGACGTTGGAGCCCTCGACAGCGGTGATGCGGACGAGGACGCGGCCGTCGTCGATGAGGATGGGGTCGCCGACGCGGGCGTCGTTGGTCAGGCCCTTGTGCGTGGTGGAGCACAGCTCCTTGGTGCCCACGACGTCGTCCGTGGTGATGGTGAACGTGTCACCCTCGTTGAGCCACTGCTTCTCGTCGTTGGCGAACCGACCGAGGCGGATCTTGGGGCCCTGGAGGTCGACGAGGACCGCCACCGAGCGGCCGGAGGCCTTCGCGGCGGCTCGGACGTTGTTGTAGACCGCTTCGTGCTCTTCGGGCTCTCCGTGGCTCCGGTTGATCCTCGCGACGTCCATTCCGGCGTCGACGAGGTTCTGAACCTGCTCGGG
The DNA here is from genome assembly GCF_016342785.1 of Sanguibacter suaedae. Classification (GTDB taxonomy): domain Bacteria; phylum Actinomycetota; class Actinomycetes; order Actinomycetales; family Cellulomonadaceae; genus Sanguibacter; species Sanguibacter suaedae. The sequence continues at coordinate 132,920 of NZ_JAEINH010000005.1, forward strand.
AGAGGCGGTGACGGGTCCGATGGTGCATACGATCTTCGCTCTGCGCATAGCTCCAGCCTAGTTGCTTGTTTCGATGCTGCTGTCGGGACAAAGGTCTTGGTGCCCGGACGGCAGCCCGGGAGGGGGTCAGGGGCGCAGGGCCGAGGTGCTGGCCCTGACGGGAGCAGGCAGCTCGGTGCTGCCCTGGAGGAAGGCGTCCACCGTGGCTGCGGCGGCACGACCCTCGGCGATGGCCCACACGATCAGGGACTGGCCCCGTCCCGCGTCACCGGCGACGAACACGCCGGGGAGCGCCGTGGAGAAGTCGTCCTCGCGCGAGACGAGGCCGCGGTCCGTGAGCGGGACGGCCGTCTGATCGACGAGGACGTCGGTCTCGGGTCCGGTGAAGCCCATCGCGACGAGCACGAGGTCCGCCGGGATGATCTTCTCGGTGCCTTCCTTGGGCACGCGTCGACCGTCGGGGAGGTACTCGGTGGTCGCGACCTTGAGGGCGGTGACGCGACCGTCCTCGCCGAGGAACTCCACGGTCGATGCGAGGTAGTCGCGCTCCCCGCCCTCGGCGTGCGAGCTGGACACCTCGAAGAGCACCGGGTCCGTGGGCCAGGGCTGACCCGCCGGACGCTCGACAGGGGGCTTCTTGCCGATGGCCAAGGTGGTCACGGAAGCAGCCTTCTGGCGCAGCGACGTCCCGATGCAGTCAGAGCCCGTGTCGCCACCACCGATGACGATGACGTGCTTCCCTGTCGCGAGGATCTGATCCTCGACCTCACGGCCTGCGACGACCTCGTTGGCCTGGTGCAGGAAGTCCATGGCGACGTGGATGCCCTCGAGGTCGTTCCCCGGGATGGGCAGCACGCGAGGGACGGTCGCCCCCGTCGCGACGACCACGGCGTCGAACCGCGCCCGGAGCTCGTCCCACGTGAGGTCGGAACCGATCTCCACCCCTGCACGGAACCGGGTGCCCTCGGCACGCATCTGCTCGAGCCGGCGGTCGACGTGCTGCTTCTCGAGCTTGAAGTCCGGGATCCCGTACCTCAGGAGCCCGCCGATCTCGTCGTCCCGCTCGTAGACGGCGACCGTGTGACCGGCGCGCGTGAGCTGCTGCGCGGCCGCGAGGCCCGCCGGGCCGGACCCGACCACGGCCACCGTCTTGCCCGTGAGGCGCTGCGGCACCTGCGGTGTGACGTACCCGCGGGCGAACGCCTCGTCGATGATGCTCACCTCGACGTTCTTGATCGTCACAGGTGGCTGGTTGATCCCCAGGACACAGCTCGACTCGCACGGAGCGGGGCACACCCGACCGGTGAACTCGGGGAAGTTGTTCGTCGAGTGGAGCCGCTCGATCGCCGACTCCCACTGGTCGCGACGCACGAGGTCGTTCCAGTCGGGGATGAGGTTCCCGAGAGGGCATCCCTGATGGCAGAACGGGATGCCGCAGTCCATGCAGCGCCCCGCCTGGACACGGACGACGGCGGAGTCCTCCTCCCGGTGCTCGTGCACCTCGCGCCAGTCCATGAGCCGCACCGGCACCGGCCGGTAGGCGGGGAGCTCACGCTCCCGGACCTTCAAGAACCCACGTGGGTCAGCCACGAGCCACCTCCAAGATCTCTTCCCACTTCCCGGGGACGGACAGGTCGATCCCGTCGGCGTCCGCCTGGGCGAGCGCGACGCGGATCCGTGAGAACTCCGTCGGCAGGACACGCGTGAACCTGGCGAGCGCGGCCGGCAGGTCGCCGAGGAGCTGTGCCGCGACCGGGGACTCGGTCTCCTCGTGGTGACGGCGCAGGAGGTCGGTGACCACCTTCTCGTCGTCGGCGTCGAGGCTGGAGAGGGTGAGCTCACCGGTGGTCGCCGCCGTCGTGTTGAGGGCCTCCCGGCGCAGGTCGAGGACGTACGCCGTCCCACCGGACATGCCGGCACCGAAGTTGCGACCCGTCCCACCGAGGACGAGCACGGTGCCGCCGGTCATGTACTCGCAGCCGTGGTCCCCCACGCCCTCGACGACGAGCGTCGCACCGGAGTTGCGGACACCGAACCGTTCCCCGACCTGGCCGTTGAGGAAGATCTCTCCGGACGTCGCGCCGTAGCCGATGACGTTCCCGGCGATGACGTTGCTCGCACCGGAGAGCACGGCCGCGCGGTCGGGCCGGGCGACGATCCTGCCGCCCGACAGGCCCTTGCCCACGTAGTCGTTCGCGTCGCCGAAGAGCCGCAGGGTGATGCCTCGAGGCAGGAAGGCCCCGAGCGACTGCCCGGCGGACCCCGTGAGGGTCACGTCGATGGTGTCGTCAGGGAGGCCCGCCCCCGCGTACCGCTTGGTCACCTCGTGCCCGAGCATGGTGCCCACCGTCCGGTTGACGTTGCGCACGGGCAACGCGACACGGACGGGTGCCTGGCGCTCGAGGGCCGCCTCGGAGAGCGCGATGAGCTGGTTGTCGAGCGCCCTGTCGAGGGCGTGGTCCTGGGTGGTGGTGCTCCGCAGGGACGATCCGGGGAGCGGCTGCGGGACGGCCAGCACCGGCCCGAGGTCGAGGCCCTGGGCCTTCCAGTGCTCGATGGCCCGACGCGTGTCGAGAGCCTGGACGTGACCGACGGCCTCCTCGATGCTCCGGAAGCCGAGGGACGCCAGGTGCTCCCGGACCTCCTCGGCGAGGAACTCGAAGAAGTTCACGACGAACTCGGGCTTGCCCGTGAAGCGCGCACGGAGCTCGGGGTTCTGCGTGGCGACGCCCACAGGACACGTGTCCAGGTGGCAGACACGCATCATGATGCACCCCGAGACGACCATGGGTGCGGTCGCGAAACCGAACTCCTCCGCACCGAGCAGTGCTGCCACGACGACGTCCCGGCCCGTCTTCATCTGCCCGTCGACCTGGACGACGATGCGGTCGCGGAGGTTGTTGAGGACGAGCGTCTGCTGGGTCTCGGCGAGCCCGATCTCCCAGGGCGTCCCCGCGTGCTTGAGCGACGTGAGCGGGCTGGCGCCCGTCCCACCGTCGTGGCCGGAGATGAGCACGACGTCCGCGTGCGCCTTGGACACGCCCGTGGCGACCGTTCCCACCCCGAACTCGGAGACCAGCTTGACGTGGATCCGGGCGGAGGGGTTGGCGTTCTTCGCGTCGTGGATGAGCTGCGCGAGGTCCTCGATCGAGTAGATGTCGTGGTGCGGCGGGGGCGAGATCAGTCCGACACCCGGGGTCGAGTGACGGGTCTTCGCGACCCACGGGTAGACCTTGTGCCCGGGGAGCTGCCCGCCCTCCCCGGGCTTGGCGCCCTGTGCGAGCTTGATCTGGATGTCGTCCGCGTTCGTCAGGTACTCCGACGTGACGCCGAAACGACCGGACGCGATCTGCTTCACGCGGCTACGGCGCTCCGGGTCGTGGAGACGCTCCGGGTCCTCGCCGCCCTCTCCGGTGTTCGACCGGCCGCCGAGCCTGTTCATCGCGATCGCGAGGGTCTCGTGGGCCTCGGCCGAGATGGAACCGTAGGACATGGCACCGGTGTTGAAGCGCTTGACGATCTCGCTCACCGGCTCGACCTCGTCCAGGGGCACCGGTTCGCGGTCAGGGGCGAACTCCAGCAGGCCCCTCAGGGTCATGAGCCGTTCGGCCTGGTCGTCGACGCGCTTCGTGTACTCGCGGAACACGTCGAACTGGCGGGTGCGGGTCGAGTGCTGCAGCCGGAAGACCGTCTCCGGGTCGAAGAGGTGCTCCTCGCCGTCCCGACGCCACTGGTACTCGCCACCCACGGCCAGACGCTGGTGCGCCTGGAAGTTCCCGGACGCGGGGTACGCCTCGGCGTGCCGGGCCGCGACCTCGGCGGCGATGACGTCGAGACCGATCCCCCCGAGCCTACTGGTCGTCCCGGTGAAGTAGTCCCCGATGAGCTCGTGGGAGAGCCCGAGCGCCTCGAAGACCTGCGCGCCGCGGTACGACGAGACGGTCGAGATGCCCATCTTGCTCATGATCTTCAGGACACCCTTGCCGAGCGCCTTGATGAGGTTGCGGACCGCGGTCTCGGGGTCGACGTCGAGGTGCCCGGCGTGGGCGAGGTCCTCGACCGTCTCCATCGCGAGGTACGGGTTGACGGCGGCCGCCCCGTAGCCGACGAGGAGCGCCACGTGGTGGACCTCCCGGACATCGCCGGCCTCGACGACGAGCGACACCTGGGTCCGCGTGTGACGGCGCAGCAGGTGGTGATGGACGGCACTGAGCAGGAGCAGCGACGGGATCGGGGCGAGGTCCTGGTACGAGTCGCGGTCGGACAGGACGATGAAGCTCGTCCCCGCCTCGACGGCCGCGTCGACCTCGGCGAAGATCTCCTCGAGCCGTGCGCGCAGCCCTTCGCCACCGTCGTCGACCTTGTACAGGCCGCGGACGGTGATCGAGCTGAACCGACCGGCTGCCGCCGGCGCCTTGTGGATGTTGATGATCTTCGCGAGGTCGTCGTTGTCGATCACCGGGAAGGCCAGCACGACCTTGCCCGCGTGCTCGGGGACGTCCGAGAGGAGGTTCGGCTCGGGCCCGATGGCCCCGCCGATCGCCGTGACGAGCTCCTCACGAATCGCGTCGAGCGGCGGGTTCGTCACCTGGGCGAACATCTGCGTGAAGTAGTCGAACAGCAGCCGGGGCCGGTTGGAGAGGACGGCGATGGGCGTGTCGGTCCCCATCGCACCGAGCGGTTCCGCACCGGCGTTCGCCATCGGGGTGAGGAGGATCTTGAGCTCCTCCTCGGTGTACCCGAAGGCCCGCTGCCTGCGCTGCACGGAGGCAGGGCTGTGGATGACGTGCTCGCGGTCCGGGAGCTCCGACAGGAAGATCGAGTTCTCCTCGACCCACTGTGCGTAGGGCCGCTGGGCGGCGAGCTGGGACTTGACCTCGTCGTCGGGGACGATGCGTCCCTGCGCGGTGTCGACGAGGAACATCCGGCCCGGTTCGAGCCGTCCCTTCTTCACGACCGTCGCGGGGTCGATGTCGAGGACGCCTGCCTCGCTCGCGAGGACCACCAGGCCGTCCTCGGTGACCCAGTAGCGTCCGGGGCGCAGCCCGTTGCGGTCGAGGACCGCGCCGATGAGGGTCCCGTCCGTGAAGTTCAGGCAGGCCGGCCCGTCCCACGCCTCGATGAGGTTCGCGTGGTACTCGTAGAAGGCTCGTCGTTCAGGGGTCATCTCGGCGTGGTTCTCCCACGCCTCGGGGATCATCATGAGGACGGCGTGCGGCAGCGACCGTCCACCGAGGTGCAGGAGCTCGAGCACCTCGTCGAAGGACGCGGAGTCGCTCGATCCCTCGCTGCAGATGGGCAGCAGCGGCTCGAAGTCGCCGAGGTGCTCGCTCTGGAGCTTGCCCTGGCGCGCGGCCATCCAGTTCCTGTTGCCGCGCACGGTGTTGATCTCACCGTTGTGGGCGATGAGCCGGAAGGGCTGCGCGAGCGGCCACGACGGGAAGGTGTTGGTGGAGAAGCGCGAGTGGACGAGCGCGAGCTCGCTCGCGTAGCGGGGGTCCGAGAGGTCGGGGAAGAACGGCTCGAGCTGAGCGGTCGTGAGCATCCCCTTGTACGTCAGCGTGCGGGCCGACAGGGACGCGAAGAAGAGCCCGAGCTCCCCCTCGGCCCTCTTGCGGAGCCGGTACGTGCGTCGGTCGAGGTCGATGCCGCTGAGCTCGCGGCCAGGGGCGGCGACGACGAGCTGACGGAAGGTGGGCATCGACGCGCGCGCCCCGGGGCCGACGAGGTCGACGGTGACGGGCACGTCACGCCAGGCGAGGACGTCGAGCTTCTCCTCCGAGGCGATGGCCTCGACGGCACGAGCCACCTCGTCCGCCTCCTGCCGGTCCTGCGGGAGGAAGGCCATGCCGATCGCGTAGGACCCCACGGGCGGGAGGTCCGCGGAGACGACGTCCCGGATGAAGGCGTCCGGGATCTGCGTGAGGATGCCCGCACCGTCGCCGCTGTTCTCCTCGGCCCCGACCGCTCCACGGTGGTCGAGGTTGAGCAGCGCCGTGAGGCCGGCGTCGACGATGTCGCGGCCGGGTGTGCCCCGGAGCGTCGCGACGAACGCGACACCGCAGGCGTCGTGCTCCGCCCCCGGGTCGTAGAGGCCCTGGGCGGCGGGCGCGGTGGTCTGGGCCGATCGGCGCGCGCTGTGCTGCGGCGTGGTCATCAACACCGTCCTCACGGAGTGCCCACGGAGGGTGGGCTCGTCTTGGCTGGGAAAGATCTGCGGGACGTCGTCGGCCCTGGACATGACGACAGGCGCCGACGTTCGTCGACGCTCGATCGATCATCGTTCATGTCAGGCCGGCGTGGGTTCTGACCGGTCGACATCCTCCGGGTCCGGCGTGGCGGCCGTGACCCAGACACTCTCTTCACGCCCGGGGTTCCGGCGCCCGACAACGACGAACGCTATCAATGCCCCGATCCCGACGACGACGGACGTCCACACGTTGAGTCGCAGCCCGAGGACCAGCTCCGCGGGGTCGATCCGCAGCATCTCGATCCACAGGCGTCCGATCGTGTACGTCAGTACGTACAGCCAGAATACGCGACCGTGGCCGAGCCTGAAGCGCCTGTCCAGGACCACGATCAGCGCGGCCGCGGCGAGGTTCCACAGGAGCTCGTAGAGGAACGTGGGGTGGAACAGCGTGCCGGGGTCATGGTCGATCGGCAGGTGCGCGGCGTCGATCTCCAGGCCCCACGGCAGCGTCGTGGGGCCGCCGAAGAGCTCCTGGTTGAACCAGTTCCCGAGCCGTCCCACGGCCTGCGCCACGAGTAGGCCGGGGGCGAGGGCGTCGGCGAACACCGCGAACCGTACGCCGAGACGCCGGCACCCGATGTAGGCGCCCACGGCGCCGAGGGCGACGGCGCCCCAGATGCCGAGCCCGCCCTCCCAGATGGCGAAGGCCTTGAGCGGGTCGCCGCCTTCCCCGAAGTACGCGTCAGGCGAGGACACAACGTGGTAGAGGCGCCCGCCGACGATCCCGAAGGGCACCGCCCAGAAGGCGATCTCGTAGACCTGGTCGGCCTCGCCGCCGCGCGCCTTCCAGCGACGGTCGGTCATCCACGCCGCGATGAAGATCCCGGCGAGGATGGCGAAGGCGTAGGCGCGCAGCGGAACCGGCCCGATGTGCCAGGTCCCCTGGCTGGGGCTCGGGATCGACGCCAGGACCGTGACGCTCTCGACGACGCTCACGCGACACCCCCGTCGACGCGAGCCGTGCGCACACCCTCCGCCAGTCCTGCGGCGACGGCACGCATCGCGTCGACCCGCTGCGTGAAGGTCCCCTCGCCCAGGAGCGGCCGGACGAACGCCGACCCGACGATGACCCCGTCGGCGTAGCGCCCGACCTCGGCGGCCTGCTCCGGCCGCGAGACGCCCAGCCCCACGCACACCCGCTCCGCACCGGCGGCGCGGGTGGCCGCGACGAGCTCCGACGCCCGGGCACCCACCGTCGCCCGCTCGCCGGTGACCCCCATCGTCGACGCCGCGTACACGAACCCGCGGGAGGCGGCGGCCGTCGACGCGAGGCGTTCCGGCGTCGAGCTCGGGGCCACCAGGAACACCTTGTCCAGGCCGTGCGCGTCCGCGGCGGCGGTCCACTCCGCGGCCTCGTCAGGGATGAGGTCCGGGGTGATGAGCCCCGCTCCCCCCGCTGCGGCGAGGTCCCGGGCGAACGCCTCGACGCCGTACCGCAGGACGGGGTTGAAGTACGTCATGGCGAGCACCGGCACACCGTGCCCGGAGACCGCCTCGAGAACCCGGAAGACGTCCCTGACCCGCGCACCTGCCGAGAGCGCGACGTCGACGGCGTGCTGGATGGTCGCCCCGTCCATGACGGGGTCGCTGTACGGGATGCCGAGCTCGATGATGTCGGCACCGGACTCGATGAGCGCCTCGACGGCGACGACCGACTCGTCGACCGTGGGGAATCCCACGGGGAGGTACCCGACGAGGGCGGCGCGCCCCTCGCCCTTGAGCTCGTCGATCCTCAGCGCGGTGGCGCTCATGCGTCCACCCCTTCCGCACCCAGGTCGGCACCGGCGTCCACGAGCTCGAACCAGCGCGCGGCGGTGGCCACGTCCTTGTCCCCCCGGCCGGAGAGGTTGACGAGGATGATCTCCTCGCGTCCGGCCTCCTGCGCCTCACGGCCGAGCCGCATCGCACCCGCCAGGGCGTGGGCGGACTCGATGGCGGGGATGATGCCCTCCGTACGGGACAGGAGGCGCAGCGCCTCCATGGCCTCGCTGTCCGTGACCGGCCGGTACTCGGCCCGGCCGATGCTCGACAGGTACGAGTGCTCCGGCCCCACGCCCGGGTAGTCGAGGCCCGCGGAGATCGAGTGGCTCTCCTTCGTCTGGCCGTCCTCGTCCTGGAGGAGATAGGACCGTGCGCCGTGGAGCACTCCTGGAACGCCACCGGTGATGCTCGACGCGTGCCGCCCTGTCGACACACCGTCACCGCCGGCCTCGAGCCCGACGAGACGGACGGCCTCGTCATCGAGGAACGCGTCGAAGATCCCGATCGCGTTGGACCCTCCCCCGACGCACGCCGCGACGACGTCGGGCAGACGCCCGACGAGGTCGAGCATCTGCTGCCTGGCCTCGACACCGATGATCCGCTGGAAGTCGCGCACCATCGCCGGGAAGGGGTGCGGTCCGGCGGCGGTGCCGAAGACGTAGTTCGTGGAGTCGACGTTGGTCACCCAGTCGCGGAGCGCCTCGTTGATGGCGTCCTTGAGCGTCCGGGATCCGGTCGTCACCGGGACGACCTCGGCACCCAGGAGGCGCATGCGCGCGACGTTGAGCGCCTGGCGCTGCGTGTCCTCCTCGCCCATGTAGACGACGCACTCGAGGTCGAAGAGGGCGGCGGCCGTGGCGGTCGCCACCCCGTGCTGGCCTGCACCCGTCTCGGCGATGACGCGCTTCTTGCCGATGCGCTTGGTGAGGAGTGCCTGCCCGAGGACGTTGTTGATCTTGTGCGAACCGGTGTGGTTGAGGTCCTCGCGCTTGAGGAAGACCCGTGTGCCGCCCGCGTGCGCAGCGAAGCGGGGCACCTCGGTGATGATGCTCGGGCGGCCGCTGTACGACCGGTGGAGGTCCGCGAGCTGGGTCGCGAACCCCGGGTCCGCGACGGCCCGCTGGTACTCGGTGTCGAGCTCGTCGAGCGCCGCGATGAGCGCCTCGGGGACGTATCGTCCACCGAACTCGCCGAAGTACGGCCCTTGCAGGTTCTGCAGGGATTCAGGCACGGTCGTGTCCTCCTTGGTACGAAGTACGTCCCGGCGCGCGGGTGTCGCGTCGGCCGGTCTGCTGGCTACGGTGGAGATCAGTGACGCACGGCACGCAGCGACGGGTGGGACCCTGCCGCCACGAGGTCCGCGACCGCCGAGCGTGGGGACTCCCCCGTGACGAGCGCCTCGCCGACCAGGACGGCGTGCGCCCCGGAGCGGGCGTAGTCCATGACGTCGTGGGGGCCGCGGACACCGGACTCGGCGACCAGGACGATGCCGTCGGGGACGGACGGCGCGAGCCGCGCGAAGAGGCTCCGGTCGATCTCGAGCGTCTTGAGGTTGCGCACGTTCACGCCCATGAGGCGAGCTCCGGCGTCGACGGCCCGCGTGACCTCCTCGGGGGTGTGGACCTCGACGAGCGCCGTCATCCCCAGTGAGTGGACGCGCTCGACGAGCGACTCGAGGACCGTCTGCTCGAGGGCGGCGACGATGAGGAGCACGAGGTCCGCGCCGTGCGCCCGCGCCTCCCACACCTGGTAGGGCGAGACGACGAAGTCCTTGCGGAGGATCGGCACGTCCACCGCAGCACGCACGGCACGCAGGTCCGCGAGGCTCCCCTTGAACCGTCGCTCCTCCGTGAGCACGGAGATGACCGACGCCCCGCCCTTCTCGTACTCGCGGGCGAGGGACGCAGGGTCGGTGATGGGCGCGAGGGCCCCCTTGCTGGGGCTCGACCGCTTGACCTCGGCGATGACCGCCACGGCGTCCTTGCCGCTCAGCCGCGTGAGGCACTCCACCGCTCCGGGCTGACGCCGGGCGGTCTCCTTGAGGACCGCGAGCGGCGTCGCGGCCTCCCGGACCGCGAGGTCCTCGCGAACTCCGACGATGATGTCATCGAGTACCGTCATGACGCCTCTTCTCCCCGAACACCTGACCACGACCGACCGCAGCGCCCCGTCCGTCGACGCCCTGGGCACCTGTCGTCCCGCGCCGTCGGAGGAACCGCACCGTGCCATCGTAGGGCCGCTCCGGCGGGCGGTCGGCAACTCGACGACCCGTGAGACGCGGACACGGCTCCGCGGACGCGCGTCAGCGACGCTCGTTGGGGTCCGTGGTGCCGAGGCGAGGCTGCCCGTATCCCGCCACGGACAGGACCTTCCCGCCGAGCGCTCCCACGAGGACGATCGCAGCACCGACCCACACGAGCCACACCATGGCGAAGCACATCGCGACGCCCGCGACGACGGAACCGAGCACCACCACGCCCGTGGTGAACCACGCGGCGCGGGTGTGACCGTGGTTGGCCGGGGGCACCGACGGGGGCAGGTAGGAGAGCTCGGTGCGAGGAGAGTTGTCAGCCATCGATCGTGCCTTTCATCGAAACGTGGACCCAGCCTATCGAACGGCAGCAGCACCGCTGGACGTGGGGTGGAGGATGCCCGCGGCGGCCCGGCCCGTCAGGTCGGGTCGTCGCCGTGGGTGAGAGCGTCCCAGGCGTCGCGCTCGTCGAGCACGGCGTCGCCCGCCGGCTCCCGCGAGCCGGCGGACCGGACGGCACCCTCGGAGCTCTCGGCAGCCACGGGGGTGGCACCGACGCCCGGGGCGGCGTCGTAGCGGCGCGACCTCCCGTCCCACCGACCTGCCCCGAGCGCGGCCGCCGTCGCGAGCACGACGAGCAGCACCCCCAGGACGACCGTGAGGAACGGTGCCACCCCGACGTCCACCTCGCCGACCGGGCCGACCACGCCCGTGACCTCGGCGACGGCGGACCGTGCCGGCCCCTGGGGATCGGTCACCACGAGGACCGCGGAGGCGGCGACGACGAGCCCGCCCAGGGCTACCGACCCGAGGACCACCCAGCGACCCGCACGACCCACGAGGCCGAGGGCGAGGCTCGCGGCGAGGACCACGAGCGCGGCCGCGGTGACTCCCGGGGCCGCCTGCGTCCCGGTGACGGTCACCGACACCTCCTCGCCGAGCGCGGTGCTGCTCGTCGTGGTGATCCAGGCGGGGACCGCGCTGAGCAGCGCCGCACCACCGAGGAGCACCCCGGAGAGGACCGCAGTCCTCCTGGTGGGAACCCTCACCGTCGTGCCCGGAGACGGCTCGCGATCTGCACGGCACGCACGGCCGCCGCGGCCTTGTTGCGCGACTCCTCGTACTCGAGCGCGGGCACGGAGTCCGCGACGACGCCCCCGCCGGCCTGGACGCTCGCACGGTCGCCGCGGATGAGCGCGGTGCGGATCGCGATGGCCATGTCCATCGTCCCGTCGAAGCTGAAGTACCCCACGGTGCCCCCGTAGATGCCACGGGACGCGGGCTCCACCTCGTCGATGAGCGCGATGGCGCGCGTCTTGGGCGCCCCCGAGAGGGTCCCTGCGGGGAAGGTGGCCCGCAGGACCTCCAGGGCGGACGCCTCGGGACGCAGGTGACCCACGACCGTCGAGCAGATGTGCATGATGTGGCTGAACCGCTTGATGGCCATGAACTCCACGACCTCGACGCTCGTCGGCTCGCACACCTTGACGAGGTCGTTGCGGGACAGGTCGACGAGCATGATGTGCTCCGCGACCTCCTTGGGGTCGGCGAGGACCTCCTCGCCGAGCCGCACGTCCTCCTCCGGCGTGGCGCCGCGCGGACGCGACCCGGCGATCGGGAAGGTCACCACGCGCCGGTCGGCGACCTTCACCAGGGTCTCGGGGCTCGACCCGACCACCGCGAAGTCGTTCCCCTCGGCGTCGACGAGCTGGAAGCAGTACATGTACGGGCTCGGGTTGATGGTCCGCAGCACGCGGTACACGTCGAGGGGCGAGGCCGTGCACTCGAGGTCGAGGCGCTGGGAGAGCACCACCTGGAAGACCTCCCCCTCGGTGATCGCCTCCTTCCCGGCGACGACGGCCGCCTCGAACTCCTCCCGGGTGGACCGGAACTCGAGGGTCGGCTCAGGCGCGTCCGCGAGGACGCGCAGCACGTCGGCCCCGCCGCCGCCCGCGCCTGCGACGAGCCGCGCCTCCATGTCGTCGAGCCTCGCGACGGCGTCGGCGTGCGCCTCGTCGACCCGTTCGTCGGTGTCGTCGAAGTTGATGGCGTTGGCGACGAGCCACACGCTTCCGTCGACGTGGTCGACGACCGCGAGGTCGGTGGCCAGCAGGAGCGTCATCTCGGGGACCCCGAGCTCGTCCGGCGCCGTGGCGGGCAGCGTCGGCTCCCACCGGCGCACGACGTCCCACCCGAGCGCGCCCACGAGGCCACCGGTGAGCGGGGGCAGCCCGTCGACCGCCTCGGTGTGCAACGCACGCAGCGTCGCGTCGAGGACCTCCAGCGGGGGGCCGGACACGGGGATGCCCGCCGGGACGTCACCGGACCACACGGCCTCGTCGTCGCGCACCGTCAGGGACGCGCGCGAGCGCACGCCGATGAACGAGTAGCGCGACCAGCTCCCGTCGATCTCCGCGGACTCCATGATGAAGGTGCCGGGACGCCCGCCCGCGAGGGTGCGATAGAGCCCCACGGGGGTGACGTCGTCCGCGAGGAGTCGCCGCACGACGGGCACGACCCGTCGTGACTCCGCCAGCCGGCGGAACTCCCCGAGGTCCGGCCAGCTCGCGCCCCAGGCGAGGGAGCCGACGCTCGGCGGGGTGGTGCTCGTCGTCGTCATCGTCCGTGCTCCTCGTCCGTCGTCGTGCTGGTCGTCATGGTCGGTACGGGCGCCTGGTCGGCCCTGCCGGCGCCCTCCCCCGGCGCGGCGACCACGGCACCGAGGTCACCTCCCGTGAGGAAGCACGTCCGCTCCCCCGTGTGGCACGCCGCACCCACCTGGTCCACCCGGACCAGGAGAGCGTCGCCGTCGCAGTCGAGCGCGACGCTCCGCACCCACTGGACGTGCCCGGAGGTGTCCCCCTTGCGCCAGTACTCCTGCCGGGACCGGGAGTAGAACGTCACGCGCCCGCTGGTCAGCGTGCGCGCGAGGGCCTCGTCGTCCATCCAGCCGAGCATGAGGACCTCACCGGTGTCGTGCTGCTGCACGATCGCGGCGACGAGACCGGCCGGGTCACGGGAGAGACGAGCGGCGACGGCCGGGTCGAGAGAGCTTTCCGGGGTGCGGGGCGCGTGGGTCGTGGACACCCGAGAATCCTCCCACGTCGGCGGCCGTCGGCGGGGTCAGTGCGCCTGCGCCACCCACGCGCCGTGCATGCCGGCGTACACGCCTCCGCGCGCGACGAGCTCGGCGTGGCTGCCGACCTCGACGACGCGCCCCTGATCCATCACGACGACGAGGTCTGCGGCCTCGGCGGTGGACATGCGGTGGGCGATGGTGATGGTGCTGCGCCCGTGCGTGAGCGAGTCGAGGGCACGGGCGAGCCGCACCTCCGCCGCGGGGTCGACGGCCGAGGTGGCCTCGTCGAGGACGAGTAGGTCGGCACTCGCGAGGTACGCGCGCGCCACGGCGACGAGCTGCCGCTCCCCCGTCGACAGCGCCTCGCCGCGCTGACCCACCTGGGTGTCGAGCCCGTCGGGCAGGTCGGCGACCCAGTCCTCGAGCCCGAGGTCGCGGAGGGCGTCCGCGAGCATGCCCGCCGTCCGCGGGTCGTGGGACGGCTCGCCCGACGGGTCGGAGCCGCGGTGACCGTAGGCGATGTTCTCCGCGAGGGTGCCGTCGAAGAGGAAGCCCTCCTGGGGCACCATCACCACACGCTCCCGCAGGTTGCCGGCGGGGACGTCCCGGAGGTCGACGCCGTCCAGGAGGACGCGACCGCGGGTGGGGTCCATGAGCCGGGTGACGAGCTTGGCGAGCGTCGTCTTCCCCGAGCCGGTCGCCCCCACGACGGCGACGCGGGTGCGTGCCGGGAGGCTGAGGTCCACGTCGTGCAGGACGTCCGGACCGCCGGGGTAGGCGAAGGCGACGCCGGAGAGCTCGACGGCGGCCGGCCCGCGCGGCGTCGTGGTGCCCGACGCGCCGCGGTCGGCGACGAGCACGGGGGTCTCGAGGACCGCCAGGACGCGCCGCCAGCCGGCGACGGCGTTCTGGAGCTCGTTGAGGATCTCGGTGGCCATCTGGACCGGCTGGGTGAAGACCTGGACGAGGAAGAGGAACGCGACGAGCTGCCCGATCGTGAGGCCTCCGCCCACACCGAGGAACGCCCCGACCACGACGACGACGCCGAGGACGAGGTTGGACACGAGGACGCCCGAGGAGAAGACGACGCTCACGAGCTTCTGGGCACGGACGGCTGCTCGACGGTGGTCCTCGATGGCGGCGTCGATGCGGCGCTCCGTGCGGCGGGCGACGCCGTAGGCGCGGATGGTCTCCGCCCCGACGACGGCCTCCGAGACCGCACCGAGCATGGCGCCGACCTTCGCCCGGACTGCGGTGTAGGCGACGCTGACGCGTCGCTGCGCGGGTCCGAGGAGGAAGAACAGGGGCACGTAGCAGGCCCAGACCACGAGGGTCAGCTGCCACGAGAAGACCGCCATGAGCACGGTCGCCGCGGCCAGCTGGAGGACGGACACCAGGAGCAGGATCCCGCCCCACTGGACGAACAGGGAGATCGTGTCGACGTCCGAGGTCACGCGGGACACGAGGGACCCGCGTCGCTCCGTGCTCTGCGACAGCACGGACAGGTCGTGCACGTGGCGGAAGGCCTGCACCCTCAGGCTGGCGAGCCCGGCCTCGGTGGCGCGGAACAGCCGGACGTTGACCAGGGTCGACGACAGCCCGGCCGCCAGGAGGAGCACCGCGGCGCCGGCGACGAGCCAGACCACACGACGGCTGTCCACGCCGCCGTCGGCGAGGATGCCCGTGTCGATGGTCTGCTGGACGGCCAGCGGCACGACGACCCTGCCGCAGGCGGCGACGACGGCGAGCAGGAGGGTGAGCAGCGCGCCGTCGAGCATCTCGGGCGACACCTGGAGCCCGCGCCGGAGGGTGGCGAGGACGCCCAGGCCGCTCGTGGACGCGATGGACCCGTGGTCCGCAGCGGGCTCGTCGGCCTGCGTGCTCATGCTGTCTCCGTTCGGCGCGCGGCCTCGCGCTGGTAGGCGAGCGCGAGGTCCCGGTACCCGTCGTCGCGGACGAGCAGCTCGTCGTGCGTGCCCTCGTCGACGACGGCGCCGCCCTCGAGGTGGACCACGTGGTCGGCGAGCGCGACGCTCGACATGCGGTAGGCGACCATGACGACGGTGGTGCCGGTGCTCGACCGGAGCCCCGCGAGGATCGCCTGCTCGATCTGGGGGTCGACGGCGGACGTCGCGTCGTCGAGGACGAGGAGGCGGGGGCGGCGGACGAGGGCCCGTGCGAGGGCGATGCGTTGACGCTGGCCGCCCGAGAGGTTGGCGCCCCTCTCCCCGAGGGGGGAGTCGAGGCCGTCGGGGAGCGCGCGGACGACGTCGGCGACGCGCGCGGTCTCGAGAGCCGCCCACACCTCGTCGTCGGTGGGGCTGTCGTCGTCACCGACGTCGCGGAGCGTGACGTTGGCCCGGATGGTGTCCTCGAAGACGAACGTCGTCTGCGCGACGAACGCGACGGTGCTCGCGAGCGAGCCCGGCGCGACGGTGCGCGCGTCGGTCCCGTCGAGGAGGACGCGGCCCTCGCTGGGGTCGGAGAGGCGGCTCAGGAGGGACACGAGGGTCGTCTTGCCGGCCCCGGTGGACCCGACGACGGCGACGGTGCTCCCGGCGGGGACGTGGAGCGAGACGTCGCGCAGGAGGTGCGCGGGCCCGGTGGCCGTGGGGACGGTGACGTCCACGTGGTCGACGCGGACGTCGAGACCCTCGGGTCGCGCGCCGGCCTCGTCCAGGAGGACCGTCCCGGGGGCGAGCGCCCCGCGTGCGTCCATGACCTGGCTCACCCGGTCGTGACCGACGAGCCCGCGCGGGAGCTCGCCGAGGACCCAACCGAAGGCGCGGACGGGCACGGCGAGCATGGTCACCAGGTAGGCGGCGGAGACCACCTCGCCGGTGTCGACGTGGCCGGCGGACGCCCTGAGCGTGCCGACGAGGAGGACGAGGAGCGTCCCGACCGACGGGAGGATCTCGATGACCGGGTCGAACACGGCTCGCACCGAGCCGACGCGGACGTTCGCGTCCTTGAGCGTCGCGGTCCGCTGCGCGAACCTGCGCTCCTCACGGCCCTCGGTACCCAGCGCCTTGACCAGGACGCCGGCCTCGAAGCTCTCGTGGGCGACGTCGGCGACCTCCGCGCGCAGCTGCTGGGCGCGGGTCGCTGCAGGTGACATGTGCTTCTGGAAGACGACGTTCGCGAGGATCGCTGCGGGGACGACGACGAGCGCCGCGACGGCGAGCCACACGTCGAGCCGCAGCAGGGCCCCGGCGGCGACGAGGATCATCACGCACACGCCGAGCGCGAAGGGCAGGGGGTTGAAGACCCCGGTGGCGGCCTCGACGTCGGAGCTGACGTTCGACAGGAGCTGGCCGGTGGGGTGGGCGCGGTGCCACGACATGGGGAGCTCGAGGTACCGGCGCGTGACTCCTCTGCGGTGCCGTGACTGGAGGTTCGCCATGCCGATCCCGGCCCAGATCCTCCGTGCGGCGACGCTCCCGGCGAGGGCGACCGCGACGGCCGCGAGCGCGGCTCCTCCGGCCCAGGCGCGGGAGGCCGGCTCGTCACCCGCGAGCACCGGGACGACGACCGAGTCGGTGACCGCGCCGAGGACCTGGCTCACCGCGACGGTGAGGCCGCCGAAGAGGGCGGACGCCGCGATGGCCCACCCGTAGACGCGCGGCTCTGCCTTGATCCCCCGGGCGACGAGCACCGCGGAGCGGCGCGCACGGGACCCCTGGAGGGCATGGGGAGTCACGGTCGTCCTTCCTGTGGGATGGAGCGATCTTCTCACAGCGCGACGCCGCGGGCCGTGCCACGATGTCCTATGCCCACCGATCGCAGGACCTCGCAGGACACGCCGTGGAACGTCCAGGAGCGCGCCGAGCTGGTACGTGCGCTCACCGAGGCAGGACCTGGTGCCCCGACGCTGTGCGAGGGGTGGCGGACCGAGCACCTCGCGGCGCACGTCCTCCTGCGTGACCGCCGACCCTGGTCGGCGACCCCCGGAGGCATCGACGCGCTCGCCGCGCGGAGCAGGACCCCTGAGGGTTTCGCCGCACTCGTCGCCGACGTCGCCGAGGCCCCGCCGCTCTGGGCGCCGGGCCGGTGGGCGGGCGAGCTCGTCAACGTCCTCGAGCTCAGGGTGCACACGGACGACGTGCTGCTCGCCGGGCCGGACCCGACGTCGGGCAGGCGTGAGCTCTCGGACGCGCACCGGGACGCCCTGTGGCGTCAGCTGCGCCTCGGCGCGAGGCTGCTCTACGCCCGGGCGCCGGTCGGTGTGGTCCTCGTCGTGCCGGACGGGCCGCGCGCTGCCGTGCGCAAGCCGCCCGCCCGTGGCGGGCACGGGACGGTCGTCGTCCGCGGACAGGTGGAGGAGCTCGTGCTGCACGCGTTCGGTCGGGGCGCGTCGGCGCGCGTCGTGGTCGAGGGGTACGACGAGGACGTCGCCGCTCTCGCCGAGCGTTTCCCCGGACCGTCGTCCGTCTAGAGCCGTACGGTCACGCCGTCGTCGGCCATGGTGGCCTTGACCTCGCCGATGGTGAGCTTCCCGAAGTGGAAGACGCTGGCTGCGAGGACGGCGTCCGCCCCGGCGCCGGCCGCTGCCGAGAAGTCGCGTGCGGAGCTCGCGCCCCCGCTGGCGATGAGGGGCACGCTCACCTCGGACCTCACCGCGGCGAACATCTCGAGGTCGTAGCCCTCGTAGGTGCCGTCGGCGTCCATCGAGTTGAGGAGGATCTCACCGGCCCCGAGGGCTGCTGCGCGCACGGCCCACGCCACGGCGTCGATCCCCGTGCCGCGTCGCCCCCCGTGGGTGGTGACCTCGTATCCGGAGTCGGTGGTGGTCCCCTCGAGGGTACGGCGCGCGTCGACGGAGAGGACGAGCACCTGGCTGCCGAAGCGGTCGGCGATCTCCGAGACGAGCTCGGGGCGCGCGATGGCCGCGGTATTGACCCCGACCTTGTCCGCGCCCGCCCGCAGGAGGCGGTCGACGTCCTCGACGGAGCGCACACCTCCCCCGACGGTGAGCGGGATGAACACCTCCTCGGCGGTGCGGCGCACCACGTCGTAGGTGGTCTCCCGGTTGCCCGAGGACGCCGACACGTCGAGGAACGTCAGCTCGTCGGCGCCTTCGGCGTCGTAGCGCCGTGCGAGCTCGACCGGGTCGCCCGCGTCCCGGAGGTTCCCGAAGTTCACGCCCTTGACGACGCGGCCTGCGTCGACGTCGAGGCAGGGGATGACACGGACGGAGAGGGTCATGGCTTCGGCTTCCTGGTGGGGGTGCGGGTCAGGCCGGTGGTGGGACGGGTGAGGTCCCGAGGATGTCGACGACGTAGACGAGAGTCTCTGTGGAGAGCTCGTTGCCGCTGGGCCCGAACGCCTGCCCGGGAGGGACCACGAGCATCACCTGGCTGCCGACGAACAGTCCTTCGAGACCGTCCTCCACACCCTCGATGAGCTGGTCGAGACCGATGGTCACGGTCTCGGGGAGGAGGTCGGCACCCCACGTGGTGTCGATGACCTCACCGGTGGACCACTTCACGGCGACGTACCGGATGACGACCTGCTGTCCCGCGACCACCTGGTCGCCGGTCCCCCGGATGATCTGGTGCACGACGGCGTTCGCCGGGGCGGGGACCTCGGCGGGGATCGTCACGGTCGGGCTGCCGTCGGGTCCGTGGGACACGCTGGGCAGGCCGTCGCCCGGGGAGACGGGTTCTCCGACGGCCCGGGTGGGCAGCACGTCGATGCTCATGACGAGCGGAACGTCGTCGGTCTCGACGACGTGGAGGATGCGGCTGCCGACCGTGGCGCCCGAGAGCGTCGCGTAGAGGTCGGACCCGATGGCCTCGGGAGCGAGGAGGTAGCTCTGCGGCACCGAGGCGAAGTCGTCGCGGAGGACGGACGCGTCACGGCCGTCCTCCGAGTAGATGCGCACGAGGACGGGCGCACCGTCCACCAGGGGGTCCCCGTCCCCCTCCCACAGGACTTCGGTGAAGGGCTCGTCGAGGTCAAGAGGAACCGGGTACGTGAAGGTCGGGGCCTGCCCACCGGGGCCCGTGGCCTCGACCACGGGGCCGGGGGCCTCGGTCGCCGTCGGGGCCTCCTCGGGCGGCGGCGCGCACGCCGCGAGCGCCGTCACCGCGACCAGCGCCCCGCACAGGGCGGTCGTCAGTGTTCTCGGGGTCCGTGATCGCATAGGGACGGATCTTACCGACGGTCCCTGGACGTCCGGTGACAGCGGGTCGTCACATGCTCTGGATGAGGCGCTCCACCCGGTCGTCGACGCTCTGGAACGGGTCCTTGCACAGGACGGTGCGCTGGGCCTGGTCGTTGAGCTTGAGGTGCACCCAGTCGACCGTGTAGTCGCGCCGGGCCTCCTGGGCCTTGCGCACGAAGTCTCCTCGGAGCTTCGCGCGAGTGGTCTGCGGCGGGACCGCGGTCGACTCGAGGATCTCGATGTCCGTCGTGACGCGCTCCACCATCCCGCGAGCGGCGAGGAGGTTGTAGAGCCCCTCCGACCTCGAGATGTCGTGATAGGCGAGGTCGAGGCGGGCGATCCTCGGGTCGGACAGCTCGAGCGAGTGCTTCTCCTGGTACCGGCGCACGAGCTTGTGCTTGATGACCCAGTCGAGCTCGCGGTCCACGGTGGACAGGTCGCCCGTCTCGAGCGCGACGAGCCCACGCTCCCAGAGGTCGAACACCCGCTCGTCCATGGGTGACGGGTCGGCGTTCGCCTCGACGAGGTCCCGCACCCGCACCAGGTACTCCTGCTGGAGCTCGACGGCTGTCGCGGTCCGTCCCGACGCGAGGGTCACGGGCGCCTTGCCCGTCATGTCGTGACTGATCTCACGGATCGCCCGGATCGGGTTCTCGAGAGCCATGTCCCGCATGGGGACGCCCGCCTCGATGAGGCGCAGCACCATGTCGGTGGCCCCGACCTTGAGCATCGTCGTGGGCTCGGCCATGGAGGAGTCGCCGACGATGACGTGCAACCTGCGGTACCGCTCCGCGTCGGCGTGCGGTTCGTCGCGCGTGTTGATGATGGGCCGCGAGCGTGTGGTGGCGCTCGAGACGGACTCCCAGATGTGGTCGGCCCGCTGGGAGAGGCAGAACGTCGCGCCCTTGGACGAGGGCAGGATCTTCCCGGCACCGGTGAGGACCTGGCGGGTGATGAGGAAGGGGACGAGGATGTCGGCGAGCCGGGAGAAGTCGCCCTGGCGCCGCACGAGGTAGTTCTCGTGGCAGCCGTAGGAGTTCCCGGCGGAGTCCGTGTTGTTCTTGAACAGGTGGACGGTGCCGGGGATTCCCTCGAGGTCGAGGCGCTGCTGGGCGTCGGCGACGAGCCCTTCGAGGATGCGTTCGCCTCCCCGGTCGTACGACACGAGCTGGCGGATGTCGTCGCACTCGGCGGTCGCGTACTCGGGGTGGGACCCGACGTCGAGGTAGAGGCGTGACCCGTTGCGCAGGAAGACGTTCGAGGACCGACCCCAGGCGACGACCTTGCGGAACAGGTAGCGGGCGACCTCGTCCGCGGAGAGTCCCGGCCCGTCGGGCGTCGCGCACGTCACCCCGTACTCGGTCTCGAGCCCGAAGATCCGACGACTGCTCATGGTGTGCTCATCTCGGTGGTGTGTGCTCGTCGCGGGTGCGGTCGTCCGTCAGGGGCCGAGGAGCTCGTCGAGCGGAAGGCCTGTGATCCGGCGGAACGCGCGGCGGGGTCGGGACCGGTCGAGGACCGCGACCTCGAGGGACGACGCCGCGAGGTCCCTCGGGGCGGCGGACTCGTCGCCCGGGGTGGCGAGGACGCGTCGGACGAGGTGGAGCACGTCGGTGAGGGGCATGTCTGGCTGCCACCCGTCCGCGAGGACGTCGCCGAGCTGCTCGGCCTGGCCGCCCATGACGACGTACCCGTGCTCGTCGGCGACGGACCCGTCGTAGGAGAGGCGGTAGATCTGGTCGTCGACGGCGCGGGCACCGACCTCCGCGACGACCAGCTCGACCTCCAAGGGTTTGGACTCCGTGGTGAAGACCGTGCCGAGGGTCTGCGCGTAGGCGTTGGCGAGGCCGCGGGCGCTCACGTCGGACCTGTCGTAGGAGTACCCCCGGAGGTCCGCGTAGCGCACCCCGGCGACGCGGAGGTTCTCGAACTCGTTGTACTTGCCGACGGCCGCGAAGGCGATGCGGTCGTAGATCTCCGAGATCTTGTGAAGCGCGCGCGACGGGTTCTCCGTGGCGAACGCGATCCCACCGTCGTACGCGGCGACGACGACGGAGCGGCCGCGGGCGATGCCCTTGCGCGCGTAGTCGGCCCGGTCCTTCATGAGCTGCTCGGGCGAGACGTAGAACGGCATGCTCATCGCAGGTCACCTCCGTGCTGTCGGCCGTGGACCCTCCGGGCGGCCCGCACGTCGCGGGTGCGCTCGGCGAGGATGGCCTCGACCGTGGCCTCGAGCTCGTCGGCCTGCACGCGTTCGAACCCGTCGGCGGTGACGCGGGCCACCACGGGCCAGATCTTGCGCACGCGGTCGGGGCCGCCGGTGGCGGAGTCGTCGTCCGCGGCGTCGACGAGCGCCTCCACGGCGACACGGACAGCACCGGAGGGGTCCAGCCCGGGGCGCCACAGCTTCTTCAGCGACCCGCGGGCGAAGAGGGACCCGGACCCGACGCTGTGGTGCTCGTGCTCCTCGTAGCGCCCACCCGTGACGTCGTACGAGAAGATCCGGCCGAGTCCCTCGTCGACGTCGAAGCCCGCGAAGAGAGGGACCACTGCGAGCCCCTGCATGGCGAGGCCGAGGTTCCCCCGGATCATCGTCGAGAGGCGGTTGGCCTTGCCGTCGAGCGACAGCGCCGCGCCCTCGATCTTCTCGTAGTGCTCGAGCTCGAGCTGGAAGAGCCGCACGAGCTCGAGGGCGATCCCGGCCGCACCGGCGATCCCGACGGCCGAGTGGTCGTCCGCGGGGAAGACCTTCTCGATCTCACGGTTGGCGATGACCGAGCCCGCGGTGGCCCGCCGGTCACCGGCCATGACCACGCCACCGTCGAACGTCACGGCGACGATCGTCGTCCCGTGAGGCGTCAGCGGCACCTCGCCCCCGGGCGTGTGCCGGGCGCCCGGCAGGAGATCGGGCGCGTGGGACGCGAGGAACTCGACGAACGACGAGGAGCCCGGCGTGGTGAACGCCCGAGGCAGCCGGCCCGTGGCTTCATGTTCCATCGGCGGTCACTGACCGCCCTTCTGGACGAACCCGCGGACGAAGGACTCCGCGTTGGACTCGAGGACCTCGTCGATCTCCTCCAGGAGGGAGTCGACCTCGGTGTCCTGGGCAGCGGGGGCGACCGGGGCGCGAGGGGTCTCGGGCTCCTCCGGCGTCTCGTCCCTGGCCGAGCGCTGCTGACGTTCCTTCCCTGCCATGCCGTTCCTCCTCGTCCTCACGAACACCGTGACGAACTCCCATCTAACCCCATGGCGGACGGCGACGGGCGACCGGCTCGCAGACAGGCGCGACGTTCTCGTCCACGGACGGCAGCCACGGAGCGTCGTCCACAGGGGAGTTCTCACCAGTGCGCTCGAGCACCCCGGTAGGGCAGGATCGGGCGCCATGACCACCACGCCCCCGCCCACCGACCCGGGGGCGTCCTCCCGATGGGTCGACCGCGCCCTCCTCACCGACCCCACGCGGTGCCCGGCCTGCGGCGCACCGCTGCACGGCGGGAGCTGCAGCACCTGCGGCCTCTCGTTGTCCGACGACGAGGGCACCCGCCTGTGGGCCCTGTCCTCGGAGGCCGCGGACGCCATCGACCGCCGCCAGACGTACCTCGGGTCGGTCGTCGAACGAGCGGCCGCCCGACGTGCCGAGCAAGCCGCCTCCGGGCAGGCAGCAGCCCGCGGTGCCGCCACCCTGCCCGCAGCCGTCAGGCAGCCGGGCGCAGCACTTTCCCCCCGTCCGGCGCCACACCGTCCAGGAACCGCGCCGGCCGCACGATGGGCGTCCTCCGCACCCGACGTCGCGGTCCCGGGGCCGCGGAGCTCGATGCGACTGCAGACCGTGCTGCTCCTGCTCGGAGTCGTCCTCCTCGGCGGGGCGAGCATCACGTTCCTCGCCTTCTCCTGGGGCGAGATGCCCCTGGCCGCGCGGGCGCTCGTGGTCGCGGGTGCCACCGCCGGAGTCTTCACGGGCGCTCACCTCGCCGGCCGAAGGGGACTGAGGTCGTCAGCGGAGGCGGTCGCGACCCTCGGCACCCTCCTC
This sequence comes from Sanguibacter suaedae, assembly GCF_016342785.1. GTDB lineage: Bacteria > Actinomycetota > Actinomycetes > Actinomycetales > Cellulomonadaceae > Sanguibacter > Sanguibacter suaedae. Next base: position 156,457 of record NZ_JAEINH010000005.1, read on the forward strand.
GTCCTCCTCGACGCCTGGGCGGTCCGCGCCACCGGACTGGTCGACGGTCTCCACGGGGCCGTGTACGCGGCGATCGCGCTCCTCGTCTGCTCGGGTCTCCTCGTGGCGCTCGGCTCCCGCCTGGGTCTCGTCGCCCCACGGATCGCCGGGGTCGTCCTCCTCCCCCACGTCGCCGCTGCACTCCTCCCGCTCGCCGGGTCCGTGGTCGCAGGGACCCTCCTCGTGCTCGCGGCCTGCGCCGTCGCCATGGTCCGCGCCCTGCCCGGTGTCCACCGGTTCGCGCGCATCGTGCTGGACGTCCAGGCGTGGGCCTACCTCGCCACGACGCTGACATGGGTCGCAGCCACCACGATCGAGCAGGGCGCGGTCACCGGTGCGCTCGTCCTCCTCCTGACGGCGGCGGTCGCCTGGGCGTGGGCCGTCGTCGCAGCACCGGGGCCCCTGTCACGCTCCGCGTGGGCGATCACCGCCGGGGCGGGTGCCGCATCAGGGACCTCGCTCCTCGCCGCCGGCCCGCTCGGGAGGATCGACGCACCCTCGATCCTGTGGATCACGACCGCGGCCTCCGTGCTCACGGCGATCGCGCTCGGGGTCGGCGGGCGCCGGTCCGGTCGCGGGACACCTGTCGCCACGGCCGCCTTCGGGGCGTGGTGCGTCGCGCTGCTCAGCACCGCGGTGCCGGCCGTCGCGGTGGCCGTCCTCCTCCTCGAGGTCAGCGGCGGGTACGCCGCACCCGTCGGGCACCCGGTCCTCCTCGCCGCACTGGTGAGCATCGCGGTCCTCAGCATCGGCGCGGCCGCCAGCCGGAGCACCGTGGCACACCCGACGTTCCTCGCGCACACCGCCCGATGGTCGGCCGCGCTCCTGCTGCTCGGGCTCGCGCTCCTCGCGCCGGCCGGGGCGTGGCGCGCCACCGCCTGGCTCGTCGTCGCACTCTCTGCGGCTGCCCTCGGGTCCCGCACGCCGCGGTCGTGGCGCGCCTCGTCCCGGGCCGCCGCAGCGTGCGCCGCGCTCCTCGCGCTGCGGACGGGCGTCGAGGCCGTCGAGGGGATGCACCCCGGGCTCGACGTGCCGGACGGACGCTGGCTCGTCACCGCGGCTCTCGTCACGGCAGCGCTGCTCGTCCTCTCCGCCCGCGGATGGGTGACGCCCGGCCCGACGTCCTCGGTGACCCGGGCCGTCCTCCTCGCTTCCGCCCTCCTCCTCGCAGCGACGGCGATCGGGGTCTCGGCGGTCACGCTCTCCGGCGCCCGGTCCGTCGGGTGGTACGTCGCCTCGCTCCCCGCGTCCCTCCTCACGCTCCTCGCCCTCCGGTCGCGGCGACCGAGCACCGCCCCACGCCGCCGGTGGCACCACGCCGACCTGGGGGCGATCCTCGTCGCCTCCGCGCTCCTCGCAGTCCCGGCGACGGTCGCATCCGTCCTCGAACCCGACGTCCTTGCGGCACGGACCCCGGCAGCCCCGCTCCCCGTCTGGGTGCTTGCGCTCGCCACGCTCACCGCGGTCGCGATCCTCGGACAGGTCCTGCTCGTCCTCACCACGAGCACCGTCGACGGCCCACGGTCCGCGCCCCCGGGCTCCTCGGCGTGGGCCGCTCGAGCGGCAGCGGCCTGCACGCCCGTCGCGGCGCTCCTCGTCATGCTCACGGGCAGGTCGTACGGCTTCGGACCACGCGTCGAGTGGTCCCTCGTCGCGCTCGTCGTCCTCACCGCCTGCGTCGTCCTCGCCGGCTCCGCGTACCGGCGACTCGGCACGGCACGCCCCGTCCTCGAGATCTCGACCGCGACCTGCGCAGCACTCGTCCTCCTCCTCCTGCCCACCCACGGGCAGCTCCTCGTCCTCGCCCTCCTCCTGTGCTCCGTCGGCACCACCGCCTGGGCCCTCACCCCCGGACGTGCCCGGCTCGGTTGGGCTGCCCTCACGCTCGCCGTCCTCGGGTCATGGGTCCAGCTCGACGAGTCCCGGGTGCAGACCGTCGAGGCGTACACCGCACCGGCAGCAACCGCCCTCCTCCTCGTCGGCCTGTGGCACGCCACGCGCGGACGGCACGGGACACCACCGCTCCTCGCGGGGATCCTCCTGCTCGTCCTCCCGACCGCCCTCCTGACCCCGACCACCGAGCCCTGGCGGCAGCTCGTCTCCCTCGGTGCGGCCCTCGTGCTCGCCACGACCGTGCAGACCCTCCTCGGGCGCACCGAGAGGTCCGGCGACAACACCGTCCGCGGGTCGGGCGCCCTGCGCACCGTGCAGCTCCTCACGCTCCTCGGCCTCGTCACCTCGACCGTGGCGATCGGCGGCCGCGCCCTGGTGGTCGCCGGCGGCACGACCCCGACCGGGCCCTCCGACTCCCCCTGGCTGCTCGTCCCCTCCGCCGTGGTCCTCACGGCGCTCTTCACCTGGTTCGTGGGTCGCACCCTGCCGACGCCCCCCACCCTCCGACCGGCGGTGTGGGGACCCAGCCTCGTCGCCCTCGTCGGGACAGCACCCCTGGGCCTCCTGATCCTCGAGGACCAGATCTCCCGGGACGCAGCACCCTGGGTCGTCGCCGCTCTCGTCGGGGCCTGGGGCGCAGCCACCGTCCTCGGCACACCACCGGGCCGCCCTCGGGTCCGGGACACCCAGGACCTCGTCCTGCGGACGCTGCCCCCGGTCATCGGCGCCTACGCGAGCGTCGTCCTCCTCGGTCCCGGCACCGGGGCGCGCCTCGACCTCCTGTTCCTCCTCGCAGGCCTCCTCGTCACGCTCGTCACCGTCAGGGCGGCACAGACCATCCCCACGACGACCACGTGGCAGACCGTCCACCTCGGCGCCCTCGGCACCCTGGTGCCCACCACCCTGTCCATGATCGCGACCCCGGACGCCGCACGGGTGACCCTCGCCGTCGTCCTCGCGACGGCATGGGTCCTCGCAGGCCTCCGCCTCCGGTGGCAGTCACCCGTCGCGCTCGGCGGCGCCGCGCTCCTCCTCCAGGCCTTCGTGCTCCTCGGGCGTCCGACGCTCGCCGTCCTGGCTGGCGCCCCCGGGTGGCTGGTCCTCGCCGTGACAGGTGGTGTCCTCCTCGCCCTCGGGTTCACCTACGAGCGACAGCTCGCCTCGGCGCGCGCCACAGCGCGCCGGTTCGCCGACCTGCGCTGACCGGGCCAGGGCGCCTCGGGAGGCCTCAGGCGAGGAGCGCCTCGAGGAACTGGGCCGGGTCCTCGTGCGCGTCGAAGAGGGCACCGACGTGCCTGCGCGTGCCCCGCCACGGGTCCATCATGGGAACCCTCTGGAGGGAGGGCGCGCCCGGCAGGTCGAACACCACGGAGTCCCAGCTCGCCGCCGACACGACCGTGCCGAACCGTGCCATCGCCTCGCCCCGGAAGAACGCACGGGTGTCCTCGGGCGGATGGGCCACCGCCCACTCGACCTGCTGGTCCGTCACGAGCCGCTCCGCAGCGCCCGCCCCCACCACCCGGTGGTACACCGACCGCTCCGGACGGACGTCCGACCACTGCAGGTCGAGCGCCGCGAGACGCGGGTGGTCCCACGCGAGACCGTCCCGCGAGCGCATCGCGTCGAGCACCCTGAGCTTGCCGAGCCACTCCACCTCGCGCGCGCACGACGCCCGGTCCGAGACGAGCCGGTCCAGCACGGACGCCCACCGGTCGACCACCTCACGGGTGTCGTCGTCCCAGCCGTCGAGGACGTCGAGCGCACGGGTCAGGGCCGCCACGTAGCCGTCCTGGACCTCGAGAGCGGTCAGGTGACGGCCGTCGGCCATCTCCAGGCGGCGCGTGAGGTCCAGGTCGCGGCTCACCGCCTGCACCGCCGGGACGGGGTCGGCGAGCCGGAGGGCCACGAGCTCGGCGCGCAGGCCCGGTACCCGGTCCAGGTTCTCCAGCGCCCACAGCACGAGCGACGTCGACCCGGTCTTGAGGAACGTCGACGTCTCGTAGAGGTTGGCATCACCGATGATGAGGTGCAGGCGCCGCCACCGCGTGCGGTCGGCGTGCGGCTCGTCGCGCGTGTTGACGATGGGCCTGCGCAGTGTGGTCTCGAGCCCGACCTCGGCCTCCATGAAGTCCGCACGCTGCGAGAGCTGGAACCCCGCCTCCGCGCCGGTCGCCCCGAGGCCGACGCGGCCCGACCCCGCGAACACCGTGCGCGTCACGAGGAACGCCGTGAGGAGCTCGACGATCACACCGAACGGCAGGTCACGCTCCACGAGGTAGTTCTCGTGGGTGCCGTAGCTCGCTCCCTTGCCGTCGGTGTTGTTCTTGTACAGCTGGAGGTCCACGCCCATGGTCGACGAGAGCTCTCGTGCCGCGGCGAGGACCACGCGTTCGCCCGCGACGTCCCACCGCACGAGGTCGCGCGGTGTCGTGACCTCGGGCGACGAGTACTCGGGGTGCGCATGGTCGACGTACAGGCGGGCGCCGTTGGTGAGGATCGCGTTCGCCGCGCTGGGGTCGTCGTAGGTCTCGACGGTGGGGCGCTCGATCTCCTGGAGCCGCTCGTCGTCACGCCTCGAGGGCCCCGACGGCGCGGGATGCGCGGGGGCGTCCGTGAGGAGGGACGGGTGCGCCGCGGCGCGCTGGACGTGGAAGCCACGGGCGTCCATGAGGGGGTCCTCGTCGACGTAGTCCCACCTGGCGCGTCCGCGAGCCGAGGAGCTGATGGCCCGGTACGCGGTGACGACCTGGCTCGACATGAGCATCGGGTTGGCCCCGGGGTCCCCCTTGCGCAGCACGCCGTACTCGGTCTCGATGCCCATCACGCGTCGCACAGTCACGGCCCCAACCCTAGTCGGAGCCGTGCAGGGCCCGCCGATGACGGGCCCAGCACCGACCTGCCACGACCCTGTCTGGGCCCGGGCAGGTCAAAGGTACTGGCCGGTGCTCGTCGCCGTGTCGATGGTTCGGGCGGCGCCGGCACGGCCGGTGCCCCGCTTGTCCTGGACGATGGTGCGGATGAAGACGATGCGCTCTCCCTTCTTCCCGGAGATGCGCGCCCAGTCGTCGGGGTTGGTCGTGTTGGGGAGGTCCTCGTTCTCCTTGAACTCGTCGACGCAGGCGGTGACGAGGTGCTCCACCCGGATCCCTCGCTCGCCCGTGGCGAGGAAGTCCTTGATCGCGGACTTCTTGGCCCGGTCGACGATGTTCTGGATCATGGCCCCGGAGTTGAAGTCCTTGAAGTACAGGACCTCCTTGTCGCCCGACGCGTAGGTCACCTCGAGGAACTGGTTCTCCTCGCCGTCCGAGTACATGCGCTCCACGACCCGTTGGATCATGGCGTCCACCGCCGCCGCCGGGTCGCCGTCGTGCTCGGCCACGTCGTCGGCGTGCACGGGCAGGTCCGGGGTGAGGTACTTCCCGAAGATCTCCCGGGCGCCCTCCGCGTCGGGCCTCTCGATCTTGATCTTCACGTCGAGCCGCCCGGGGCGCAGGATCGCCGGGTCGATCATGTCCTCGCGGTTGGACGCCCCGATGACGATGACGTTGTCGAGTCGCTCGACCCCATCGATCTCGCTGAGGAGCTGCGGCACGATGGTCGTCTCCACGTCGGACGACAGCCCGGTGCCCCGGGTGCGGAACAGGGACTCCATCTCGTCGAAGAAGACGACGACCGGGTTGCCCTGCGAGGCCTTCTCGCGGGCACGGGCGAAGATGAGGCGGATGTGGCGCTCGGTCTCGCCGACGTACTTGTTGAGGAGCTCGGGTCCCTTGACGTTGAGGAAGAAGCTCTTGGCCTGGGCAGCGGTCTGCGCGGCGTCCCCACCTGCAGCCCCCCCGTCGGTGCCGCGTTCCCGGACCGCCGACGCGAGCGAGCTCGCGACGGCCTTCGCGATGAGCGTCTTCCCGCACCCGGGCGGCCCGTACAGGAGGATCCCCTTGGGTGGTCGCAGCCCGTGCTCGCGGAAGAGGTCCGGGTGGTTGAACGGCAGCTCGACGGCGTCACGGATCTGCTCGATCTGCGGGCCGAGCCCCCCGATGTCCGAGTAGTCGATGTCGGGAACCTCCTCGAGGACGAGCTCCTCGACCTCCGCCGACGGGATCCGCTCGAACACGAACCCGGCGCGGGTGTCGACGGTGAGCGCGTCGCCGACACGCAGCGGCCCGTCGACGAGAGGGCCGGCGAGCCGGACCACCCGCTCGTCGTCCGCGCGCCCGACGACGAGGGCACGGTGGTCGTCGAGGACCTCCTTGACGGTGACGAGCTCGCCGACCGTCTCGAAACCCCCCGCCGCGACGACCGTGAGGGCCTCGTTGAGCGCGACCTCCTGGCCGGGACGGAGCGCACCGAGCTCGACGCCGGGGCTCGCGTTGACGTGCATCTTCCGTCCGGCGGACATGACGTCGACCGTCCCGTCGTCGTGCGCCCCGAGGAAGACCGCGTACGTGCCCGGGGGTTTCGCCAGCTCCTCGATCTGCTGCTGCAGCTCCACGATCTTGCCGCGGGCCTCGCCGAGCACCTGGACGAGGCGCTCGTTCTGGGCGGAGAGCGTCGCGAGCCTCCGGGTGCTCTCGTCGGACTCGCGGGACGACGTCGATGACATGTCACTCATGGAGAACGCACCTCTTCTCGCTGACCGGGCTCTGACCCTGTCACATATCGTCGCCGACAGGCGGACCGTCCGCACGCGTGTCCGTCGACGGCCCGTCGACCTGGAGCGCCGCGTCCACCTCGTGACCCGCGTCCTGCCCGCCCTGGCCGTCGAGCGCCTGGGTGACGTCCCGACGCACGCGCCGCACCTTCTTGTCGGAGACGGGACGCTCGCCGAGCTCCTCCGGGCTCCACTCCGCGTCCACCGGGTACGCGCCCTTCGAGGGACGACGACGGCGGACCGGCGCCTGGACGCCGTCGGCCATGCGTCGTGCGGTGAGGAGGAACCCGGTGTGCCCCACCATGCGGTGCTGCGGCCGGACCGCGAGGCCCTCGAGGTGCCAGCCGCGGACCATGGTCTCCCACGCCTCGGGCTCGGTGTAGCGACCGTCCTCGCGGAGGTCCTCGGCGAGGCGGGAGAGCTGCGTGGTGGTCGCCACGTAGCAGACGAGCACCCCACCGGGGGCGAGGGCCGTGGCGACGGCCTCGAGGTTCTCCCACGGCGCGAGCATGTCGAGCACCACGCGGTCGACGGTCCCAGGCTCCGCGACGGTGGGCAGGACGTCGGAGAGGTCACCGACGGACAGGTCCCACGCCGGGTGCGGCCCCCCGAAGAGGAGCTCGACGTTGGCGCGGGCGATGTCCGCGAAGTCCTCACGGCGCTCGATGGACCGCACGGACCCGCCGTCGCCGACGGCGCGGAGCAGGGACAGCGTGAGCGCCCCGGACCCGACGCCCGCCTCGACGACGCGCGCACCGGGGTAGATGTCGGCCATCGCGACGATCTGCCCGGCGTCCTTGGGGTACACGACCGCGGCGCCGCGCGGCATGGACAGCGTGTAGTCGCTGAGGAGCGGACGCAGCGCCAGGTACTCCACACCAGAGGTCGTCGTGACGACGGACCCCTCGGGCATCCCGAGGATGTCGTCGTGCGAGAAGAAGCCGCGGTGGGTGTGGAAGGCAGCACCTGCGGCGAGCGTGATCGTGTGCAGGCGCCCCCGCGGGTCGGTGAGCTGGACGCGGTCACCGGGGCGGAACGGACCTCGTCGCTGCGCGGCCCCGGTGGGCGTCTCGGGGGCGTCGGGCTGCGGTGTCAGGTCTTCGGTCACAACGGGTCAGTCTAGGCGCACCGCCCGGGCGACGTCCGTCGCCCGCACGAGACCGACCACGGTGCCCGCGTCGACGACGACCAGGGTGTCGGTGCGGCGTGCGAGACCGACCACGGCGGAGTGGAGCGCGATGCCGCACAGGCCCGCGTCGAGCGTGGCGCCGGGTGGGAGGGGGACGCCGACGGCCCACGCCGGGGTGGTGTCCGCGGTGTGGTCGGGGACGGCGGCGAGCGCGTCCTCGTCGACGTACCCGACGGGGTGGGTCCCGCTGACGAGCACCGCGCGGGTGGCCGGGGCGACGTGCGCGCGGGCGGCGTGGACGTCGGCGACGCTCGCGTCGGCGGGGACGGCCAGGGCCGGTGCCGCCAGGGCGGCGAGGTCGAGCCGTTCGACGCGGGCCCGGCGTCGACCGGAGGTGAGGGCCTGAGTCGCGGCGGTCCACATGAAGGCTCCGACGAACGCGACCCAGGCGACGAGGAGGAGGTTGACCTGCTGCCCCCGTGCCGTGGGGACGGCGATGGCGAGCGCGACGACGAGGACGGCGATGATGCGGCCGGTCCAGGCGGCGACGACGGTGCCGCGCAGCCGCGACCCGGTGAGCGCCCAGGTCGCGGCCTCGGTGATCTGCCCGCCGTCGAGCGGGAGACCAGGGAGGAGGTTGAAGGCGCCGACGGCGGCGTTCGCGTAGGCGGTGACGTAGAGCAGGAGCGCGAGGAGCCCGGCGGAGGGTTGGGTCTGGTAGAGCGCCCAGGCCGCACCCGCGAGGGCGAGGTTGGTGGCGGGGCCGACGACGGCGACGAGCGCGCTGGACGCCGGTGTGGCGCTCACGTCCGTGAAGGAGGTGTGGCCTCCCCACACCGTGAGGGCGAGCTCCTGGACGCGCATGCCGCGGCTGCGGGCCACGAGGGCGTGCGCGAGCTCGTGCAGGAACACGGAGACCATGAGCACGACGACGAGGAGGAACGACCCGAGGACGGCCTGCGGCCCGAGCGACGGTGCGAGGGTGCGGACGGTGGGGACGAACAGGACGGTGAGGAGCGCCACCATGATCAGCGCGGAGGGCTGCAGGACCACCGGTGCACCCGCGGCCCGGCCGACCACCCATCCTGCGCGCTTGTCCACAGCCACACAGTACGTGTCCTCGCTGCGGGTGGTTGACCCTAGGCTCGATGCATGACCGTCGACCCCTCCTCGCTCGTGAGCGACGCCGTCCCGCTGCCCGTGGCCGTCCCTGCTGCCGGCGAGGCCCGGGGCGATGTCCGCGAGGAGCGCCGTCGCCGCCCCGGGCTGTCGCCGTCCCGCGCGAACGACTTCGCGCAGTGCCCGTTGCTCTTCCGCTACCGCGTGGTGGACCGGCTCCCGGAGCCGCCCAGCTCGGCTGCCGTGCGCGGCACGCTCGTGCACTCGGTCCTCGAGCGTCTGTACGACGCCCCCCTCGGGGAGCGGACGGTGGCGCACGCGGAGAGCCTCCTGCCCGGGGAGTGGGCGCGCCTGCAGGAGGCGCAGCCCGAGTACGGGTCGCTCTTCGGGTCGTCCGAGGAGATGTCGACATGGCTGGGCACCGCGGGCAGCCTGGTGCGCACGTACTTCACGCTCGAGGACCCGAACCGCCTGGAACCTGCGGAGCGGGAGATGTTCCTCGAGTCGCAGCTCGACGGAGGTCCGCTGCTCCGGGGCGTCGTCGACCGCCTGGACGTCGCGCCCGACGGCGCGGTGCGGGTGGTGGACTACAAGTCGGGGAAGTCCCCGCGGGCCGGGTACGCGAGCTCCGCGGAGTTCCAGATGCGCTTCTACGGCCTGGTCGTGTGGCGCGAGCGTGGCGTGGTGCCCCGCATGCTCCAGCTCGTGTACCTCGGAGACGGCCAGGTGCTCCGCAACGAGCCGGCGGAGGCCGACCTCCTCGCCACGGAGCGTCGCATCCGGTCCGTGTGGGGGCAGATCCAGTCGGCGGGGGCGTCGGGCGACTTCCGGCCCCGCCGCACGCCGTTGTGCGGGTGGTGCGCGCACAAGGCCCTGTGCCCGGAGTTCGGCGGGACCCCACCGGTCCTCGAGCCGGACGCGGTGGAGCGCGCGCTCGGCGTCAGGCCGACGGAGCAGACAGCAGGTCGATGACCTCGCCGCCCAGCACCCGGTCGTAGAACTCCGGGGTGAGGGAGTCGAGCGACCGGACCCGGTTGAGCCGCGGGTCGTCGGGCAGGGGGACCATGACCTCGATCCCGACCGGCACCGCGCCGCACGCGAGCGCCGCCCCGACCCCCGACGGTGAGTCCTCGACGACGACGCAGTCCTCGACGGGCACGCCGAGGAGGTCGGCGGCCGTGAGGTACGCCTCGGGGTGCGGCTTGCCGTGCGTGACGTCGTCACCCGCCACCACGGCGTCGAAGGTGCCTGCGGGGGCGCGGTCCACGAACACGCCCGCGAGGGACCGGAACGACATGGTCACGAGGGCGCACGGGATCCCGGCGGCACGCAGCCGGGCGAGCGCGGCGACGGCACCCGGCTGCCAGGGCACCTCGGCGGCGACCGCGGACGACACGCGGGAGATGAGGAAGTCGATGATCGCCGGGATCTCGAGGGGGACGCCGAGCCCCTGGAAGAAGGCAGCCGCACGAGGCAGCGGGCTGCCCACGAGCGTGAGGCCCTGCTCGTGGGTCCACGGGATGCCGAACCCCGCGAGCAGCTCGGTCTCGGCAGCGATCCAGTACTGCTCCGAGTCGATGAGGGTGCCGTCCATGTCCCACAGGACCGCACGCGGTCGTCGCAGACCGGTCCCCCACGTCTCGGACGTGTCGCCCGAGGGCTGGGCGGGGTCGGGTCCGGGCACGGTGGCGCTGCTGGTCGTCGGGGGCATGCCCGCATGATATCGGGCGGTTCCGGGCCGCTGTGCGCCGCGTGCGGGCGGGTGGTCCTAGGCTGGTGCGATGACCGAACCACACACCCGTCCTGCCGGGGCCCCCGTGCCCGAGGAGCCGGACGCGATCCTGCTCGCCGCGTTCGAGGGGTGGAACGACGCCGGAAGCGCCGCGAGCTCCGCCCTCCTCCACCTGAGCGAGCTCTGGGGTGCCGAGCGCGTCGACGAGCTCGACCCCGAGGAGTACCACGACTTCCAGGTGAACCGGCCGGTCTCGACCGTCGGCGACTCCGGCGCCCGCGAGCTCACGTGGCCCACCACGACCGTGTCGGTCGCCACCGCCCCGACGAGCGGCCGGCGCGTGGTGCTCGTCCACGGGATCGAGCCCTCGATGCGGTGGCGCAGCTACTGCGCGGAGATCCTCGAGATCGCCGCGAGCCTGGGCACCCGGACGGTCGTCACCCTGGGAGCGCTCCTCGCGGACGTACCGCACACCCGCCCCATCCCGGTGACGCTCACGTCGGACGACCCCGCGGTCCAGGCCCTGCTCGAGGTGGAGGCCAGCACCTACGAGGGACCGACCGGCATCACCGGCGTCCTCCACCACGAGGCGCAGGACGCCGGGTTCCACTCGCTCGCGGTGTGGGCGGCCGTCCCCCACTACGTGGCGCACCCGCCGTCGCCCAAGGCGACCGTGGCGCTCCTCACCCGTCTGGAGACGTTCCTGGGTGAGCCGATCCCGCTGGGCGACCTCCCGGAGGACGCCGAGGCATGGCAGCACGGCGTCGACGAGCTCGCCTCGGAGGACTCCGAGATCGCGGAGTACGTCCAGCAGCTCGAGGAGGCCAAGGACACCGCCGAGCTGCCCGAGGCGTCGGGCGAGGCCATCGCGCGCGAGTTCGAGCAGTACCTCAGGCGCCGCGACAAGGGCTCCTGAGGTCGGGTCGACGGGCCGCGCGGCTAGAGCCGGACGCCGAGCAGGGCGTCGACCGTGCGGGCGACGACACCGGGGGCGCCCTCGTCCTCGTGGTCGTCGCCCTCGAGACACCGCGTCGCCCATGCATCGACGGCCGCGAGCGCCGTCGGTGCATCGAGGTCGTCGGCCAGCGCGGCACGGACGGCCGCGAGGGTGGACTCCGCCTCTGGTCCTCCGTTGCCGGAGACGGCGGCACGCCACGTCCGCAGGCGCCGCTCCCCCGTCTCGAGGTCGGCGTCCGTCCACTCCCAGTCGCTGCGGAAGTGGTGCGCGAGGAGCGCGAGGCGCACCGCCATCGGCTCCACGCCGGAGGCCCGCAGGCGCGACACGAAGACGAGGTTCCCACGGGACTTGCTCATCTTCTCGCCCTGATAGGCGACGAGCCCGGCGTGGACGTGGGTCCGGGCCGCGGCGCCGCGCACGTCGCCGTCGCCGAGGACCCGTGCATGGGAGGTGCTCATCTCGTGGTGCGGGAAGAGGAGGTCGGCGCCGCCACCCTGGACGTCGAAGGGCAGGCCGAGGGCCGAGCGGGCGATGACGGCGCACTCGACGTGCCACCCCGGGCGCCCCGAGCCGAGCACCCCGCCGTCCCACGTGGGCTCGCCGTCCCGTTCCCTGCGCCACAGCAGCGGGTCGAGGGCGTCGCGCTTGCCGGCGCGGTCAGGGTCTCCGCCGCGCTCCGCGAAGAGCGCCCGCATGGTCTCGCGGTCCATCCCGGCGACGGCACCGAAGGACGGGTCGACGGACAGGTCCGCGTACACGTCACCCAGCTCCGGGTCGGCACCGCCGGCACCGGCCTCGAGCGGCACCCGGTACGCCGCGCCTGCGTCGAGCATCGCCGAGACGGCCGCCGCGACGGGTTCGACGGTCTCGACGGCTCCGAGGTAGACGTCGGGCGGCACGACGCCGAGGGCGGTCATGTCCTCGCCGAACAGGGCCCCCTGCTCGGCGGCGAGGGTGCGCCACTCCACGCCGGTGGCCGTCGCCCGCTCGAGGAGCGGGTCGTCGACGTCCGTGACGTTCGACGCGTACGTCACGTCGAGACCTGCGTCGAGCCAGGCGCGGACGAGGAGGTCGAAGCCGACGTACGTGGCGGCGTGGCCGATGTGCGTCGCATCGTACGGCGTGATGCCGCACACGTAGATGGTGGCCGTCGGCCCGGGGGCCGCGACGACGAGGTCACCGGTGGTGCTGTCGACGACACGGACGGTCCCGCCGTGTCCGGGGAGGGTGGGGATCTGAGGAGCGGGCCAGCTGAGCACGGACCCAGACTATCCGGGATCCGGCACCGGCCGGGCCGCTGCGGTCAGACCCCGCCCTCGGCGTCCAGGACGCCCACGAGCAGCAGGACGACGACGACGACGGCGAGGCCGATGCGGTACTGGACGAACGGCTTGTAGCTGAAGCTCGAGACGATCTTGAGGAAGACGATGATCACGAGGTAGCCGACGACGAACGCGACGAGGGTCGCGATGAACGTCGCTCCTGCTCCCGGAGCGCCCGGGACCGGGTCCCCGGAGAAGAGCTTGTAGAAGCCGGAGCCCATGACGGCGGGGATCGCGAGGAGGAAGGAGTAGCGGGCCGCGGCCTCGCGGGAGTACCCCATGAGGAGGCCCGCGGTGATGGTGCCGCCGGAGCGCGACACGCCCGGGATGAGCGCCAGGGACTGCGCGAGCCCGAAGTAGAGGGCGTGGCGCGGGGTGAGCTCGCCGAGCGGCTTGACCTTGCGGCCGTGCTTGTCGGCCCACCCGAGCGCCAGGCCGAACACGACGAGCATGAGGGCGGTGAGGTAGAGGTTGCGGAACGTGTGGTCGATCGAGTCCTCGAGGAGCAGACCGAAGACGACGATCGGGATGCTGCCGAGACCGATGTACCAGCCCATCTGGGCGTCGTGGTCGTGGGCTCCCATGCGGTCCCGCCACGTGGTCCCGTGGTCCCCTCGCACGGATCTCCACCAGGCCGAGCAGATCGTCGCGATGTCGCGCCGGAAGTACAGGATCACGGCTGCCTCGGTCCCGATCTGGGTGATGGCCGTGAAGGCCGCCCCCGGATCGGAGGACCCGATGAGGTCACCGACGATGCGCAGGTGCGCGCTCGAGGAGATGGGGAGGAACTCGGTCAGACCCTGGACGAGGCCGAGGATGATTGCTTCGAACGCGTTCACGTCGGGACACGTTACAGCCCGCCGGGGCGTCCTGGTGCACACCTCGCAGAAGCGACGACACGGACGGCCGCGCGAGGGGCAGGCCCAGTAGTCTGCCGAGCATGGAACTCCGTCGTCTCGGCCGCACCGGTCTGCACGTCTCCGCGCTCGGTCTCGGCACCATGACGTGGGGGCGGGACACCGACGAGCAGGACGCGGAGGACCTCGTCCGCGAGTTCGCCGCCGCGGGCGGCACGCTCGTCGACACGGCGGCGTCGTACTCGGACGGCCGCAGCGAGGAGATCCTCGGCGGCGTGCTGGGCCGCGTGGTGCCGCGGGACGAGCTCGTGCTGTGCACCAAGGGTGGCGTGCGACGGACCCGGACGGGCGGGGTCGTGGACGCGTCCCGCGGGTCCCTGCTCGCGTCCCTGGACGCCTCGCTGGCCCGCCTGGGGACGGACCACGTCGACCTCTTCCTCGTCCAGGCTCCCGACGCGGGCACCCGGCTCGAGGAGACCGTCTCCGCGCTGCGGACGGCGGTGACGAGCGGACGGGCCCGCTACGTGGGGTTGTCGAACCACGCCGGGTGGCAGACCGGTCTGGCCGCCGGGCTCCTCGCCGCGCACCGGGACGTCGAGCTGGCGGCCGTCCAGGTGGAGCACTCGATGCTGTGCCGGTCGGCGGAGGTGGAGATGCTCGGTGCGGCAGAGGCCCTCGGTGCGGGGGTCCTCGGGTGGTCGACGCTGGGTCGTGGCGTGCTCACGGGCAAGTACCGTCGCGCGCTGCCCCCGGAGTCGCGGGGCGCGTCCGCGCACCTGGCGGGTTTCGTGGAGCCGTACCTCGACGAGCGGGCCTCGTCGGTCGTCGACGCGCTCTGCACCGCCGCGCGCGGGCTCGAGCGCGAGCCCCTGGAGGTGGCGCTGGCATGGGCCCTTGCACGCCCCCGCGTCTCGGCGAGCCTGGTCGGCCCGCGCACCCCGGCCCAGCTGCGGACGTGCCTCGCCGCGACGGACCTCGAGCTCCCGCCGGAGGTCGCGGCGGCGCGCCCCGACGGGAGAGCCCCCCCGCCCCACCCCGGGGGTGGGGGGCGGCCCCC
>NZ_JAEINH010000005.1:171223-255075 GCF_016342785.1 Sanguibacter suaedae
CTGGGGCCCCGCCGCCGCGACCCTTCCGGGGTGAGTGGCGCTCACCCGTCCGCGACGTGACCCGTCAGCGTGACGGGCGGTGCGGCTCGATCTCGTACTCGTCGTCACCGAGCTTCGTGACGATGCGACCGCTCACGGGACCGTCGTCGTCCGCGTCGTCGTCGCCCTCCTCGTCGTCGCCCTCATCATCGTCGTCCTCGTCGTCCTCATCGTCGTCCTCGTCGCCGAGGTAGAACGGCGTGGCCTCGCTGTGGACGGTCCCCAGCGCCTCGTCGTAGACCTCGAAGGCGTCCGCGAGGACGTAGTACGCGTCGTCCACGGCGGGGTCCTCGTCGTCCCGGCGGTTGACGATCGCGGTGTAGTGGGCTTCGAGGGCGGCAACGAATCGATCGAGTGCGGCGCGAGGGTCGACGGTCATACCCTGACGGTAGCGCCGACGGTCGACGATTGGCACGTGGTACGGGATCGAGTTCGCGCCGGGCGCAGGAGGAGGACGGGCGGACCCCCTGGGACCGGTCCGGCTGTCGGCGGCCCGATGTAGCGTTGCACCGCCGGGCCTGCCCGGCTCATCGACGGACGGAGAGTGACCGATGACCGCTTCCCCACGCGCGCGGACCCGTTCCGACGACAGCAGCTGGGCCGCGCACGGCGCCCAGTACGAGTACCGCACGCTGACGATCCCGCGTGATCTCTCGGGGAACGACGCCCGCCGCATGCTCACCGAGCAGGCCGAGTACGGCAGGTGGGAGCTGGCCCGCTCCACCCTGTACATCGGCGGCGAGCGCCGCGTGTGGTTGCGGCGGAAGATCATCCGGGTCCGCAGCACGCTCTAGCGGTGAACCCTGGCGCTCCGTCGTCAGGCGGTGCGGAGCATCCGGTCGAGGACCCGCACGCCGAACTTCAGCGCGTCCACGGGCACGCGCTCGTCCACACCGTGGAACATGCCCGGGAAGTCGAGCTCGGCGGGCAGCCGGAGCGGTGCGAAGCCGTACCCCTTGATCCCCAGGCGGGCGAGCGACTTGTTGTCGGTCCCGGCGGAGAGCGCGTACGGCAGGACGGTCGCGCCGGGGTCCTCGGCGAGGACCGAGTCGACCATGGTGTCGACGAGGTGCCCGCTGAACGGCGCCTCGAGGGCGATGTCCTCGTGGATGGGCTCGATGCGCACGTGGGGTCCGGCGAGCTCGCGCAGGGTGTCCATGCCGCTCTCGGTGTGCCCGGCGAGGAAGCGCACGTCGACGGCGGCCTCGGCGCGGCCGGGGATGACGTTGGCCTTGTACCCCGCGGACAGCTGGGTGGGGTTCGACGTGTTGCGCACGGTGGCGCCCACGAAGCGTGCCGCCGGACCGAGGGCGTCGATGAGGGCGTCGACGAGCGCCGGGTCCTGCGGGTCGTACCGCAGGCCGGTGAGGTCCGAGACGCCGCGCATGAGGGCGTCGACGGTCGGCGTCATGACGTAGGGCCACTCGTGCTGCCCGATGCGCGCCACGGCAGCGGCGAGGTGCGTGACGGCGTTGTCGACGGCCACCTGGGAGCCGTGGCCGGCACGCCCGTCGGCGACGAGCCGCAGCCAGCCGATGCCCTTCTCGGCGGTCTGCAGGAGGTACGCACGACGCCCGGCGATCTCGACGGAGAACCCGCCGACCTCGCTGACCGCCTCGGTGGCGCCCTCGAAGAGGTCGGGGCGCGTGGCGACGACGTGCCCCGCCCCGAACTTTCCGCCGGCCTCCTCGTCGGCGAAGAACGCGACGATCACGTCGCGCGCGGGGCGTCGCCCCTCGCGGACCATCTGCCGCACGACCGCGAGGATCATCGCGTCCATGTCCTTCATGTCGACGGCACCGCGGCCCCACAGCAGCCCGTCGATCTCCTCGCCCCCGAAGGGGTCCACCTGCCAGTCCTCGGCCTGCGCGGGCACCACGTCGAGGTGTCCGTGGAGGACGAGCGCGGGACGCGCGGGGTCCTCGCCGGGGATCCGCACGACGAGGCTGGACCGGCCGGGTTCCGACTCCATGAGCTCGGGCTCGAGGCCCACCTCGTGGAGGAGACCCATGACGTACTCGGCCGCGGCGCGCTCCCCCGGTCCGGAGCCGTCGCCGTAGTTCGACGTGTCGATGCGCAGGAGGTCCTGGCAGATGCGGACGACCTCGTCCTCCGCGGTCACGGTCGCGGGCTGGGGCTCGTGGCTGCGGGGTCCGGGAGTCATACCGTCACGCTACCGGGTCGGTCGCGGTGGTCAGCCCTCGTCGGGCGAGGAGGGGCGCGATGTCCGGGCCGCGCCCGCGCAGATCCGCGAACGCGACCATCGGGTCGAGGGACCCGCCGCGCGACAGGAGCGCCGCGCGGAACGCGTCGCCGTTGCTCCGGTCGAGCCCGCCCCGCTCCTCGAACCAGGTGACCGTGTCGGCGTCGAGCACCTCGGACCAGATGTACGAGTAGTACGCGGCGGAGTACCCGCCTCCGAAGACGTGGTTGTAGTAGGTCGTGCGGTACCGCGGCGGGACCGCGGGCAGGGCGAGCCCGGCACGCTCGAGGGCGGCCTGCTCGAAGGGGATCGCGTCGTCGACGTCCGTGGGCACCTCGTCCGGGCCGAGGAGGTGCCACGCCTGGTCGAGGACGGCCGCGGCGAGGTACTCGGTGGTGGCGAACCCCTCGTTGAACTGTCGCGAGGCGATCATCGTCCGTACCCATTCCTCGGGCATCGGCTCCCCCGTGGCGTGGTGCACGGCGTAGGAGCGCAGGATCTCCGGGTGCCACACCCACATCTCGTTGACCTGCGACGGGTACTCGACGAAGTCGCGCGGGACGGCGGTCCCCGAGTGGGAGGGATAGCGCACCCGGGAGAAGAGTCCGTGGAGCGCGTGGCCGAACTCGTGGAAGAGCGTGACGACCTCGTCGAGCGCGAGGAGCGTGGGCTGCCCCGCCGGCGGCCGGACGATGTTGAGGTTGTTCACGACGACGGGTCGCTCGTCGAGGAGCGTCGACTGGTCGACGAGGTTGTTCATCCACGCCCCGCCCCGCTTGGTCTCACGGGTCCAGAGGTCGGCGAGGAAGAGCCCGAGGCCGGTGCCGTCGTGGTCGAGGACCTCGAAGACGCGGACGTCGGGGTGGTAGCCGACGAGGTCGGTCCGCTCGGTGAAGGACACCCCGTAGAGGAGCGTCGCCGCACGGAAGACGCCGTCGTGCAGCACGCGGTCGAGCTCGAGGTAGGGGCGCAGCAGCGCGTCGTCGAGGGCGAACCGCTCCTTGCGGACGCGCTCGGCGTAGTAGGCCCAGTCCCAGGCCTCGAGGACCGCGTCGGGGTCTGCGACGTCGGCGGCGAGCGCCGCCTGGAGGTCGGCAGCCTCGCGCCGGGCGTTGGCGGCCGCGGCGGGTGCGAGGCGGTCGAGCATGGCGGTGACGGCCTCGGTGGTCCTGGCCGTGCTGTCCTCAGCGACGTACGCGGCGTGGTGGGGGTACCCGAGGAGGCGGGCGTGCTCGGCGCGCAGCCGGGCGAGCTCGAGGACGGTGCGTCGGGTGTCGTGCTCGTCACCGGCCGCACCGCGGGTGACGGACGCGCGGTGCACGCGCTCCCGGACGTCGCGTCGGCGCAAGGAGGCGAGGACACCCTGCTGGGTGGGGAGCTGCATCTCGAGCAGGTATCGGCCGGGCTCGCCGCGGTCGGCCGCCGCCTGCGCGGCGGCGGCGATGACGTCGTCGGCGAGGCCGTCGAGCTCGGCGACGTCGTCGAGGAGGACGGCTGCGGCGTTGGCACCGGCGAGGAGGGCGCGGCCGAACGCTGCCTCGAGGATGGTGATGCGTGCGTTGAGGTCCCTGAGCGTCGCCTGGTCCTCGGGAGCGAGGTCGATGCCGGAGCGTCGGAAGTCGACGAGGAGCGTCTCGAGGAGCCGTGCCGCCTCGGGGTCCGCGGTGACGGTCCCGTCGCGGACCGCGTCGTCGAGGGCCACGACGCGGCGGTACAGGCGCGGGTCCATGTAGATGGCGTCGTGGTGGGCCGAGAGCTCGGGGGCGAGGAGCTCCTCGATGTCCTCGATCGACGAGGTGGCGTCCGCGCTCGCGACGTTGTCGAGCGCGGTGAGGGCCCGGTCGAGGACCGCCCCGGCGGTCTCGAGCGCGTCGAGGGTGTTGGCGACGGTGGGCGGCTCCGGGTTCTCGACGATCGCGGTGATCTCCTCGAGCTCGAGGGCCATCCCCGCACGGATCGCTGGCACGTAGTGCTCGTCGCGCACGGCCGCGAAGTCGGGCAGGGAGTACGGGAGCGTGGAGGGCACCGCGAAGGGGTTCGCCGGGTCGAGCGCTGTGGGCTGTGGCATGACACCCATTCATACGGGACTTCGGGCGCACGGTCGACCTCTCCCCCGGGCGGGTCCGGTCCGGCGACGGTCCCTGGCGATCCGGATGCGGCCCCGCAGGCCTCGTCCGAGGATGGGAGGACGCATCCGTCGAACCTCAGGAGGTCTCATGACGCCGCAGACGCCCGACACCCAGGACTCCGCGGGCTTCCCCGCGCAGCAGCAGACTCCGCCCGGGCTCACCGAGGACATGGTGCCCACGCCCGACCACGGCGAGTCCTCGTACACCGGGCACGACCGCCTCGTGGGGAAGAAGGCCCTCGTGACGGGTGGGGACTCCGGCATCGGGCGGGCGGTCGCTCTCGCGTACGCGCGGGAGGGCGCCGACGTCGCCATCTCGTACCTCCCGAGCGAGCAGGAGGACGCCGAGGAGACGCGCCGCCTCGTCGAGGAGGCCGGACGTCGCGCGGTCCTCGTCCCGGGCGACCTCACGCAGGAGGAGGACTGCCGGTCGCTGGTGGCCACCACCGTCGAGGAGCTCGGCGGGCTCGACGTCCTCGTGAACAACGCGGGCTTCCAGATGGCCCGGCGGGAGTCGATCGCGGACATCACGACCGAGCACCTCGACCGCACCTTCAAGACGAACCTGTACGCCCTCTTCTGGGTCACGCAGTCGGCCCTGGAGCACCTCGGCGAGGGTGGCTGCATCATCAACAACGCGTCGATCCAGGCGTACCAGCCGTCCACGTCGCTGCTCGACTACGCGTCGACGAAGGCCGCGATCACGAACTTCACGGTGAACCTCGCGGCGGAGGTCGGCGAGCGCGGCATCCGCGTGAACGCCGTGGCGCCGGGTCCGATCTGGACGCCCCTCCAGCCGGCGACGCAGCCGTCGGAGAAGCTCGAGTCCTTCGGGACCGACACGCCGCTGGGTCGGGCCGGGCACCCCGCGGAGGTGGCCCCGGCTTTCGTGTTCCTCGCGGACGGCGCGTCCGCCGGCTACGTCTCGGGCACGGTCCTCGGCGTCACCGGCGGCAAGCCGGTCTTCTAGGTCCGGTCACAGCACGTCCACGGCCTCGAGGCCGTGCGCGGCGGCCACCTCGGCGTTGACGAGGTGGCCGTCGTGCGTGGTGAGGCCCCGGGCGAGGGCACGGTGCTCGTCCTTGCGGAGGGTCGCGACGACGGCATCGCCGGGGCGGCGGCCGTCGTCGCCCGAGACGAGTGCCAGCAGGTACGGCAGGGTGACTCCTGCGAGGGCCTGGGTGCTGGTCACCGGGACGGACCCGGGCATGTTCGCGACGGCGTAGAACGTGGATCCGTGGACCTGATAGGTGGGGTCCGCGTGGGTGGTGGGACGGGTGTCCTCGAAGCAGCCACCCTGGTCGACGGCGATGTCGACGAGCACGGAGCCCGGCTGCATGGCGGCGACGAGCTCGTTGGTCACGAGGTGGGGCGCGCGCGCACCGGGGACCAGGACGGCCCCGACGACGAGGTCCGCACGGAGGACCTCCTGCTCGATGGCGAGGGCGCTCGACCGGACCGTGCGGACCGTCCCGGAGAACTCGGTGTCGACGGCCCGCAACGCCTGCGCGGACAGGTCGACGACCGCCACCTCGGCACGCATGCCCACCGCGATCTGGGCGGCGTTGCGACCCGCGGTCCCTCCCCCGAGGACGACGACCCGGGCGGGGCGCACCCCGGGGACGCCGCCCATGAGGACGCCCCTGCCCCCCACGCTGCGCAGGAGGAAGTAGGCACCCACCTGGGTGGCGAGCCGGCCGGCGACCTCGCTCATCGGGGCGAGGAGAGGCAGGGAGCCGTCGTCGAGCTGGACGGTCTCGTAGGCGACCGCCGTGGTCCCCGCGTCGAGGAGCGCACGGGTGCAGGCCTCGTCGGCGGCGAGATGGAGGTAGGTGAACAGCACGAGGTCGTCGCGCAGGTGGCGGTACTCGTCGGGGACGGGTTCCTTGACCTTGCACACGAGGTCCGCCCCTCCCCACGCGCTGTCCGCGTCGGGGACGATGCGGGCCCCGGCGGCGGCGTACTCGTCGTCGGGGATCGCGGAGCCGGACCCCGCGCCGGCCTGGACGAGGACCTCGTGGCCGGCGCGCGTGAGCTCGCGGACGCCCGCGGGCGTCATCGCGACGCGGAACTCGTTGTTCTTGACCTCGGTGGGGACGGCGATGCGCATCAGGGCTCCTGGGTGACGACGGTGGGTGGGTCGGTCTGCACGGTGTCGTCGGCGAGATCGTCGCCGGCGTCCGGGTCCATGGGAGGGTCGAGCGTGCGGAGCTTGGCGAACACCGCCCAGGCGACCGCGACGAGCGGGACCGCGATGACGGCCCCGAGGATGCCGGCGAGGAGGGTGCCGCCGGTGACGACGACGGCGACGACCACCGGGTGCAGGGACACCTGCTTGCCCATGACGAGCGGCTGGAGGACGTGGCCCTCGAACTGTCCGATGAGCGCGATGCCGATGCCCACGACGGCCGCCTTGACGATGCCGTCCGCCGCGAGCGCGACGACCATGGCGATGAGCATGGCCAGCGGGGCGCCGATGAGCGGGACGAACCCGCCGAGGACGACGAGGACCGCGAGGGGCATGGCGAGGGGGACGCCGATGATCGACAGGAAGATGCCGGCGAGGACACCGTCTGACGTGGCGATGATCACGGTCCCCCGGGTGTAGCCGGAGAAGGTGTACCAGCCGGCGTCGCCGACGACGGTCCAGGCGTCGCGCGTCCTCGCGGGGAGCTGGTTGAGGAACCACGTCCACATCTGCTCGCCGCGGGCGAGGAAGAACACCGTCGTGAAGATGGCCAGGGCGAGCGTGGTGAAGACCTTGACGACCGTCCCTGCCTGCTGGAAGGCCGTGCCGGCGATGTCGCCGGCGTGGTCGACGACCCACTGCTGGGCGTCGTCCACCCAGCGCTGGAGGTCGGCGACGGTGATGGAGACGGGCAGCGGGCCGTCCTCGAGGAAGTCGAAGATCTGGTCGGTCCCGGAGGCGAACTGGTCGGAGAGCGACTGCCACTGGCCTGCGACGGACGCGACGACGTAGGTGACGAGCCCGGACACGACGAGGAGACCCGTGAGCATCGCGAGGGCTGTCGCGAGCGCCCGGGGCATGATCCGCGCGTAGACGGTGACGAGGGGGCGCAGGACTGCGGTGAGGACGAGCGCGAGGAAGACCGCGATGAACACGAGCTGGACGCGGGACGTGGCGACGAACACGAGGAGGACGGCGGCGGTGACGAGGATGAGCCTCCACGACCACCCGGCGGAGGTGACGAGCCACCCCGGAACAGAGTCGGGGGCGGTCTGGGTCGCCGGAGGGCGGATCGATGCTGTGTTCCGCCTCACAGCCGCACTCCGCACACGCTGGCCTGCCATCCACGCTCCCCACATCGCCGGCAGATCAGAAAAAGTGCCTCTGACCAGCACGAACATCACCATCGGACACGCCGGGAGCCCGGAGCGCCACAGGCCGCCGATACCTCGCCCGGCCTCTCGTCAGTCTGCCGCAGCCCGTCGATTCATGCTCGACGTCGAAACCGTGCTAGATTTTCCGACGCACCCAAGAGGGCGGAAACGCACTCGAAGGTCCACCTGTCCGGGTGGCGGAATGGCAGACGCGCTAGCTTGAGGTGCTAGTGCCCGTATTAGGGCGTGGGGGTTCAAGTCCCCCTCCGGACACTCGTTGAGACAGCGAACGACGAAGGCTCCGACCCGCGAGGGTCGGAGCCTTCGTCGTTGGTACCCGGGAGATCCCCGGAGCGGCAGGGGGCCGGCCTCCCCGATCCCGTCACGGCGGCCGGCTCGGTGAGGAGCCGACCGCCACGACCGAGAGACCTACCTCGGGCAGAACTTGCCGCTCTGCATGTCGAGGAACGGCCACCACCACCACGGCGGGCGCGGGATGCAGGGCTTCGGCGGGTCCGTCGGAGCGGGCGTCGGCGTCGCGGCGGTCTGCGTCACCGGGACCACCTCGGTGCGGTCGCCGGACGCGTTGTGCAGGTGCAGGAGAAGGACGTCGGCGACCTCGACCGGAGCCGCCGGCGGCTGGCCCGGCTTCGGACCCTTGCCCTTGCCCTTCCCTCTGCCCTTCCCGTGCTTCGCGGTCTCGGCCCCACCCTGCGGAGCCACGACCTGCCCGCTGCTCGGGACGGTCCGGTTCACCGTGAGGGTCCCGGGCGTGTCCTGGAAGACGACGGTGCCGGTGGTCGTGGGGATGCCCCCACCGAACCAGACGGTCGGCTCGAAGACGTCGAACGTCGCCGCGTCGGTCTGGTCCACCACCACGTCGCTCGGGTCCTCCACGGCGCCGGGGGCGTAGTAGGACTCGGTGTGCACGGAGTAGCTGATGGTGGTCTCCGTCGAGTCCGCCGTGTAGCCGAGGGCCGCGAGCGAGACGGGGAGCACCACGGTGCTCGTGTCGAAGACGTTCGCGTCACGCCCGCCCGGCTGGACGTTGACCGTCTGCAGGTCCACGACCGTGCCCTCGGCGTCGACCGTCGCCGCGGCGCTCACGTCGATGTCCGTGAGGCGCGTGACGTACGTCTCGAAGTCGGTCTCGCCGTCTCCGTCGACGTCGATGGAGACGACCGGGTACCCGGCCACGCCGAGCGTCGCCGTGTCACCCTCCATCGCGATCCCGAAGGCGAGGACGCCCTGGGAGGGGTCGGCGAGCTGTGGCGCCGTCGACGCCGCACCGGCGTACCGAACGTCGAGCCCGGTGAGGGTCTGCCGTGCGGACCCCTCGGGGAACTCCTCGGCGGGGTCCTCGATGCCCAGCTGGAAGGGCGCGAAGAGCGACATGTACCCCTCTGCCCCCTCCCCCTGGAGGACGCTGCGTCCCTGGAGGACGAGCGGCGCTGTCGTGGCCTTCGCGTCGGCGAACCGGACCTCGCCCGCGGCGGACATGTCGCTCACCGGCTCGGGCGCGCTGAACACGGCGACCCGGAGCCTCGAGGACTCCCCCGACGTGGGGGTGAGCTCGACGACACCGGACGCTGCGGCGACGAACTCCCGCACCAGACCGTCCTGGACGGTCTCCATGGTCGGGTCGATCGTCCGCCGCAGGGCCGCGGGGTCGGCGATCGTCATCGTGACCGTCACCTCGGCCGTGCCCCAGGGGGCGAGGCTCACGCTCTCGGTGTCGAGCGTGTACTCGACACCCGGCACCGTGGTGCGGGGCAGGTAGGCGAGCGTGTAGTCGACCGGCTGGTCGCCGTGGTTGGTCACCTGGAGGGTGCGCTGGGCGGTGACCGCCTCGGCGCCCACCTCGACGACGCCGAACGACGCGGTCACGAGACCGCCGGCGTCGAGCGTGCGGACGGTGACGGCCGTCGTGACCGCCTGGAAGGCGTCCACGCGTCCCGTGCCCACGCGCAGCGGCCCGTACGGCGTGGCGTCGTCGCCCTCCACGGTGACGTCGTGGGTCGCGGTGTTCATCACCGCGGCCTTGATGTCGTCGGGCGTCCAGTCCGGGCGTGCCTGGGCGACGAGCGCCGCGATGCCGGCGACGAGCGGGCTCGCCATCGACGTCCCGCTGCTCGCGTCCTTCCCGGTCCCGGTGCCCGAGTCCACGGAGATGATCGACACGCCGGGGGCTGCGACGTCGGGCTTGACGATGTCGTCGTAGGACCCGTGCACCCCGCGGGAGGTGAAGCCCGCCGGGGTGTCCACGAGGGCCCCGTCGAACTGCTCGGAGGCGCCCTTGAGGTCGCTGCGCAGCTCGACCTGGAGGGTCCCGTCGTGCGCCGCGTCGGTGAGGGCCGCGGTCGCGGTCCCGGTGATCTGGAGGCCGGGGATCGTCGTGCTGCCGGCGATGCCAGACTCGAAGGCATCGAGCTCCGACGTGAGGATCACCCCCGTGGCACCGGCGGCTGCAGCGTTCGCGAAGCGCGTGCCGGACCCGCAGACGATGTTGTCGTCGTCCCACTCGAGCCAGGCGATCTTGCCCGACAGCAGGGCCGCGTCCTCCTCGTCGAAGGGCTGGCAGCCCTCGAGGTTGTCGGGCGCGACCGGAGCCGCGACCGTGCCGGACACGGCGAAGTCGCCGGAGTAGTTCACGGAGTACTGGCCCGGGTAGGGCGAGCCCGCCGCGAGGTCGCCGGGCGCCGTGACGACCATGGCGTCGAGGAGGCTGTGCCCGTTCGACGTGGCGGCCACCGCCAGGGAGCGGCCCGTGTTTCCGGGGCTGCCTCCGACGTCGGTGAGGTCACCGGCGTTGCCCGCCGCGATGACGGGCAGCACGCCGTGGTCCATGAGTGCCGCGATCTTCGCGTTGTCGGGGTCGTCCACCACCCCGTAGTCGCTGCCGAGCGACAGGTTGATGATGTCGATGGGGTTGCCCTCGGCGATGGAGCGGCCCACCCAGTCGATGGCCGCGCCGGTGAGGTCGGTGCTGCCACCGGCGTCACCGAAGACCTTGAGTGCGTAGAGGCCCGCGTCGGGGGCGGCGCCCGGCCCGAGGTCGAAGGCGTCGAGGTCGCCGCGCGTGAGGGTCGTGTAGTCACCCTCGAACGTCTCGCCCTCGGTGTCGATGCCGTACCCGAGCGTGGTGCCCGCCACGTGGGAGCCGTGGCCGCCACCTTCGCCGTCGACGGGGTTCGCGTCCGGTGCGGGCACCGGGTCGTACGCCGGCGACCTGGGGTCGGCGTTGTACGTGGGGCCTGCGAAGTCGTACCCGCCGAGATACTTCTCGGGGTCGTACCAGCCCTCCTGCGGGGCGTCCGTGGACGCCACCGCGGCGGCGTACGCCTCGGCCGTCCCGGGGCCGCCGAACCCGGCGTGGGTGTAGTCGACACCGGTGTCGATGACGGCGACCGTGACACCGTCGCCGGTCTGCCCGGTCTGCGTCCACGTGTCGATGGTCTGGACGAGGTCGGCCGAGTTCGCGTTCTGCGGGTCGGCGGCCTGCGGCTCCGGGATGCTGCGCGGCACGATGAGGCTGATCCGCACCACGTCGGTCTCGTCCGCGAGGTCGCGGATCGCGTCGGCGTCGGCGGCGAGCGCGACGCCCGGGACGCTGTACTCGGAGACGTAGAGGACCTCGGCCTGCGGGTCGTCGGCGAGGACCGTGTCCTCGATGGTGGCGGCCGTGTCGGCGATCTCGGCGGCACGCTCGATCCCCGCGTCGGACTGTCCCTGGGACTGGCTGCGCTGGGTGGCCTTGGCCTTCTGGTCGGCGTCGAGCGCGCTCTCCCCGGAGGTCTGGACGAAGACCGACACGCGGCCCTCGAGGTCGGCGATCCTCGGCGAGAGGACGGCGGAGCGGTCCGGTGCCGCGTCGATCTCGAAGCCGGTCACCTCGTCGTCCGCGGGTTCTGCGACCGCCGGGAGCCCCGAGGCCGCGAGAGCGGCCGCCAACGTCGCTGACAGGACGGCGGTGGTGCGCATGGTCTTCCGTGAACGCATTGGATCCCCTTTTCCAGATGCTCAGGTGACGACCGCGCTCCGACGTGTGACGCGGAGCACGTTGGAGAGAGAATAGGTCGAATCTGGGCAGAGGGGAACGATCTCGACCTTCTCAGCGCGCCGCCACCGGTCGTCGACCGGTCCGTGCGCGTCAGCGATCCGTGGCTGACGTGCCTCTGACCTCGTCGAGGACCGCGTCGGTGAGCACGGGCCACACCTCCGCGGACCATGGTCCGAAGTCGCGGTCGGTGAGCGCCACGCACGCGACCCGGGCCTCGGGGTCGACCCACAGGAAGGTGCCGGCCTGGCCGAAGTGTCCGAAGGTCCGCGGGGAGCTCGTGGCCCCCGTCCAGTGGGGCGACTTGTGCGCACGGATCTCGAAGCCCAGGCCCCAGTCGTTGGGGTTCTGGCGGCCGAAGCCGGGCAGCACCCCGTCGACGCCCGGGTACGCGACGGTGGTGGCCTCGGCGAGCGTCGTGGGGTGCAGGAGGGTGGGCGCCTGGAGCTCGCGGGCGAAGCGCACGAGGTCCGCGACGCTGCCACGGGCGTCGGCGGCGGCCGACCCCTCGAACGACGCGTCCTCCATGCCGAGGGGTACGAGCACGGCGTCGCGGAGGTAGTCGGGGAACGCGATGCCGGACCGTTCAGTGACAGTCTCCGCGAGGACCTCGTACCCGGTGTTGGAGTAGATGCGTCGGATCCCCGGCTCGGCGCGACGGGTGCGCTCGGTGAAGTCGTAGCCGCCCGTGTGGGCGAGGAGGTGCCGCACGGTGGAGCCCTCGAGGCCCGCGGGGTCGTCGAGCCCGAGCGCCCCCTCCTCGACGGCGACGAGCACCGCGGTCGCTGTGAGGAGCTTGGTGACGGACGCCAGGCGGTACACCCGGTGCTGGTCGCCCCGGCTGCCGAGGATCTCGCCGTCGGCGGAGACCACCGCCACCGAGACGTTGTCGACGGGCCAGGAGTCCACGAGTTCGAGGCTGCGCATGCCTCGACCCTAGAACACCCGGGACCGACGGGCGCCCGTCAGCCGGCGTGCCTGCCGGGGGTGGCGACAGGTGCTCCGTCGCCGGCCGGCGCGTCGTCGTCCTCGTCGGGGAGGGTCACCGGGGTCCGCTGACGCTTGGGGCGGGGCGGGGCGGGCACGTCGATGCCGTCGAGCGCGAGACGCACGAGCGCCCGGGCGTCGTCGGGCAGCGGCAGGAGGGGCTTGGGCAGGTGCCCGACGTCCGAGCCGAGGAGCTGGGCGACGGCGTGCACCGTGCGGATCCCGCCGTACTGGCGGGCGATGACGGACAGGGGCGTGAGCTGGCGCTGGAGGCTGCGCGCCTCGAGGGCGCGGTCCCCCGCCGCGGCCTGGGCGATGGCGACGCACACGGTGGGCAGCACGCCGGCGAGGCCGGAGTGCCACGTGGATGCGCCGGCCATGAGGATCTGCGCACCGAGGCCGTCCCCGCTGAACCCCCAGTCGAGCCGCTTGGCGGTGCGCTGCGGGAGCTCGGCCCCGATCCGCGCCATGCGTTCCTTGATGTCCGTCGCGTTGGCAGCGCTGTCCTTGAACCCGGCGACCCCGGAGAGCCTGCCGAGCCGCGCGAGCTCCTTGACGCCGAACCGGTGACCGGTCGTGGCCGGGTTGTTGTAGACCCAGATGGGGATGTTCGCCGCCGACGACGCGTCCCGGTAGAGGCCGTAGATCTCGTCGGCCTGGAGCGGCTGGTAGGACATGGGCTGCAGGAGGGCGCCGCTGGCCCCGACGGCCTCCGCCTCGGCGATGTTCGCGAGGACCTCGGCGGTGCTCAGCGCTCCCACGCCCACGATGACGGGGACCCGCCCGGCGGCGACCTCGACGGCGCTGCGGGCGATCCTCTTGCGCGTGGAGCGGGGCATGTAGGCGAAGCCCCCCGTGCTGCCCAGCACACCGACGGCGTTGGCGCCAGCGGTGACCGCGGCGTCGACCAGCTGTTCGAACGAACGGGTCAGCAACCGCCCGTCCTCCCCACGCGGGGTCAGCGGGTACGCGACGAGGGGACCGATCGGAGGCATCAGTTCAGAGTAGCCATGCGTCGGACGTTTGGGTGGTTGAAATCTCCGCGAGTCAGCGAAAGTCCCGTGAAGATGTGCCGACCTGCAGGGACAACGGTGCGAGGTGCTCGGCGACGAGGTTGGTCACGCCGTCGGCACGCTCCACGCGCCCTCGGACGACGAGCGCCGCGGACGTCCGTGCGACGCGGCGGAACCGGCTCCACAGCCCGGGCGAGCAGACGACGTTGAGCAGCCCCGTCTCGTCCTCGAGGGAGAGGAACGTCACACCGCGCGCGGTGCCGGGTCGTTGCCGGTGGGTGACCACCCCGGCCACCGCGACCCGGCGGCCCGCCTCGTGCGCGAACGTCTCGATGACCGTGAGCACGCCCGCGTCCACGAGCCCGGGGCGCACGTGCTCCGTGGGGTAGGACTCCGTGGAGACCGACGTGGCCCACACGTCGGCGACGTCCGTCTCGAGCGCCGTCATGCCGGGCAGGGTGGGCGCCGTGACACCGACCGAGACGCCCGGCAGGGTCCCCGGGGTCTCCTGCGCGAGCGCACCCGCGGCCCACAGGGCTTCCCGCCGGTCGACGCCCAGGCCCTCGAGGGCGCCGGCCGTGGCGAGGGCCTCGAGCTGCGCGGTGCTCAGCCGGACCCGCCGGGCGAGATCCCGCAGGTCGACGAACGGGCCGCCCGCGGCCCTCGCGTCGACGAGCGCCTGCGCCACGTCCTCGCTCACGGTCCGCACCGACGCGAGCCCCATCCGCACGGCGAGCCGTCGCTCCCCCGCGCCCGGCCCCCGCGCACCCCGGTCCCTGGCCCCCGTCCTGCCGGTCGCGTCGCCGTCGGAGGCGTCGTCGCCTCCGACCCACTCGGCGCCGGCCTGCACCCCGGAGGCGAGGACGTCCGGGCGGAGCACGTCGATGCCGTGCCGGCGGGCGTCGGCGACGAGGGACTGCGGCGAGTAGAAGCCCATGGGCTGCGCGGCGAGGAGCCCTGCGTAGAACTCCGCGGGATGGTGGGCCTTGAGCCACGCGCTCGCGTAGACGAGGAACGCGAAGGAGTAGGCGTGGGACTCGGGGAACCCGAAGTCGGCGAAGGCCTTGAGCTTGTCGAAGATCTGCTCCCCGGTGCTCCGGTCGATGCCGTTGGCCGCCATGCCCTGGAGCAGCCGCGAGCGCAGCGCCTCCATGCGTTCGGTGGACCGTTTGGACCCCATGGCACGGCGGAGCCGGTCGGCCTCGGCAGGGGTGAAGTCGGCGACGTCCATGGCCATCTGCATGAGCTGTTCCTGGAAGAGGGGGACGCCGAGGGTCTTGGACAGCGAGGGTTCGAGGAGGGGATGGAGGTAGGTGACCTTCTCGCGGCCGCGGGCGCGGTTGATGTAGGGGTGGACGGAGTTGCCCTGGATGGGGCCGGGGCGGATGAGGGCGACCTCGATGACGATGTCGTAGAAGCGTCGGGGCTGCAGGCGGGGCAGGGTGGACATCTGGGCGCGGGACTCCACCTGGAACACGCCGACGGTGTCGGCGGCGCACAGCAGGTCGTAGACGGCGGGGTCGTCCTGCGGGAGGCCGTGGAGGGTGAGGTGGACACCCTCGAGCTCGGCGACGAGGTCGAAGCCGATGCGCAGGGCGGTGAGCATCCCGAGGCCAAGGAGGTCGAACTTCACGAGGCCGGCGTCGGCGCAGTCCTCCTTGTCCCACTGGAGGACGGTGCGCCCGGGGGTGCGCGCCCACTCGACGGGGCACACCTCGATGACGGGGCGGTCGCACATGACCATGCCGCCGGAGTGGATGCCGAGGTGGCGGGGCAGGCGCAGGAGGCGTTCGGCGAGGTCGACGACGGTGTCGGGGATGCCGTCGACGTCGCTCGAGGGGGTGGGGGCCTCGGGCCACAGGCCCTCGCGGGTGGCGTGGCGCTCCGCGCGGGCGGTGCGCGGGGTCTGCGGGCGGTCCGGGGCACGCGTGGGCACGGGCTCGGGCGTCGCGGGGGCGGGCGCGCGCAGGGAGCCCCACCGTTCGATGCGTTTGCTCCAGGCGTCCTGCTGCCCGGCGTCGTAGCCGAGGGCGCGGGCGGCGTCGCGCACGGCGGACCGTGGCCGGTAGGTGATGACGTTGGCGACCTGGGCGGCGTGGGTGCGGCCGAACTTCTCGTAGAGGTGCTGGATGACCTCCTCGCGGCGGGCGGACTCGATGTCGACGTCGATGTCGGGGGGGCCGTCGCGCTCGGGGGCGAGGAACCTCTCGAAGAGCAGACCGTGGGCGACGGCGTCGACGGCGGTGACGCCCAGGGCGTAGCAGACGGCGGAGTTCGCGGCGGAGCCCCGACCCTGGGCGAGGATGCCCCGGACGCGGCAGAGCTCGACGAGGTCGTAGACGATGAGGAAGTACCCGGGGAAGCCGAGCTCCTCGATGACGCGCAGCTCGTGGTCGATCTGGGCGTGGGCGCCGGGCACGCGCTCGGCGTCGCGGGGGCCGTACCGGTCGAGGGCGCCGCGTCGGACGAGCTCGCGCAGCCACGTGGCCTCGGTGTGCCCGGGCGGCACGGGGTACGGGGGGAGGTTGGGGGCGACCAGCGACAGGTCGAACGCGCACTCGGCGCCGAGCGCGGCGGCGGTGGCGACGGCGTGGGGGTGGCGGCTGTGGCGGGCGAGCATCTCGGTGGCGGACCGCAGGTGGGCGGTGGGTCCGGCGGGCAGCCACCCGTCCATGTCGTCGAGGGAGGAGCGTGCCCGGACGGCGGCGAGGGTGGCCGCGAGGTCGGCGTCGCGGGGGTGGGCGTAGTGGGCGGCGGTCGTGGCGACGAGGGGCAGGCGGGCGGAGCGTGCGAGGTCGGCGAGGAGGTCGTTGCGCTCGGTGTCGAGGGGCGCACCGGAGTCGGTGATCTCGACGGCGACGTTGTCGTGGCCGAAGGTGGCGACGAGGCGGTCGAGCTCGCGTCGGGCGGCGGCGACGTCCCACCCGTGGGGCGCGCCCTCGAGCGCCTGGCGCACGGCGCCCTTGCGGCACCCGGTGAGGACGAGCCACTCCCCCGCGGCCTGCTCGCCGAGCCGGTCGAGCTCGTACCGGGCGGCGCCCTTGCGGCCGGCGTCCAGGTGGGCGGTGGCGATGGCGCTGGAGAGCCTGCGGTACCCCTCGGGGCCGCGGGCGAGGACGAGGAGGTGGGTGGACCGCGGGTCGGGGACGCCCGTGGGTGCGTCGAGGGTGCCGTCGGCCGTGGGCAGGTGGAGCTCCGCCCCGAAGACGGTGGCGAGCCCGAGGTCACGGGCGGCCTGGGCGAACCGGACCACCCCGTAGAGGCCGTCGTGGTCGGTGAGGGCGAGCGCGGACAGCCCGAGGCGCGCGGCCTCGGCGGCCATGTCCTCGGGCTGGGTGGCGCCGTCGAGGAAGCTGAACGCGGAGTGGGCGTGGAGCTCGGCGTACGCGGGGCCGTCAGTCATAGAGCGCCTCGCAGGTCCACCGTCCGCCGGTGCAGGCGAGCAGCAGGGCGGTGCCGTCCTCGAGCTCGACCTGGAGGTGGACGCGCCGTGTGCCGCCGCCCGTCCACCAGCGTTCGGCGAGCGCCCAGGGCCCGGCCCACCCGTGGACGCGGTGGGTGGCGTCGGGGGCGACGACGGTGGCGGGGTCGCCGCTGGTGGTGAGCCGGGCGGTGACGACGACGGGCGCCCCTCGTGCGTCGAGGACGTCGACGGGCAGGGGTTCGGGCAGGACGGTCGCCGGGGCGGGGTCGGGCAGGCGGCCCGGCCAGGGGCGGTCCGCGGGGCGCACGGGGGGTGCGGCGTCGCCCCAGGGCACGAGGTGGACCTGGTCGACGAGGCCGCGCCCACCCTGGAGGGTGGCGCTGAGCACGGCGTCGCCGCCGAGGAGTCCCTGGACGCGTTCGGTGGCGCGTCGGGCACGGAGGTCGTCGCCGCTGGCGGCGCCCCACAGGCGTCCTTGCTGGGCGCCGGCGGGGGCGACGTCCTCCGCGGTGATGGTCAGCCGGACGAGCGGTGAGGGGGCGGGCACCTCCTCGGTGGTCCCGGGGGCGGGGCGCGCACGGGTGAGCCAGCCTTCGAGCTGCCAACGGACGCGGTCGGTGATGCGGGGCGCGGAGAACCCGCCGAGGGCCCCGTCGTCGGTGCGCCAGGTGCGGGCGAGCTCGGTGCCCTCCTCGGTGGTGGCGCAGATGCGGATGCGCCCGCACGTCACGGAGCGGGCGAGGACGAGGGCGTGGAGCTCCTCGGCGAGCGTGCGGGCCGCGAAGGTGGCGGTGTCGACGCGCTCGGCGGGCGGGTCGAGGGCGCACCCCACCTCGATGTCGGGCTCGACGCGGCGGGCGGCGGGCGGGCGGAGGTCCGCCCCGCGGGCCAGGCGGTGGGCCCAGCGGCCGAGGTGCCCGAACCGGGTGTGGACGTCGGCCTCGGCGAGCGCGGCGAGGTCGCCGAGGGTGCGCAGCCCGAGGCGTCCCCAGAGGTCGACGAGGTCGTTCACCCGGGGCACGGTCTGCGGGCTGGTGGCGGCGTGCAGGAGCGCGTGGAGGGGTTGGGCGGCGATGTGGCTCACGGACGTGCCGGGCGGCAGGATGCGGGCGTCCCGTGCGGCGAGGATCGCGGCGAGGACGCCGTCGCCGACGCCCACCTGGCTCTCGTGACCCGTCCGACGGGCGACGGTGTCCACGAGCAGCGAGGCGAGGGCCTCCTCCGAGCCGTGGTACCGGCTCGCGCCGGCGGCGGGGAGCAGGAGGAGGCCCGGGCGGGCGACCTCGAGACCGGCGACGAGCGTCTCGGCCGCGGCGGCCACGGGTTCGAACTCGCGGGTGTCGCGCCCGTCGTCGGCGGGGAGCAGCACGAGGTCCGGGCAGCACTCCTGCGCGGCCCGCAGGCGCATGCCGCGGCGGACCGCCTGGGTGCGGGCCAGGGCGGAGGCGGCCGTGACGCGGCGACCGTCGTGGACCGCGGCGGGCAGGTCCGGGGGGACGCCGTCGGAGCGCACCGCGGCGAGGACCGGCCAGTCCGGGACCCACAGGACGGCGGTGCGGAGGGCGACGACGTCCTGCGCAGCCTCCGTGGCCTGCTCGGCCTGCGCAGCCTCGTCGAGGCTGGTGGTCACGGGACGCACAGGATTCACCCGACCCTCGGCAGGCCGGGGTCCGCCCCCGGCCCCGCGGCTGCAGGACGGGCGGAGGGCGCGTCGTGCGGGCCGACGGGCGGCACGCCCGGGCGGGTGGTGGGTGCGTCGGCGGGGCGCACGGGCAGCGCGACGTCGGCCCGCAGGGTCCGGCCACCGGCACCCCGCCCGGAGCGGGCGACGGTGAGACGTCGCGTGCGGAGCCTGCCGTGCCCGGAACCCAGTCCGGACCACCGGGTGTGCTCGGTCGTCAGGACGAGGTGCGCCCCCGGCCAGGTGGTCGTGGACACGAGGACCGACGCCCGCTCCCGCGCCCGGGACGCGAGCCGTCGCCGGTCGCCGTCCGCGAGCGCGGCGTCGGGCCCCACGACCACGACGTCCATGCCGTCGAGGAGCGCGGCGACGACGACGGCGGTGTCGGGCCCGGGGGCGGGCACGAGCACGAGCCGGTCGAGGGCCACGCCCATCTGGGCGGCGGCGAGCACCCCGGTCCGTGGTGCGCCGACGACGGCGACCCAGCCGCCGTCGCGGGTGACCTCGGCGAGCAGGGCGAGGAGCAGCGACGTGGACCCGCTGACCGTGGCCGTGCTGCCGCGTCGGATGCCCTCGGGGACGAGCGCCGCGAGCTCGGCGGGGACGGGCAGGGCGGGGCGTTCCCGGGTGGTGAGCGCCCGCACCGGTCGGTCCGCGCGATCGACGCCCGCGAGGTCCGTGACTTCGCCCGGGGCCGGGGACGGGTCGGGGGCGACGGCGAGGTGCCCGCCCGGCGGACGGGACGGGGGCCCCGGGGCGCGACCGTGGTCCGAGGTGAGCTCGGTGGTCCCCTGGTCCACCTGGACCACGGACCTCGCGCCGGTGAGCTCCTCGGCCCGACGCAGCGCGGCCCGGGCCCGCTCGGCGCGGGAGACGGGCGCCGTGCCGTCTGTACCGTCAGCGCCGTCGGTGTCATCGGTGTGGTCGGTGCGGGAGGTCCCGGGGGCGTGCATCGTGGACCTCCTCGTGCCGGGGTGGGCGGTCGCTCCCGGGCTGCCGTGACGGTGTGCGGCGGGGACGACACACCCTGTTCGAACGTGTGTTCGAACACGATACGTCACCCGGTGGCGCCACCGCCCCCCGCGAGCGGGTGATGATCCGCTCGTCGTGCGCCCACCGGTCCCCGGGTCGCATGATGGGGGCATGGACCTCTCACGCCCCGTCCCGCCCGAGCCCTACTCCCTCCTGCCCTCCGTGCCGTCGTTCTCGCTCACGAGCGAGGACATGACCGACGGGGGCCACCTGGACCCGGCGTTCTCCGCCGGCGGGAGCAACACGTCGCCGCACCTCGCCTGGTCGGGCTTCCCCGAGCAGACGCAGTCCTTCCTCGTGAACATGTTCGACCCCGACGCCCCGACGCCCGCGGGTTGGTGGCACTGGACCGTCGTCGACGTCCCCACCGACGTCACGGAGCTCCAGCCCGGCGACGGGTCCAGCGACCTCATGCTCCCGGGCGCAGCGTTCCACGTCCGCAACGACGGCGGCGAGTTCGACTACTCGGGCGCCGCCCCGCCCGCCGGCGACCGCCCGCACCGCTACGTCTTCGCCGTCCACGCCCTGGACGTCGACACCCTCGACGTCGACCCCGAGCAGAGCCCGACGCTCGTCGCGTTCACCGCCGTGTTCCACACGATCGCGCGCGCCACGCTCACCGCCACCTTCCAGGCGTAGCCGCCCGCGCAGGGGCGGCCACCGGGACCACCTGGCAGCCGCCCCGCGCCCGCGGCTACCCTGCCCGCATGACACAGCACACCGGACCCGGCGACGGCACGAGCGCGGCCGCAGCCACGGCCACCGTCCTCGGCACGCTCGAGTGGGCACCTGCCATCGAGCACCCCGAGCTGCTCGCCGACGCCACCTCGCAGGCCCTCGCCCGCTGGGCGCTCGACGTCCCCGAGGTCGCCCACGAGGTCCTCGTCGCCGAGATCGACCCGGACCTGTCCGACACCGCCGCCATGAGCGACGCCTACGCGATCCCCCTCGAGGCGTCCGTGAACTGCGTGCTCGTCGGCGGCCGACGCGAAGGCACCGAACGGGTCGCAGCCCTCGCCGTGCGCGCCTCGACGCGCGCCGACGTCAACGGGACCGTCAAGAAGCTCCTCGACGTCCGCAAGGCGTCCTTCGTGCCCACGGACCGCGCCGTCGCGGACTCCGGCATGGAGCACGGAGGCATCACCCCCGTCGGCCTCGACGCCTCCTGGCCCCTCCTCGTCGACGCCGCAGCCCTCACCGGGACCGTGGTCATCGGGTCCGGGGTGCGCCGCTCCAAGCTCGCCCTCCCCGGAGCGCTC
Organism: Sanguibacter suaedae; assembly: GCF_016342785.1. Lineage (GTDB taxonomy): Bacteria > Actinomycetota > Actinomycetes > Actinomycetales > Cellulomonadaceae > Sanguibacter > Sanguibacter suaedae. Next base: position 192,389 of record NZ_JAEINH010000005.1, read on the forward strand.
CTCGCCACGCTCCCCGGAGCCCGCGTCGTCGAGGGCCTCGCACGGTGAGCACCCCCGACCCCGGGGCGAGCAGCGCACCGAGCACCATGCCGGGCGCCGCACCGGGCACGCTCACGGTCCGCTCCGCCCGACGCTCCGACACCGCGGCGCTCGCGGAACTCGCTGCGGTGACCTTCCCGCTGGCGTGCCCGCCGGGCACGGAGCAGGCGGGCATCGACCACGTCCTGGCGACGACGCTGTCCGCCGGGGGCTTCGCGCGCTTCCTCGAGGACCCGGCGTCCACCGTCCTCGTCCTCCAGGACGAGGCGGGGACGCTCGTCGCGTACACGGTGCTCGTGGCCGGGACCCCGGACGACCCGGAGCTGGCGGCCGCCGTGACTCCCGGGCGGACGGTCACGGTGAGCAAGTTCTACGTGCTGCCGGGCCTGCACGGCTCGGGTGCGGCGCGGCGGCTCATGACCGCCGCCCTCGACGCGGCCCGTGCGGGCGACGCCCAGGTGGTGTGCCTGGGCGTGAACCAGCAGAACGCTCGGGCCCAGGGCTTCTACGCGCGCTCGGGCTTCGAGGTGGTGGGGGTCCGGCACTTCCGGACGGGCGACCAGGTGCACGAGGACCACGTCATGGAGATGCGCCTGGGCTGAGGGTCACACGAGGCGCGCGCGGAGCCCGTCGACGAAGACGCTCAGCCCGAACCCGAACCGTGCGGTGCCGCTCGCGAGCGCGCCCGGCGCCCCGGCGGGCTCGTGCTCGGCGGCCTGGGCGTGCGACTGCTCGTCGGCGGTGTGGCCGAACACGTAGTGGAGGAGGGTGAGCGCGGCGAGCTCGGCCTCGGTCTCGTCGAGGCCCGCGTCGGCGAGGACCTCCGTCATGAGGCGCACGGTCTGGCCGCGCCCGGTCTGCAGGGCGTAGGCGGCGGCGACCACCTCGGCACCGTCGCGGTGGGCGAGGAGCGCGGCGCGCAGGCGGTGGGCGAGCTCGGTGATGCGCGTGTCCCAGTCCCCGACAGGGAGTCCGCCGTCGAGGCCGTCGAGGATGCGGTCGGCGATCGCCCCGAGGAGGGCCTGCTTGTTGGCGACGTGCCAGTAGAGGGCGCCGGGCTGGACGCCGAGCGACCCAGCGAGACGGCGCATGGTGAGGTCGCCGAGGCCGTACTCGTCGAGGATCGCGAGCGCACCGGTGAGCACGTCGTCACGGGTGAGAGCCACGCTTGACCGTACCGCAGCCCAGAACTATCTTGAACACCGTTCAAGCACCTGAACGGTGTTCAAGCGCGGTGCGCGGAGCGCGCCGCCCGTCCCCCTGGAGCCTCATGACCTCGCCCGAGCTCGCCGGCAGCCCCGCCCGCACCGTCCTCGCCGACCGTGTCCCCGTCCTCGCCACGAGCCGCGCGCTCACCGACACGGTCCTCGTCGTCACCGGGACGCTCGTCGTCGCGCTGCTCGCCCAGCTGAGCATCCACCTGCCCTTCACCCCGGTGCCCATCTCCCTGGCGACCTTCGGGGTCCTGCTCACCGGGGCGGCGCTCGGGTCCGGGCGCGGCGCGGCGAGCATGGGCCTGTACGTCGCGGCAGGCGTGCTCGGTGCACCGTTCTACGCCGAGGGCGCGAGCGGCTGGGCCTTCGCGTCCTTCGGGTACGTCCTCGCCTACGTCCCGGCCGCGTTCCTCGCCGGGCACCTCGCGCGCCGCGGCGCGGACCGCACCCCGCTGCGCACCGTCGCGCTCGTGGCCACGGCCACCGTGGTCGTCTACGCCGGGGGCGTGCCGTGGCTCATGGCGTTCCTCGACGTGGACCTCGCCACGGCCCTGACGCTCGGCGTCGTGCCGTTCCTCGCGGGCGACGCCGTGAAGGCGGCCCTGCTGTGCGTTGCGCTGCCGACCGCGCGCAAGGTCGTCACGCCCCGCGACTGAGCCGTCGGCCGGGCCGGGCCGCGCACCGCGGACCGGCCCGGCCGGTCAGCGCGGGCCGGGCCGGTCAGCGCAGCGCGGACTCGACGTGCACGACGGGCGGGACGTCCGCGTCGGCGAACTCGTCCGGGAGCTCGATCACCGTGGTGGTGGGCGCGTAGTCCTGCGTGCACATGACGTCGCCGGCAGGCCCCTCGACGTCGACGTGGATCTCGCCGTCGACGATCTCCATCGAGACCGGGGTGAGCGGACACGACGAGCTGCCGTAGGTGACGACGTGGATGGTCCCCTCGTCGAGCATGACGACGGCGCCCGAGTCCTGGCCGGAGAACCCGTCGGGCGTCCCGGCGTGCTGGTCGACCACGGTCACCGACAGGCCGGTGGCGTCGGGCACGGTACCGGGGTCGGCAAGGTCCGTCCCCGGGTCGGCGGGATCGGGCGCGTCGCCCGTGCCGCCGTCGGTGGTCGTGGGCGCCGGGCCGGGGCTCGCGGTGCTCGTCGGGTCCGCTCCCCCGTCGTCGGGGTCGTCGCGCAGGGCGAGCACCACGACGGTCGTCACCGCGACGGCGAGGACGACGAGCGCGGCGACGACGATGGTGCGGCGCGAGACGGACCGTGGGGCGGGCGCGGGTTCCTGGGTCATCTGCCCACGGTAGCGACGGTCAGTGGGTCTTGCCGACCTTCCAGTAGCCGCAGAACACGATGTTCTCCTTGGGGACGCCCGCGGCGACCCAGTGGCGGCGGAGCCCGACGGGCAGCGCGGACTCCCCCACCACCCAGCCGTAGAAGGGCTCGGTGGGCACGGGCAGCGCGCGGGCCGCCTCGAGGGCGGCGTGCCCGGGCTGCTCGTCGGAGCCGCCGCGGGCCACCCAGCGGACGTCGACACCAGCGGGCGCCTCGAGGTCCTGCCGGTCGTCGCCGGTGGGGATCTCCACGACGACGGTGCCGGTCGTGTCCGCGGGCAGGGAGCGGAGGATCCCTGCGACGGCGGGCAGCCCGGTCTCGTCGGCGACGAGGACCACGTGCCCCAGGGCGGGGTCGGGGGCGAAGCTGATGCCCTCGTCGAGGACGGCGACCACGTCGCCGGGGGCGCAGGTGCGGGCCCACGTGCTCGCGGGACCCGCGGTGCCGTGGGCGTCGTCGCCGTGGAGGACGAGGTCGACGTCGAGCTCCGGACCCTGCGGGCCGTCGTCCCGGAAGTCACGGACCGTGTAGTTGCGCAGCACGGGGCGTGACGTCTTGGAGATGGTGAGGAACTTCAGGTAGGCGAGGGTGCTGAGCTTCTGCGGGAGGCGTTCGAGGGAGTCCTCGGCGACGGGGATGAACAGGCGGAACCACTGGTCGAACCCCATGGGGCGGAAGCGGTCGATGTCGCGTCCGCCGAGGGTGACGCGCACGAAGCTCGGCGAGATGCGCCGGGTGGCGAGGACCTCGAGGACGAGGAGCTCGGACGTCTCGGGCTTGAGGCGGGTCTGGGTGGCGCTGGTGCGGGGCATGCTCGCTCCGTCGTCGAGGGTCAGGTAAGCGCAGCCTAACCTGCGTGCGCCGTGGGCAGAAGGGGTCGTGGACGCGCGCCCGCCGCGCACGGCCGCTTTGTAGACTCGGGGCTCGCCCTGTGCCGGACACTCCTCCGAGCTGCGCGCCCTTCCCTCGAGAGGTCCCCATGAGCCTGATCCGGCTGCACGACGTCCACGTCCGCTACGAGTCCACCCCGATCCTCCGTGAGGCGTTCTTCCGCCTCGACGCCGGCGACCGGGTGGGTCTCATCGGGAAGAACGGGTCGGGGAAGACGACGCTCCTCAGGCTGGCCCTCGGGCAGGTGGAGCCGGACTCCGGGACGGTCACCGTGGAGCAGGGCACGCGCATCGGGTACTTCTCGCAGTTCTCCGAGCTCGACGGGCAGGCCACCATCACGGAGGTCCTCGACGGGTTGTTCGTGGAGATCAAGGCCGTGGAGGCGGAGCTCGCGTCCATCGACGAGGCCATCGCGGCGGACCCGTCGGACGGCCCGGCCCTGGACCGGCTGGTGCAGCGGCAGGCGGAGCTGTTCGAGGAGATGGAGCGCCTCGACGGGTGGGACTACGGCCGGCACATCGACACCGCCCTGACGACCCTGGGGTTCGACGAGGCGCACCGCACGTGCCCCATCGACGCCCTGTCGGGCGGGTGGCGCAACCGTGCGGCCCTCGCGAAGATCGTCCTCGAACGGCCCGACGTGCTGCTCCTCGACGAGCCCACGAACTTCCTCGACGTCGCCGGTGTGGAGTGGTTGGAGGCGTGGTTCCGTGACTTCCGCGGGGCGGCGATCGTGGTGTCCCACGACCGGGCGTTCCTCGACGCCGTCGCGACGCGCACCGTGGAGGTGGAGAACTTCCACCTCCACGAGTACTCGGGGAACTTCGCCGAGTACGTGGTGGAGAAGCAGTTCCGGTTGAAGACCCTCGAGTCGCAGTTCGTGCACGAGTCCGAGCTGTTGGCGTTCGAGGCGGAGGGCATCGCGGACCGCCGCGAGGCCGCCCGGGCGGGCAAGGGCCTGGGGAACAAGCTGGCGAAGATCAAGAAGGCGCGGGCACCACGCCCGGTGGACCAGATCATCACGGAGATCTACGGCGGCCTGCACGTCAAGGACGTGCTGTGCCGGGTGGAGGGCCTGAGCAAGGCGTACGGCGACAAGGTCCTCTTCGACGGGTTGAGCCTGGAGATCCGGCGCGGCAACCGCATCGTGGTGACGGGCGCCAACGGCAGCGGCAAGTCGACGCTGCTCCGCGTCCTCACCGGCGAGGAAGCGCCCGACGCCGGTGAGGCGGCGTGGACCAAGGGCACCGAGACGATCTCCTACAACGAGGTCCTCGACGCCCTCGACCCCACGGACACCGTGAGCCACGCCGTGAACTCCATGCCAGACAGTCTGGCCCTCACCGCGACCCGCAAGTCCGTCAACCGGTTCCTCGCCATGTTCCAGTTCTCCGACGCGGACCTCAAGCAGAAGATCGGCAACCTCTCCGGAGGTCAGCGCGCCCGCGTCGCCATGGCCCAGTGCCTGCTGTCCGGGGCGTCCGTGCTGCTGCTCGACGAGCCCACCAACCACCTCGACCTGTCCAGCACCCAGGTCATGGAACGCGCCCTCGTGCACTTCCCCGGCGCCGTCGTCGTCGTCAGCCACGACCGCTTCTTCAGCGACAAGGTCGCCAACCGCACCATCGTCTTCGGGGCGCCCGGGGCCGGGGCAGGCGAAGTGGTGGTCAGCGCGGCGTAGGTGGGTGCACCGTCAGGCCAGGAGAGGCGAGGTGACTCCGCTCCACGAGACCGCGAGCTCGTCTCGTGCACGTGTCGAGGCGACGTAGAGCAGGGAACGTTCGCGGAGGATCGCGTCGTTCCATGAGCTCTCGGAGTACTTCTCGGAGCGCAGTCCTGCTGGGATGGAGCTTTCGCTCATTCCGAAGAGCAGCACGCGGGAGAACTCGGTCCCCTTGGATCGGTGCATGGTCATCACGACCGGCATGCCACCTTTGATCTCTTCGCGGTCGACGGCTCGTGCGCCCACTCCTCGTTCTCCGAGGGCTGCGACGACTTTGTCGCGGAGGAGTCGGTCGCGGACGAGCACCGCGATGGTGTCGGGGACGACCCCTCCAGCCAACCACCCCTTGATGGTGTCGGCGGCGTGGTCGTACTCCTCGGCGATTCCGGTGCAGGCACGCAGGGACGGGACGGGCCCTGACCGCGCGGACCGGTAGTCGGAGGACTTCTCCTGCTCGTCATCGAGGTCCGTGTAGGTTCCCGGTGCGAGGACACCGAGAGCAAAGGCGAGGTTCTGGGCGGTGGTGCGGTAGTTGAGGGTCAGTCGACGTGAGCGGCCGACGATCGCGATGCCGTATCGGGAGAGCACGACCTTCTGCCCGTAGATTCGCTGGTGGGAGTCTTCGGCGATGAAGAGGTCGTCCGGGCGTTGCTCGGGTCCGGCGAGGGCACGCAGCAGCCGCCATCGTGAGGGTGTGAGGTCCTGGCCTTCGTCGACGAGGACGTGGTCGGCGACGTAGCCGCTGCCGTTCACGCTGAGCGAGTTCAGGTGCTCGGCGGCGACTGCTGCGGCTTCGTCGAAGTCCATCTGACGGTCGAGCGCTCCGTGGTTCCGGTATGCGGCGATGACTCTCCACACTGCTCGGCGTCGGGCCCGGTCCAGAGAGACGCCTCGGCCGGGCCGGCGGACCTTGAGGTACTCGGCTTCGGTGGTGATCTGTGCCGGCAGCACGACGGTCGCGTACTCGGCGTCGAGGAAGGACGCGCTGCGCAGCTCCGTGGGGAGCTCGTCGCCGTGGATGTCGAGGACCTCGTTCCAGCGGGCGTTGCCCGGTCGGAGGGCACCGACACGGGCTCCTGCACCCAGGACCGCCGCGGCGGCGACGTGTCCTGCTTCACCCGCGTGCTTGAGGACTCGGGCTGCCAGTGCGTCGATTCCTGCGACGTAGACCCCGGGGTCGCCGAGGGTGTTGGACACGGTCAGCTGGGGGTCCAACCGGTAGAGGTCTCGCTTCATCGCGTCGGCGAGGTTCGTCGTGTACGTGGTGACGATGACGCGCCGGCCCTGGCCGCTTCTCGCCAGCGATCGCGCACGGTGCAGGACGACGACGGTCTTGCCTGTCCCGGCACCACCGGAGAGCCGGAAAGGGCCCTTCCACCGTCCCGTGACGTACCGGCGCTGCTCGGGGTGGAGGAACACCCGCCAGGAGCCGAAGTCTCCTTCGTCGATCGCGCGCCGCAGCTCGTCGTTGCTCTCGATGTACGTGAACGACAGCTTGGCGGCAGCGTGGTCGAGGCCTCTGAGGATGGCTTCGTCGTCGTTCGTGGAGGCTTCGACGGGCTGGTCCAGGGCGAGCCGCTCTCGCACCTCCGCAAGGTTGTGGCCGGAGGCGAGGTCGATCAGCGCCAGGCCTTGCCACTCGACCGCGCCGCCTGCGATCTCGAGGAGGTGGTCCTCGGTCGTCGCAGCGAGCGCGGCATCGGCGAGGTCCCGGTCGATCCCGAGGAGGTCGACGAGGTCGGTGCTCGTGATTCCGAGCGCGTCGAGCACGGGGTGGGGCGCATCGTCGACGGCCTCGACGACGGGTGGTTCGCGAGGTGCCTCGGCCGGGGTGTCGTACGTCGTCTCGCTCGTGGGTTCGACGGTTCGGATCTCGGTGATCCCGTTGACGGGGTTGACGGTGAGTGTCGTCTTCTTCGCGAGAGCGATGGCGTCGTCGTGGGGCCAGATGCCGTGGAAGACGTAGGTCGGTTCGGCAGCTCCGGTGATCTTGAACAGCACTGCTCGGAAGAAGTCGTCGACCCGTCCGGTGCGCACACGCTGGTCGACGGAGTTGTGGATGGGTTCGATGTGGAGACCCGGGGAGGCGTCGTTCTCGGTGAGCTTTTCGAGGAAGGCGTAGGCCTTCTTCTTCAACGAGGGTTCGAGCTTGTTGCTCGACTTGGACATGATGATGTTGGGCATCACTTCTCCAGGAGGGCGTCGCTGAGCGTGGGGCTATCGAGCGGAAGGACGGTCCATCCTGCGCTGACGAGGTCGGTGCGGTCTGTGTGGTCGAGGTCGTGGTCGAGTGCGACCTTCAGGGTGGGCCAGCACACGAAGACGGGGATCCCGTCTTCGACTTCTTCGCCGACCTCTGGCGCGGGGAGGCCGGCCCGTTCGAGCTGGACGAGCACCTCCCGTTCAGAGGCAGACAGGGGTGCGTGGCCCCCGGTTGCGGCGGGGTCGGCTTCGAGGATCACTCGCCACTCGTGGGCGAGGTCCACTCGTGGGCTTTGTCCGAGGGATGCGGCGGGGGTTCCGGTTGCTCCGAGGTCGATCTGGCTCAGGGCGCCGAGGACTGTGGTGTGCGTGCGTAGGTTGATGGCGTTCGACAGGTGGATCCAGCGCTGCCACGCGGCTCGGTGGTCGGGGCCGGTGACGGCTTCGTCGCGGTCGTCGAGGAGGATGGCGAGCTCGACGTTGCTGGTCTGCTCCTCCCCCTGTGCCCGGGCGAGGAGCACGAGCGGCCCTTCTCGCCATCTCCATGCGGCTGTCGTTCCCGTGATGTCGGGTTCTCCGAGGAGGTGGTGTGCGGCGTGCGTCTCGAGCGGTGTGTCGGCGTCGAGCATGCACTGATCAGCCATGGGCGCGAAGAACCACGGCAGGGTGTCGGCGAGCTGTCTCGTGCCGGTGGTGTCGGTCTTCTGGATCCATGCCATGAGGAATCCGATCGCTCCTCCGTTGGCGGCTTCGACAGCGGATGGCGGGAAGGTGAATCCGGCTTCCATGAGGACTTCGACGGTGTGCGAGGAGAGCCACGACGGAGCGAGCCCGTGCCCGGACCCGACGCCCGCTCCCGCCGTCTCGCTCGCTTCGAGGTCGGCGTGGGTGAGCGCAAGGACGACGTACCCCTCGTCGCGCAGCCCGGCACGCTTCTCGGAGTCGACGGCGATGATGTTGTGCGTTGGGCTCGCGTGGTAGAAGTGCCCGTCGGTGAAGATCGCCACGCGAGGGACGTTGGGGTCGTCGCAGCGCAGCACGAAGTCGGGCTTGACCGGTCCGAGGGGCAGCTCTGGCTCGAAGGACCAACGTCGTTGGCCGCCTGGGATGGTGATCTGCAGGGTGTTGCCGTGCGGCCCTGGAAGTTCTTTGACGGTGGCGCCGAGGGCTTGGAGTCGTCGTGTGAACAGGGTGCGGAACCGGATCTCGAGCGGCGAGGCGTGGGCTCCGCTCGGCGGCTCGATCTCGGTGACGTTCCACCCTGATGCGTCGCCGGGGGCCACGGCGTGGGGATCGTCGTCCTGACCGTCAGGGCCTGGCGTTCCACCGAGCAGGATGTCTCGGAGGTGACGTTCGGCGACGGTGCGCGAGACGGTGTCCGGCCGGTTGTCGGCGAAGGGCAGCAGGCACCGGTGGCAGGCGAGGCGGGACTCCTGCGAGCAGGGACAGTCGCGGAGGATCTGCCATGCGGTGGTGAGCACGTCCCACATCGTGTGGTGATCGCTCAGACCTGCGAGGTACCCGGTGCCGCCGGGGACCGAGTCGTGGAGGAGCAGGGCCCTCGCGGTCTGGCCCCCCGGGCCACCGGCGGTGGGTGGCAGTGGGTCGGCGATGAGCGACACCGTGATGTGGTCTGGCGAGCCGCCGAGGCGTTCGCGCAATCCCAGCATGACCGCGGCCGAGAGACTGGGTTCGGCGAACGTGTCCGCGCTGGTCACGGAGTGGGGTAGTCGGATGACGAGCCCTTGGGTCCGCAGGCTTCGGGAGAGCATGAGGTCGACTGTGCTCTCCTGGGCACTCGTCCGGTAGACGCACCAGGGTTTGTGCTCACGCGTGTTGTTGGTGCCGTCCCCTGAGCTGAGGTGACCGCAGGCCGCGCAGACTCGGAACCCGCCGACTGGGCACTCGTTCCCGGCCACCGCGAAGGTGGATCCGAGTCCTGCGAGCTTGCCGGTGTTGAACCAACGCACGTCGAGGTGGCTGAGGTATTTCACGCCGAAGTCGTAGCCGTCCACGAACCACTGCTTGACGATGGTGGTCGGGTCGATGTCTGCGGCGACGACGATGCTGTATCTCTGGCGAACGCGTTCGTCGCGGGCGTCACTAATGGCGGCCTCGTCGCGGCGCACCTCGGCGGAGACGCGCCGCAGCTCGAGCGCTCTGACGCGTTGCTTGGCGTCGGCGATGTCCAGGGAGAGGCAGCGCGGGCACTGCGTCGGTGCTGGCTGGGTGGTGTGGATCTCCTGGGCGTACCCGCAGCACGGGCACAGCGACCAGTCGCGGACGTCTTGTCCGTCGGGGCCGAGGTCGACGGTGTCGACGACGATCTCCATCCCCCGGGCGTAGAAGGTCGACCCGGGGGCGAGCTCGCGGAGCGCGTTCGCGGAGGAGCGCTGGTAGTCGTAGGCCTCGCTCTCGAACTTGCCGCTGTCAGGGTCGATCCAGGTCAGCGCGACATCGAGGGTCACCGAGTCGTCGAGGAGCGTGTAGTTGGGGAGGATTCCGTACTCCTCGAGGACGGCGATCCAGTGATCGCCCCGGAGGTCCTTGAGCTGGGCGCGGAGCAGCCGAAGCGTGCCCGCAGCGGACTTGGCCGCAGCCTTGTCATCGTCGTTCGCCGCGGGGAGGTCCGCGGCGACGTTGAGCTTGGGCAGGGCCTTCTCCAGCGCCGCGATCTGGTGCTTGAGGTCTTGCACCGCGAGGTTCCACCGCGCGGAAGCGGTCTCGAGGTGCAGGCGGATTCCGCTCGACCCTGTGTCGGCGGAGGGCGTGGCCCAGCGCCGCAAGAGTGCCACCGCATCGTCGCCGAGATCGGAGAAGGCGCCGAGGAACGTATCGAGGCGTTGTTCGGCTTCTGTCTCAGCGACGGTGGCGAGCTCCCCGAGGAAGGTCCCGGGGTCGGTCTTGCTGATGGCGGCGGTCGCCTTCTTGGGGTGGGGGCGTGCCCTGTCGCGCGCGAAGGCGTCGACCAGGTGGGCGGTGTACTGGCGGCGGAGGATCTCTTCGGCTGACAGGTAGGTGGCGGGAGGTCGCACCTGGCCGTTGATCATCGACAGGGGGTCACCGAGCCGCGGGAGGTGCTCGCCGCGTCCGGTGACGAACGCCAACGACAGGGCGTTGCCGGTGAGGCGCCCGGCTCGTCCGATGCGTTGCAGGTAGGAGGCGACGGTGCGTGGGAGCGATGAGAGGAGGACTGTCGAGAGGTCCCCGATGTCGATCCCCATCTCGAGTGTCGGGGTCGCGACGAGGACGTTCGGAGCGTCCGGGCTTGCTTCCCCGACCTTGAACTCGTTCTCATACCGCAGCCGTGTCTCGTCGTCGAGGAGGCTGGAGTGCTCTCGGGCGACGATCCGGCGCATGTCGGCGGAGGCATAGAGGGTGCGGTAGAAGTTGGTGTCCTGGCGTTCGGGGCGGATACGGCCGGGACACCGGCCGAGCATGCACGGTGCGCCGTCCATCTGTCCGTGGACCTCGACGGTCACGGGTACCTGGTGCCGGCACGTGTCGCAGACGAGGAGGTGCCTGCCCGCGGCAAGATCCTCGTCGGTTGTGGGGTGGACGACGACGCCGCTGGCCGGGATCGCGTACACGGTACCGGTCTTGGTGGGGAGAGCCGTGAGCACGCCCTCTCGCGTGAGTGCGTCGAGGAGCTGGCGGGCGAGGACTCCAGCGAAGTGCACGGGAACCGAGAGGGTGCGCGCGGTCCACTGGGTGTACCAGCTCTGCGGGCTGGTGACGGAGTCCAGGAGCGGATCCTTGGTTCCTGTGGCCGGTCCGGTGCGCGGGAAGGCTGGGGCGGAGCGTCCCGGCGGGAATGCGGGCATCCCTTGGTTCTTGGTGCGCCCGCCCCACAGGCGGTATCTGTTGCCGTCCTCGCCGATGTACTTGGCAAACCACTCGTGCTGGATCGCTCCGCGCTCGCGCATGCGCTCGAGGGTCCCGCGGACCCACCGGACCAGATCGGCGTCGCCAACGGTGACGAGGCCTTCACCGAGGTGTTCTTGGCTCGACCCATCGGTGAGGACACGACGCCCGATGGTTGCGAGCCGCGCGGGAGTACCTGCTTCGACGCCGATGGCTACCGACCCGGTGGCCTCGAGCGTGCGCCCGATGCGCGAGAAGAGGCCGACCTCGAGGATGGTGTCGAACAGCACTCGGCGCCGGACGTTCTTTCGCACCCCAACCGGAATGGTGAGCTGCCGGTCTGCCGTCCAGAACGTCTTGAAGCCGGTGGTGTCGACGAGATCGGGGTGCAGCATGCGGTATCGGCGGAAGGGGTCGTCACCGGCTTGTCGCATGGCTTCGTCGACGATCTCGTCGACGGATCGGGGCATGTCTCCGACGGCTGCGCGGAGTACTGCGCGCATGGTGAGTGTGTGGGATCGCGCTTCGACGAACCCGGCGCGGTGTGCGGCGTCCTGGACTGAGTCGGTGAAGACGAGGGCCTTCTTCTCTGCGGCGTCGAGCTGGGCGTCTCCGAAGAGCGTCGAGAGGGTCACGGAGAGCAGGGTGGCGATCGCGGATCCGAGGAAGCGGATTCCGTCGCGTTGCTGGCAGGAGGGGCAGTGGTCCTTCATGGAGAGGTCGTCTGCGTCTGGTCCCACCTGGGTGAGGACGGGGAGGATCCAGCCGTCGAGCAGGTCGGGGTCGTCGTCGGCGGGGGGCGCGGTGAGGAAGGTGCGCTGGCGGACATGGAGCCAGGCGAGGTTGGTGGTCTCCGGGTCTGGTCCGGCCTCGTTGAAGAGCGAGTGGTCGGCTTCTCCGGGTGCGAAGAGCAGCGCGCGGAACCGTCCTTTGCGTGATGCGTGGTTGCGGCGGATCGACGTGTCGTCCGTGTGCAGGTCGTGACCGACGGGTGCGAGCTCGACGCCCCATCCTGAGCGCCCGCAGTGCCGGCAGTACAGGGCGGGAAAGGCGGGGCGTCCTTCCCATGCGAAGGCGTCGGACTCCCCCAGTTCCACTCCCCCGTCGTCGCTCCACAGATATTTGGTGGTCGCGGCGGCGACACGGTCGATTCGGGTGAGCTCACGCACCCACATGTGGAGGTCCACGGTGAGCGCTGGGCGCCCGGAGATGGCGCGGACGTGCGAGAGGGCGGCGGTGAGGTGCACGAGCATCGCGAGGGCGTGCTCCGTGGTGATCGTCGTGCGGTGTTCGAGGAACAGCTCGTCGGCGAGGACGTCGAGGGCCTGGGCTTCGGAGGTAGCTCGCACGAGCTGCTGCACGGCGGGATGCGCTTTGGCGAGGTCGAGGAGTGACACGGAGCCAGCACCAATAAGGGCATGAAGTGTTGCTTGGTCGACGCCGAAGGCGGCAGCAAGGAACGTCGTGGCGAGGTCAGGGCTGTCGTGGACTGCGTCGAGCTTCTCGATCAGCTCGGGGTGGTCGAGGTCCGCGAGGGCGACGGGGCTCAGTCCTGCGGCGCGCACGCGGTGCGCAGCGGCGGCGTCTGCCCATCCGTCGAGGGTGAGTCTGGATTCTCCGACGACTGTGGTCGCGTCGAAGGTCTCACCGAAGACGGTGGTCGCGAAGTCGAGCATGACTTGCGGGTCGCCTTTGTCGCCGAGCGTCGCCGATGTGGCGATGGGCGTGATGCGACCGAGTGGGCGCGCGTGGTCTTCCGCTGAGAGGCCGGCTGCGTCGAGGGCATGGGCATCCGTGGGCCAGGACGCTTTGAGGGTGATACCGAGGCGCCGCAGCAGCATGGCGACGTCGGTGCCTTGCGCTCCGTCGTAGGTGTGGAACTCGTCGAGGACGAGGTACTGGAGCGACGTGGCGCTCTGCTGCCAGAGGTGGTGATCTTCGTGGCGGAGCAGGAGCTGGTCGAGCATCTTGTAGTTGGTGAGCAGGATGTCTGGCGGGGTGTCGCGGATGACGACACGGTCGGTGATGAGGCCCTCGGCGGTGACGACGGTGCGGACTTCGTCCTGCTGCCCCGTGTAGAGGGCGGCAGTCACACCGGCGAGCTCGGGGCGTGTGGTGATGAGCTCTGCCAGGCGGGCGGCTTGGTCGTTGGCGAGGGCGTTCATCGGGTAGAGGATGAGCGCTTTGATGCCGGGAGTGTTGTTGCGGCGCGCGCGGAGCACGTGGTCGAGGATTGGGAAGAGGAATGCCTCCGTCTTCCCCGACCCTGTGCCGGTCGTCACGAGAGTTGGCTCAGGGCGGCGTGGTTGGCCTGCGGGGGTGATGCTCACGAGCCTGCTGAACGCTTCAGCTTGGTGCCGGTACGGCGGGTAGGGCAACTCCCACGACAACAACCGGTCCCATCCGGGCGGGGCTGGTTGAAAGGGCAGCCGGAGCCGAAGGTAGGGGCCTTTGAAGATGCCGGAGGCCGGCTCGGTGAGGAAGTCGTGCAGGGCGCGGCGGGCGTCTGCATCGGCGAGGGCGAAGGTTGTGGTCAGGTAGTCGAGGAGGCCCGACTGGATTTGCTCAGCCTGCCGGGTGGGCAGCAGCTCGCTCATGCCTGAGCCGCCTCGAGATCTACGGCCTGACCCTGCTCTTCGAGGATCCGCTCGAAGTGTGTGTAGGCAGCTCGCATGTCTGCTTCTCGATCAAGAAAGGTGAAAGGCAGCTCGTAGACGTAGGTGTTGCCTGCCGGGTTCGTGGCGGTGCGCTCCTCGAGGGTGAGCGCGTCGCCCTTCTTCCGCCAGGCAGTGCGGACCGGTGTCGGGACAAGACGACCGTTGGCGTCGTAGAGGTAGTCGTTGCGGTCGTAACCGACGAGGACAGGGAACTGAGTGCGGTAGATCGAACACAGCTCGTCAGCGGTGACACCCAGCATGAGGGCAACGATCGCGTCGATCTCGACAAGAGCTTGGCGGCGGTCGATGGCGCGGCGGAGGGGGGTGTCGGAGGTCCAACGAGAGCCGACATCGCCAAGAGCTTCCGTGAGGCCACTTTTCGCGTGACCGATTATAGCCCATTGATCGCGGGAGAAGGCGCCATCATAGGCTCCTTCCCATAAGTCCGCATAGGCCTCGCTCACGCAGTTCAAGCGAAGCGACCTCAAACGTAGATTAGCACCGAACACGTGATCACCCACATAGGGCAACCGGCTTGCAGAGCCAATTCGGATCGTCGACTTGGGGGCAACCCGAATAGCAAAATCACTGAGCAATGATGACATAAAACCAGCAATTCCAGCCAGAGCAGCACCCGTGCCGCCGGGAAGCCCAGCCGAGTAGATTCCATCGACGTGCGCCGCGCCCGGCGGGATCATCGAAGGAATCAATGTTCGTTCACCAGTGTTGGCCGCCATGCAACGCCAGGCGACGCGGTAGTGGTCGCGGGCGGGGTTGGGTTCTTCTTCGGTGCCCCAGTCGGTGTAGGCGACGTCGTACTCGTAGTCGTCGCCCGCACGCTTGTAGGACGTGACCGGGATCGCGTCGGGAGCCAGGGTCTCGAAGTCTGTCGCCGACCAGTCGAGGTGGTGAAGCAACGTGGAGTTTGGATTCTTATATAGAGGGGTAGCAACATACAAGTGTGGACCCTGGAGGATCACGTCATCCCATGAGCCAGGGGCGCCCCACCGCGACTCAAAATAGCCCTTGGTGCGGTCGTTCTTCTCGTGCCAGCCGGACGAAAACTTCAGATCGAGAGTTCCGATGCGCGGCGCCTTCGAGAGCTTGCCCAGCACATCAGATACCGATCTATTGACGGTGTACAGCATGCGAGTGCGCATGACAGGGACATCCGTCGACTCGAGGACGGCGTGCCAGGTCTTCAAGACCGCCTCGTCCACGGTGATGACGCGACCAACGTGCGGCCGCTGATCCCACTTTCCTTCATCATCCTTAATTCCAGGCTCTACGCCATCGCCGTTGTGGGAAAGCGACCTACCGACCATGTCCGGATGATATAGAGATACCGCATGCAAGAAACTTACTGATTCCCGCTCCGGACCGTAAACATTCACTCCGTAAGTCTTCTGATGCTGTATTTCGAACAGGCTGAGCTCATTAATGAACTGCCAATGGCGCCGAGTGCGCCGGTACACCGCAGACCGCAGCAATCCAGCTTTTTCGTCTGTGAAGTGTGATTCTAGGTGAATCAACACCTGGACCCCCGTTGGCGCCCCATGACGCCATACCTTCTCCATGAAGCAGCGGTAGAGGTCGGGTTGCAAACCTGCTAGATGCGGATATTCCAACTCAGATCCCACGAATGCTGCAGTTGCTGTAACCTCGCTCGTCTCGTCGAGAACCAAGTCCTTGATCCCCGGGACGGTCAGAGTCTCGACGCGCTTTATCGCGCGGACCCGTTCGCTGGGTTTGAGCTCCAGCTGCCACCAGGGGTCGCCCTCAGCAAGCAGGGCGTCCACGTCGGAACGTGGCCGCACCCACGGCGGGTTCCCGACCTGGAGGTCGAACCCGCCGCGCGCGAAGACGGTTGCGAAGTCGAGCTCCCAGTGGAAGAAGCCCTGCTGGGCGGCGATACGCTCCGTGACCTGGAGCCACGGGTGGCGGGTCAGCACGCCCTCGACGTCGCGGGCACCGACAAAGCGCCGCTCGAGCTCCTCTGCCTCACCCAGCTCGTCCCAGCTCAGGCTAGACCCGAAGGTCGAGGACTGGCGGGGCTTCGCCAGCGCGGACTCCGAGTGGGACCCGAGGAGCTCCTGCAGGCCGGCGATCCACTGATCAACGGTGGGCGGCGCGACAAGGAGCTCCCCACCATCAGTCGTCACACGGCGCGCGTCCTCAGTCAGTGGCCAGAACCACAGGGCACACCAGGCATCCATGACTCGGCGCAGTCGCTGATAGGAGCCGTCACGGTCAGCGAGCGCCTCCTCGATCTCCTCCCGGCTGACGACCGGGCCGCTGTCAGACCCTGCGCCGGTCGTGTCACGGCCCCACACGTCGATCGAGCGGCGGATGGCGTCCTCAGCGATCTGGCGACGACGCAGGGCCAGCTGCCACAGCTCCTCGACGCGGTAGCCGAGGATGACCAAGGCGTCCAGCTGCTTCTTCGTGGGCTTGGTGAGAACAGACTTGCGCCACATGTTCAGCGCCGCACGGGCGTCCGGCGCCAGGTCCTTGGCTTCCTTCGCTTCGGTGGCCGACCCCCAACCAGCGGCAGGGAGCAAGAAGTGGTGGATCCGACCGGAAACCTCGGGGCCGACGGTGCCCTTCTCAGCATCAGCGGCGAGCGACACTACGCTCGCCTCGGTCGCAGCAGTCTTCAACCACGACTTCGCGACGACCTGCGCGAGGGAATAGGTGGCGCGGCGGGCGCCGATGAGGGAGTTGCCACGGCGCAGGTGCAGACCGAACCATGGCGCCTGCAATCCGGCGACCATCGTGTCGAGCCAGAGCGAGATCTCGGCGAGCTCGATCGCGGTCGCGTTGAGGTCCACCCCGTACACGTTGTGCAGTGCGATGTACGCCTTGGTGCGCTGCAGCTCGATCGGGTAGGCGTCGGGGTCGATCTTCTCGCCGAGCTCGCGCTGGCGCTTGGTGAGGTACTGCTCGGCGAGCTGTCGCACCGCCTCGATCGCGAACGCCCCAGAGCCCAGCGCGGGCTCACAGACCGTCATCGACAAGATGTCCTCGGCGGTGTGCTCGTCGGTCACGAGCTCCTCGAGAGCCTGCCCTACGGTGAAACGGGTCAGCACCTCAGGGGTGTAGTAGGACGCCGACTGCTGACGGTCACGGCCCGCCAGCCGGTAGACGAACGTCCCCGCTCGGTGGCGGACAGCCCGCTCCTCCCCCGTGGCCTCAACCTTCTCCATGACAAAGTCCTTGTCGGAGATGCCCGCGCTGCAAGCAACCGGGACCACCCACGAGCCCTTCTCCGCATCACCGCCCTTGGCCACCTCGAAGAGGTCCTCCGTCGCGAAGAACCCCGTGTAGCTCATGAGGCCCTCATACACCGCACCGAGCTGGTTGATGCCGAGCTCGGCGTACGAGATGAAGCCGCGGTCCTTGCCCCGTGACTCCTTGCTCAGCAGCAGCTTGCCCAGAACCTGCTGGAGGGCCAGGTTGCCCAGACCGACCTCGTCGATGA
This sequence comes from Sanguibacter suaedae, assembly GCF_016342785.1. Lineage (GTDB taxonomy): Bacteria > Actinomycetota > Actinomycetes > Actinomycetales > Cellulomonadaceae > Sanguibacter > Sanguibacter suaedae. The sequence continues at coordinate 209,797 of NZ_JAEINH010000005.1, forward strand.
GGGCGATCGCTTCCGGGCGGAAGAGGTCGGCGCGCAGGCTGTTGAACTCCAGGCCCTCGACAGCGGAGCCACCCGCGGTGCCCTCGCTCACGCCCGCGTCGTCCGCACCCTGGTCACCATGCCCGCGATCGACCAGGTCGAACAGCACCCCGAGCGAGTCGAAGAGGTGCGTCCCGACCTCCGCCCGCGGGGTCGCCAGTTTGACCAGAGTCAGCTCACGCAGGCGATCGATGCTGTACCCCTGTTCGTATTCACCCGCCCCTACAGGAAGGACCTTGAGCTCAGGAGACGCCTCGGCGTAGAGGAGAAAGAGGATGCGGTAGAGGTACCGCAACGACTGGGTCGCGAGCACCTGCCCATACGAGGCATCGAGCGGACCGAGACCCTGCGCCGACCGTCGAGCGAGCACCTCGTTCGCGATGATCTCGATCGAGCGCCGCACCCCCTCCCGCAGGTCCTTCGAGACGCCGACCGTGTGCTTGACCGAAGCCTCCTGGACACCTGTCCACCAGATCACGCCATCGGCATCCGGAGCGAGTGACTCGACACCGACGCACGCGATCGCCCGGTCCAGCTCCCCGCCCCGCCTGGTGTCGTTGCGCTCGGCCACCAGCTGCAGGTCGACCGCCAGGTAGCGGCCCTCCGGCCACCGCTCCTTGTCCGTGATGAGCAGCCATCGGCCGGCCAGCACCAAGGCGAAGTCAGGTCCGTCGTCGCGCACGAAGAAGGCCGAGAGCAGACGCGACGCGGACGTGATCGCGGGCGCGTCGTCAACGGCGAAGGGCTCGAGGAGCGTGAGCGCGTCCTTCTCCAGCAGCTCCTCGATCGCCGCAACCGGCCGCGCCTCCACGATGATGAGCGGCGCACCGTCGCCAACCCCCGGAGTGGAGACCTTGCGGACACCGCACTCCTCCTCGATCACACGCCCAGGACCGGTGTACCCGAGGACGTCGAGCAGGCGGGCGTAGACGTCATGCACCGCGTCGACACTGACAGCCACGCCACCCTCAGGAGTGAGGAGACCACCCAGGAGCGTCTCGATCTCCCCGCGCGCCCCCGTGAAGACGGCCCGGGCGGACACCCCGTGCTCGGTAGCATCCCAGGCCTTGCGGCGTTCGAGGACCTTCGCCTGGAAGGACTCCTTCGTCGCATCGGTCGTGAAGTAGTGCTCGGAGATCCAGTCCTCACCGATCACCAGGGCATCGCTGGCCGCCATCAGTTCGTTCCTTCGTTCGACTCGACCGCGTGGTCCAACGGCACCAAGACCACCAGAGGGCGCACCAGGCGCTGCGAGGGAGCCATCTGCTCCACGAGCTCGCGTTCCTTCTCCACGCTCACGCGACGGACCTTGAGGTCCGAACGTTGGATGAGGGCATCAGCCTCGTCCTCCCACGTGGAGAGACGGTGCGACCACTGATCCACCCGCTGGGCAGCAGAATCGGAGGCGGCTGCGAACAGCTGCTCCATCTCGACCTGCGCGGCACGGACCGCGGGAGCAACCAGAGCCGTCAAGGCATCCACCCCAGCCACCGCTCCATGGTTCGAGCGCCGCTCGTGGAGCCCCACCGACGCGAGCATCTCCGCAGACGACGAGAACTGCGTCTGCAACGCGAAGTCGGTGTTCGTCGGGTTCGGGAACTCCACGGACGCGAAGGACGACGCAACCATCTGCCCACGCCTGTTCGTCAACGTCCCGACCAGAAGAACAGTCGGATGGTCGACCGGTCCGCGAACCGCGAAGACCGAATCCCGATCCAAGCTCGCCAGCGCGCGGTCAGCGGCCCAGTCGAGGACCGGGTGCAACGCACCGAGGTAATGCGCCTCCGGCCACGTGGACCCCTCGTCCTGCAGCGCACGCGCAAGCGTCTCCTTGCCCCGCGCCTTCGTCACAGCAAGCATGAAGCGCTCAGTGACCTTCCGCTCCGACAGGTAGCTCTGCGGCAAGTCCTCGAGGCGGCGCGCCAAGTCTGGGGGCGGAGTCAGCTCCACCAGGGAGTGCGTCGGATGCTCGGACCACCCCACCCCGCCCGGCAGAGCGTGCGCCGGGGATGCGTACGACTCGGTGAGGGCATCGCGAAGGAAACTCAGGTCGTCAGGGTAGAGACCCGTCGAGCCAGCCTGGGGCCCGGTCTGCACGATCCCGGCAGACGGCGTCGCGCTGGCCGAGGCCGACTTGTTCAGGCGGGCGAAGAGCCCTGCGACCGTACCCTGGGAAGCAACCTGATCGGCATCGTGCACCACCGTCTCAAGAGCCACGTCGCCAGCCAAGACGCTACGGATCGCCTTCTCCTCGGCCTCCACGTCGTACTTCCCCATGAGCGACGCCGCGTCCCCCAGCGCACTGTGCGCCTCGTGCTCCTTCTCGATGAGCTTGGTGAGGACCCGGACGTCACCGGAGAAGTGACCGCTCGTCGGCTCGAGGAGCAAGGACGTGATCTGCGGTGAATGGCGCTGGCCGTACCGGTCGATGCGGCCGTTGCGCTGCTCGATGCGGATGAGGCTCCACGGGATGTCGAAGTGGATGAGCTCGTGGCACTGCAGGTGCAGGTTCACGCCCTCCGACGCGACGTCTCCGGTGACCAGGACGCGGATGTCCGAGGACGCCTGCTTGAAGGACTCGATGATCGCCATCTGCTCGACGTCCGTCAGGCCACCGTGCAGCACCTGGACCTGATCGGCAGACATCTTGAGGTCCTTGCGCAGCCGGTCCCGCAACCAGTGCAGTGTGGGAACACGTTCAGCAAAGATCACCGCTCGTTCCGGCGTGCCCTTGGCAACCCCGATCCGGTGCAGCTCGTCGAGCAGCGCGTCGTACTTGGCTGAGGTGCCGCTCACCGCCGTCGTGCTCAACGTGAGGAGGCGCTCCAGCGCCTCCTTCTCCGGGTTGGTGTGCCCGGATGCGGGCTTGATGCGCTTGAGCCGCTCGGTGACGGTGGCCGTGAGAGCAGCCGGGGAGGAGAGGAAGGCCTTCGCGAGTGTCCAGGGGAAGAGCGAGTTGCTCGCCCCCGGTGCGCTACCGGACGAGGGGTGCAACCACGTGTCGCTCAGCTCCGTCGCGATCGCGTCCTCGACCGGGGAGGCCTGGACCAGGCGATTGACAGGTTCCTTGCGTGGCGCCCACGCTCCACCCACGACCTTTGCGACCTCGGGGCTGTTGCGGTGACGACGCACCACGAGGCGCTTGACCTCGTCCTCGATGACCTTGCCGTCCGGTGCCACAGCGGTCGGTTCGAGCAGGCGGATGAGCTCGGCGAAGGACTCAGCTTTGCCGTTGTGCGGGGTCGCAGAGGCCAGGATGAGCGCCTCGGTGTTGGGGGCGAGGATCCGCGCGAGTCGGTTGTTCTGCGCGGAGGAGTTGGTGATGTTGTGCGACTCGTCGATGACGACCGCATCCCAGCGTTGCTTGCGCAGGTGCTGGATGTACTTCTCGGACTTCAGCGTGTCGATCGAGATGATGACGCGCTTGTAGAACGCGAAGGCGTTGCGCGTGGCCGGCAGCTTCTGTCGGATGCGCTGGATGCCCTGGCTGTCCAGCCGGATGAACGGCAGCGCGAACCGCGACCACATCTCGTGCTGCATCTGCTCGAGCACGTGGCGCGGGGTCACGATGAGGATCCGGTCACCTCGACCGCGACGCACCAGCTCGGAGAGAATCATGCCGATCTCGAGGGTCTTGCCCAGGCCCACAGCATCCGCCAACAGCACCCGAGGGCGCAGGTTCGACGTGTCGAGAGCCTTCCGGACCGCGATTCGCTGGTACTCCAGCGGGTCCGCGAGCGCAGCGTCAGCCACGGTAAGGGAGTCGTCGTCCAGCGGGATGGCGGTCTTGCGGAGGGTGGACTCGAGCCAGAGGCGCGCCCTGCGGTACTCAGACGACGCATCGGCCTTCACCGTGGTCGCCGACGGGTCGAACGGCACGATGGTGTCGAGGCTGTCGTAGAACATGGCCGTGGTGTCACGCACCAGCTCTGAGAGGCCCTGGACCGTGATGAGCGGGCCGTCAGCCGTCTGGTCCACGCCGGTGACCAACCAGTCCTCGTCGCGGACCCGGACCACCGATCCCGGTGCGACGTTGAGCGTGGTGACGGTCCCGGCAGCTGCACTCATGCACATGATCCTTGCTCTGGCGACGCGGACGCGTCATCTCCCCTGATCCACGCCCCTCGATGGTCGCCGATAACAGGCTGACCACAGGGAACGTTCACAACGCACTCTATCCACAAGGAGAGGCCGTACGGTTCAGGCGCCATGAGGAGAACCGCGTCTCACCCGGTACAGCTGCTGGCTGCTCCAGGGGTGATTCACCCCAGCTCCATCTGAGCAGCTCTACACGGCGTCGGTGGATCCCACTAGCCTTCCGCATATCCCCCAGGAGGCAGAATGTCGACCACGCACCCCGAGATGCTTGCTGAACAGGCATACCTCGACGCGGCGCACGAGCAGCTCAACCGAGGCCACGCCGATGCGGAGGTGAGCCTGCAGACGTTCGTTCCGGGCGACCGAGCAACGAAACGCGCGCTGCAGCGTGCTCTCGACATCCTTCGAGATTCACGCGGAACCGGTGCTCTCATCTTCGGCCGGTTCGATCGTGACGGTGAGTCCCTCTACGTCGGGCGCAGACGGGTCCACACCGACGACAAGGATCTCCTCGTCGTCGGCTGGCACGCACCCGCGGCTGCTCGCTTCTACGAAGCGACTCCCGACGAGCCGCTCGGTCTGGAGCTCAAGCGAACCTTCATCGAGGAAGATCGCAGATTCGTCCGCATCGTCGACGAGATCCTCGCCGGGTCGGCCGCCGAGGCGAGCGGGCCATCCTCAGCAGGTCCCATGATCAGTGATGCCCTGCTCACGGAGCTGGAGCGATCACGCGACGGTGCTATGCGTGACGTGATCGCCACCATTCAGGCTGAGCAGTACCGGATCATCCGCCACGAGAGCCGCGGCACCGTCGTGGTCCGCGGCGGGCCCGGCACCGGAAAGACGATCGTCGGACTGCATCGTGCAGCATGGCTCGCTTTCAACGACATCTCCCTGCGCCGGACCGGGATGCTCGTCGTCACCCCGACGGTCACGCTGCTGAGCTACATCAGCGGCGTGCTGCCTCACCTCGACGTCAAGGACGTCATGCAGGGCGACCTCGCCGGCCTCTACGGTGGCGACGCTCAGCTCCGCTCGGTCGAGAAGGGGATCGTCGCGCGCACCAAAGGATCCGCGCAGATGGCAACCGTCCTGGCACGCGCCCTTCAGCAACGAATCGGGTCCGGACAGGACGCGATCGACATCCCGGTGGGCGGCGATCGCGTCCACCTCTCGGCCGTCACGATCGACTCGGTCCTCGCAGACGTCCGCGCCAGGGATCTCCCCCACAACGCGGCCCGCGAGCTCCTCCGCGATCGTTTCGCCGCCGAGATCCACCGCGCCTACGTAGCCCAACGCAAGGAAGCCCAGCGCCCGGCTGTGGCCAACGAGGCGACGATCCGGCGTCTCTCGGCTTTCACCAACGCCCTCGACAGACTCTGGCCGACCTTCAGCCCAGAAGAACTCCTTCGCAGCCTCTACGGAACGCAGGCCTGGCTCGTCGGAGCCGCCGCCGAGGTCCTCACCGCCGACGAACGGGCGGCCCTGTACCGCGCCCCGCAATCCTCGATCGCAGACGAACCATGGACACTCGAGGATCTCTACTGCCTCGACGAGCTGTCGTTCCTCCTCAACGGCGAAGTGATCACGTACGGGCACATCGTCATCGATGAGGCCCAGGATCTCTCCCCGATGCAAGCACGAGCGCTCGCCCGCCGCTGCCCATCAGGCTCCTTCACCATTCTCGGTGACCTCGCCCAGGCCACCGGACATTGGAAGCGCGACGACTGGAGCGAGCTCACGGATCATTTCTCTCCAGCGGTCTCAATCGAAGAGCTGACGATCGGGTATCGCGTCCCGTCCTCAGTCCTCGAGCTCGCCGCGCGCCAGCTTCCGCTGATCGCTCCGGGACTGACCGCTCCTCTGTCCGTGCGTGATGGGCTGGACGAACCCAGCGCGACCTATGTACCTGACGCCAGCTTGCTGCTCACCACTGCGTGGGCTGAAGCAGAAGCGCTCGTGAAGCTGAGCATGTCTGTCGCGATCATCATCGAGGATTCCACCTACCACCAGGCCCTGGAGGCTCTCAGAGCCCTCGGACCGGTGGGTGACGGCCTGGCCGGCGAGTTCAACGAGCCAGTCTCCCTGGTGCCGGCGAGTCACGCGCAAGGACTCGAGTTCGACGCCGTGGTGCTGGTCGAGCCAGCAGCCATAGTCGACGGTGACGGGCAAGGGCGACGCGCGCTCTACGTCGCAATGACCCGATGCTCGCAGACCCTCCGGATCGTTCATCAGCACGAACTCCCCCTCGGACTCGAGGCGCTCGACGGCACACCACCGTCCGCCTTCCTCGAGGATGCGCCAGACGAGCCACCTACAGTTCATCCAGACCCTGACCGAGAACACCTTCGGGACCTGATCGATCAGCTCGACGAACCAGACCTCACCCTCGTGCTCCAGCTCGTGTCCAGGCTGCTGAGCCCGACCGACAGACCACTCCTCACTCTCCCGAAGGCGCAGCTCGACCGATGACGCAGACGACCTCAGAAGCTCTCCTGAACGACAAGCTCCACAAGCAGCTTGACGTGTGGCGTACCAATCTCGTCGCGACCGATCGCCGTCAGAGGCTGCTCTACTTCCGGCACACGGCCAGCGCTTCTCTCGAGATCATCAAGCCCGGCGTCCACGACGCGCTGCAGTTCGTGAGCCAGGGAACGACATTCGCCGCCATCGAGGTGGACGACGACGACAACGATCAGGTGGACGACTTCGACGACCTCGATGACTGCCTGATCGTCAAGGGAAAGACCGCGAGCCAGCTCAAGGCAAGCCTCCGACGGCTCGACCAGACTTCTCAGCAGATCTTCGCCGACCGAGGGGTGTGGACCCTTTACCTTGGACTCGGAATCCTCGACTGGAGAGACCCACAGGACGACAAGGTGGTCAGCAGTCCACTCATCCTCGTCCCGGTGACACTGCACCGAGACTCACCGAGCGTGCCCTACAAGCTCAAGCGCACATCGGACGATGCGGTCCTCAACCCCGTGCTGACCTTGAAGCTCGAGAGCGACCTGGGCCTCGAGCTTCCCCCTCTCGACCCCGAGGACTTCTCGGTCGAAGCAGTCTTCGACTCGGTCCGCGAAGCAGTGAAGAACCATCACGGATGGGCTATCGCTCAACGCACCGTTCTGACGACCTTCACATTCCAGAAAGAAGCGATCTACCGTGATCTCAAGGATCACGAGGAGGAGATCCTCGAGAGCGGGCTGGTGCAGCTCCTGGCGCTCGGCCCCGACTCCCCCTCCGCGAGCAGCTTCGGGTTCGAGCCTCCCTCCGACGAGATGCTCGACCATTCCGCTCCCCCGGAGACGCTCCACAACGTCCTCGACGCTGACAGCAGCCAGCGTCGATGCATCATCTCGGCTCGCGATGGGCACAGCTTCGTCATGGACGGTCCACCCGGGACCGGCAAGAGCCAGACCATCGCCAACATCATCGCCGAGCTCATCGCGAACGGAAAGACCGTCCTCTTCGTCAGCGAGAAAGCTGCGGCTCTCGACGTCGTCCGCAATCGCCTCGCGCACGTGAACCTGGACGGCTTCGTGCTCGAGCTCCACTCCAGCGCGACAACTCGGAAGCAGTACGCCGACACGATGGGTGCTGCGCTCACGACCCGCCTCAAGGTCAGCAGTGCATTCTCGTCCTCCGACGCCAACAACCTCGCACGTCTGCGAAGCAATCTCACAGACTTCGCCCAGGCGATGAACGAGATACGCCCCTCTCTCGGACGGAGCGTCCACTGGGCGATCGGCCGCCTCGCCCAGCTCGACGAATATCGCGAGTTCAGTCTCCGCGGCAAGAACGAGTGGGGTGAGCTCTCCGACGACCGCCTGACCCTCATCACGACAACGGCTCGTCGATTGTCAGAGGTCTGGAGCCCTGTCACCCGCGGCGACGACTTCTTGTGGCGAGACCTTGTGCTCACGTCGCCGAGTCCCGGTGAGATCGAACGCCACAGGCGGCTGTCGTCAGACTCGCACCAGGCCGCCGAGGAGCTCGTCAAACTCCTGGACGCCATCGACGGGGACACGAAGCTCGCCTCGTCCCGCACAACGCGATCTGCGCACGACCGGTGCATGCTGCTCAAGCACCTCGAGGACAGGCCAGACGGAATCCCCCACCAGTGGCTCTCTACTCAGCGGTGGAGCGAGCTCGTCGCCAGAGCCTCGACCTTGCGCGAACGAACTGAGGACTACCTGGAGCGCGTCTCACGTCTCGAGGAGCGTGCCGGTCCCGGATGGACCGAGCTCGACTTCGAGAACGCTGCATCCATCGAAGGTCTCCTCCAACCCGCACCGCTCTGGCACGCTGCCGAGAACACTCCCTCCACCACGGTCAGCGCAGCCGTCTCCTTCGCAGGAACCGCACCACACGACCTCGCCCCCATGATCGAGCACGCACGACGGCTCGCTGCACTGTTCGGGGTGTCACCCGACCACCTCTCCATACACCGGGTGGTGGATCTCGTCCGCCTGGCCCAGCTGTCCACGTCGACGGCCCTTCCAGAACCCACCTGGCTCAACCCCTCTGTGACAAGAGCTCTTGATGAGTCGCGCCGAGTTCTGGAGGAGCTCGTCGAGCTGGTCCGCTCATGGCAGTCGAACCTCAAGCAGACCTTCACCGACGAGGTACTCACGCTCGACGTCAACGCCATCAAGGTCCGTCTGACAGAGACGTACACCGGACATCGCCGGTGGGCCAAGCAGGCACGCGCAGACCGCAAAGCCCTCAAGGCCGTGACAGTGGGCGGCAAGGTCAATAAGCAGGTGCTGAGCATGCTCGACGCAGCCATCGCATGGAAGTTGGCCGACCATGCGCTCTCGACGAGCGAGCACGACCACGCTGACCGGCTCGGAGGCTATTACCGACGAACCGAGACCGACTTCGCAAGGGTCAGTGACGCAGTCTCTGTCGCACAGGAAGCGCTCCGTCTTGCGGGATCTGACCTCGACGCGACTGCGCTCTCTCGCCAGCTGTCCACAGCGGGAAGCCCAGACCCCCTCCTCGTTAACACCGCAGAGAAGCTCCAGGCACTCGTGACCGCGTGGGAGGCGTCCGCCATATCCACCGTGGGGCTAGATACGACCACCTCATGGAAGTCCATACCCATCCCAGAGCTCGCCGAAGGCCTGCTGAGCCTCCACGGCACGATGGGTGCAGGGGCACGAGGGCTGGCAGACGCCGCAAGAACAGCGAGCAAGGACCTGACTGTTCGAGAAGCACTCTCGTTGCTCGACGACGCACGTGCGGCCACCGAGGTTTCCGCTGAGCTCCTGAACACGTTTGAGGGCGACTCCGCACTGCTGGGGTCCCTGTACAACGCATCCGAGACCGAATGGTCGGATGTCGACGCAGCGCTCACGTGGACAACACAAGCCCGAGACCTTCTCGTTGATCCCGTCGCCCCCATGGCCGCTGAGGCACTCGGCGCTCTCGCCATCCGATCGACAGATCTCGAACCCCTGCTGGCCAGGTGGACCCAGAGACGCGACGCCTTCCTCGGCCTCTTCACGGACTCTCGTCGGATCGAGCTCGCCGCGGAACTCGACGATGATCTCCACGACGCGATCGAGCTCCTGACCGACATGGCCGAGGCAGCAAGGACCGAGATCGACGAGTGGTGCGAGTACCGACGGCATCGTGAACTCTTGGAAGAGATTGAGCTCAACACCATCCTCGATGAGCTCGTCACCCGACGAGCACCTGCGTCGTTCGTCGCGCCAGCTGTCGAGTTCGCCGTCCTCCAGGCGTGGGCCGACGCGACGATCCACTCCGACACTCGGCTCCGCGACTACCGCGCCAAGGACCGAGATGCGTTGGTAGCCCAGTTCCAAGAGCTCGACACCCGTCTGATCTCAGAGAGCTACGCAAGGGTCGTCGATGCCTGTAACCGTCGCCGGCCGAGCTCGATCGGCAGCCGAGGAACCCAAGTGATCAATAAGGAGGCGGCGAAGAAGTCCCGTCACCTCCCGATCCGCACCGCTCTGGCGGACGCGGGGGACGTCGCCCTAGAGCTCAAGCCGTGCTTCATGATGTCGCCGCTGGCGGTCTCCCAGTACCTACCCTCCGCTCTGAAGTTCGATGTCGTGATCTTCGACGAGGCGTCGCAGGTGCTGCCCTCCGACGCGATCAACTGCATCTACCGTGGGCGGCAGCTCATCGTCGCCGGTGACGACAAGCAGCTCCCCCCGACGAGCTTCTTCAGCACCGGCGGGTCTGACGAAGAGAGCGACGACGAGGGCTTCGACGACTTCCAGTCCGTCCTCGACCTGTGCAAGGGGTCAGGGGCGCTCCCCGCGCTGCCCTTGTCCTGGCACTACCGGAGCGACCACGAGAGCCTCATCGCTTTCTCGAACTACAGCTTCTACGGCGGCAATCTGCACACGTTCCCCGGAGCACACATCAGCGGTGACTCCGTCGGCGTCACGTCGTACCACGTCCCGAACGGCGTCTACAAGCGCGGTGCGAGCCGGGACAATCCCATCGAAGCAGTAACCGTCGTCGATCGGATCCTGTTCCACGCAACCAACCATCCTGAGCTCTCGCTGGGTGTAGTGACGTTCTCGAGCGCACAGGAAGACGCGGTACTGCGCGAGATCGAGATGCGATCTGCGAAAGACCCCGTCCTCTCGGACCTGCTCAACGCGCACGACCGTCTCGACGGGTTCTTCGTGAAGAACCTGGAGAACGTGCAGGGTGACGAGCGAGACGTCATCATCTTCAGCATCGGGTACGGTCCAGACGAGAATGGCAAGCTGACGAACACCTTTGGGCCGCTCATCCGCCCCGACGGGTGGCGCCGTCTCAACGTCGCGATCACCCGCGCACGTCAACGGGTCGAAGTCGTGTGCTCCTTCGCGCCGGAGAGCATGCCTTCCTCATCGAACCCAAGCATCCGCCACTTCCAGCGATACCTTGACTACGCTCGGCGCGGCATGCCTGCGTTGGCGCTGGATCTCGACCAGTCCGAGGGTGACGCAGAGAGCGTCTTCGAAGAAGATGTCATCCGCGAGATCCGTGCGATGGGTTACGTGGCGGTCCCTCAGGTGGGCACAGCTGGCTACCGGATCGACATCGGTGTCAAGCACCCCGATCAGCCCGGGCGCTATCTCCTCGCCGTAGAGTGCGACGGCGCCGCATACCACTCATCAAAGGTGGCGCGGGACCGTGATCGCCTCCGGGAAGGTGTCCTCCGCCGGCTGGGCTGGACCGTTCACCGCATCTGGGGCATCAGCTGGGTCCGTGACCGAAAGACTCAGATCGACCGCCTGAGGACAGCTATCGAAGACGCTCTCACCGCTCCAGAGAGCACCGTCCGCCCAGTGACCGTCTCCGCGAGCGCGCCTCCCACGATCGAGAGCGTAGATCTCGATGCCGCTCCAGAATGGGCGGTTCCCTATGACCTCGATGTCAGCTACGGGTATCAGTATGTCGATGATCTTGCGGGCGCCGAAGCCCGACCGCTTCTCCGCGACTACCTTCAGCGATTGATGAAAGCGGAAGCGCCGATCCACGAAGCGGTGATCCACCGCCACATTCGCGAGGACTGGTCCGTCGGACGCATCGGCCACCGGATTCGCGACAACATCGACCAAGCTCGAGCGAATGCCCGGGTCGACGGAGCAAAACTGACAGTGGACGCGACCGGGATCTGGCGGATCGCCGGCGCACCGACTCCGGCCCCTCGGTACCCGGCAGACCTCAAGAGCGTGCGCAAGCCTCGCGAGGTCGCTATCGAAGAGATCCAGAGCGCTTTGGTCCGGCTCGTCGAGGACGCCGTGTCAGCAGACGAGGACATCCTCGCTCAGCGGGTCGCCAAGATCTTCCGTTGGAACAACACGCAGGAAGTTCAGAGGAAAATCAGCGACGCCCTGTGGGACCTCGTTTCGAACGGCACCCTCGCGAGAAAACAGACCGGGAGCCTGTACAAAAAATAAGTCGTCGAACACCCGCTATACGATAGGAAGATGAGGAGAGCGGCATGAAGGCAAAATTGGATGACGGCAGAATCGTCCATCTCAACGAAGATGGCACTTGGAGTTTCGTCGACGGTTCAGGACAGGCTCTCATTACGTCGGAACATGGATTCCGTCGAGCGAAATGGGGACAGAGCAAATCAGATGTCTTAAGGATCGAAGACAGCGAGCCCACGCTACACAAAAGCGATGCGCTTGGATACTTGGGGAAGATCGCAACCTTCGATTGTTTTATTTTCTACACGTTTGTCGATGATCGGCTTGCCAATGGCAGATACGCCTTGAGGGAAGAGCATTCGAATCTGAACTTTCACTTGTCGGATTACGAGACCCTAGAGACTTTACTCACCAAGAAGTACGGGCCTTGCACAGAGCAGCAAGAGTTTTGGAGCGACGATCTCTACCGTGATGATTACTCGCAGTGGGGCCAGGCGGTTGCGTACGGCCACTACCTCAAACTAACACGATGGTCGGGACCAGAGACTGAGGTCAAACTTGGAATCTCGGGAGACAATTTCGAGGTCCACGTGTACATTGATTATTTCGCGACGGCGCTCGAAGATGTGTTACACAGCAAGAGGCAGGATCGCTACCTGGAGGACCTCTGATCACAGTGGATCTTTCACCACCATGGGTTGCCCCAAACGATTAACACAAGTTCTTCATTAGCCTTCACATCTAGCACCGCACAAGGTTGCAATCGGCGAGCGGTTCGGCTTCACGAGCTTCTCGTCCCATGTCGTTCCCAACACAGTGGTCACCGTCAAGTGAGTATGCGCCGTCAGACCTCAAGCCGGGCGAGACGGGTGCCATCGAACCATCCGCCACCTTGTACTTCCGGGCGGTGACGGACTTCCCGCTCGTCGCCGGGTCCCAGGAGTTCCCGACCGACGACTGAGGATCTCGGCGCCCACCGCCCGTCAGTCTGGACCGAGACCGACTGTCAGGCCGTTGCCGGGCGGGGCCCGTCGTCACCTTCTGACGGGCCGAGCGTGGATCGTCGTCCCAGCGCGAAGCCCATTGCTCCGGCGAGAAGGAGACCACCGAGGATGCCGACGGCGAGCGCGACACGATGGGTGCGCCCCAGCACGGTGACATCCGGGGAGAACGTCTCGTCGCTCAGTGGCGCGTACTCGAAGCTGATGGTGGGCTGCGCGGGCGGGTACATGACCACCGCGGCTCCGAGGAGGATGCACCCGAGGACGACCAGCACGGTGACGGGACGAGTTCTCAGCAGACGCATGCGGGGATCATCCCACCGCCTGTCCCGAATGTCTGCCAGTGCGCCCGGGCGTCACTGCGGCCCGCGGCACGGCTTCCGTGTCTACTAGAACGTCCCGGGCGCCGAGGGCACGATGTCCTTGCCGAGCGGCATGAGCGACACGGGGATCATCTTGAGGTTCGCGATCCCGAGGGGGATTCCGATGATCGAGAGGAACAGCGGGATGGACGTCGTGATGTGACCGATGGCCAACCACACGCCGGCGACGATGATCCAGATGACGTTGCCGATGGTCGAGAACGCGCCGGCCGTCGGCTTGTCGACGACGGTGCGCCCGAACGGCCACAGGGCGTACCCGGCGATCCGGAAGGACGCGATCCCGAATGGGATGGTCACGATGAAGATGCAGGCGACGATGCCCGTCACGACGTAGCCGAGGGCAAGCCAGAAGCCGGCGAAGACCAGCCAGATGATGTTCAGCAGTGTGTTCACGCGGGACAGCCTGCCACAGGGATCCTGCGCATACCGCAATGGTGCGATGTCGCTCTCGGGACCTAGGACCCACTCCCGCCTGACCACAAGATCTAGTCTCGACAGGACGCCGCGCACACTGCATCTTGTGTCAGCGTCGATTCCAGCAGAGGCCATCAGGGAGCGAGACACGCAGTGACCGTCGTCGAAGAGGACCGGACCGAGCACACCCCCACGCGGGCGACCGGCGGCATGCCGAGCATCGTCAAGCGGGACGGGCGCGTGACCGAGTTCGACCCGTCGCGCATCGAGAACGCGCTCATGGCCGCGTTCGCCGCGGTCCGTGACGAGCCGCGACCCCTGGTGGGCCCCGTCGTCCAGGGACTCACCCGTGAGGTCTGCGAGGAGATCGTCCGCCGGTTCCCCCAGACCGTGCAGATCTACGAGGTCCAGAACGTCGTCGAGCACGTGCTCATGGAGAGCCGCCACTACGACGTCGCCGAGGCGTACATCGGGTACCGCGTGCAGCGGGACATCGCACGCAGCCGGTCCACGGACGTCAACCACTCCATCGGCCAGCTCCTCGACAAGGCGAGCGCCGTCGTCAACGAGAACGCCAACAAGGACAGCGACGTCTTCAACACCCAGCGCGACCTCACCGCCGGGGCGGTGGGCAAGGCCGTCGGCCTGACGATGCTTCCCGCGCACGTCGCGAACGCCCACCAGAAGGGCGAGCTCCACTACCACGACCTCGACTACCACCCCTACTCCCCCATGACGAACTGCTGCCTCATCGACTTCCGGTCGATGCTCAGCAAGGGCTTCCGCATCGGCAACGCCGAGGTCGAGCCGCCGCGCTCCATCCAGACGGCGACAGCGCAGATCACGCAGATCATCGCGAACGTCTCGTCGAGCCAGTACGGCGGGTGCACGGTCAACCGCATCGACGAGCTCCTCGCCCCCTACGCGGCGAACAACCTCCGGAAGCACCTCGCCGACGCCGAGGAATGGGTGAGCGAGCCAGAGCGGCGTGAGGAGTACGCCAGGGCGAAGACCCGCAAGGACATCCACGACGCCATGCAGTCGCTGGAGTACGAGATCAACACGCTGTTCACGTCCAACGGGCAGACGCCCTTCACGTCGCTGGGCTTCGGGCTCGGCACGGGGTGGTTCGAGCGTGAGATCCAGCGCGCCATCCTCGACATCCGCATCGAGGGCCTCGGCGGTGAGCACCGGACGGCCATCTTCCCCAAGCTCATCTTCACGCTGCGCCGCGGCGTGAACCTCGAGCCGGCCGACCCCAACTACGACATCAAGCAGCGGGCGCTCGAGTGCTCCACCAAGCGCATGTACCCGGACGTGCTCAGCTACGACAAGATCGTGGAGCTCACGGGCAGCTTCAAGGCTCCCATGGGCTGCCGGTCGTTCCTCCAGGGGTGGGAGGACGAGAACGGTGAGGACCTCGTCGAGGGTCGCATGAACCTCGGTGTCGTCACCCTCAACCTGCCGCGCATCGCCCTGGAGACCCGCGGTGACACCGACGCCTTCTGGGCGTTGCTCTCCGAGCGCCTCGACACGGTGCGCGACGCGCTGCTGTTCCGCATCGGGCGCTGCACCGAGGCGACACCGGGCAACGCACCGATCCTCTACCGGTACGGCGCGTTCGGCCGGCGCCTGGACCCCGAGGACTCCGTCGACCAGCTGTTCCGCGACGGGCGCGCCACCGTGTCCCTCGGGTACATCGGGCTCTACGAGGCCGCGGCCGCGTTCTTCGGTGGCGCGTGGGAGGACGACCCGGAGGCGAAGGACTTCACGCTCGACATCCTCCGGACGCTCTCGGGCCGCACCCGCGCGTGGACGGCCACGTACTCCTACCAGTTCTCCGTGTACGCGACCCCGAGCGAGAGCCTCACGGACCGCTTCTGCCGGCTCGACAAGGAGAAGTTCGGCGCGGTCGAGGACATCACCGACAAGGACTACTACACGAACAGCTTCCACTACGACGTGCGCAAGAACCCGACGCCGTTCGAGAAGCTCGACTTCGAGAAGGACTACGCCCCGCTGACCTCGGGCGGGTTCATCCACTACTGCGAGTACCCGATCCTCCAGCACAACCCGAAGGCCCTCGAGGCTGTCTGGGACTACGCGTACGAGCGCGTCGGCTACCTCGGCACCAACACACCGATCGACCACTGCTACGAGTGCGACTACTCCGGTGACTTCTCCCCCACGGCCCGCGGGTTCAGGTGCCCGGAGTGCGGCAACGAGGACCCGCGCACGTGCGACGTCGTCAAGCGCACGTGCGGCTACCTCGGCAACCCGCAGGCCCGCCCCATGGTGCACGGCCGGCACACGGAGATCGCGTCGCGCGTGAAGCACCTGCCCGACGGCCTGGCGGACTGACGCCGTGCGGGAGCCCCAGGCGGACTGGGTGTCGGAGCGTCTCAGCCGGGACCACATCGCCGACTACAAGCCGTTCGTGTTCGTCGACGGCGAGGGCGTGCGGTGCAGCCTCTACGTCAGCGGGTGCCTCTTCGCGTGCGATGGGTGCTTCAACGAGGCCGCCTGGAGCTTCCGCTACGGGCGGCCCTACACGACCGAGCTCGAGGACCGGATCATCGCGGACCTCGGCCACGAGTCCGTGCAGGGCCTGAGCCTGCTGGGCGGCGAACCGTTCCTCAACACCGGGGTGTGCCTGCGCCTGATCGCCCGGATGCGGGCGGAGCTGGGCCCGACGAAGGACGTGTGGGCGTGGTCGGGCTTCACCTTCGAGCAGCTCCTCGCGGGCAGCCCCGACAAGGTCGAGCTCCTCAGGGAGCTCGACGTCCTAGTCGACGGGCCGTTCACGCTCGCCGAACGAGACCTCACCCTGCCGTTCCGGGGCAGCCGCAACCAGCGGGTTCTCGACGTGCGGGCGTCACTGCGTGCGGGCGCGGCCGTTCGAGCTCAGCGCGTCGCGTAGAACACCACGGCCGCACTCGCGGCGACGTTCAGCGAGTCCACTCCCCCGGCCATGGGGATCTTCACTACGGTGTCCACGGCGTGCAGCGTGGACCGCTGCAACCCGTGCCCTTCGGTGCCGAACACGAACGCCGACCGCTCGTGCCCCTGGGCCACGAACTCGTCGAGGGTCTGGGAGTCATCGCTCAACGCCAACGCCGCCACCGTGAAACCCGCACCCCGGAGCTCCTCGACACCACCGGGCCAATCCTCGATGCGCGTCCACGGCACCTGGAACACCGTCCCCATGCTCACCCGCACGCTGCGCCGGTACAACGGGTCCGAGCACCGCGGCGTCACCAGAACCGCATCCACTCCCAGACCCGCAGCACCCCGGAAGATTGCACCGACGTTGGTGTGGTCGACGATGTCCTCGAGGACCGCCACCCGGCGCGCCCCCTGCCCGCCACGTGCCGACGCGAGGAGCTCCGTGACGGGCATCAACGGTGGTCGATGCATCGATGCGAGGGCGCCCCGGTGCAGGTGGAACCCGGTGATGGACTCCAGGACGGCCGGCTCCCCCACGTACACGGGGACGTCGGGCCACTCCGCGAGGACGTCCGCCATGGACTCCAACCACTTCTCGGCC
Source organism: Sanguibacter suaedae (assembly GCF_016342785.1). Taxonomy (GTDB): domain Bacteria; phylum Actinomycetota; class Actinomycetes; order Actinomycetales; family Cellulomonadaceae; genus Sanguibacter; species Sanguibacter suaedae. Next base: position 227,192 of record NZ_JAEINH010000005.1, read on the forward strand.
ATGAAGAACGACCGCGGTCGATGCCCCGCCGCGAGCGCCCGCCGGATCACCGTCGAGCTCTCCGCGATGAACAGGCCTTTGGCGGGTTCGTCCTTGGAGCGGAGCACCACGTCCGTGAGGTGGGTGTAGTCGAGGACACGGTCGTCGGAGGCATCGGTGATGATCTGTGGCTGCACCTGATGATTCTCCCCGACGCCGCCGCCTCCCCCGTCGACCCCTAGGCCCCTACTCCTCGGCAGCGTCCGCGAACTGGCTCTGGTACAGCCGCGCGTACGCCCCACCGGTGGCGAGGAGCTCGTCGTGGGTGCCCTGCTCCACGATGTCGCCGTGCTCCATGACGAGGATGAGGTCGGCGTCCCGGATGGTCGACAGGCGGTGCGCGATGACGAAGCTGGTGCGGTGGGCGCGCAGCGCGTTCATGGCCTTCTGGACGAGGACCTCGGTGCGGGTGTCCACGGAGCTCGTGGCCTCGTCGAGGACGAGGATGGGCGGGTCGGCGAGGAACGCCCGCGCGATGGTGAGGAGCTGCCTCTCCCCCGCGCTCACGCTCGACCCCTCGTCGTCGAGCACCGTGCCGTACCCGTCGGGCAGGGTCCGCACGAACGCGTCGACATGCGTGGCCACCGACGCCTCGAGGAGGCGCTCCTCCGTGACGTCTCCGGGGGCTCCGTACCGGATGTTGTCGGCGATGGTGCCCTTGAACAGCCACGTGTCCTGGAGCACCATGCCGATGTTGGAGCGCAGGGCGTCGCGCGTCATCGTCGCGATGTCCACGCCGTCCAAGGTGATGCGCCCGCCGTCCACCTCGTAGAACCGCATGAGGAGGTTCACCAGGGTGGTCTTGCCCGCCCCGGTCGGCCCCACGATCGCGACCGTGCGGCCGGGTTCGGCGACGATCGACAGATCCGTGATGAGCGGGACCTCGGGCGAGTACCCGAAGCGCACGTTCTCGAACGCCACCCGCCCGCGCACCTCGCCCGGTACCGCGGCGTCCTGCGGGTCGGGGGTCTGCTCGGTGGCGTCGAGGAGGTCGAACACGCGCTCCACGGACGCCACACCGGACTGCAGGAGGTTCATCATGGACGCCACCTGCGTGATGGGCTGCGTGAACTGGCGCGAGTACTGGATGAACGCCTGGACATCACCCAGCGTCATCGACCCCGACGCGACCCGCAGGCCGCCCACCACGGCGACTACCACGTAGTTGAGGTTCGCGATGAACCCCATGGCGGGCTGGATGAGACCCGAGATGAACTGGGCCCGGAAGCTCGACTCGTAGAGCGCCGCGTTCTCCTGCGTGAACGTGTCGATCGCGGACTGCTGGTGCCCGAACACCTTCACCAGGGCGTGCCCGGAGTACATCTCCTCGATGTGGGAGTTCACCGTCCCCGTCGCCGCCCACTGCTTGATGAACTGCGGCTGCGAGCGCTTGGCGATCATGGCGGTGACCACCACGGACAGGGGCACGGTGACCAGCGCGACGACGGCGAGGAGCGGGGAGATCCAGAACATCATGCCGAGCACACCGATGATGGTGAGCAGGGCGGTGACGAGCTGGGAGAGGGTCTGCTGGAGGGTCTGGGCGACGTTGTCGATGTCGTTGGTGACTCTGGACAGGACCTCCCCGCGCTTCTGGGCGTCGAAGTAGGACAACGGGAGGCGGTTGAGCTTCTCCTCGACGCGAGCACGCAGGCTGAGCACGGTGCGTTGCACGACGAGCGCGGTGAGCCGACCCTGCAGCCACCCGAAGAGGAACGCGCCGACGTACACGGCGACGACGAGGAGCAGAACGTCCCGCAGAGCCGTGGTGTCGAGCCCCTGGCCGGGGACGACGTCCATCCCGGAGACGAGGTCGGCGAAGGTGTCGTCGCCTGCGGCGCGCAGCCCGGTGACGACCTCGTCCTTGGTCTGCCCGGCGGGGAGCTGTCGGCCCACCACGCCGCGGAAGATGATGTCGGTGGCGGTCCCGAGGAGCTTGGGGCCGAGGACGGTGAGCCCCACGGAGACGACCGCGAGGAGCGTGATCACGACGACGCGCAGCCGCTCCGCCCGGAGGTAGCCGCCGAAGCGCCGCAGCGAGCCCGTGAAGTCCATGGCCTTCTCGGAGGGCATCCCCATGCTGCCCATGGGGCCGCCGGGGCGACCGCCCGGGTGTCCTCCGGGGCGCGGGGCGGGCTTCTCGTCCGGGCGCTCGTCGACCTCGGTGGTGCGTGCGCCGCTCATGCTGCCTCCTCCGCGGAGAGCTGGGACAGGACGATCTCCTGGTAGGTGAGGCACGTCTCGAGAAGCTCGTCGTGGGTGCCCTGGCCGACGACGCGGCCGTTGTCGAGGACGACGATCTTCTCCGCCGTCCGGATGGTCGCGACGCGTTGCGCGACGACGATGGTCGTGGCGTCCCGCGTGCGGGGCACGAGGGCGCGGCGCAGGGCAGCGTCGGTGGCGTAGTCGAGGGCGGAGAACGAGTCGTCGAAGAGGTAGACCTTGGGGTCACGGATGACGGCGCGTGCGATCGCGAGGCGCTGGCGCTGCCCGCCGGAGAAGTTGGTGCCGCCCTGGGAGACGGGGGTGTGCAGCCCGTCGGCGAGCTCGGACACGAAGTCCTTGGCCTGCGCGACCTCGAGGGCGTCCCACATCTGCTCCTCGGTGGCATCCTCACGTCCGTAGGCGAGGTTCGAGGCGATGGTCCCGGAGAACAGGTACGGCTTCTGGGGCACCATGCCGATGTGCGCCCACACGTCCGCGCCGACCACGTCCCGCACGTCCGTACCGTCGATGCGGACGGCACCCGCGGTGGCGTCGAAGAGGCGCGGGACGAGGTTGAGGAGAGTCGTCTTCCCGGAGCCTGTGGAGCCGATGATCGCGGTGGTCTGCCCGGGTTCCGCGGTGAAGGTCACGTCGGACAGCACGGGTTCCTGGGCGCCCGGGTAGCGGAACTCGACGCCGTCGAGCTCGACACGACCCGTGACACCGGTGAGCGGTGCGGGCGCGGGCGGCTCGACGACGCTGGGCCGGGTGTCGAGGACCTCGGTGATGCGCTCGGCGGACACCGCCGCGCGGGGCACCATCATGAAGATCATCGTGGACATCATGACGGCCATGAGGATGTACATGATGTAGCTGAGGTACGCGATGAGCGCCCCGACCTGCATCTCGCCCGCGTCGATGCGCTGGGCCCCGAACCACACGACGGCGACGCTCGAGAGGTTCATGACGAGCATGACCACCGGGAACATGAGCGCCATGAGCCGGCCCACCCGCAGCGAGGTGTCGAACAGCTCGTCGTTGGCGACCTGGAACCGTCGCTCCTCGTGGCGTTCGCGGACGAACGCCCGGATCACGCGGATCCCGGTGATCTGCTCGCGCAGCACCGAGTTGATGCGGTCGATGCGCACCTGCACGAGCCGGAAGTACGGCACCATCCTCGAGATGATGATCCCGATGGTCAGCCCCAGCACCGGGATGACCACCACGAGCAGCGCCGAGAGGCCCACGTCCTCGCGGAGCGCCATGATCACGCCACCGACGAGCATGATCGGCGCCATGACCATGATGGTCAGCCCGAGCATGACGACCATCTGCACCTGCTGCACGTCGTTCGTGGTGCGGGTGATGAGGGTCGGCGCACCGAAGCGCCCCACGTCCTGGCCGGAGAACGTCTGGACGGTCGTGAACAGCGACTGGCGCACGTCCCGGCCGAAGCCCATGGCAGCACGGGCCCCGAAGTACACGGCCACGCCCGCGCAGAGGATCTGCACGAGGCTGATGACGAGCATGAGCCCACCGGTGCGCACGATGTACCCGGTGTCCCCCACGGCGACACCACGGTCGATGATGTCCGCGTTGAGGCTCGGCAGGTAGAGGGTCGCGAGCGTCTGGGCGAGCTGCAGGACGAGGACGGCGACGAGCGCCGTCCGGTAGGGCGCGAGGTGGTTCCGCAACAACCTCAGGAGCATGCGGTCCCAGCTTTCGGGAGGACCCGGGGAGGCCCCGGGAAGGACGGACGGCCAGGATGCTGACCGTCCGTCATCCTACGAGGCCCCACCGACCGTCAGCCGGAGTGACCCCCGCGCGGCACGTCCTTCTGCGCGGCGCGCGCCGACCAGCGGTCGCCGGTCCGGGTGACCTCGAGCGGCAGGTCGAACGCGGCGGACAGGTTCTCGTCGGTGAGCACGTCGTCCACGGGGCCCGCCATGTGGATGCGCCCCTCCTTCATGAGCATCACGTGCGTGAACCCTGGCGGGATCTCCTCGACGTGGTGCGTCACGAGCACGAGCACGGGTGAGCGCGGATACGCCGCGAGCTCCGCGAGCGCACCGACGAGCTCCTCGCGACCACCGAGGTCGAGGCCCGCAGCGGGCTCGTCGAGGAGCAGCAGCTCGGGGTCCGTCATGAGGGACCGTGCGATCTGGACGCGCTTGCGCTCGCCCTCGCTGAGCGTCCCGAAGCGGCGCCCGGCGAGGTGGTCGACGCCGAAGGCGGCGAGGAGGTCGGCGGCACGGCCCTGGTCGAGGTCCTCGTAGGCCTCCCGCCACCGGCCGGTCACGGCGTACGCGGCGGTGAGCACCACGTCGGAGACGAGCTCGCCCGCCGGGATCCGCTCGGCGAGCGCGGCGCTCGCGAGGCCGATGCGGGGGCGCAGCTCGAAGACGTCGACGCGGCCGAGGCGCGAGCCGAGGACCTCGGCGGTCCCGCTGGTGGGGTGCATGCGCGCGGCGGCGATCTGCAGGAGCGTCGTCTTCCCCGCGCCGTTGCGGCCGAGGACCACCCAGCGTTCGCCGTCGGCCACCTGCCACGACACGTCATCGACGATGTTCTTCTCGCCGCGGCGGACAGATACGTTCTGCAGGTCAACAACCCAGGTCATGCCTCCAGACCCTATCCGCATCCGGCCCCACCGGGTGACGGAGACGCGAGGAGGCGTACTTTTGTGCGGTGAGTCAGTCCAACCAGGCCCCCCGCCCGTCCGCCGACCCGGGGACCCTCCTGCCCCGCTCCGCGTCGCTCGCCCTCTGGGCGCGGGCGACGTCCCCCGACGCTCCCGTGCGCCCCGCCGTCCGGGCGGTCGTCGGGGACGACGAGCCGCACGCGGTGAGCGGCCCGCCGGCCGACGCCCTGGGCGTCACGGACCTCGAGCACCTCCTCGAGGCGTGGGCGGGGAGGGTCGTCGCGTCGGCCGCCCTCTTCCCGGGGCCGGGTGACGCCATGGGCGTCCCCGCGGAGGTGAGCGCCGACGCCGTGGAGGCCGAGGAGTGCGTCCTCGTCACGCTCCGCCCCTCGGGCGGTCGCGCCGCAGCGGAGCAGGGGGACGACGGCGGTGCGGACCTCGAGCACTGGGCTCTGGTCCCGGACGTCCAGGAGTTCGGCTCCGAGTGGGAGCCGGGTCACCTCGTCGTGTGGCGCACGGCCCGGGTTGCCGACTGGTCCTACCGGACTCTGGGCACCGTCGGATCACTCGCCGACGCGGAGCGGGCCCTCGTCAAGGGGCTGCGCGACGCCACGGCGGCGCTCGTGTCGCTCGACGTGCCCCGCTGGCGCGAGGATGCGGGCGAGGCCATCGCGAACCTCCGTCAGACCGTCGACCTGCGTCACCTGCTCCCGCCGGGCGACGACCCGCGGCGCTCCCAGGTGTTCCAGTCCGCGGCGCGGCTGCGGGCCATCGTCGACCTCGCGGGCGTCGACGATGGCGGTGCCGTGAACCTCTGGCAGGCCGACCAGCGGTCGACCGCGCTCCGGGAGATCGACCGCGTGGCCCGCCGCGCGATGGCGGCGGCCACCGTCGTCCTCCCCGGGGCTCGCTGAGCCGCACCCGGCCCGGGCGCGACCTCACGTCGAGCCGTCAGGCGCCGCCGAGCACCGCCTCGTAGACGTCGAGCGTCCGGCGACCGATGGCGTCCCACGCGAAATGGTCCTCGACGCGTCGCCGCGACGCGACGCCCATCTCCCGGGCGCGATCGGGGTCGGTGACCACCTGGACGAGGGCGTCCGCGAGGTCGGTGACGAACCGCTCGGGGTCGACGGGCGTGCCGGTGCCGTCCTGGACCTGGTCGATGGGGACGAGGAGTCCCGTGGTGCCGTGGTCCACGACCTCGGGGATGCCGCCGGTCGCGCTGCCGACCACGGGCAGGCCCACGGCCATCGCCTCGAGGTTGACGATCCCCAGGGGCTCGTACACGGAGGGGCACACGAAGACGGTGGCGGCGGCGAGGACGGCCACGAGGTCGGGCCGCGGGAGCATGTCCTCGATCCACACGACGCCGTCGCGCCGCGCGGAGAGCTCGGCCACCGCCGAGGACACCTCGGCGAAGAGCTCCGGGGTGTCCGGGGCGCCGGCGCAGAGCACGAGCTGGACGTCCTCGGGAAGGCGCTCGGCCGCCCGCAGCAGGTACGGCAGGCCCTTCTGGCGGGTGATGCGACCGACGAAGACCACGGCCGGGCGCTCCGGGTCGATGCCCAGCGCGCGCACCACGGCGTCGCCGCGCTCGGCCTCGGCGCCCTCGGGGCGCTTCCAGCCGTCGAGATCGATCCCGTTGTGCACCACGTGCACGCGGTCCGGGTCCACCGACGGGTAGGCGCGGAGGATGTCCGCACGCATGCCTGCGCTCACCGCGATGACGCCCGCGGCGCTCTCGTACGCGGTGCGCTCCGCCCAGCTCGAGAGGGCGTACCCGCCGCCGAGCTGCTCGGCCTTCCACGGCCGCAGCGGCTCCAGGGAGTGCGCGGAGACGACGTGGGGGACGCCGTGGAGCAACGACGCCACGTGGCCCGCGAGGTTCGCGTACCAGGTGTGCGAGTGCACGAGGTCCGCCCCGGCGACGTCGGCCGCCATCTGGAGGTCGACCCCGAGCGTCGCGAGGGCGGCGTTGGCACCCTCGAGCTCGGCGGGCGGGGCATACCCCGTGACGCCGGGTGCGACGTCGTCGCTGGTCCGGGGCCCGTCGAAGCACCTCACCCGCACGTCGACGAGGTGGCGCAGCACGGCGGACAGCTCGGCGACGTGCACGCCGGCGCCGCCGTACACGAACGGCGGGTACTCCCGCGTCAGCAGATCTACTCTCACGATCGACACGGTAGCGCTTCTTGATGCATCCCGGGGCGCGCGGCAATAGGGTCAGGGCATGGCAGCCCCCAAAGTTCTCGCGATCGTCCTGGCTGGCGGCGAAGGAAATCGGCTCAAGCCCCTCACGGCAGCACGGGCCAAGCCCGCTGTGCCGTTCGGGGGCATCTACCGGCTGGTCGACTTCGCCCTGTCCAACCTGGTGAACTCGCACTACCTGCACATCGTCGTGCTCACCCAGTACAAGTCGCACAGCCTCGACCGCCACATCAGCAAGACGTGGCGCATGTCGGCGCTCCTCGGCAACTACGTGGCACCCGTCCCCGCCCAGCAGCGCGTCGGCAAGCACTGGTACCTCGGCAGCGCCGACGCCATCTACCAGTGCCTGAACATCATCGAGGACGAGCGCCCCGACATCGTCGTCGTCGTCGGTGCCGACCACGTGTACCGCATGGACTTCTCCCAGATGGTCGACGCGCACCTCGCGTCGGGCGCGGAGATGACCGTGGCCGGCATCCGCCAGCCCATCGCGCTCGCCACCGAGTTCGGTGTCATCGACACCCAGCCCGACGACCCCACGAAGATCCGCGCGTTCCTCGAGAAGCCGGCGAACCCGACCGGCCTCTCCGACTCCCCCGGCGAGATCCTCGCGTCCATGGGCAACTACGTCGTCAACGCCGACGCCCTCGTCGAGGCCGTCACGCGCGACTCGGAGAACAAGGACTCGCGCCACGACATGGGCGGCGACATCGTCCCCTACTTCGTGGACCGCGGGACGGCCGGGGTCTACGACTTCATCCGCAACGACGTCCCCGGGTCCACCGACCGGGACCGCGACTACTGGCGCGACGTCGGGACCATCGACTCGTACTACGAGGCGAACAAGGACCTCATCGCCGTGACGCCCGTGTTCAACCTCTACAACTCCGAGTGGCCCCTGCACACCGGATACGTGGGCCTGCCGCCCGCGAAGTTCGTCCACGCGGGTGCCGGGCGGCTCGGGCACGCGGCGGACTCCATCGTGTCCCCCGGCGTGCTCATCTCCGGCGCCACCGTCGTCGGGTCCGTCCTGTCGCCCGACGTCCACCTGCACTCGTGGGCCGCCGTCTCCGACTCCGTGCTCCTCGACGGCGTCAAGGTCCACCGGCACGCCCAGGTGCACCGGGCCATCGTCGACAAGAACGTCATCATCCACGAACGGGCGCGCGTGGGGCTCAACGCCGAGGAGGACCGCGCCCGCGGCTTCACCGTGACCGAGTCCGGCATCACCGTCGTCCCCAAGGGCAGCATCGTCGAGTAGACCTCGACCCGAACCGCAGGCGTGGCGGCCGTCCGGAACCCGGGCGGCCGCCACGTCTACGCCCGGAGCGCCCTAGGCTGGCGCGCGTGACCGCGAACAGCAGCGCAGACCACCGCCCCGGGTCCCGCCCGCAGGAGACCGCCCCGGCCGACGACGGGCGACGCCTCCTGGTGATGGACGTCGACTCGACGCTCATCACCGGGGAGGTCATCGAGCTCATCGCCGCCCACGCCGGGACGGCCGACGAGGTCGCGGCCGTCACGGAGCGCGCCATGCGCGGGGAGATCGACTTCGCGGAGTCGTTGCGCGAGCGCGTCGCGACCCTGCGCGGCGTGCCGCTCGCGGCGCTCGACGAGGTCCGGAGCACCGTGACCCTGACACCCGGGGCGCGCGACCTCGTCGACGAGTGCCACCGTCGCGGGTGGCTCGTGGGTCTCGTCTCGGGGGGCTTCGAGGAGGTCGTCGCGCCGCTCGCCGCTGACCTCGGCATCACGCTCTTCCGGGCCAACCATCTCGAGAGCGCCGACGGCGCGCTCACCGGACGCACCGTCGGGCCGGTCGTCGACCGCGCCGCGAAGGCCGAGTCCCTCCGCCGGTTCGCGGCCGACGCCGGGATCGCCATGGAGCACACCGTCGCCGTCGGCGACGGTGCGAACGACCTCGACATGATCGCCGCGGCGGGCATCGGGATCGCCTTCGCCGCGAAGCCGATCGTCCGGGAGCAGGCGCCCTGGTCCGTGGACGGGCCGCGGCTCGACGCCGTGCTCGACGTCGTGGACGCCGTCTGGCCCGTCCGCTAGGGGCGGCTCAGGCCTCAGGCCGCCCGAGGTGCACGAGACGCGCCGCCCCCGGCCCCCACGCGTCCCACGCAGCGTCCGACACGAGCACCGAGTACGACGCGGTCGGCACACCGACCTGCACCTGCGCGAGCGCCGCACCGTCCGAACCGTCGCCCGCGAGGCGGGACGCGACGCCCGACATCACGGGCTCGTGCCCGACGACGAGGAGCGTCCCCACCGAGGCGTCCGTCGCCGCGACCATGGCCAGGACGTCGGCCACCCCCGCCGCGTACAGGTCGTCCGTGGTCTCGACCGCGGGGTCGGCGCCACCCAGACCGGGCCGTGCGAGCTCCCACGTCTGACGGGTGCGCACCGCGCCGGAGACGAGCACACGGTCCGGGACGAGGCCCTCCGCGAGCAGCGCCGGACCCAGGCGCACCGCCTGCGTCCGACCCTGGAGCGCCAGGGGACGCATGGCGTCTGGCACCGACCCGCCCGGCTCCGCCTTCGCGTGGCGGAGCAGGACGAGGCGACGCCCGCCGCCATGACCGGTGTCCGTCACAGGCCCATCGCGTGGACGCCGCCGTCGACGTGGACGATCTCCCCGGTGGTCGCGGGGAACCAGTCCGACAGGAGGGCGGCGACGGCACGCGCCGTGGGCTCGGGGTCCGTCTGGTCCCAGCCGAGGGGGGCGCGCTCGGGCCACCCGCCCTCCATCTTCTCGAAGCCCGGGATGGACTTCGCGGCCGTCGTCCGGATGGGACCCGCCGACACGAGGTTCACGCGGATGCCCTCGGGGCCGAGGTCACGGGCGAGGTAGCGGGACGTCGACTCGAAGGCCGCCTTCGCGACGCCCATCCAGTCGTACACCGGCCACGCGAAGCTCGCGTCGAAGGTCAGACCCACGATGGAGCCGCCGCTGGACAGCAGCGGGCGTGTGGCGACCGCGAGGGACTTCAGGGAGAAGGCGGACACCTCGAGGGCGGTCGCCACGTCCGGCCACTCCCCCGAGAGGAAGTTCCCGCCCATGACCGACTGGGGTGCGAACCCGATCGAGTGCACCACACCGTCGAGGTGGTCGGTGTGCTCACGCACGCGCGACTCGAGCGCGGCGAGGTCGTCGTCCGACGTGATGTCGAGCTCCACGACCGGCGCGGCCTCGGGGAGACGCTTGGCGATCGCCTGCGTGAGGCGGAACTGCCGCCCGAAGGAGGTGAGCACCACCTGCGCCCCCTCCTGCTGCGCGAGCCGCGCCACGTGGAACGCGATCGAGTGGTCCGTGAGGACTCCGGTCACGAGCAGCTTCTTGCCTTCGAGCAGGCCCATCGTCTTCCTTCCGTGAAACGTCCGAGGACCACCGCCGTGCGCGACGCGGAGCGTCGGGGCGTGCCTGGTCCATCGATGACAATACTGCGAGGTCCGCCGCAGCGGGTCGTGGGACCGTTCAGTGCCCCATGCCGAGACCGCCGTCGACGGGGATCACCGCGCCGTTGACGTAGGCGGCCGCGTCGGACGCGAGGAACTCGACGACCCCCGCGACCTCCTCCGGCTGCGCGAACCGGCCGGCGGGGATCGCGACCCGGTAGGCCTCCTGGCGCTCCTCGGGGAGCTCGGCCGTCATCGCGGTGTCGATGAAGCCGGGAGCCACGACGTTGGCCGTGATCCCGCGGCCGCCGAGCTCGCGCGTGATGGAGCGCGCCATCCCGATCAGACCGGACTTGGACGCCGCGTAGTTCACCTGACCGGCGCCCCCGAAGAGGCCCACCACAGAGGACACGAGGACGATGCGGCCCTTGCGCGCGCGGATCATGCCCTTCGTAGCCCGCCGGACGCACCGGAACGTCCCGGTGAGGTTGACGTCGACGACGCTCTCGAACTCCTCGTCCGACATGCGCATGAGCAGCTGGTCGCGGGTCACGCCGGCGTTTGCGACGAGGACCTCGACCGGGCCGAGCTCCGCCTCGATGCGGCTGAACGCCTCGTCGACGGCGTCGGTGTCCCGGATGTCGCCCACGACACCGAGGACGCCGTCGGGCAGGTCGCCGCTCCGGTAGATGGTCGCGACACGGTCTCCCGCGGCGACGAAGCGCTCGGCGATGGCCCTGCCGATGCCGCGGTTGGCACCGGTGACCAGCACCACCCGGCCCGCCTTGTTCGAATCCTCAACGGGAGCCACAGGCCCTCCTTCTTGCTGTCCGACGGTGACGCGGGCACGGTCTGGGCCGTGCGCGCCCCAGAAACGGTAGCCGAGCCCGGGGGTGCCCAGAACGACGGAACCGCCACGATGCGGTGCCCGGACTAGTGGGAACCCTACAGAGCGCGGATCCGCCTCCGCACGTACCCGCGGGATGCGACGTCGCTCACACCCGGCCGCGGAAGGCGATCTCACGGCGCCCCACGGGTCCGGCGAGCGTAACCTTGACAGGTGAGGACCCCCGGTGCGGAACCGACCGGCCGACGCGCTCGACGCCCCGGCCGGAGGAACGACGCGGACGTCCAGGTCTACTCGATCACCTCGGCCACCGACTCCCTCACCGACGACCAGTCACGGCGCACGCGTCGCTACCTCCTCCAGATGGCCGTGCGCATGGCGTGCTTCATCGGGGCGGTCTTCGCCGACGGCGTCCTCATGTGGTTGCTGCTCGCGGGAGCCGTGATCCTCCCCTACGCGGCCGTCATCGGCGCGAACGAGGGACGGGAGCGACGGCCTCCCGGTGAGACCATGGACTACCGTCGGCTCCCCGCCGGCCCTTCACCTCACCCGGACGACACCCCTCCTGGAGGACACGGTGGTTGATCTGCTCGGCCTGGCGGACCCCATCACGGACGACCTCGTGTGCAGCGGCAAGGGGTGCCCCGCCGAGGCGCGGTGGGGCCTGCTGTGGAACAACCCGAAGATCCACGCGCCCGAGCGCCGCAAGGTGTGGCTCGCGTGCGACGACCACCGCGAGCACCTCGAGACCTTCCTCGGCGCGCGCAGCTTCCTGAAGAGCACCGTCCCGGTCGAGGACCTCGAGCGGCGGACCTCGCCGTGAACGAGCGCTCACCGGGTCGCCCCGGCGAGCGCACGCTCCAGCAGTGGGTGGTCCTCGCTCTCGGCGTCGCGGCCCTCGCCGCCGGGTGCGTGGCCGCGGGTCTCTGGCAGTGGAGCAAGCACGAGACGCGGTCCGCCGCGATCGACGTGGTCGAGGAGAACTACGGCTCCGCCCCGGTGCCCCTCGAGGAGCTCCTCCCGCGCCCCGGCAGCACCGTCGCGGCCGGCGACGTGTGGCGTCCCGTCGAGGTCCGCGGTGAGTACGTCACCGACGCGACGGTCCTCCTGCGCAACAGACCCGTGGACAGCCAGCCGTCGTTCCACGTCCTCGTCCCCTTCCGCACCGAGAGCGGCGGGGTGCTCGTCGTGAACCGTGGCTGGGTGCCCTACAGCGGCGGCACCGCCGCCCCCACCACCGTCCCCGAGCCGCCGTCGGGCGTCGTCGTCGACATCGTGGTCAGGCTCCGCGCCGACGAGGCCGCGGCGAGCAACGGGGCTCCCCCGGGGCAGGTGCAGGCCATCCACGTGGACCAGGTCCTCGCGGCCGGCCCCGACGGGTCCGCATGGGCCGACGCGACCGCGTACGACGCCTACGGGTCGCTCGTGTCCGAGGACCCGGCACCGCAGGACTCCCCCTACGACCTCCCGCGCCCGGACACGAGCCCCGGTTCCCACCTGTCCTACGCCTTCCAGTGGTGGGTCTTCGCCGTCGGTGGCGTGGCCGGCGTGCTCGTCATGCTCTCCCGCGAGCGCCGGGAACGGACCGTCATGGAGCTCGGTGGCCTGGCGCACCCGTTCGAGGACGCACCGGAGGACCCCGAGGGCGGCGCGGCCGCAGACCCGGGCGGACGTGGACGCCGTGGACGCCGAGGCGGCGGCCGACCCTCCGCGGAGGACGTCGAGGACAGCCTCATCGACGCCCGCGCGCGGCGGTGAGCTCGATGAGTGCTCGCTGCGTCGTCAGGCGAGCTCGATGAGCTCCCCGTAGGAGTCGTTCCACAGGTCCTCGTCGCCGTCGGGCAGGAGGAGCACACGCTCGGGTGCGAGCGCCTCCACGGCCCCGTGGTCGTGGGTGACCATGACCACGGCGCCCTCGTAGGTCTGCAGCGCACCGAGGATCTCGGCGCGCGACGCCGGGTCGAGGTTGTTCGTCGGCTCGTCGAGGAGCAGGACGTTCGCCGCGGAGACGACGAGGGCCGCGAGCGCGAGCCGGGTCTTCTCACCGCCGGACAGCACGTTCGTGGGCTTCTCCGCGTCGTCCCCGGAGAAGAGGAACGACCCGAGGACGGAGCGCACCTCGGTGTCGGTGAGGTCCGGTGCGCTGTGGCGGAGGTTCTCGACGACGGTGAGCGACATGTCGAGGGTCTCGTGCTCCTGGGCGTAGTACCCGAGCTTGAGTCCGTGACCGGGGTTCACCTGGCCGGAGTCGGACTCCTCCACGCCTGCGAGGATCCGCAGGAGGGTCGTCTTCCCTGCACCGTTGAGGCCGAGGACCACGACGCGGCTGCCTCGGTCGATGGCGAGGTCGACACCGGTGAAGACCTCCTGCGACCCGTAGGTCTTGCTCAGGCTGCTCGCGGTGAGCGGGGTGCGGCCGCAGGGGGCCGGGGTCGGGAAACGGAGCTTGGCCACGCGGTCGCTGACGCGCTCACCCTCGAGGGACGACAGCATGCGCTCAGCACGCCGGATCATGTTCTGGGCGGCGACGGCCTTGGTCGCCTTGGCGCGCATCTTCTCGGCCTGGCCGAGGAGGACGGACGCCTTCTTCTCGGCGTTGGCACGCTCGCGGCGACGACGACGCTCGTCGGTCTCGCGCTGGAGGAGATAGGCGTCCCACCCGAGGTTGTACTGGTCGAGCTCGCCCCGGTTGGCGTCGAGGTGGAAGACCTTGTTCACGGTGGCTCGCATGAGCTCGGTGTCGTGACTGATGACGATGAACCCGCCGGCGTAGCTCTTGAGGTACTCGCGCAGCCAGATGATGGAGTCGGCGTCGAGGTGGTTGGTCGGCTCGTCGAGGAGGAGGGTCCCGACGCCGGAGAAGAGGATGCGGGCGAGCTCCACGCGGCGGCGCTGCCCGCCGGAGAGGGTGCCGATGGGCTGGTTGAGGATGCGCTCGTCGAGGCCGAGGTTGGAGGCGATGCGCTCCGCCTCGCTCTCGGCGGCATACCCGCCGGCGGCGGTGAAGCGCTCCTCGAGGCGCGGGTACCGCTCCATGGCGGCGGCCTGCGTCTCCTCGTCGGCGCTGGCCATGGCGCCCTCGGTCTCGCGCATCTGCCGCACGAGCTTGTCGAGCTCCCGGGCGGAGAGCACGCGGTCCATGGCGAGCATGTCCATGTCGCCGGAGCGCGGGTCCTGCGGGAGGTAGCCGATGTCGCCCGAACGGGTGATCTGCCCGCCCGTGGGCAGGGTCTCCCCCGCGAGCGCCTTCGTCAGCGTCGTCTTCCCGGCTCCGTTGCGGCCGACGAGGCCGATCCGGTCCCCTTCCGCGATACGGAAGGTAGCCTCGTCGAGGAGCACGCGGGCCCCGACTCGAAGCTCGACTGCGTGGGCACTGATCACTGAGGTTTCCTCCGTAGGATGCCCCCAGCTTCTGGGGGCGGGCACAAACGCCATCGAGTCTATCCGCGGTTAGCGTTCTCCAGTCACAACTTTTCCGAGCACCGCCCACCTGCGCGCCAGGGCGGGCTCCACCGACCTCCAAGGGGAACCATGGCAGAGCGTCTCACGCACGACGACGGCAAGGACACCCTCGTGCGCCGCGACCTCGACCGGTCGAGCGCCGCGACCGACGTCGCGCTCGTCGCGACGTTCTCCGCGCTGGTCGCGGTGTGCGCGATCATCCCGGCCATCCCGGTGGCGGGCGGCGCGGTACCGATCACCCTGCAGACCTTCGCCGTGATGCTCACGGGCGCCGTCCTCGGGTGGAAGCGCGGCGGGCTCGCCGTCCTCCTCTATGTCGCCGTGGGTGTCGCCGGGGTCCCCGTGTTCTCCATGGGCCGCTCCGGTCCGGGGATCTTCCTCACCCAGTCCACCGGGTACGTCGCGGCGTTCACGATCGCCGCGATGATCATCGGCGCGCTCGTCGCCCGCATCCCCGCGTCTGCGGACCGCAAGACTCGCGCCGTGTGGACGTTCTTCGCGTGCTTCGGCACGAGCCTGCTCACCATCCACCCGCTCGGGATCCTCGGGATGATGTGGCGCGGGAACCTCTCGTTCGGCGAGGCCGTCGCCGCCGACCTCGTGTTCCTGCCCGGCGACGTCCTCAAGAGCGCTGCCGCGGCCGTCGTCGCCACGGCCGTCGTCCGCGCCTTCCCGTCGCTCCTCGCCGGGCGCCGCGAGCGCCGGTGATCGAGCTCGACGGGGCCGGCGTCGTCGTCGGCCCCCGGGACCACGAGGTCACGGTCCTGGAGCCCACGACCCTGACGCTCACCGAGCGGCGGGTCGCGGTGATCGGTGCGAACGGATCCGGGAAGTCGACCCTCGCCCGCCTCGTCAACGGCCTCACCCTCCCGACCACCGGGTACGTGCGGGTGCACGGTCTCGACTCCCACGACGACGGACCAGCCGTCCGGCGCACCGTGGGCTTCGTGTTCAGCGACGCCGACGCGCAGCTCGTCATGCCCACCCCGCTGGAGGACGTCGCGCTCTCCCTGCGCAGGCTAGGGCTCCGCGGGCGGGCCCGGGACGAGCGCAGCAGGGAGATCCTCGCGCGCTTCGGACTCGACCACCTCGCGGACGTGAGCGTCCACGCCCTGTCCGGCGGGCAGAAGCAGCTCCTCGCCCTCGCCGGGGTCCTCGCGACGGAACCACAGGTGCTCGTCTGCGACGAGCCGACCACGCGCCTCGACCTGAGGTGGCGGACGCACGTCACCGCGCTCCTCGCGGGCCTGGAGCAGCAGGTGCTCGTCGTCACGCACGACCTCGACGCCGCCCAGGACGCGGACCGTGTCCTCGTGGTCGACGGCGGCCGGGTGGTCGCCGACGGCGACCCGCGGGAGGCCGTGCGGGCGTACCGGGAGCTCATGGCTCGGCCGGTGGACGGCGGATGAGGTCCTCCCGCCGTCGCAGACGTGTCCGCGAGCCCTGGGCGGGCCCGCTGGGGAGCTACACCCCCGGGCCCTCTCCGGTGCACAGGATCCCGCCCGGCCCCAAGCTCCTGGGGCTGGCCGTCGTGTCCGTCGTGCTCACGATCGTCCAGGGCCCATGGGTGGCGGTGGGGACGGTCGTACTCTCCGGCGTCCTCCTCCGCGTGGCCACCGTCCCCGCGCGTGCGGCCGCCCGGGCGCTCGCTCCCGTCGCCGTCGCCGCGGCCCTGCTCGGTCTGTACCAGTGGTGGGCCCGCGGGTGGGAGGTCGGTGTGACGACGGCCGCATCGCTCGTCGCGCTCGTCGCCCTCGCCACGGTGCTCACAGCGAGCACCCGCACCGACGTCCTCCTCGACACCCTCGTCCGGAGCACCGGCCCTCTGCGACGCGTCGGGATCCAGCCGCAGACCGTGGCCCTGACGATCGCCCTCATGCTGCGCACCATCCCCTCCCTCGTCACGATGTCCGGCGAGGTGCGCGACGCCGCCCGGGCGCGGGGCCTCGGCCGGGACCCGCGCGCCCTGCTCGTGCCGTTCGCCCTGCGCGCCGTCGCCCGCGCCCACACGACCGGGGACGCCCTCGCGGCGCGCGGGATCCTCGAGGAGGACCCGTCTGCGCAGGTGGGAGACGCGGCCCGGCGGTAGTGTCCCGCCTATGACTTTCCAGGGAGACGGCTCGTTCGACGGCTCGAGGGTCCGCAAGCGGACCGGTGGCAAGGGCGGGATCGCGGTCGGTGGCGGGCTCGGGGCGATCGCCCTGTTCTTCCTCTCGCAGGCGCTCGGCGTCGACCTCACGGGGCTCCTCGGTCAGGGGGCGACCTCCGGCGAGACCGAGACGGCGCTCACGAGCTGCGAGACCGCGGACCGCGCCAACGAGGACTCCGAGTGCCGTTACGGGTGGACCCTCGAGTCGCTGGACGTGTACTGGGAGGACGCCCTCGAGGCGCAGACCGGCGTCGCGTACACCGAGCCCGGGGCGGTGTCGTTCACGGGTGCCACGCAGAGCGGCTGCGGGTCGGCGAGCAGCGCCACCGGTCCGTTCTACTGCCCGGCGGACGAGACCGTCTACGTCGACGTCGACTTCTTCGCGGTCCTCCAGGACCGCTTCGGGTCCTCCGGCGGGCCGCTCGCCGAGGAGTACGTCGTCGCCCACGAGGTGGGGCACCACGTGCAGCAGATCACGGGCGCCATGTCGTCCGCCGACCGCACCGGCACGGGACCGGACTCCGACTCGGTGCGGATCGAGCTCATGGCCGACTGCCTCGCCGGGATGTGGGCGGGGAACGCGTCGCGGACCATCGACCCGGAGACGGGCGAGCCGTTCCTCGAACCCATCACCGACGCCCAGCTCGCCGACGCGCTCTCCGCGGCCGAGGCCGTCGGCGACGACCGCATCCAGGAGGCGTCGAGCGGCCAGGTCGACCCTGAGGCCTGGACGCACGGCTCCTCCGAGCAGCGCCAGCGGTGGTTCATGACCGGGTACGAGGGCGGCACCTTCCAGCAGTGCAACGCCCTCG
The DNA here is from genome assembly GCF_016342785.1 of Sanguibacter suaedae. GTDB lineage: Bacteria > Actinomycetota > Actinomycetes > Actinomycetales > Cellulomonadaceae > Sanguibacter > Sanguibacter suaedae. The sequence goes on from NZ_JAEINH010000005.1 coordinate 244,960, forward strand.
AGGCCGCCGCGCTCTGACCACGCCGACGACGACGGCCGATGACCGCACGCGTGGTGCGGTCATCGGCCGGCGTCCTCCGTGCCAGGTCTCAGACGTTGAAGCCGAGCGCCCGGAGCTGCTCCTTGCCGTCCTGCGTGATCTTCTCGGGGCCCCACGGCGGCATCCACACCCAGTTGATGCGGAAGCCGTCGACGACGCCCTCGAGCGCCTGACCGGCCTGGTCCTCGATGACGTCGGTCAGCGGGCACGCCGCCGACGTGAGGGTCATGTCGATGACGGCGTGGTTGTTCTGGTCGAGGAGGACCCCGTAGATGAGTCCGAGGTCGACGACGTTGATGCCGAGCTCCGGGTCGATGACGTCCCGGAGGGCCTCCTCGACGTCCGCGACGTTGGGTGGTGCGGTGCTGGTCTCGTTGCTCATGCTTCTCCTCGGTGGTCGGCGGTGTGCGGGGTCGGGGCGGTCACGCGGTGCGGGCCCCGTCCGTGGACGAGACGTCGCCGAGGACGCCCGCCTTGGCGAAGGTGTCGCGCAGCGCGGCCCAGCCGAGCAGCGCGCACTTGATCCGTGCAGGGAACTGGGAGACCCCGGTGAACGCAGCGGCGTCCCCGAGCGCGTCCTCGGACGCCTCGTCGAGGCCCTTCCCGCGCGACGACATGAGCTCGCGGAAGACGGAGGCCAGGTGCTCCCCCGACGTCACGTCCTGCCCGGTCACCAGCTCGGTGAGCACGGACAGCGAGGCCTGCGAGATGCTGCACCCCTGACCCTCCCAGCTGACGCGCTCGACCGTCGGGTCCCCCGACGCGCTCGTCCCGAACTCGACGCGCATCGTCACCTCGTCACCGCAGGTGGGGTTCACCTGGTGGGACTCGGCGGACGCGCCGGACCCGGCAGGGTCGACGAGCCCCCGTCCGTGCGGGTTCTTCGAGTGGTCGAGGATGACCTGCTGGTACAGCTGTTCCATGGCGGTGCTCACGATGCTCTCCTCACGTCAGTCCGAAGAACGCGCGGACCGTCCCCAGGGATTCCCGGAACACGTCGATCTCCTCGGCGGTGGTGTACACGGACGCCGAGGCGCGCGCCGTGGCCGCGACCCCGAAGCGCCGGTGCAGCGGCTGTGCGCAGTGGTGCCCCACGCGCACGGCGATCCCTGCTGCGTCGAGCACCTGGCCGACGTCGTGCGCGTGCACACCCTCGACCACGAAGGACACGGCCGCGAGCCGGTCCCGGGCGTCCGCGGGTCCGATGAGCCGGACCCCGGGGATCTCGGTGATCGCCAGGAGCTGCTCGGCGAGCTCGCGCTCGTGGGCAGCGACCGCGCCCATGCCGAGGTCGGCGAGGTAGGTGGCTGCGGCCCCCATCCCCACCGCCTGCGCGACCATCTGGGTGCCCGCCTCGAAGCGCTGCGGCGGTGGGGCGTACGTGGTCTCGGACATCGTGACGACCTCGACCATGGAGCCACCCGTGGTCACCGGGGGCATGGCCTCGAGCAGCTCGCCACGGCCGTAGAGCGCGCCCACGCCGGTGGGCCCCAGCATCTTGTGGCTGGAGAACGCCGCGAAGTCCACCCCGAGGTCGTGGAGGTCCACGGGCATGTGCGGTACGGACTGGCACGCGTCGAGGACCGTGAGCGCACCGACCTGCCGCGCCCGTTCCACGAAGGGCCGGACATCGGTGACGGCACCGGTGACGTTCGACGCGTGCGTGAAGGCCAGCACCCGGGTGCGGTCGGTGACGACCGTGTCGAGCTGCTCGGCCCGCAGGCGTCCGTCGTCGTCGACCTCGATCCAGCGCAGGACCGCACCGGTGCGCGCGGCGAGCTCCTGCCAGGGCACGAGGTTCGCGTGGTGCTCGAGCTCGGTGACGACGATCTCGTCACCCGGCGCGAGCGCGAACCGGCGGGCGCTCTCGCCCCCGCGGCCGAGGGTCGCGTTCGACATCGCGTACGCGACGAGGTTGATCGCCGCTGTGGCGTTGCTCGTCCACACGATCTCGCCCTCGTCCGCGCCGACGAAGGTGGCCACGGCGCGCCGTGCCTCCTCGAAGGCCTCGGTGGCCTCCTCCGCGAGCTGGTGCGCACCGCGGTGGACCGCTGCGTTGCGCTGCAGGTAGAAGTCCTGCTCGGCGTCGAGCACCGGGTGGGGCTTCTGCGACGTCGCACCCGAGTCGAGGTACACGAGCGGCCGGCCGCCCCGCACGGTCCGCTCGAGGAGCGGGAAGTCCGCACGGACGGCGGCGAGCTCCGTCGTGGTCAGCGGCTGCGTTGCGCCCTGGTCGATCGCGGTCATCTCCACCCGGTTCCCGGCGGCGGCCCGTGGGCCGCCGCCTCTGTGTTCTGTCGCTTGCTGGTCGTGCGTCAGGCGGTGGCGCCGGTGAGGTACCGGTCGTAGCCCTCGCTCTCGAGGCGGTCGGCCAGCTCCGGGCCACCCTCCTCCGCGATCCGGCCGTCGACGAAGACGTGGACGAAGTCCGGGGTGATGTAACGCAGGATGCGCGTGTAGTGCGTGATGAGGAGGACGCCGACGTCCCCCGTGGAGCGGACGCGGTTGACGCCCTCGGAGACGATGCGCAGCGCGTCGACGTCGAGCCCGGAGTCGGTCTCGTCGAGGATCGCCATCTTCGGCTTGAGGAGCTCCATCTGGAGGATCTCGTGGCGCTTCTTCTCACCGCCGGAGAAGCCCTCGTTCACGGAGCGCTCCGCGAAGGAGGAGTCCATGCGCAGGCCCTCCATGGCGACCTTGACGTCCTTGATCCACGTGCGGAGCGCGGGGGCCTCGCCGTCGATCGCGGTCTTCGCGGTGCGCAGGAAGTTGGAGACGGAGACTCCGGGGACCTCGACGGGGTACTGCATCGCGAGGAACATGCCGGCGCGGGCGCGCTCGTCGACGCTCATGGCGAGGACGTCGGCACCGTCGAGGCTCACGGAGCCCGAGGTCACCTGGTACTTGGGGTGGCCGGCGAGCGAGTAGGCGAGCGTGGACTTGCCCGACCCGTTGGGGCCCATGATGGCGTGCGTGCGGCCGCTGTCGATGGTGAGGTCGACGCCACGGAGGATCGGCTTGGGGCCCTCCTTCGTCTCGACGCTCACGTGCAGGTCGCGGATCTCAAGTGTGGACATTCTCTGGTCTCCTAGGAAAACGACAGGGGGGCGTCGACGTCGACGAGCACTCGCTCGCCGTCGACGCTCACGGGGTAGACGGGCACGGGGCGCACGGCGGGCAGCTGGTTCGGCTGGCCGGTCCGCAGGTCGAAGGTCGACCCGTGGAGCCAGCACTCGATGAAGCAGCCGTCGACCTCGCCCTCCGAGAGGGGCACGGCGCCGTGGGAGCAGACGTCGGAGATCGCGTGGAGCTCTCCGTCGGCGTCCCGGACGATCGCGACCTCGACCGGGCCCGACGCACCCTCGAGCTCCACACGGAGGGCGCTCGAGGGCTGGACGTCGGTGGTCATGCAGGCGTGCTGGGCAGTCATGCGGGGGCGACCCCGCCCTCGATCACGCTCATCGACTTCGACAGCTCGAGCTCGATGGACTCGAGCAGCCGCTCCTCGACGGACGGCACGCCGATCTCCTGGATGAGCTCGGCGAAGAAGCCCCGGACCACGAGGCGACGTGCGTCGGCCTCGGGGATCCCGCGCGCCTGGAGGTAGAAGAGCTGCTCGTCGTCGAACCGGCCGGTGGCGCTGGCGTGGCCGGCGCCCTCGATGATCCCGGTCTCGATCTCGAGGTTCGGGACCGAGTCGGCGCGGGCCCCGTCCGAGAGGACGAGGTTGCGGTTGAGCTCGTACGTGTCCGTGCCCTCGGCCTCGGCGCGGATGAGCACGTCGCCCACCCACACCGTGTGGGCCCCGGCACCCTGGAGCGCTCCCTTGTAGGTCACCCGGGAGGTGCAGTTCGGGACGGCGTGGTCCACGAAGAGGCGGTGCTCCTGGTGCTGACCGGCGTCGGCGAAGTAGAGACCGATCATCTCGACCTCGCCGCCCTCACCGGCGAACTCCGCGTCCGGCGTGACCCGCACGACGTCGCCGCCGAAGGTGACGACGATGTGCTTGACCTTGGCGTCGCGCCCCAGCCTGATGCGGTGCGAGCTGGCGTGGACGGCGTCGGACGCCCAGTCCTGCACGCTCACGAGGGTGAGGTGCGCGCCGTCCTCGACGACGACCTCGACGGTCTCGGTGAGGTTCGCCGACCCGAGGTGGTCGAGGACCACGACGGACTCGCTCAGCGCGCCGGCGTGCACCAGGAGGTGGCTCGCCGAGGGGGTCATGTCGATCCCCTCGACGCGGACGGACGTCACGTCGGACGCGACGGCCTGCGCGGGGATCGACACGACGGTCGCCTCCTCGACGGACGTCCAGGCGGTGACCGCGGTGCGGTCGCCCGGGACGCCCGCACGGCCGAGCCGCTCGTCGTCGCGGCCGACGATGGTCACCTGGACCTCGGGCGCCTCGACGACGGTCGTGCGCACGCCCGCGGAGGACAGACCGGTCTCGAACAGGGGTGCCAGCTTCGCGACGGGCGAGAAGCGCCACTCCTCCTCGCGACCGGTCGGGATCCCGATGACGTCGGGGTCGAACGACGTGATGCGCTCGGCCCGCGACCCCTGCGGGGTGCCGCCCGTGCCGTGGGTGTGCGCGCCGTCGGCGACCGCACGGGAGTGGTCGGTGCTCAGCGCGGGTGCGCTGTCGGTGGTGCTCGTCATCAGCCGACGGATCCTTCCATCTGGAGCTCGATGAGGCGGTTGAGCTCGAGCGCGTACTCCATGGGCAGCTCGCGGGCGATCGGTTCGACGAACCCGCGCACGATCATGGCCATCGCCTCGGTCTCCTCCATGCCTCGGGACATGAGGTAGAACAGCTGGTCCTCGCTCACGCGCGACACCGTGGCCTCGTGGCCCATGGACACGTCGTCCTCGCGGACGTCGACATACGGGTACGTGTCCGAGCGGGAGATCTGGTCGACGAGGAGCGCGTCGCACAGGACGTTGGACGCGGAGTGCGAGGCACCCTCGAGGACCTGGACGAGCCCGCGGTAGGACGTGCGTCCACCGCCACGCGCGACCGACTTCGAGACGATCGACGACGAGGTGTGCGGGGCGGCGTGCACCATCTTGGCGCCGGCGTCCTGGTGCTGGCCCTCGCCCGCGAAGGCGATGGACAGCGTCTCGCCTCGGGCGTGCTCGCCCATGAGGTAGATCGCGGGGTACTTCATGGTGACCTTCGAGCCGATGTTCCCGTCGACCCACTCCATGGTGGCGCCCTCGGCGGCGGTGGCCCGCTTGGTGACGAGGTTGTAGACGTTGTTCGACCAGTTCTGGATGGTCGTGTAGCGCACGCGGGCGTTCTTCTTGACGATGATCTCGACGACCGCGGAGTGCAGCGAGTCGCTCTTGTAGATCGGCGCGGTGCAGCCCTCGACGTAGTGCACGTAGGAGCCCTCGTCGGCGATGATGAGGGTCCGCTCGAACTGGCCCATGTTCTCCGTGTTGATGCGGAAGTACGCCTGGAGCGGGATCTCGACGTGGACGCCCGGCGGGACGTAGACGAAGGAGCCGCCGGACCAGACGGCCGTGTTGAGCGACGCGAACTTGTTGTCACCGGCGGGGATCACGGACCCGAAGTACTGCTCGAAGATCTCCGGGTACTCGCGCAGGCCGGTGTCGGTGTCGACGAAGATGACGCCCTGCTCCTCCAGGTCCTCACGGATCTGGTGGTAGACGACCTCGGACTCGTACTGCGCGGCCACCCCGGAGACGAGACGCTGCTTCTCCGCCTCGGGGATGCCCAGGCGGTCGTACGTCTCACGGATGTCCTCGGGGAGCTCGTCCCACGTGGTCGCCTGCTTCTCGGTGGAGCGCACGAAGTACTTGATGTTGTCGAAGTCGATGCCCGACAGGTCGCTGCCCCAGCTGGGCATGGGCTTCTTGTCGAAGAGGCGCAGCGACTTCAGCCGGAGCTTGAGCATCCACTCGGGCTCGTTCTTCAGCGCGGAGATGTTCCGCACGACGTCCTCGGACAGCCCACGCTGGGCGATGGCCCCGGCGTCGTCCGAGTCGTGCCAGCCGTACCCGTACGAACCGATGGACGCGATGATCTCGTCGTCGCTCCGGACGTCGGGAGCGTTCGCGGTGTCTTGCGTTGGTGCGCTCATGGTGTTCCTTCCACAGGCCGTCGGATCACGGTCGTTCTGGGGGTCTGGTCGTGCGGGGTGACGTGCGCCCGAGGGCGCTGCGCCGTCAGGACGGGCTCCGGGGGTCCGGTCGGGTGACCGGGACGTTCGTGGTGCACACGTGCCCGCCGTTGGCGAGGGTCACGAGTCGTTGGGTGTGCGAGCCGAGGAGCCGGGAGAACACCCTCGACTCCGCGTCGCACAGCTGGGGGAACTCTGCCGCGACGTGCTGCACGGGGCAGTGTCCCTGGCAGAGCTGGACGGTGAGTGCGCCGCCCACCGGACGGACGCTCGCCGCGAAGCCGTCCTCGCTCAGCGCGTCGGCGAGCTGTTGCACACGCCCCGGGACGTCGGGGGCGGTGACCTTGGGGGTGTACCGCCTCTCGAGGTCCTCGAGGCGCCGGTTCGCGAAGTCCTCGACGGCCGCCGTGCCAGCGGTGTCCGCGAGGAAGCGCAGCGCCTGGGCGGCGAGGTCCGGGTAGCCGCCGGAGATCGCGGAGTGCGCACGATCGGTGGCGACGTACGCGCGGGCCGGGCGTCCCCGGGCGCCGGTCGGGCGACCGACGTGGACCGAGACGAGGTCGGCGTCCTCGAGACACCCGATGTGCCTGCGGATCCCCGCGGCGCTGAGGCCGAGCGTCGCCGCGAGCGCCGCGGCGGTGACCGGACCCTCGGCGATGATGAGCTGCAGGACCCGGTCGCGCGTGGTGGAGTCGTGGTCGGTCGGGTCGACGGACGCACGTCGCGCCGCTCCGGTGCTCTCTCCCACGGTCCACCTCCTGTCGGCCTCGTCGGTCATGCTTTAGACAACATCCTTATTGGCTAAATCCATTCCCGCAAGCAAGGAAACCCTCACCTCCCCGGGGTCGGCGCGAGCGCGCACACCGAGGCCGCCGGGCGCGTCCGCCCACCGCTCCCCCACGGCTGTCCCCGGTTAGACTCAGCCACCGTGCCTCCCAGCCCTGCAGCGGTCGAGATCCGCGGCCTCACCAAGACGTACGACGGCCGCGCCATCGTCGACGGCCTCGACCTCACCGCGCGCCGCGGTGAGGTGACCGCCGTGCTCGGGCCCAACGGCGCGGGGAAGACGACGACCGTCGAGTGCTGCGAAGGCCTCCGGACGCCTGACGGCGGCACCGTCCGGGTGCTCGGGCTCGACCCGGTCGTCGACTCCGCGCTCGTCCGTGAGCGGGTAGGCGTGATGCTCCAGGACGGCGGGCTCCCCACGTCCGTCCGTGCGCTCGAGATGCTCCGGCACGTCTCCACCATGTACGCGGACCCGCGCGACGTCGCCGAGCTCGCCGACCGCCTCGGTCTCACGTCGTTCGCTCGGACCACGGTCCGCAGGCTCTCCGGCGGACAGAGGCAACGCCTCGCGCTCGCCACCGCGCTCGTCGGACGGCCCGAGCTCGTCTTCCTCGACGAGCCCAGCGCAGGCCTGGACCCGCAGAGCAGGCACGCCGTCTGGGAGCTCGTCCGCGAGCTCCGGGAGACCGGCGTGAGCATCGTCATCACCACGCACCTCATGGACGAGGCCGAGTCGCTCGCCGACCATGTCGTCATCGTGGACCACGGGCGGGTCATCGCGGAGGGGGCGCCGGCCACGCTGCTCGCCTCGGACAGCAGCACGCTGACCTTCACCGCGCGGCCCGCGCTCGAGGCCGTCTCCCTGGCCGCCGCCCTCGGCGCGGGGGTCGAGGAGACGAGCCCCGGGTCCTACACCGTCACGGGGGCCGTCACCCCGGCCACCGTGAGCATCCTGGCCCGCTGGTGCGCGGACCGCGGTGTGCTCGTCCACCGGCTGTCGACGGGGCGCCGCACGCTGGAGGACCTCTTCCTCGACCTCACCGGACGGAGCCTGCGATGACCGGGACCACGGGTACAGCGGACATCGAGCCACCACGGGCGGCGCGGCCTGCCCGGCGCATAGCGTCCCAGGCGGCGTTCGAGACGCGGATGATCCTCCGCAACGGCGAGCAGCTCATGGTCACGGTCCTCCTGCCGGCCATGCTCCTCGTCGGCCTCGTGGTCACGTCCGTGGTCGACCTCGACACGGGAGGCGCGTCCCGCGTGGACTTCGTGACCCCCGGTGTGCTCGCCCTCGCGGTCATGAGCTGCGCCTTCACGTCCCAGGCCATCGCGACCGCCTTCGACCGCCGCAACGGCGTCCTCCGGCTGCTGTCCACGACCCCGCTCGGCCGTGGCGGTCTGCTCGCCGCGAAGATCGTCGGGGTCCTCGCCGTCGAGGCCGTGCAGGTCACGGTGCTCGCAGGGACCGCCCTCGCGCTCGGGTGGCGGCCCGCCGCGGCAGGCGTCCCGCTCGCTCTCGTCGCGCTGCTGCTGGGCACCGCGGCCTTCACCGCGCTCGCCATGCTCGTCGCCGGGACGCTCCGTGCCGAGGGCGTCCTGGCCGTCGCGAACATCCTCCTCGTCCTGCTCACCGTGGGCGGTGGCGTGCTCACACCTCCCGACCAGCTCCCCGGGGTCCTCGCGCACGTCGCGGGCCTCCTTCCGTCAGGGGCGCTCGGCGAGGCGATGCGCGGTGCGTTCCTCGACGGGGCCGTCCCCTGGTCGGCCGTGGTCGTCCTCGTGGTCTGGACAGCCGTCCTCGGGTGGGCCGCAGCGCGCTTCTTCCGCTGGCACTGACCGGCGCCGACCGGCCTCGGTGACCGGCACCGGTGCGCCTTGTGGGCGAAGGTCACACCTTGCCGCCCTCGTCGGGCACGGTGGCGCGGCTACCGTTGTCGTGTGACCCCGACGACGTCCCCGACACCCTCACCTGCCGGCACCGCTGACGGCACGACGCGCTCCGCAGGTCCCCGATGGCTGCGCGCCCTGCGCCGACGCGAGCGCGCGGTCCTCGTCGCCAACCTCGTCGCCCAGATCGGCATCGTCGTCACGGGTGGCGCAGTCCGCCTCACGGGCTCGGGGCTCGGCTGCTCCACGTGGCCGATGTGCGAGCCGGGGCAGTTCACCCCGGCGTTCCACGAGGCCACCGACCTCCACCCGTACATCGAGTTCGGCAACCGCACCCTCACCGGGGTCCTCGGTGTCATCGCGATCCTCGTGGCGGTCCTCGTGTGGTCGGACGTCCGGCGCTCTCGTGGGTACCGCTGGCTGGGTCTGGTGCCGCTCCTGGGAGTCGTCGCGCAGGCCGTCATCGGGGGGATCACCGTACTCGTGGACCTCCACCCCGCGATCGTCGGCGGTCACCTGCTCATCTCCATGGCCCTCGTGGCCGCGTCGGCGGCGCTCCTGCACCGCAGTCGCGAGGGCGACGGGCCCGCGACGCCCACCGCAACGCAGGCAGCACGGACCACCGCCGCGGTCATGCTCGTCGCCCTCGTCCCGATGCTCGTCCTCGGCGTCATCGTCACCGGGTCGGGGCCGCACTCCGGGGACGAGGACGCCGCCTACCGTTTCGCGCTCGACCCGGCACACATGACACGCCTGCACGCGGTCTCCGTCTGGGTGTTCCTGGCGATCCTCCTCGTCCTCGCCACGCTCGTCCTCCGCCGCCGACCCGTCCACGGGCCGGCGCGCCGGTCGGTCGTCCTCCTGCTCGTCGTGACGCTGCTCCAGGGAGGCATCGGGTACGCCCAGTACTTCACGGGTCTCCCGGTCCTCCTCGTCGGTCTTCACATGCTCGGTGCCGCCGTCCTCACGGCGGCCGCGACCGTGGTCCCCCTGAACCTCCGCACCCGGGCCGGCACGGACACGAGCCCGGTCGCCGACGCACCCGCACGGTACTGACGACCCGCACGACAGGAGCCGTGGTCCCTGGGTGGGACCACGGCTCCTGTGGTGGGCGGGGCGGTGCCTCGCCCGGTGGTGGTGCTAGTCGCAGGTGGTGCCGTTGACCGTGAAGGTCGTGGGTGCGGTGTTGGTGCCGCCGTGGGTGCCGTTGAACCCGAGGGTGGTGCTGGCCCCAGGTGCGAGGGTCCCGTTCCAG
>NZ_JAEINH010000006.1 GCF_016342785.1 Sanguibacter suaedae
CGCCGACGTGTGGCGCTCGATCGTCACGCACCTCGGCGCAGGCCCGCTCCTCGGCGTCGACCCCGTCCCACTGCTCCAGGACGGGACGGTGTGGCAGCTGCGGCTGCCCCGGGTGCTCACCGCGGCGGCCGTCGGCGCCGGACTGGCGCTGTGCGGTGTGGTCATGCAGTCCCTCACGCGGAACCCGCTCGCCGACCCGTACCTCCTCGGGCTGTCGTCCGGCGCCTCCCTCGGGGCCGTCCTCGTGCTCGTCCTCGGCGCCACCGTGCTCCTGCCGGTTGCCGCGTTCGTCGGGGCCGTCGCGGCCCTCGCGGCCGCTCTCCTGCTCGCTGGTGCCCTCGGTGCGCTCACGCCGACGCGCACGGTCCTGGCGGGGCTCGCGGTGAGCCAGCTGTGCGCCGCGGTGACGTCCTTCGTGATCTTCTGGTCCGCGACGGGCGACTCCTACCGGGAGATCCTCTCGTGGCTCATGGGTTCGGTCGCCGGGGCCACGTGGTCCTCGGTGGCGATCGCCGGGGGCGCGGTCCTCGTCCTCGGGACGGTGCTGGCGTCCACGGGGTCGGTGCTCGACGCCTTCACCTTCGGGGACACTGCCGCGGCGGCCCTCGGTCTCGCGGTGAACCGGACGCGCTGGCTGCTCCTCGTCGGCGTCGCCCTCCTCACGGGCGCGCTCGTGTCCGTCTCGGGGTCCATCGGGTTCGTCGGGCTGATTCTCCCCCACGCCGTCCGCCTGGTCACCGGCGCCCGCCACCGCCTCCTCCTGCCCCTGTCCGCCCTGTGCGGGGCGACGTTCCTCGTGTGGGCCGACACCGCGGCCCGCACCGTGTTCGCACCCCGCGAGCTGCCCGTCGGCATCGTCACCGCGGCCATCGGCGCTCCCGTCTTCGCGGTGGTGCTCTGGCGGGGGCGGCGGTCGCTGTGAGCCCCTTCGTCCCCTCCGCACCGTCGGCTCCGTCGGCTCCGTCGGCTCAGCCCCCGCCCGCTGTCACCGCGGGGCTGACGAGCGAACGGCTCGCGTGGTCCGTCGACGGGCGTCTCATCGTCGACGGGATCGACTGCACCGCGCCGCCCGGGCAGGTCACCGGGCTGCTCGGACCCAACGGGTCCGGGAAGTCCACGCTGCTCCGCCTCCTCGCAGGAGTGGAGTCGCCGGACGTCGGCGACGTCCGCCTCGGGCGGGACGACCTCCTCGCCATGCCGCGGCGCCACCGTGCGCGGCTGCTCGCGCTCGTCGAGCAGGACGCCGCCACCGACCTCCCCCTGCCCGTCCTCGACGCCGTGCTCCTCGGGCGCATCCCGCACCGCTCGCTCCTCGCGGGCGACACGGCCACCGACCGGGCGCTCGCCCTCGACGCGCTGGACCGTGCCGGCGTCGCGCACCTCGCGGGGCGGGACCTGGCGACGCTCTCCGGCGGCGAGCGCCAGCGCGTGCACATGGCACGGGCACTCGCGCAGCAGCCGCGCGTCCTGCTGCTCGACGAGCCGACGAACCATCTGGACGTCGCGGCCCAGCTCGCGACCATGCGGCTGGTGTCCGAACTCGCGGCGGACGGGGTCGCGGTGCTCGCCGCGCTGCACGACCTCAACCTCGCCGCGAGCACCTGCGACCACGTGATCCTGCTGTCCGCCGGGCGCGTCGTCGCGGCAGGACCGGTGACCGAGGTCTTGGTGCCCGCCGTCCTCGACGACGTGTACGGCGTACGCACACAGGTGCTCACCCACCCCTCGACCGGTCGCCCGGTGCTCGTGTTCGGCGAGCACTGACGTTCCCCGTGCGAGGGGTGGCGCACCGCGCCACACTGGGACGATGCCGATGAACCGCTGGGTCGCCCGCGCCGTCGACCACGTCCCCGCTCCCCTCCTGCTCCTGGTGTCGTCGCGTACACCCCCGTTCGCGACGCTGCGCAGGACGGACCGTCGCACGGGCCGCACCCGTCGGACGCCGGTCGTGGCCTTCCGGGCTCCGACCGGGACCGAGCGCACGGTGCACGTCGCCGTGGCGCTCACGGACGGGCCCGACGCCCCCTGGGTCCGCGAGGTGGAGGACGCCGGGCGCTGCGAGCTCGTGCGCGGCGGCTTCCGTTACGTCCTCACCGGTGTCCGCAAGGTCCGGGCGGACGACGAGGTGACGGCCCTCCCCGAGCAGACACGCACCCTCGTCCACGACCTGGGGGTGGAGACCCTCCTCACAGGTCGCATCACACCGTTCGCCGACGCGCCCGGTCAGCACTGAGGAGGCCCCGTGCCGGACCTGTGGCTCACCGGAGACCCCGACGCGGACGCCCTGCTGTCCGCGGACCCGTTCGCCCTGCTGCTCGGGATGCTCCTCGACCAGCAGGTGACCATGGAGAGCGCCTTCGCCGGACCGCGCAAGATCGCCGAGCGTCTGGGCGGGCTCGACCCGCGGACGGTCGCGGACGCGGACCCCGACGGGTTCGCGGAGCTCTGCGCCACGCCGCCTGCCGTGCACCGCTACCCGGGGTCCATGGCCGGTCGCGTCCAGGCCGTGGCGCGGGTGGTCGCCGACGAGCACGACGGTGACGTCACCCGCCTGTGGACCGAGGGCGACCCCGACGGACCGGAGGTGCTGCGCCGGCTCAAGGCCCTGCCCGGCTTCGGCGACCAGAAGGCGCGCATCTTCCTCGCCCTGCTCGGCAAGCAGCTCCAGGTGTGCCCCGACGGCTGGCGGGAGGCCACCGGGCCTTACGGCGACGAGGACGCACGCCGGTCGATCGCGGACGTCACGTCCCCGGAGAGCCTCGAGGAGGTCCGCGCCACGAAGAAGGCCGCCAAGGCCGCCGCCCGCGCGGCGAAGCAGTCGGGGCGCTCGTAGACTCGCGACCATGCGAGCAACGATCATCCACGGCGAGCGTGACGTGCGCGTCGACGACGTCCCCGACCCCCGCCTGCTGACCCCGACCGACGCCGTCGTCCGCGTCGTCGCCGCCTGCGTGTGCGGCTCCGACCTGTGGCCCTACCGGGGCGTGACGCCCACCGACGAGCCCAAGGCCATCGGGCACGAGTTCGTGGGGATCGTCGAGGAGGTCGGCGACGACGTGAGCACCGTGCACGTCGGGGACTTCGTCATCGCACCCTTCTACTTCTGCGACAGCACGTGCGTGAACTGCCGCAACGGCGTGAGCACGTCCTGCCTCACCGGCGGCTGGTGGGGGTCCACGGACCGCGACGGGAAACCCGTCCCTGGTGCCCAGGGCGAGCGCGTGCGCGTGCCCCTCGCGGACGGCACGCTCGTCGCGACCCCCGAGGTCCCCGACGACGGGCTCGTGCCGAGCCTGCTCACCCTCGCCGACGTCATGGGCACCGGGCACCACGCCGCGCTCTCCGCCGGGGTCACCACCGGGAGCACCGTGGTCGTCGTCGGTGACGGCGCGGTCGGGCTGTGCGCCGTGCTCGCCGCCAAGCGCCTCGGCGCGTCACGCATCGTCGCCATGTCCCGGCACGCCGACCGGCAGGTCATCGCCCGGGAGTTCGGCGCGACGGACGTCGTCCCCGAGCGCGGCGACGAGGGCGTGGCCCGCATCAAGGAGATGTTCGACGGGGTGGGCCCCGACTGCGTCCTCGAGTGCGTGGGCACCAAGGAGTCCATGGACCAGGCGATCCGCTCCGCCCGCCCCGGCGGCATGGTCGGGTACGTGGGCGTGCCCAACGGCGGCCCCGAGCTGCCCGTCGGCCGCCTCTTCGGGACCAACGTCGGTGTCAACGGCGGCGTGGCTCCCGTGCGCGGGTACGTCGAGGAGCTGCTCCCCGAGGTCCTGTCCGGGGCCATCACCCCCGGGCGCGTCTTCGACCTCGAGCTCCCCCTCGAGCAGGCCGCCGAGGCGTACGCCGCGATGGACGAGCGTCGCGCCACCAAGGTGCTCCTGCGGCCCTGACGACGCCTAGCACGCCAGCGGGCCGACCGAGAGGACGACGGTGGACAACAGCCTACGCTTCACGCACACCACGGACGTCGGGCTCGGCTCGTGGATCCGGGAGGCGACCGGGAGGGCGGCGCACGCTCCGGACGACCCGTTCGAGCTCGGCATGTTCGTCCCGCTGGGCTACCCACGGATCGTTGCGGTCCCGAACGACCTCGACGTTCCCTGGCCGCTCGCCGACCTCGACCCGGAGGAGCGCCGGGAGGGCACCTTGGCGCCCGACCGGCTCGCAGCGCTCATGGGCGCCGTGGACAGCGCTGCGGGGCCCTCGCCGGTCACCGTCGGCATGTGGACCGGGTACGGGCACGTCGTGGCACCCGGTGCCCGCCGCACCGGCGCCTCGATGACGTACGTCCGCGTCGGGCCGATCGCGAGCAGGCTCCCCCGAGGGTTGTTGCACCGGTACCTGCGCGCGCGGTCCCGGGTGTCCGGCGACGACGTCCGTGACCTCACGAGGCAGCGCGAGCAGGGGTGGGTCACGACCTTCGACGTCGACGTCCGCTCCGAGCCGCTCCTCGAGCTGCCCGGGCGCGAGTACGCCCTGTTCCGTGGCACGACGACGGCGCTGCGCGACCCCGCGTGGCTGCGCCGCAGCGGCTGGGCGTGGGCGTGGGAAGACACCGTCGACCTGTGCTGGCCGGACGACCGGTCGTGGTTCGCGTACGCAGACACCGACCTCACGCAGACCTACCTCGCATGCGACGACGACCTCGCCGAGGCTGTGCTCGCCGCAGGCCTCGCGGCGTCCGAGGTGCGCTCCACCGACCCGCCACGCTGACCGTCGGCGAGCGGGCGCCCGCCCTCGCGGTTGTGGCAGCAGAGCCGCCGACGGGCGGGTCCCTTGGCGGTTGTGTCGCCCGCCGGTAGCGTCACCCTGTGACGGGGATCGTGTGGTGGGAGATCGTGACGGCCGAGCCCGAGTCGTTCCAGCAATTCCACTCGGCACTGTCCGGGTGGGCCTTCGAGCGGGCGTTCGAGGAGACCGAGCTCGGCGTCGACTACTGGATCATCCAGCTGGACGGCCGGGGTGTGGGCGGCCTGCAACGAGGTGCGGTGTCGGATCCGCAGGCTCAGGGCGGGACCCGGGTCTACCTGCCGGTCGACGACCTGGAGGCGACGCTCCTCCGTGTGGTCGAGCTCGGTGGTCGCGTGGAGCGTACCCGGGTCGAGCTCGGCGGCGACGACCGGTGGTTCGGGACGTTCCAGGACCCGACGGGCGTCTCGTTCGGGCTCTGGACGGAGAACCCGGTGCGCGACCGACCGTGAGCGGATCGCTCGCAGGAGTGCGCCGAAGCCCCCCTGCCGTGGGGCAGACCGAGTGCCAAGCTCGAGCGGGTGCTCTGACCTGGCCCTGTGTCGTGGAGCGGGTGACGACTTACCCTCCACCTCGAGGTTTCGCTGACTACACCGACCCGCCGCGCTGACCGTCGGCTAGACCCCGCGCGTACGCCTCTGCGGTCCCCTCGGAGAACATGTCCGCCGGTCCGAGGCGCACGAGCACCCGCGCCCCTGGCCCGTCGTCCTCCGTCGTGAGGTGCGCGAGGCCGCGCACGACCGCCACCGGGCGGCGCGTGGCCTTCCCCTTGACGAGCTCTGCGGCGGCGGCGATCTCGTCGGCCACCGCAGTCACCGTCACGGACAGCTCCCGGCCGTGCGTGTCCACCGTCCCCCGGTCGTCGACGAGCGGCCGAACACCGGCCGCCCCGATCGCGAGGTCGGTCAGACCGTCGCGCCACGGGCGCCCCGCCGTGTCGGTGAGCACGACGCCCACGGTCACCCCGAGGCGCTCCCGCAGGCCCGCGCGCAGCGCCCGGGCCGACGCGTCGGGGTCGAGCGGCAGGAGGAGCACCGTGCCGTCAGGGGTGTTCGACGCGTCCACGCCCGCGGCGGCCATGACGAGACCGAGGCGGTTCTCGACGATCCGCAGCGGCGGCCCGTCGGGACGCTCGCGCACGGCGACGACGCGGACCGTCTCCGCGGTGATCGCCGCCTCACGGTCCTCGGCGGCGACGATCCGCCCCTCGGACTTGGAGACGACCTTGCTCGTGACGACCACCACGTCGCCGTCGATGAGGTCCGGGCAGGCATCCGCGACGACACCGGCGAGGTCGTCCCCGTCGGCGACCTCCCCGATGCCGTCCGGCGCCCAGACCGTCAGTCGCCCCGGGACGGTCACCGGACGAGCTTGGGCAGCACGTCCCGCCCGAACACGTCGATCCACTCGCGCTGGTTGCGGCCCACGTTGTGCAGGTAGATGCGGTCGAAGCCGAGGTCCACGTACTTCTGGATGTTCGCCCGGTGCACGTCAGGGTCGCTCGAGATCACCATGCGGCCCTCGAAGTCCTCCGGTCGGACGAGCTTGGCGATCTGCTCGAACTCGAAGGGCGAGCGGATGTCGGCCTTGGGGAACTTCATGCCGCCGTTGGGCCACTCCGTCATCGCGTTGGTCATGGCCTCCTCGTCCGTCTCGGCCCACGACAGGTGGATCTGCAGAACCTTGGGCATGCTCTCCGGGTCGCGGCCGACCTCGCGGGCCCCGTCGTCGAACTTGCCGAAGAGCATCGAGATCTTCTCGAGCGGCGCGCCCACCGTGATGAGCCCGTCGGCGTGCTTGCCGGCCCGCTTGGCGGTCACCGGGCCGGCGGTGGCGACGAGGATCTCCGGCGCCACCTCGGGCATGGTCCACAGGCGGGTGGACTCGAGCTTGTAGAACGGGCCGGAGTGCTTGACGTCCTTGCCCGCGAGGCTCGCCGCGAAGAGCTTCTTGATGACGTCGATGGCCTCGAACATGCGGTTGATCCGCTCGGGCGCCTCGGGCCAGTACTGCCCGATGATGTGCTCGTTGAGCGCCTCCCCCGAGCCGAGGCCCAGCCAGTGTCGCCCGGGGTACATGGCCGCGAGCGTCGCCGAGGCCTGCGCGACCATCGCGGGGTGCCAGCGGAACGTCGGCGCGGTCACGCCGGGGCCGAGGTCACCCTTGGTGCGCTCACCGAGGGCGGAGAGCACGTTCCACACGAACGCGCTCTGCCCCTGCTGCGGCACCCACGGCTGGAAGTGGTCCGCCGCCATCACCCCGCTGAAGCCCTGGGTCTCCGCGTACTCCGAGAGGGCGATGATGTCGGTCGGATGAAACTGCTCGAGCATGGCCGCGTAGCCGATGGTCAGGTCCATCACGACAGCGTAGTACCCGGGTCCGCAGGTCCCACCGCCCTCGGGACGATCGCCGCCCACAGCCGGGGCCAGGACGCCGCCCGTCGCAGACCGTCGCCCCCGGCGACGAGCCCGTCCTCACCGATTCGCGTGACGCCTCCCGTCGCAGGGTCGAACAGGCGCAGACGCCCGTCGGGCTCCTGGCCCACGGCGAGCACCACGTGCCGCGGCACGGCCTCCGACCCGGTGTAGAGCGGGACGGCCAGCCCGGCCCCGACCGCCCTCACCACCTCCCCGTGGAGACGCCGGACCTGGGCGGCGCTCCCGGGGTCGACGACCACCACGCGGTACCTCGTCCTGGGATCGCCCGCGATGTCGGTCATCTCGCGGCTCGCACCCCACGGGGCCGTGCCGAGCGACCTCGGCCACGGCACCCCGACCCGGGACCGGGAGCCAGAGCCGGAGGACCGTCCAGCCGGCGAGGCGGTCCGTGCCTGCACCTCGAGCTCCTCGCGCCGGAAGCGCGACGCGATCCCGTCCGCCGTGGCGCCCGCCGGGTCGGCGGTGCCGGTCGTCGCGTCGAAGCCGTCGAGGACCCGAAGCGCACGGACCGGATCGGCGAGCATCCACGCGACGACGAGCGCGGCCGAGCCGCACGTCGTCGCGGTCGACTGACGGAGCGGTCGGCCCCCGCCGCTGGTGCGCAGCGCGGTCACGTGGGCGCTCGTCGGGTCGAGGACACCGGGGAGCGCACCCGCGCCCAGGGCGGCGATGCGGTCCGCGAACCGTCCGAGCACCGCAGGCCGGGAACCCGCGGCGCGGGCGGCGAGGACCCACTCCCTGTGCCGCTCGCCGGGGACGCGCGCGAGGACGGCATCCACAGCCGCACGGTCGTCCGGAGCCAGCGCGTCGAACGCTCCTGTGTGTCGTGCCGCGTCACCCACCGACGGGGGCTCACCGCCCGGCCGGGGTCCCGGGTCCGGCTCGCAGCGCTCCGGGGTCGCCGCGAGCACACCCCCGAGAGCCCCCCACAGCCTGTGGACCAGCCGGGCCCCCGTCATCATCCGTCGCACCGCGCCCTCCCCGTCCTGGGACGTCGTCCCGTCGTCGTCCCATGCAACCGCACCCGGTGCGGTCCCGCCGAGCAGGACGACGTCGCCCTCCGCAGGCACACCACCGGTGCGAGGCGACCAGCGGATCTGGGAAGATGGGCGCATGAGCTCATCAGCCGACCGCACCGTGCCCGCACCCGACACCGAGCAGACCCAGCCGACGGTCGCCCGCGTCACGCAGGTACCGGACAAGGTCAGCCTCGACGGTCTCGAGCAGCGCTGGGACTCGGCCTGGGCGGAGTCGGGCACGTACTCCTTCGACCGCTCGGCGGTCCGCGCGGACGTCTACTCGATCGACACTCCGCCGCCCACCGTCTCCGGGTCGCTGCACGTCGGCCACGTGTTC
Organism: Sanguibacter suaedae; assembly: GCF_016342785.1. GTDB lineage: Bacteria > Actinomycetota > Actinomycetes > Actinomycetales > Cellulomonadaceae > Sanguibacter > Sanguibacter suaedae. The sequence continues at coordinate 8,547 of NZ_JAEINH010000006.1, forward strand.
AGCTACACGCACACGGACGTCGTCGCCCGCTTCCAGCGCATGCGCGGCAAGTCCGTCTTCTACCCGATGGGCTGGGACGACAACGGCCTGCCCACCGAGCGCCGCGTGCAGAACTACTACGGGGTGCGCTGCGACCCGTCGCTCCCCTACGTCGAGGGTTACGAGCCTCCGCTCCAGGGCGCGGAGGGCAAGAGCGTCAAGGCGGCCGACCAGCAGCCGATCAGCCGCAAGAACTTCGTCGAGCTCTGCGAGCGCCTCACCGCCGAGGACGAGAAGGAGTTCGAGTCGCTGTGGCGCTACCTCGGCCTCTCCGTCGACTGGCAGCACCACTACCAGACCATCGGACGGACCGCGCAGGCCACGGCGCAGACCGCGTTCCTGCGCAACCTGGCGCGCGGCGAGGCCTACCAGGCCGAGGCGCCGGGCCTGTGGGACGTGACCTTCCAGACCGCGGTCGCGCAGGCCGAGCTCGAGGCGCGCGACTACCCGGGCCACTTCCACAAGGTCGCCTTCCACGCCGCGGACGGCACCGATGTCGTCATCGAGACGACGCGTCCCGAGCTGCTCCCCGCGTGCGTCGCGCTCATCGCGCACCCCGACGACGAGCGCTACCAGCACCTGTTCGGGACGACCGTGACCTCCCCGCTCTTCGACGTCGAGGTCCCGGTCCTCGCGCACGCCGCCGCCGAGCCCGACAAGGGCGCGGGCATCGCCATGTGCTGCACCTTCGGGGACCTCACCGACGTCCAGTGGTGGCGCGAGCTCCAGCTCCCCACCCGGTCGATCCTCGTCCGGGACGGGCGTATCGTCCGCGAGACCCCGGACTGGATCACGTCCGAGCGCGGCGTCGCGCTCTTCGGCGAGATGACGGGGAAGACGACGTTCTCCGCACGCACGGCGGTCGTCGACGCGCTCCGGGAGTCGGGTGACCTCCACGGCGAGCCCGTCGCCACCCAGCGCAAGGCGAACTTCTTCGAGAAGGGCGACAAGCCCCTCGAGATCGTCACGAGCCGCCAGTGGTACGTCCGCAACGGCGGCCGCGACGCCGACCTCAACACGGCGCTCCTCGCCCGCGGCGCCGAGCTCGACTTCCACCCCGAGTTCATGCAGGTGCGCTACGAGAACTGGGTCGGTGGCCTCAACGGCGACTGGCTGGTGTCCCGTCAGCGGTTCTTCGGTGTCCCCATCCCCGTGTGGTACCCCGTGGACGGTGACGGAGAGCCCCGCTGGGACTCCCCCATCGTGCCCGACGAGGCGACGCTCCCCGTCGACCCCTCCTCGGACGTGCCGCCCGGGTACACCGAGGAGCAGCGCGGTCAGGCCGGCGGGTTCGTGGGCGACCCCGACATCATGGACACGTGGGCGACGTCGTCCCTCACGCCGCAGATCGCCGGACGCTGGCTGGACGACCCGGACCTCTTCTCCCGGGTGTTCCCCATGGACCTGCGCCCGCAGGGCCAGGACATCATCCGCACCTGGCTGTTCTCCACCGTGGTCCGCTCCCACCTGGAGCACGGGTCGCTCCCCTGGACGAACGCCGCGATCTCCGGCTGGATCCTCGACCCCGACCGCAAGAAGATGTCCAAGTCCAAGGGCAACGTCGTGACGCCCATGGGGCTCCTCGAGGAGCACGGGTCCGACGCGGTCCGCTACTGGGCGGCCTCCGCGCGCCTCGGCACGGACGCGGCGTTCGAGGTGGGCCAGATGAAGATCGGCCGTCGCCTCGCCATCAAGATCCTCAACGCGAGCAAGTTCGCGCTGTCGTTCGCGGGTGACGGCGAGGTCGTCCTCGACCCGTCGCTCGTCACCGAGCCCCTCGACCGGGCCATGCTCGCCGGCCTCGCAGACGTCGTCGACCGCGCGACCGCCGCGCTCGAGGGCTACGACCACACTCGGGCGCTCGAGGTCTCCGAGACGTTCTTCTGGACGTTCTGCGACGACTACCTCGAGCTCGTGAAGGACCGCGCGTACGGCGCCGGGTCCACCGACGTGACCGCGGAGACGCAGTCCGCACGGACGAGCCTCGCCCTCGCTCTGGACGTCCTCCTCCGGCTCTTCGCCCCGGTGGTCCCCTTCGCCACCGAGGAGGTGTGGTCCTGGTGGCGCGAGGGATCCGTCCACCACGCCGCGTGGCCGACCTCGGACGCGCTGCGCTCCGCCGCGGGTGACACCGACGTGGCCGTGCTCGTCGCCGCCGGGCACGCGCTCGCGACGCTGCGCAAGATCAAGTCCGAGGCGAAGGTCTCCATGCGCACCCCGATACTCGCCGCCGAGCTCGCCGTCCCGGCAGCGTCCGTCGACGCCATCCGGTCGGCGCTCGTCGACGTCCGGGGAGCCGGGCGTGTCACCGGCGACCTCGACCTCGTCCCCGCTGCGGACGGGCAGGGGGACCCGGCCGTCCAGGGCGGGATCGTCGTCGTGCGGTCCGAGCTCGGCGAGCCCGAGGCACGCACGCCGCGCGCCTGACCCGTTCCACCCACCCCGCACCGACCGCACCGGAGAGAGACGACCCATGCGCGAGCTCGAGACCCCGAGCCTGAACGACGTCCCTCGCGGCGCCTCCATCAACACCCTGTTGGCGGACCGCGTCCGCACGTCAGGTGCGCTCCCGCTCATCGAGCGCAAGAGCGGCCTCGGAGGGACCTGGACGACGGTGACCGCGCAGGCGTTCGCCGACCAGGTGCGCGACGTCGCCAAGGGGCTCCTGGCTCACGGTGTCGGGGTGGGTGACCGGGTCGCGATCATGTCGCGCACCCGCTACGAGTGGACCCTGCTCGACTTCGCGGTGTGGGCAGCCGGGGCCGTCCCCGTGCCCGTCTACGAGACGAGCTCCGTCGACCAGATCCGGTGGATCTGCTCCGACGCGGGCGTCCGCCTCGTCGTCGTCGAGACCTCGACGCACGCCGGCCTCGTCGAGGAGGCCCGCAGCACCCTCCCCGACGTCACCGGGATCCTCGTCATCGAGGACGACGCCGTCGCCCAGCTCCGGACCGCAGGCAGGGACGTGCCCGACGACGAGGTCGCCCGGCGCAGCGACGCCGTCGGCAGCGACGACCTCGCGACCATCATCTACACGTCGGGCACCACCGGCCGCCCCAAGGGTGCCGAGCTCACCCACTGGAACTTCGTCCACCTCACCCGCAACGGCGTCGGAGGTCTCGGCGAGGTGTGCGCGGTCCCCGGCGCCCGCACGCTCCTGTTCATGCCCCTCGCTCACGTGTTCGCGCGGTTCGTCGAGGTCCTGTGCGTCACGTCCGGCGCCGTGATGGGTCACACCCCGGACACCCGGAACCTCCTGCCCGACCTCGCGTCGTTCCGGCCGACGTTCCTCCTCGCCGTGCCACGCGTCTTCGAGAAGGTGTACGGCTCCTCCGAGCAGAAGGCGGGCACGGGGGCGTCGCTGCGGATCTTCCGGTGGGCCGCGAAGGTCTCGATCGAGATGTCCCGTGCGACCGACCGCTCCGGAGGGCCGTCCGCCGCCCTGCGTGCCCAGCACGCGCTGGCCGGGGCGCTCGTGTTCCGCAAGCTCCGGACCGCCCTCGGAGGCGACCTCCGGTACGCGATCTCCGGCGGCGCTCCCCTCGGCGAGCGCCTCGGCCACTTCTACCGAGGCGTCGGTGTGACGATCCTCGAGGGCTACGGGCTCACCGAGACCACCGCACCCACGTCGGTGAACCTCCCGGACCGCACCCGCATCGGGAGCGTCGGGCTGCCGTTCCCCGGCACGACGCTCCGGATCGCCGACGGCGGCGAGATCCTCGTCCGTGGTGACCACGTCTTCCGCGGCTACCACGGGAACCCCGAGGCCACCGAGGCCGCCTTCGACGACGGCTGGTTCCGCACCGGGGACCTCGGCTCGCTCGACGACGACGGGTACCTGCACATCACCGGCCGGTCCAAGGAGATCATCGTCACGGCAGGCGGCAAGAACGTCGCACCCTCCGGTCTGGAGGACCGCTTCCGCGGGCACCCCCTGGTGAGCCAGTGCGTCGTCGTCGGGGACCAGAAGCCGTTCGTCGCGGCGCTCGTCACCCTCGACCCCGAGATGCTCCCCGGGTGGCTGCGGTCCCACGGGCTGCCCGAGATGGACGTCGCGGCAGCAGCCGAGCACCCCGCGGTGCTCGAGGCCATGGACCGTGCCGCGGTCCGCGCGAGCGAGAACGTGTCCCGCGCGGAGTCGATCCGCAAGGTCCGCGTCCTCACGACCGACTTCACCGAGGCGAACGGCTACCTCACACCGTCCCTCAAGGTGAAGCGAGCCACGGTGCTCACCGACTTCTCCGACGACATCGAGGCCATCTACGGGTGACCCCGCCGACCACCCCCGCGGAGGCGTGATGACAGGCGGACCTCTCGTCTCGATCGACGCCGTCGAGGTCGGGCCGGTCGACCTGCAGGAGCAGCTGCCCGTGGTGGTCCGCCTGCGGCGGTTCCTCCCGGGTCCCGACCGACCCGACTACACGCTCGCCGTCGCCCGACGGCCCGTCCGCGTCCGTAGCACGCTGGCACACCTGGTCGCCGAGGGCGTCGACCTGTCGGGCGCCGACCCCCTGCTGGTCCGGTACGGCCCGGACGGCTCCGTCGAGGCGGACGTCCACGGCCTCGTCCTCGCGCCCCGCGTCCAGGGCACCCCCTTCACGTCGGACATGCGGGACCTGCCCGTCGCCATGGCCTACGTCCTGGACCCGAGCCAGATGACCGCGCCCGCGGTGGACCTCACCAAGATCTACTATGCGGCCGTCGTCCTCGTCTCCGGGATCCCCACGACGTCGCCGGAGGAGACGGGACGTCCCACGTATATGTAGTGTGTGCGGTGAATAAACTCTCAACGAACCGAGGTCGCCATGCGCAAGCCACGCTTCATCGTCCCCACCATCGCCGCCGGTGTGCTCGTCCTCGCCGGGTGCAGCTCCACCGACTCGGGCACCAGCGACGACGAGGGCGGCCTCGCGCTCGTCACCGACGGGCAGCTCACCGTCTGCACGAACCCCCCGTTCGAGCCCTTCGAGTTCGAGCAGGACGGCGAGATCGTCGGCCTGGACATCGCCATCGCCGAGGAGATCGCGACGGACCTCGACGTCGAGGTCGCCACCGTCATCACCCCCTTCGAGGGCATCCAGTCCGGGGCCGCGCTCAACGCCGGCCAGTGCGACCTCGTCGCGTCCGGGATCACCATCACCCCCGAGCGTCAGAACAACATCGACTTCTCCGAGCCGTACTTCGCGGCCGACCAGGGGCTCCTCGTCCCCGAGGGCTCCGACCTGTCGAGCATCGAGTCGCTGGCCGACGCCAACGTCGGCGTCATGGTGGAGACCACCGGGCAGGCGTGGGCGCTCGACAACGGGCTGACCGTCACCGAGTTCGACGACCTCGGTGCCCAGGTCCAGGCGCTCGAGACCGGGCAGGTCGACGCCATCGTCAACGACGTCGCCACCCTCACTCCCTTCGTGTCGGACGGCTTCGAGCTCGGCAACAACTTCGCCACGGACGAGGAGTACGGGCTCGGCGTGAAGAAGGGCAGCACGGAGCTCCTCGACGCGGTCAACGGCACGCTCGAGCGCATCCAGGAGGACGGCACCTACGACGCCCTCTACACGGAGTGGATCGGCACCGCCCCTTCCGAGGGCTGATCACGTGTCCGTCCCCGCCTCCGCACCCGCAGCCCGCCCCGTCCAGGGGCGGGCTCGGATGAGCCCCCGACGCCGCGCGCGCATCTCCCGCGGCATCCAGTACGCCCTGCTGGTGGTCGCTCTCCTCGCCCTCGCACTCGCGATGGACTGGGACCGCATCGGCGAGAACATCTTCAACGTCGACGCGGCGAAGGCGCTCCTCCCGAAGCTCCCCGGCGCGTTCCTCAACACCATCACCTACACGCTCTCGGCGTTCGCGGTGGGTCTGAGCCTCGGCACCGTGCTGGCGCTCATGCGCCTGTCGTCCGTGGCGCCGTACCGGTGGATCGCGACCGCCTACATCGAGTTCTTCCGGGGCATCCCGGCGCTCCTCGTGGTCTTCTCCTTCGGCTACGCCGTACCCATCGCCCTGGGTGTGCGCATCGACTCGCTGACCCTCAAGGTCGCGCTCGCGCTCGGGATGGTCGCGGCGGCGTACATCGCCGAGACCATCCGGGCCGGCATCCAGGCGGTCCCCCCGGGTCAGGTCGAGGCCGCCCGCTCGCTCGGGATGTCCCACGGGCGCACCCTCGTCACGGTGGTCATCCCCCAGGCGTTCCGCATCGTCCTGCCACCCATGACCAACGAGATCGTCCTCCTCACCAAGGACACCTCCCTCGTCTTCGCGCTCGGACTCATGTCGACGCAGCTCGACCTCACCCGCGTCGGGCGCGACGCCCTGAACAGCGCCAGCGGGGGTGGGCTCACCGGGCTCTTCGTGGTGGGGCTGTGCTACCTGGCCATCACCATCCCGCTCGGGCTCTTCGCCAGATGGCTCGAGCGGCGCACCGGGAAGGGAGCTCGCTCATGACCGCGACCGCCGAAGGAACCAACGCAGGCGGCGCCACGGCCCCCGTCGTGGAGATGGTCGGCCTGCGCAAGTCGTTCGGGGACCGCGAGGTCCTCAAGGGGATCGACCTCACGGTCACCCCGGGTGAGGTCGTGTGCATCATCGGCCCCTCTGGGTCAGGCAAGTCCACGCTGCTCCGGTGCGTCAACCAGCTCGAGGAGGCCACGGGAGGGACGGTCACCGTGCTCGGTACGGAGATCACCGACCCCGACGTCGACATCGACGCGGTGCGCCAGCGTGTGGGGATGGTCTTCCAGCAGTTCAACCTCTTCACGCACCAGACCGTGCTGGAGAACTGCACGGTCGCCCAGCGCAAGGTCCTACGCAGGTCGAAGGCGGAGGCCGAGGAGGTCGCGATGCGCAACCTCGCGCACGTCGGCCTCGCTGACCGCGCCCCTGCGCACCCGTCGCACCTGTCCGGCGGACAGCAGCAACGGGTCGCGATCGCGAGGGCCCTCAGCATGGACCCACAGCTCATGCTCTTCGACGAGCCCACGTCGGCGCTCGACCCGGAACTCGTCGGGGACGTGCTGTCCGTCATGCGCGCCCTCGCCGAGCGCGGCATGACGATGCTCGTCGTCACGCACGAGATGGCCTTCGCCCGCGAGGTCGCCGACCGGGTGGTCTTCATGGACGACGGACAGATCGTCGAGCAGGGGGCTCCCGCGCAGGTCATCGGGGCACCGCAGCACGAGCGGACCCAGGCGTTCCTCGAGCGGGTGCTCGATCCCACGCACCAGCACCCGGGTACCGCCTAGCCTTCTCGACGGACCGCCGGGCGACGCACCGTCGTGCGCGTCGCCCGGCGGTCCCGCCGCGTCCTCGGTCAGCCCACGTCGTGCAGGCGCTCGGTGTCGCTCGACAGGCTCGGGGCACCTTCGCTCGGTGTGCTCTGGTCGTGCCACCGGAGGACCGCCCCGACACCGTCGGGCAGGTCGACGGACCCGGCGGGCGCGAAGGTGATCCCCGCGTCCTGGCCGAGCGCAGCACGGACCAGCGCGACGTCAGCGGTCATCTCCCGCGCGGACGAACCCGCACCGATGTCGTCGAGCTGGGCACGGGATGTCCCGATCTGCAGGAGCTCCTCCCCCACCCACAGCTGTCGGTCACCCAGCCTGTCGGCGGTGATCGCCTCCGACTCGTCGAAGATCAGCTCGGCGACCTGGCCGCGCTGGAGAACCGTCACGACGTCGTCCAGGGACGAGGTAGCAGCACCGTCCCGGCCGTGCTCCTGACGGAAGTGGTCGAGGACGACGGACCGTCGACCCTCCCTGAAGCGGTCGAGAGCCTCGTCGAGCCGGTCCCTGAACACGTCGTCCTTGACCCCGTCGTTGCGCGACCCGCCGGGGACCTCGATGGCGAGGTCCGCAGACCGCTTCGCGAGGGCACCACGGACGAGCGCGACGGCGCGGACGTCACCGGTGAGGATGACCACCTCGGGCGTGCTCTCGATGACCACGGAGTCGATCTCCGCGGCGACGGCCTCGGCGTTGCGCTCCCAGGAGTCCTCCGCCCGCGACTCGAAACGGCGGTGCGACCACCCTCCCGCGTGAGCCTTGCTGATGACGTCGTGGCCCCCGCTCACCGCGGTCCGGATCTTCTCGAGGCTCCCACCGAGCGCGCGCGCCGACTCGACGTAGGTGAGGTCGGCCCCTTCCCGGTTGACCTCGACGACGAGACGCGCGACGGACTGGTCCGCGGCGTGCGCGGCCGGCAGCAGGCACGGGAGCGGCCCGTGGGACGCCGACTCACGGACGGGCGGGTTGGAGAGGAGCTTGTCGAGGACGATCTCCCCGTGCGCCGCGACCACGAAACGCCCGTGCGGACCTGCGACGTGCGTCGGTCGAGCGAGGCGTTCACCGATCTCCTCGAGGATCGCCTCGGGGGCTCCCTCCCGCTCGAGGATCCGCCGCAGGCCCTTCCAGCGGTTCTCGACCTCGCGCTCACCTGCCTCGTCGGCGCGGGTGGCGTCGATGTACACGGACGTGAACGGTCCGTCGTGCCCGATCAGCGGCTTCAGCCAGTCAATCTTCATCCGGTCGTACCTCACACTCGTCGGAGGTGGGCGCACGCTCCGACACGCGGTCCGGCTGCGGCGCCCCGGGACCCTTCCACCCTCCGACACTTCGTGGTTCGGTGCCAGTCGGGCGGAGGCAATCACCCGGGCGCTTGTGGCCTGGCGCCTACCGGCTCGTGCTGGCGGGTGCCGGCACGAGCCGGCATCAGGACGAGGTGTCGAGCACGACCGCGTCGTGGTGCTCCCGGGCGATCTGGGCGTGCCTGCGCACGACCTCCGCGACGATGAAGTCCCGGAACTGCTCGGCGAAACGCCGGTCGAGACCGGCATCCTCCGCGATCCGCGCGAGCCGTTCGACCTGCTCCTTGTCGCGCGCCGGGTCGGCAGGGGCCACACCCGCGGCGGCCTTGAGCTCGCCGACACGTCGCGTGAACTTGAACCGCTCGGCGAGCAGGTGCATGAGGGCCGCGTCGACGTTGTCGATGCTGCCGCGCAGGCGGAGGATCTCACCCCGGATGTCGGGATCCTCGGTGGGGTCGTCCCGGACCGGCGACCGCGTGTCCGAGGACATCGGTGTCAGGCGCTCTTCTCGCGGGGGGTGCCCTTGGTCCGTGTCTTGCTCCGTGGCACGAGGGTCGGGTAGACGTTCTCGAGGACGACCTCGCCGGTGATGACGACCTTCTCCACGTCGTCCCTGCTCGGCACCTCGAACATGACCTGCTGGAGGACCTCCTCCATGATGGCCCGCAACCCTCGGGCACCGGTCCCGCGGAGCAACGCCTGGTCGGCGATGGCCGCGACCGCGTCCTCCGTGAACTCGAGCTCCACCCCGTCGATCTCGAACATCCGCTGGTACTGCTTCACGAGGGCGTTGCGCGGCTCGGTGAGGATCCTCACCAGGGCGGAACGGTCCAGCGGGGAGACGGTCGTGATGACGGGCACTCGGCCGATGAACTCCGGGATCAGCCCGAACTTCAGCAGGTCCTCGGGCATGACGTCGTCGTAGACGTCCGCCTCGTCCGCGGGTGAGTGCAGCGGAGCGCCGAACCCGATGCCGTGCTTGCCCGCCCTCGACGAGATGATCTCGTCGAGTCCGGCGAACGCACCCGCCACGATGAACAGGACGTTCGTCGTGTCGATCTGGATGAACTCCTGGTGCGGGTGCTTGCGCCCGCCCTGCGGCGGGACGGAGGCCGTGGTGCCCTCGAGGATCTTCAGGAGGGCCTGCTGCACCCCTTCGCCCGACACGTCGCGGGTGATCGACGGGTTCTCGGACTTCCGGGCGATCTTGTCGACCTCGTCGATGTAGATGATGCCCGTCTCGGCCTTCTTCACGTCGTAGTCGGCCGCCTGGATGAGCTTGAGGAGGATGTTCTCGACGTCCTCGCCGACGTACCCGGCCTCCGTGAGAGCCGTCGCGTCGGCGATGGCGAACGGCACGTTGAGCATCTTCGCGAGGGTCTGCGCGAGGTACGTCTTACCGCACCCCGTGGGCCCGATGAGGAGGATGTTCGACTTGGCGATCTCCACCGGCCCGCCCTCGTCGGACACGGTGCGCGTGGCCTCGCCCGCCTGGATGCGCTTGTAGTGGTTGTACACGGCGACCGCGAGGGACCGCTTGGCGCTCTCCTGGCCGATGATGTACTGCTCGAGGAAGTCGAAGATCGACCGGGGCTTGGGGAGCTCGACCATCCCGACCTCAGCCGCTTCGGTGAGCTCTTCCTCGATGATCTCGTTGCACAGGTCGATGCACTCGTCGCAGATGTACACACCCGGGCCCGCGATGAGCTTCTTGACCTGCTTCTGGGACTTCCCGCAGAAGGAACACTTCAGCAGGTCAGCACCATCACCGATACGGGTCACTGTAGGTCTCCTCCCGGACCGCCCCCGGTTGGGGCGGAACGCCATCCCACCTCATGTGTGCCCGTCGGACACCACGCGGAAGAACGCCTGTACGTCCATTCCACACCACCGGAACGCCGATGTCAGCATGGCGCTCCGATGGTACCCGAATCGTCCCGGGTGGACTTTCCGGCTCAGGGCTTGTTCTGGATGACCGGCTTGCGGCTCTCGAGGACCTGGTCCACGAGTCCGTACTCGACGGCCTGCTTCGCGCTGAGGATCTTGTCGCGCTCGATGTCCTTGCGGACCTGCTCCTCGTCACGCCCGGTGTGAAGGGCGATCGTGCCCTCGAGCCACTCGCGCATCCGGATGAGCTCGTTCGCGTGGATCTCGATGTCGGAGGCCTGCGCGTACCCGCCGCCCTCCATGGCCGGCTGGTGGATGAGCACGCGAGCGTTCGGCAGCGCGAGGCGCTTGCCGGGGGCTCCCGCTGCGAGCAGCACGGCGGCGGCCGACGCGGCCTGGCCGAGGCAGACCGTCTGGATCTGCGAGGTGATGTACTGCATCGTGTCGTAGATCGCGGTCATCGCGGTGAACGACCCACCGGGCGAGTTGATGTAGAGGATGATGTCGCGGTTGGGCTCCTGGCTCTCGAGGACCAGCAGCTGCGCCATCACGTCGTCGGCCGACGCGTCGTCGACCTGGACGCCGAGGAAGATGATGCGGTCCTCGAACAGCTTGGTGTAGGGGTCCTGACGCTTGAAGCCGTAGGCCGTGCGCTCCTCGAACTGGGGCAGCACGTACCGCGACGAGGGGGCGCCGAACGGCAGGGCACGCCCACCGGCGCCGGCGAGCCGCTGGGCGGTCGAGATGAACTGGGACTCGGTGCTCATGGGATTCTCCTCGATGTCTCTGCTGGTCTGCGGGTGACGGTCGCCGGCTCAGGCGCCGGTCGTGCCGCCGCCGCCCGACACCGAACCGGCGTGGGTCACGACGTGGTCGATGAACCCGTACTCCAGCGCCTCCGGCGCCGTGAACCAGCGGTCACGGTCGGAGTCGGTGTGGATCTGCTCCGTGGACTTGCCCGTCTGCTCGGCGATGAGCTCGGCGAGCACCCGCTTCATGTGGAGGATGAGCTCTGCGTTGATGCGGACGTCCGTCGCGGTGCCGCCGATGCCACCCGAGGGCTGGTGCATCATGACGCGAGCGTGCGGCGTCGCGTAACGCTTGCCCTTGGCCCCGGACGAGAGCAGGAACTGCCCCATCGAGGCGGCCATCCCCATGGCGACGGTCGCGACGTCGGGCTGGATGAACTGCATCGTGTCGTAGATCGCCATACCCGCGGTGATGGAGCCGCCCGGGGAGTTGATGTACAGGTAGATGTCCTTCTCGGGGTCCTCGGCCGCGAGGAGCATCATCTGCGCGCAGATGGCGTTCGCGTTCTCGTCGCGGACCTCTGAACCCAGCCAGATGATGCGCTCCTTGAGGAGCCTGTTGTAGATGCTGTCATTCAGTCCGAGGCCGGCCACGTCTCCGCGCGCTGCCACTGGCATCTGCTCGTTCACGCCATCTCCCATCGCTCCTGCTTGCCGTGCGTTGCAGTGACCCTAACGCGCCGTGCGCCGCTGGTTCGTCCCAGGACGCGCGTGTTTCGCTTTGGGCGCACTCGCCGTGCACGGCTCGTGACCTGCGGTGACCACGACGGCCCGACGCCCGAATGACCGGACCGCCCCACCCTCGGCTGAGGGTGGGGCGGTCCGGTCGTGAGGATGCGCGTAGCGCCGGGTCGATCAGGCCTTGTCGGCCTCGGTGGTGCTCTCCTCGGGGGCGCTCTCGTCCGTCGTCGCGTCCTGTGCGGCCTCGGCGACCTCGTCCGCGGCGTCCTCCTCGTCGGAGCCGATGAACTCCGAGAGGTCGACCGCGTTGCCCTGGCCGTCGACGACCGTCACCTGGCGCAGGGCGACCGCGAGCCCCTTGGAGCGCGCGACCTCGCCGACCATGGCGGGGATCTGCCCGTTCTCGTCGATGGTCTTGATGAAGGTGTTCGGGTCCATCCCGTACTGACGGCTAGCGTTCACGAGGTAGTCGAGCAGCTCGTTCTGAGCAACCTTGACCTCGAGCTTCTCGGCGAGGATGTCGAGGACGATCTGGTTCTTGAGCGCGGTGTTCGTCTGCTCCGTGACCTCGGCGCGGTGCTCCTCGTCCTCGAGGCGGTTCTCACCCTCGAGGTGGCGGACCACCTCGGCCTCGACGACACCGGCGGGAAGCGGGACGTCGCCTGCGGTGAGCTCGGCGAGCAGCAGGTCGCGCGCCTGGACGGCCTGGTTGGAGGTCTTCGTGCTCGCCACCTGCTCGCGCAGGTCGGCGGTGAGCTCCTCGAGCGTGTCGAACTCGCTCGCGAGCTGCGCGAAGTCGTCGTCGGCGGCGGGGAGGTCGCGCTGCTTCACCGTGGTCGCGGACACGGTGATGTCGGCGTCCTTGCCCTCGTGCTCGCCACCGGCGAGCGGGGCGACGAAGGTGGTCGTCTCGCCCGCCGACAGGCCCGTGAGCGCCTCGTCGAGACCCTCGAGCATGTTGCCCGAGCCGATCTGGTAGGAGACACCGGAGACGGTGTCGACCTCCTCGCCGTCGACCTTCGCGGAGAGGTCGAGGACGACGAAGTCTCCCTCGGTCGCCGGGCGGTCGACGCCGACGAGGGTCCCGAAGCGCTCACGGAGCGCGTCGAGGCGCTCGGTGACGTCCTCGTCGGTGACGTCCACGTCGTCGACGGTCAGGGAGATGCCGGAGAGCTCGGGCAGCTCGACCTCGGGCCGCACCTCGACCTCGGCGGTGAAGTGGAGCTCGCCCTCGGTCTCGTTGACGTCGGGGACCTTGACGACCTCGACCTCGGGCTGTCCGAGCGGCCGGAGGTTCGTCTCGTTCACGGCCTGGCGGTAGAAGCCGGACAGCGACTCGTTGATCGCGTGCTCCAGGACCGCTCCGCGACCGACCCGCTGGTCGATGATGCGGGGCGGGACCTTGCCCTTGCGGAAGCCGGGGACGACCACCTGCTGCGCGATGTGCTCGTAGGCGTGATCGATGCTCGGCTTGAGCTCGTCGTACTCCACCTCGACGGTCAGCCTGACCTTGGTCGGGTCCAGGGTCTCGACGGCGCTCTTCACTTCGATGATCTCCAACTGATCGATGGCATGCCGCCTGAACGGCACGGACACTTCTGGGTTCGGGTGTCGCCGGCCCGGGGCGACCGGAGCCACCCCGCCCCTTCGCGGACCAGGACGGCTCGCGAGCGACCTGTCGATGGTACGCCACAGGAGGAGGTGGCACACAGGGGGGTGGACGGACCCATCCCGCTCTCCTTCGAGCGGCCGACGGGGCCCTGTCGTCGACGTCGGGGTGACAGGATTCGAACCTGCGACCTTCCGGTCCCAAACCGGACGCGCTACCAACCTGCGCCACACCCCGTACGGACCCGCGATCGGCGGGACCAGCACCCGGCAAGTGTAGTGGGCACCGGACGCCGCGGCGGACGGTGGCTCCACGGATCGGACGACCTCGAAGGTTTGCTACTGTTGTCCCGCCGTCGCACGGTCCAGGCCCTATCCGGTTCACACGGGTTCACAGGGTCTCGCCGAACCTGTCACGGCAATGCGGGCGTAGCTTAATGGTAAAGCCTCAGTCTTCCAAACTGATGACGCGAGTTCGATTCTCGTCGCCCGCTCCACAGCACACCGCCCGACGGAACGGCCCGTCCGGTGCGACGGGCGTTGCGTCTCCCCTTCCGGGTCTATAGTCTCGGAGCGGCGGCACTACGCCGCTCCTGCCGCACCTCCGCGCCCCGGCCCGGCGGTGCGTGCCCGGGACGAGCCGACGAGTGAGGAAGCGCCGTGAGCCTGAACGCACACGCACGCTGCACCCTCGACCGCTCCGTCCCGTCCGCCTGTCGCTGTCTCTAGAGCGTTGGTCCCGGCCACCCGTGCCGACCAATGCTCCGACCCCACGCCGCGGCGCACACGACGACGCCCGCGCGGCCTCGCACTGCGCCCCATGCGGCCGCGCCGTCGCCGCCGCCCGGCATCCTCCGAGGCCGCTCGGACCACCGCGACGCTCCGTACCCCTTCGCAGGACCCACACCGCGGCACCGCCGCCCCCACGAAAAGGACATCTCATGGCCCGGATCTACGATGACGTCACCAAGCTCGTCGGTAACACACCGCTCGTGCGCCTCAACCGGATGGCCGAGGGCGTCGGCGCCACCGTCGTCGCGAAGCTCGAGTACTACAACCCCGCGAACTCGGTGAAGGACCGCATCGGGGTGTCGATCGTCGACGCCGCCGAGGCGTCCGGTGCGCTGCAGCCGGGCGGGACCATCGTCGAGGCGACGTCGGGCAACACGGGCATCGCGCTCGCGTTCGTGGGTGCCGCGCGCGGCTACGACGTGGTCCTCACCATGCCAGAGACCATGTCGAAGGAGCGGCGGGCCCTCCTGCGCGCGTACGGCGCCGAGCTCGTCCTCACCCCCGGGTCCGAGGGCATGAAGGGCGCGGTCGCGAAGGCGAACGAGATCGCCGCGGAGCGCCCGGGGTCCGTCCTCGCGAGCCAGTTCGCCAACGAGGCCAACCCCGCCGCGCACCGTGCCGGCACCGCCGAGGAGATCTGGGCGGACACGGACGGTGAGATCGACATCTTCGTCGCGGGCATCGGGACGGGTGGCACCATCACCGGCGTCGGCCAGGTCCTCAAGGAGCGCAAGCCGGGCGTGAAGATCGTCGCGGTCGAGCCGGCCGAGTCGCCCATCCTCAACGGTGGCGCGCCCGGCCCGCACAAGATCCAGGGGATCGGGGCGAACTTCGTCCCCGACATCCTCGACACCGAGGTCTACGACGAGGTGTTCGACGTCGACGCCGAGACGTCCGTCGAGGTCGCCCGCCGCGCCGCGAAGGAGGAGGGGCTGCTGGTCGGGATCTCCTCGGGTGCGGCGATCCACGCGGCGCTGGAGATCGGGCGCCGGCCCGAGAACGACGGCAAGCTCATCGTCGTCGTGGTCCCGTCCTTCGGCGAGCGGTACCTGACGTCGATCCTCTACGCGGACCTGCTCGACTGACCCACCACGCTGGTCTCCTCCGCGGGGCGTCGCACGTGCGGCGCCCCGCGGGCCCGTCACCGACCGACAGGACAGTCACCGATGTCTCGACCCTCCGACGCGTGGAAGCTGCTGCGCGAGGACCTGCAGGCGGCTCGCGACCGCGACCCGGCGGCACGGACGTCGGTCGAGGTGGCGCTCGCGTACCCCGGCGTGCACGCGCTGTGGGCGCACCGCCTCACGCACCGGATGTGGCGTCACCCGCTCCTGCGGCTGCCGGCACGGCTGCTCTCGCAGGCGACGCGTGCCGCGACGGGGATCGAGATCCATCCGTCGGCGACCCTCGGCAGACGCCTGTTCATCGACCACGGCATGGGCGTGGTGATCGGGGCGACGGCGGTCGTCGGGGACGACGTGACCCTGTTCCACGGGGTGACGCTCGGGGGTCGGTCGATGACGCACGGGAAGCGGCACCCGACGCTCGGTGACCGCGTGGTCGTCGGGGCCGGCGCGAAGGTCCTGGGCGCCGTGTGGGTGGGGGACGACGCCCAGATCGGCGCGAACGCCGTGGTCGTCAAGGACGTCCCGGAGGGGTCGGTCGCCGTGGGGGTCCCCGCGCGGGTCCGGTCCCGGCCTTCGTCGTCGCCGGTGGTGGACCACTGCGAGGACCCGGCGATCTTCATCTGATCGCGGCATTCTCATATTTGCACTAGAACAAGTATGGTTCATCCATGCTCTTCCGCATCGACCCCTCCGCGGACGAATCCCTCTTCGGTCAGATCGCGACCCAGGTCCGCACCGCCATCGTGCGCGGCGACCTCGCCCCCGGGGACCGCCTGCCCGCTGCGCGCGAGATCGCCGCAGCGCTCGACCTCAACGTCCACACCGTCCTCCACGCCTACCAGGAGCTGCGCGACGAAGGACTCGTCGACCTGCGACGCGGCCGGGGCGCTGTCGTCACCGATCGCGCCGGCTCGGACTACGCACCGCTGCGCGAGGCCCTCGCGGCGCTGGCACGCACCTCCCGAGCGCTCGACCTCTCCCCCGAGACGACGACCGCCCTCCTCAAGGAGGCGCTGCGATGACGTCACCGACCCCCCGCCCGGCCCGGCGCAGGGGCCCGCGCGAGCACGCCCTGTCCACGACCCTCCTCACGCTGGTCGCGCCGGTCCTCGTGCTCGCCGTGGGTGTCGCCGTCGCTCTCTCGTGGCGCGACGCCCTGCCGGACCCGGTCGCCGTGCACTGGGGCGCCGACGGTGCCGACGGGTTCGCCCCGCTCACCTCGTTCGTCGCGGTGCTCGCTGGGAGCGCGGTCCCTCTCCACGTCGGCGCGTGGCTGCTGGCGCTGCTGCGCGGCCAGGCGGCATCGACACGTCGTGCAGCCACAGGGATGAGCACATGGTTCGCGGCCTTCCTGGTGGCAGTCATGCTCGGGTCCCTGGCGGGCCAACGTGGCCTGACCAGCCCCGACGACGCGCCAGACGTCGGCGGGACGATCGCGCTGGCGCTGGCCCTCGCGACCGGTGCGGCGATCGTCTCCGCACTCCTCGTCCCCCGCGACCGGCCGCTGCCCGCGACGGCAGCGGTCCCCACCGAGGCGGCCCGACTCGCGATGGGCCCCGACGAGCGGGTGGCCTGGTTCCGCACCGTGACGGCGCGCGGCGGTATCACCGTCGGTGCGACGGCCGTCCTCGGGACCGCCGTCCTCGCAGTCCTGTCCCGCTCCCCCTGGCTCCTCACCGTCCCGGCCGCCCTCGTCGTGCTTTTCCTGGCGATGTTCCGCTGGGACGTGCGGGTCGACACGGACGGGCTGAGCGTGCGGTCCGTCCTCGGCCTTCCCCGGACCGTCGTCCCTCTCTCCGAGGTCGAGCAGGCGTCCGTCACGCACGTCGACCCGCTGCGCGACTTCGGCGGGTGGGGCTGGCGGACGGGCACCGACGGGGCCGTCGGGATCGTCCTCGGCAAGGGCGAGGCGCTCCAGGTCGAGCAGACCGGTGGCCGCGTCCTCGTCGTGACCACCCCGGACGCCGCCTCCGCCGCGGCGCTGCTCAACTCGCTCGCGTCACGGGGGCGCGGCACGCCCGACGACGGGTAGTCTCGGCCAGGTACGTCGTACCGGGGGTCTCAGGTGTCTCCGGCGGCGACGCCCCGCACCGCACACCGACAGCCCCCACCGACCCTCAACGACGAGGAGCACCATGCGTATCGGGATCCACACCGGCTACTGGTCGGCCGGGCCACCTCCGGGGACGGCCGACGCGGTCGTCCACGCCGACGCCCTCGGCGTCGACTCCGTCTGGACGGCGGAGGCCTACGGGTCGGACGCCCTCACCCCGTTGGCCTGGTGGGGCGCCCGCACCGAGCGGATCCGCCTCGGCACCGCCGTCGTGCAGATGTCGGCGCGGACCCCGACCGCGACCGCGATGGCTGCCATGACCCTCGACCACCTCTCCGGCGGACGGTTCGTCCTGGGCCTCGGGGTCTCCGGCCCCCAGGTCGTCGAGGGATGGTACGGCCAGCCCTACCCCCGGCCCCTCGCGCGGACCCGGGAGTACGTCGACATCGTCCGGCAGGTCCTCGCGCGTGACCGTCCCGTGAGCCACGACGGCTCCTTCTACACGCTGCCGCTCACGGCGGAGGCCGCCGGGGGACGTGCGGTGACCGGGCTCGGGAAGGCCCTGCGCTCCACGGTCCATCCCCTGCGCAGCGACCTCCCGATCCACCTCGCCGCCGAAGGCCCCAAGAACATCGCGCTCGCCGCGGAGATCGCCGACGGCTGGCTCCCCCTCTTCTACTCCCCCCGGCTGGACGACGAGTTCAGGAGCCTCCTCGCGGACGGCTTCGCGCGGCGGGCCGACGAGCGCTCGGCCGTCGAGGACTTCGAGGTGAGCGCGACGGTCCCCGTCGTCGTCGACGACGACGTCGAGAAGGCCGCCGACCGGGTGCGCCCCTTCCTCGCCCTCTACATCGGGGGCATGGGCGCCAAGGGCGCGAACTTCCACCGCGACGCCGTCGAGCGGCTGGGGTACGGGGAGGCGTGCGACGAGATCCAGGCGCACTACCTCGCCGGCGACCGCGACCGGGCGGCCGCTGCCGTCCCGACCTCGCTCGTCGAGGACGTCGCGCTCGTCGGACCGGCCGCGAAGATCCGCGCGGACCTTGCGGCATGGGAACGGACCGCCGTGACCACGATCGTCGTGCAGGGCGACGCGGCCGCCGTCGAGGCCGTGGTCCACGCCGCCCGCTGAGCTCGCTCCTCAGCGTGCCGGGACCTCGAGCTCGGCCCGGGCGTGGCGCAGGTCCACCCGGTCCCGCGCGGGCACCAGGGGGCAGCCCTCGTGCGCGAGGAGGGCGAGCGCCCGCGCACCGGCGTGCGACGGAGGTCGACCGGCCGCGTTCACGACCCTCCACCACGGGACCGCGCCACCGGCGCGGGCAAGGACCGCCCCGACCTGTCGAGGGCCGCCGCGGCCGAGCACCTCACCGACCACCTCCGCGACGTCGCCGTACGTCGTCGCGCGACCCACCGGGACCGTGCCCACGACGTCGAGCACCGTCTCCACGTACTCCTCGTCCACGCGACCACCCTAGGCCGTGAGATCCCGACAAAACCCTGGTGCGCCCGGGAGCCGTGCTGGAGACTGCGGTCATGACGCTCCCCACGCCGTACCGCTTGGTCCAGCTCGACGACGGGCGCCGGGAGGACGTCCTGCGCCTCGACCGGTGGGCCTTCCCCGACGCGCCGTCCGTCGAGGACGCCGAGGGCGTGCCCCTCCCCCTCGACTGGGAGCGGACCGTCGGCGTCGTCCGCGACGCCCCCGACGAGGCCGCCGTACCCATCGACGGCGCCGTGCCCACCCGCACCGACCTCGCCGCCATGCACTCCTCGTACCGGTTCTCGAGGTTCCCGGTGCCCGGTGCTCGCACCCCCGTCGCAGGCCTCACCTGGGTGGCCGTCCATCCTCAGGACCGACGACGCGGGCTGCTCACGGCGATGATCGACCACCACCTCGCGCAGTGCCTCGAGCGGGGCGAGACCGTCTCGGCGCTCTTCGCGGCCGAGGCCGCCATCTACGGCCGGTTCGGCTACGGCCACGCGGCCGACGACCTGCGCGTGCGGATCCCCCGTGGTGCCGCCCTGCACCCCGTGACAGGGTCGGACCGGCTCACCGTCCGCGTCGAGGAGCTGGACCCCGCACGGCACGGAGGGCTCGTCGCCGATCTCCACGAGCGAGCTGGCACCCAGGCGGGGATCCTGCGCCCCGGGTGGGCGACCCGGGAGACCGAGGCGCTGCGGGCGCACCACCTCTCCGACGTGCCGGCGCTCCGCGGCGGCAGGGAGACCAGGAAGATCGTCGTCGTGGAGGCCGACGGTGAGCCACGTGGGTACACGGTGCTCCGGCGGGCCCTGCGCTGGGAGACCCCGGGGCCGCGCGGCACCGTGCACGCCGGCGAGGTCGTCGCCCTCGACCCGGCGGCCGCCCACCGGCTGTGGTCGACGCTGCTCGACCTCGACCTCATGAGCGAGGTCGAGCCGTTCGTGCTCCCCGTCGACGACCCCATCATGGGTCTGCTCGTCGATCCCCGGTCCGCCCAGCCGCGGGTCGCCGACAACCTCTGGGTCCGGCTGGTCGACGTCGCCGGCGCGCTCGCGGCGCGCAGGTACGCGTGCCACCTCGATCTCGTGCTGCACGTCGCCGACGACAGGCTCGAGCACAACGACGGGACGTGGAGGCTGCAGTCGGAGGGTCTCGGCCCCGTCCACGTCGAGCGCACCACGGACGCGCCGGACCTCGCGGTGACCGTCGGGGCGCTGGGGTCGGCCTACCTGGGCGGGGTGTCGCTCACCGCCCTCGCGGGTGCGGGCGCCGTGGAGGAGCACACCGACGGGGCGCTCCTGCGCGCGTCGGCCGCTTTCGGCTGGCCGCTCGCCCCGGTCTGCAGCTGGGTGTTCTGAGGGCTCAGGCCTGGCACCGCGGGCACCAGAAGAGGTTCCGCCCCGCGAGCTCCGTGAGGGCGATACCGGTGCCGCACACCCGGCACGGCAGGCCGTCACGGTGGTAGACGTAGAAGGCGTCGTCGGAGGCGACCGCACCCGGCACGACGTCCGTGTTCTGCCGGGTCCGACGCCCTCGCCGCTCCTGCGACGAGCCTGCCCCCACGCTCCCGCGGTGGCGCGGCTCGGTGGTGACGATGGCGCCGGTCCGCGCCCCGTCCGTCATGATCTCCACGAGGTCGTCCCAGACCGCGTGGGCGGTCTCCGCGGGCACGGCCCGGCCGGGCAGCATCGGGGCCAGGCGTGCCCGGAAGAGCGCCTCAGCCCGATAGATGTTCCCCACGCCGGCGACGACCGCCTGGTTCATGAGGAGCCCCGCGACGGGTGACCGCGACCGTCGCAGCGCCTCGACGAACCGTGCGGGGTCGGCGTCGGGACGCAACGGGTCCGGACCCAGGCGCGCGACGACGGCGTCCTTCTCCTCGGGTGTGACGACCTCGCAGGCCGTCGGGCCGGTGAGGTCCGCGACCGCGTGCTCCGACCGGATCCGGACGCGCACCTGACCGCGGGGCCCGGGCGGCTCCCACGCCCCGTCGTCGTGCTCGTGCGCGTCGTGCTCGCCCTCGGCGACCGGCAGAGCGCTCTCCGCCTCGCCCACCCGCTTGCGCGGTGCGCCGATCGCATGGACGACGGCGGTGCTCCCGTCGCCCGCGAACGTCCACGCCCCGTAGAGCCCGAGGTGCACGCGCAACCAGCGCACGTCGGCGTCGCTGCTCCGGTCCGCGCCTCGCGGCGTGATCGCGAGGAACATCTGCTTCCCGTGCGCCTCGCTCGCCACCATCGTGCCGCCGTCGAGGACAGCCGCCCCGGCGGCGAACCGGCCCTGGGGACTCGACACCGCCACCGCGCTCCCGGCGAAGAGGTCGGCGAACGTCCGGGCCAGCCGGTGGACGGTGTGCCCCTCAGGCACGCGCGCGTCCTCGGGACCAGGGGCCAGGAGCGGTCACGTCAGCGAGCGGCCTCGTACGCGGCGAGCTGGTCGATGCGGCGCTGGTGGCGCTCGTCGCCGCTGAACGGCTCGGCGAGGAACGCGTCGACGAACGCCGTGGACTCCTCGACCGTGTGCTGACGGCCCCCGATGGCCACGACGTTCGCGTCGTTGTGCTGCCGCCCCAGGCGGGCCGTCTCGAGGTTCCAGGCGAGCGCCGCGCGCACACCGGGGACCTTGTTCGCCGCGATCTGCTCGCCGTTGCCGGACCCGCCGATGACGATGCCGAGGCTGCCGGGCTCGGCGACGACGGCCTCACCGGCCGCGAAGCAGAACGACGGGTAGTCGTCGAGGGCGTCGTACTCGTGGGCACCGTGGTCCACGACGTCGTGCCCGACGGCCCGCAGGTGCTCGACGAGGGCCGCCTTGAGCTCGAAGCCGGCATGGTCGGAGGCAATGTGAACGCGCATGCCGCCATTCTGCCGCATCGCTGCGCGCGGGCCCGCGACCAGGACCTAACCTGAGACGCATGACTCACACCGACAGCACGGCGCCCGCGACGGGCGCCCGGTCCGGCATCGACACCGGTGCGTTCGACCCCACCGTCCGACCGCAGGACGACCTCTACCGGCACGTCAACGGCAGGTGGATCGCCTCGCACACCATCCCCGCCGACCGCGCCGCCGACGGCGCCTTCCGGGCGCTGCACGACGCGGCGGAGCTCCACGTGCGGGAGATCATCGAGGAGGCAGGCGCCGCCGACAGCCCCACCGGTGTCATGGCCCAGATCGGGGCGCTCTACGCGAGCTTCATGGACACGGAGACCGTCGAGCGTCTGGGCACCGACCCCCTGACGCCGGACCTGGACCTCCTGCGCGAGGCGTCCTCGCCCGACGAGCGTGCCGTGGCGCTCGGGACCCTGCAGCGCACCGGAGGCGGAGGCGCGTTCGGCCTGTGGGTCGACAACGACGCGAAGGACCCCGAGAGGTACGTCGTCTACCTGCACCAGGGCGGCCTGGGCCTGCCCGACGAGTCCTACTACCGCGAGGAGAGGTACGCGGGGACGCGGGCGAGCTACCTCGCGCACGTCGCACGGATGCTCGTGCTCACCGGAGAGTTCGACGGGGGGTCCGTACCCGCCGCCGCACAGCGCGTCCTCGACCTCGAGACCCGCCTCGCCGGCCACCACTGGGACGTCGTCAAGGACCGCGACTCGGAGCTCACCTACAACCCGTCGACGCTCGCCGACCTCGCGACGTCCGCGCCCGGGTTCCCGTGGCACGCCTGGGCGGAGGCCCTCGGCGCCCCCGCAGGGGCGCTCGACCACGTGGTCGTCCGCGAGCCCGACTTCTTCGCCGGCCTCGCCGACCTGTGGCAGGGGGCGGACCCCGAGGACTGGGCCGCCTGGGCCGTCTACCACCTCGTCACCGCCCGCGCCGCCTACCTGTCGTCCGACGTGGTCGAGGCGAGCTTCGACTTCTACGGACGGACCCTGTCCGGCACCCAGGAGGTCCGCGAGCGCTGGAAGCGTGGGGTCTCGCTCGTCGAGGGTGCCCTCGGCGAGGCGGTCGGCGAGGTGTACGTCGCGCGCCACTTCCCCCCGTCCCACAAGGAGCGCATGGACGTGCTCGTGGCGAACCTCATCGAGGCGTACCGCGACTCCATCACCCGCCTCGACTGGATGGGGCAGGAGACCCGGACCAAGGCCCTCGCGAAGCTCGCTGCCTTCACCCCGAAGGTCGGGTACCCCGTCCGGTGGCGCGACTACTCGGCCCTCGAGGTCCGTGCCGACGACCTCGTGGGGAACGTGCGCCGGTCGAACACGTTCGACCTGGACCACGAGCTGGCGAAGATCGGGCGCCCGATCGACCGGGACGAGTGGCTCATGACCCCGCAGACGGTCAACGCCTACTACAACCCGTCGATGAACGAGATCGTGTTCCCGGCGGCGATCCTCCAGCCGCCGTTCTTCGACCCCGACGCCGACGACGCCGCCAACTACGGCGGCATCGGTGCGGTCATCGGGCACGAGATCGGGCACGGGTTCGACGACCAGGGCTCGAAGTACGACGGGCAGGGACGCCTCGAGGACTGGTGGACGAGCTCCGACCGCGCGGAGTTCGAGGCGCGTGCCGAGGCGCTCGTCGCGCAGTACGACGCGTTCCACCCGGCCCAGCTCTCCCCGGAGCACACCGTGAACGGCGCGCTGACGATCGGGGAGAACATCGGCGACCTCGGCGGTCTGTCCATCGCGCTCAAGGCGTACCGGATCGCCCTCGGCACCGACCTCGCGCACGCCCCGGTGGTCGACGGCCTCACCGGCGCCGAGCGGGTCTTCCTGTCCTGGGCGCAGGTGTGGCAGACGGCCATGCGCGACGAGGCGATGATCCAGCGTCTCGCGACGGACCCCCACTCCCCGGCGGAGTTCCGGTGCAACGGCGTGGTCCGCAACATCGACGAGTTCTACTCGACGTACAACGTGCAGCCCGGGGACGCCCTGTACCTGGCACCCGAGGAGCGGGTGCGGATCTGGTGACCCGGGTCAGCCCACCCGGGTGATGCCGGCACGGGCCAGGGTGAAGCCCTGGCCCGTGGCCGTGTCCGTGCACGTCACGCCGGTCTCGGTGCTGTCGCACGAGTAGGGCCCCACGGCCAGGGACGAGCCGTACGCCAGCTGCTGGGTTCCCGCGGGGGGCGCCGCGGGCTGGTCCGCGGGCCCGACGCACGGGACGCTCACGCCGTCGCCGGTGACCTCGACGACGTGCCCGACGGTCCCGTCGCACCCGGGCACGGGAGCCGGCTCCGTCGCGAGGGAGACGATCCCGCAGGACGCGCCGGTGGACGACACCTGGCAGACGATGTTGCCGGAGGGCGACGCGAACGCCTCGGCGTCGGCCGCCGGCTCGGCGGTGCCCTCGGCGTCGCCGTCCCCCGGGTCGGAGGTAGGTGACGGGCTCGCGCTCGCGGAGGTGCTCTGGCTCGCCGTCGGCTCCTCCTCGTCACCGGAGGACATGCTCACCCCGATCCACACGGCGAGGAGGACGAGAAGGACGTCGGCGACGACGAAGGCGACCAGCGCTGGCGACATGCGCCCGCGCCGGGCCTGCCCCTCTGCCTGCCGGGGTGGCGTCGACATGCCTGCCATGCGGTCTCCTCACGCTGGTCGCGGGCGTCCTTCACCCGCTCTCAGCGCCCAGGATGACACGTGCCCGGTCAGGTCACCGAACTCGCGTCCCACCGCAGGACCCGCGCGGGGCCGAGGAGCGACGGCACGGTGAGCGCGACGCTCCGCACGCGCAGGACGAACAGCTCGCCCTCGGCTCCGCACCCGTCCACCACCGCGGCGCGCGCGTCCCCGACGAGCTCCACCGCGCGCCCGGACACCTTCACCTCGTCCGCCCGGTCTCCGTCGGGCGCCGCGAGGAGCCCGACCCGGGCGTCCGCCCGCAGGTCTCGTGCCGCGCCCTCCGAGCACCCGAACCACATCTCGTCCCCCCACCACCCGACGCGCGCCGCGCTCAGGCGGGGTGTCCCGATGAGCGTGCGGGTGGCGAGCACGTGCTCGCCACCCGCGGCGAACCGGGCGCGGGCGTGGTCGGCGAGGTGGGCGTCGTCCTCGCGGACCGTCCCCCACGACGCCGCGGTGCTCACGGCCGTCACGAGAAGTCGGGGCCCTGCGTCCGCGTCCGCTTGAGCTCGAAGAAGCCCGGCGTGCCGGCGACGAGGACGCACCCGTCCCACAGGCGGCCCGCGTCCTCGCCCTTCGGGGCGGGCGTCACGACAGGACCGAAGAACGCGACGTCCCCGAAGGCGACGACGGGGGTGCCGACGTCCTCCCCGACCCTGTCGATCCCCTCGGTGTGGGAGGCCCGCAGCCGGTCGTCGTACGTCGTCGCGTCGTAGTGGTCCATGAGCGACGCGGGCAGGCCCACCTCGGCGAGCGCCTCCGCGACGACCTCGCGCCGGTCGGAGCGCCCACCCGGGTGGAACCGGGTGCCGATGGCGTCGTAGAGCGGCTTCACGACGTCGTCGCCGTGCTCGGCCTGCGCGGCGACGACCACGCGGACGGGGCCCCACCCCGCGTCCATGCTCTCCCGGTACGCCTCGGGCAGCTCACGTCCCTCGTTGAGGACGGACAGGCTCATGACGTGCCACCGGACGGTGATGTCACGGACCTTCTCGACCTCGCCGATCCACCGGCTCGTCATCCACGCCCACGGGCACAGGGGGTCGAACCAGAAGTCGGCGTGGCGCGTCACGGGATCCTGGGTGGCGGGGGTCGTGCCGGCGGTGTCGTTCATGGTGCTCCTCGAGGTGGGGCGGCTGGTGACGTCGAACCTAACCCGAACAGGGGTGGCGCTGTTCCCCGACGTCCGTGGAATGATCGTCAGTGGCCGCCACAGGCCACCGAACCCGGTGCTCACAGGACCGAGGCGCGCTCACCGGCACCGCCCGTCCGACGAGCACCACGAAGCCGAGGAGGCGCCCGTGTCCGGAGAGAACCTGACCCGAATCGAAGCGACGGAGCGTGCTGCGCTGGTCACCGTCCGGTCCTACGAGGTCGAGCTCGACCTCACGACCGGCCCCACGACGTTCCGTTCCACGACCGTGGTCCGGTTCGCGGCCGAGGACGGCGCGAGCACGTTCATCGACCTCGTCGCACCCGCCGTGCACGAGGTGACGCTCAACGGACGTGCTCTCGACCCGGCGGTCGTCTTCGCCGACTCGCGCATCGCCCTCGACGGGCTCGCCGCGGACAACGAGCTGCGCGTCGTCGCCGACGCCGCCTACACGAACTCCGGCGAGGGCCTGCACCGCTTCGTCGACCCCGTCGACGGCGAGGTCTACCTGTACTCGCAGTTCGAGGTCCCCGACTCCCGTCGCGTCTTCGCGGTCTTCGAGCAGCCCGACCTCAAGGCGACGTTCCGGTTCACCGTCACCGCGCCGTCGGCCTGGCAGGTCGTGAGCAACTCGCCCACCCCCGAGCCCGTCCCCGCCGGCGAGGGCACCTCGACGTGGGCCTTCGAGCCCACCCCCGTGATCTCCTCCTACATCACCGCGATCGTCGCAGGGCCGTACGTCGTGCAGCGCAGCGAGCTCACGAGCCGCGACGGCCGCACCATCCCCCTCGGTGTCTTCTGCCGGGCGTCGCTCGCCGAGCACATGGACGCCGACTACATCTTCGACAAGACGCGCGAGGGCTTCGCGTTCTACGAGGAGAAGTTCGACTACCCGTACCCCTTCGCCAAGTACGACCAGCTCTTCGTGCCCGAGTTCAACGCGGGTGCCATGGAGAACGCCGGCTGCGTGACGTTCACCGAGACGTACGTGTTCCGGTCCAAGGTCACCGACGCCATCAAGGAGCGTCGCGTCGTGACCGTCCTCCACGAGCTCGCGCACATGTGGTTCGGGGACCTCGTGACCATGCGCTGGTGGAACGACCTGTGGCTCAACGAGTCGTTCGCCGAGTGGGCGTCGACCCTCGCAACGGCGGAGGCCACGGAGTGGAAGGGCGCGTGGACCACGTTCGCCGCCATGGAGAAGTCGTGGGCGTACCGGCAGGACCAGCTGCCCTCGACGCACCCGATCGTCGCCACGATCAACGACCTCGAGGACGTCCAGGTGAACTTCGACGGGATCACCTACGCCAAGGGCGGGTCGGTCCTCAAGCAGCTCGTCGCCTGGGTGGGGATCGACGCGTTCATGGAGGGCGTGGGCCGTTACTTCCGCAAGCACGAGTTCGGCAACACCGAGCTCACGGACCTCCTCGTCGAGCTCGAGGCCACGAGCGGCCGGGACCTCGGCGAGTGGTCCCGCCTGTGGCTCGAGACCGCGGGCGTGAACACGCTGCGCCCCGAGATCGAGGTGGACGACGACGGCGTGATCACGGCGTTCGCCGTGCTCCAGACCGCCACCGCCGAGCACCCCACCATCCGCCCGCACCGCCTCGCCGTCGGCTTCTACGACGAGGACGGCAGCGGGTCGCTCGTCCGGACGCGCCGCGTCGAGATCGACGTCGACGGTGCCCGCACCGACGTCCCCGAGATCGTGGGGGCGACGCGCCCCGCGCTCGTGCTCATCAACGACGAGGACCTCGCCTACGCGAAGATCCGCCTCGACGAGGCCTCCTGGTCGGTGGCCGTCGAGCGGCTCGCGTCGATCACGGACCCCCTCGCACGGTCCCTCGTGTGGGGCTCAGCCTGGGACGCCACCCGCGACGCGGAGAGCCCCGCGAGCGACTACGTGCGGCTCGTCCTCGGCAACATCGCCACGGAGACCGAGTCGACGACCATCCGCACCACCCTCGCTCAGCTGGCCCTCGCTGCCCGCAGCTACGTGGCGCCGGAGCGGCGCGCCGAGACGGTCGCCGCGGTGGGCGACGGGCTGTGGGACCTCGCCCAGCAGGCGGAGGCCGGGTCCGACGCCCAGTTCCAGTTCGTCAAGTACTTCGCGAACCTCGCGAGCACCGGCGCGCACCTCGACGTCCTCGGTGCGCTGCTCGACGGGACGCGCACCCTCGACGGGCTGGAGATCGACACGGACCTGCGCTGGGAGATCCTCGAGGGCCTCGTCCTCGGCGGCCGGGCCGGCGCCGCCGAGATCGACGCCGCCCTCGCCGCGGACAACACGGCGAACGGTCAGCAGGCGGCAGCACGCGCCCGCGCGACGATCCCCACGGTCGACGCCAAGCTCGCCGCGTTCGCGTCGCTGGTGGACTCCGACGAGGCACCGAACGCCATCGTGCGGGCGACGACCATCGGGTTCGGGCACGTGAACGACCCCGCGGTCCTCGCTCCCCTGGTCGAGCAGTACCTGGCGTGCCTGGAGCGCCTCTGGGCCGAGCGCAGCTACCACATCGCGGAGACGCTCGTCGACGGGCTCTTCCCGGCCCCGCTCGCCGACGAGTCCCTCCGGGCGGCGACCACGGCGTGGCTCGCTGACCACCCGGACGCAGCGCCCGCGCTGCGCCGGATCGTCGTGGAGAACCTCGCGGGCGTCGAGCGGGCGCTCGCCGCGCAGGCGGTCGACGGCGCCTGACAGGCGTCGGGGTGGCCGGCGGGCGACCGCCGACCACCCCGACGGGTGCTCCCCACCAGCACGGACGAGCGGTGAACCGTCCCGGTGACGTGGCTGATCAGCCGTTCATGACTCGGGCGAGGGACCGCAGGCGCGCGTTGTCGAGGAGGTCCTCGAGGAGCACGACGTTGCCGATGGAGTCCCCGAGCGGCACCTTCCAGTTGGGGTACTCCTGGTCCGTCCCGGGCTGGTTCTGCGCGCGCCTCTCCCCCACGGCGTCCGCGAGGGACACCCCGAGGAGCACGGCGGGCGTCATGCGGACGTACCGGTGGAGGGCCTCGACGAGCTCGCGCTCGGACGGCTCGATCCCGACGAGCCCGAGGTCCGACAGGGCCGCGACCATCTGGTCACGCTCCTCCTTCGCCGCCTGACGGACGGTGTGCACCGGTTCCGTGAGCAGACCCAGCCGCTCGCGGATCTCCACGTGCTCGCCGGCGAGGTACCCGGCGGACGGCGGCAGGTCGTGCGTCGTGACCGTGGTGAGGGACAGCGGACGGAAGCTCTCCGGCCTGGCGGGCAGGCCGTCCTGCTCCTTCTCGAACCACAGGACCGACGTTCCGAGGACACCGCGCTCCGTGAGGTAGTCCCGCACCCACGGCTCGAAGACCCCGAGGTCCTCGCCGATGACGATCGCCCCGGCACGCTGGGCCTCGAGGCACAGGATCCCGATGAGCGCGTCGTGGTCGTAGCGCACGTACACGCCCTCGTCCGCCCCCTGACCCTGCGGGATCCACCAGAGCCGGAAGAGACCGATGACGTGGTCGATGCGCAGCGCGCCGGCGTGACGGAGCACGGTGCGCAGCAGGTCGCGGTACGCGGCGTAGCCGGTCCGTGCGAGCTCCTCCGGGTGCCACGGGGGCTGGGACCAGTTCTGACCCTGCTGGTTGTACATGTCCGGCGGGGCACCCACCCCGATGCCGTTCGCGAGGACCCCCGCGAGGGCCCAGGCGTCGGCGCCGGAGGGATGGACGCCGACGGCGAGGTCGTGCATGACACCGATGGACATCCCGCCGTCGAGGGCGGCGCGCTGCGCCTGCTCGAGCTGGACGTCCGCCACCCACTGCAACCAGCAGTAGAAGTCGATCTCGTCGGAGAGCTCTGCTCGCAGCTCCTTGACGACGTCCGACGTGACGTCGTCGGCACCGTCGGGCCAGGGGCCGCCCTGGAAGTGGTCGGTGAGCGCGCACCACGTCGCGAAGTCCTCGAGGCCACGGCCCTGGGAGCGGCGGAACTCCTGGAACGCGGTCTCCCGCGCCGCGGAGCGCGGCGCCCCGAAGACGACGCGCAGAGCCGACTTCTTGGCCTCCCACGACGCGTCGCGGTCGATGGGACCGGGGTCGGTGCTCATCTCCCGAACCCCGTCGGCGGACCACTCGATGAGGGACCGGTCGGCGGCGGACAGGTACGCGGTCTCCCGGATGTCCTCGACGCGCAGGTAGATGGGGTTGACGAAGCGCCTGCTCACCGGCAGGTACGGGGACGGGGTCATGGGGGTAGTGGGCTCGGCCGCGGCCACCGGGTTGATGAGGAGGAAGTCGGCGTCGAGGCTGCGTCCCGCGAGCCACCCGAGGTCGGCCAGGTCCGCGAAGTCCCCGACGCCCCACGACTGGCGTGAACGCACGGAGTAGAGCTGCGCCATGAGCCCCCATGCCTGCCGCTCCGCGAGATCGGCGGGGACCTCGAGCCGTGCGGGCGTCACGACGAGGGTCGCACGCGACTGTCCGTCGGCGGTGCGCGCACGGACCTCGTGCCACCCGAGCGGGAGGTCCTCTGGCAGCTCGAAGACCGCACGACCGATGGCGCGCCCGTCGACGACGTGCGGCTCCGTGTACACGTCGAGCTGGCCCAGCACCCGCTCCCCCGCACCGTCCTCGAGCTCGACCCACACCTCGACCTCGAGCCCGTCGGTGACGTGCACCGGCAGCTCGGTGGCACGCCCCGCCGTGGCGACGACCGTGGGGGGGAGCATCCGGCGCCACTCGCGGTCCGCGACGCTCGCGAGCGCCACGTCGATCCGCTCGGGGCTCGACGCGTCGACCCCCAGGGCGTCGAGGACGGCGACGAGGGTGTGCTCGGCGGCGTACTTCTTCTCCCCGTGGAACCCCCAGTGGTCCGGCGAGATGCCGTAGGCGACCGCGAGGTCGACGAGAGCGGGTGAGGGCGTTGACTTCTGCTCGACGGGGTCCACGCTTGAATCCTGCCAGAGAGCGCGCCCACCGGCAGCAGGGACGTCGGCGCGGCGGCCTCCCTGGATCGGTAACCTGCCCCCATGGACCTCTCCGACATCGCTCCCGAGGACTTCGAGCCCTCGAGCGCCGACTGGTGGCTCGACTGGTTCCTCGGGACCCCGCTGCGCCTCCTCATCACCCTCGTCGTCGGGCTCGTCGTGCTCGTCGTGCTGCGCCGCGTGATCCGGACGGTGACCAACCACATCGCGGACGGCACGGCTCTCGGCAGGCCGGGCCTCCGGGAGCTGGGAGGCACCGAGGTGGGGTCCGCGATCCTCCGCAACAACCCGCTGGCGAGCGCCCGCCGCGCCCAGCGCGCCCGGACCATCGGCTCGGTCCTGCGCTCGGGGGCGACCCTCGTGGTGGGGGCGGTCGTGCTGCTCATGATGCTCTCGGACGTGGGCGTGAACATCATGCCGCTGCTCGCGTCCGCCGGCGTCGCGGGTGTGGCCCTCGGCTTCGGTGCCCAGAGCCTCGTGAAGGACTTCCTCTCGGGGACGTTCATGCTCCTCGAGGACCAGTACGGCGTCGGTGACGTCGTGACCTTCGGCGAGGTCACGGGGACCGTGGAGGCGGTGGCGCTGCGCGTGACGAAGGTGCGGGACATCTCGGGCACCCTCTGGTACCTGCGCAACGGGGAGATCCTCAGCGTCGGCAACCAGACCCAGGGGTGGGCCCGCGCCATGGTGGAGGTCCAGCTCCGCCCGGACGCGGACGTCGAGGGTGCACGGGAGCTGCTGCGGAGCGCGGGACGGCGCCTCACGGACGACCCGGTGCTGAGCACCTATCTCCAGGAGGAGCCCGAGGTCATCGGTATCGAGGCCCTGAGCGCGGAGTCCATGAAGTTCAAGGTCCAGGTGAAGACGAACCCCGCGATGCAGTGGGAGGTCGCGCGGGCGCTGCGCGTCGCGGTGCGCGAGGAGCTCGAGGGGGCACGCGTCCAGATGGCCATCCAGCAACAGACGCTCGTGGTCTCCGAGACGGGGGCCACGTCGACGGACGCCGCCGCGGCCGCGAGCACCTCGGGACCCGTGGGAGGCCCTGGCACACCTCCCTGACCCGCGACGCACGGACGGCCACGCCCCGGCGTGCGCCGGGACGTGGCCGTCGGGTCGGGCCTCGCGAGGTGCGGGGCCCGGGGGCGACGCAGAGGGGTCAGCGCAGCCCGTCGAGCTCTGCTGCGAGGTTGTCGGCCTCGGGGCCCACGATCACCTGGACGACGCGGCCGGAGCGGACGACGCCGAACGCCCCCGTCGCCTTGAGGCCGGGCTCGTCGACGAGGTCCGGGTCCGTGACCTCGACGCGGAGCCGCGTGATGCAGGGTTCGAGGTCGACGACGTTCTTCTGGCCGCCCAGCGCCTCGAGGATCTGCTCTGCCTTGCTCATCGAATAACTCCTCTTCGTTGCGTGGACGAACTCCCGGGACCAAGAGTAGTCGCCTCGACGAAGAAGTCCTGCGAGACTTCCTCAGAGCGAACGACCAGGAGGTCCGTATGGGCAGCACGAGTCCCCGCACCGTCACCGGGATCGGGGTGTGCCCCGGTCTCGCGGTCGGGCCCGTGGTGCACCTGTCCGAACCCGTCGAGGAGCCGTCGCCGGGCCTGCGGCTGTCGCCCCGGGACGACCACGAGGCGAGCGCCGCGACCATCGACGACGCGAGCACCGTCGTCACCGCGGACCTCGAGCACGCCGCGGCGCGGGCGACGGGCGAGACGCGGGAGGTGCTCGAGGCGACCGCGGCCATCGCGGCCGACCCGTCGCTCGTCGCCGACGCCCGGCGCCGTGTCGTCGAGGACCACCTCGTGCCCGAGCGGGCGGTGTGGGAGGCCGCGGCCGAGGTGGCCGACCAGTTCGCCGCCCTCGGCGGGTACCTGGCCGAGCGTGCGGACGACGTCCGGGACATCCGGGACCGTCTCGTCGCGGTCCTCACCGGCCGTCCTCGTCCGGGGCTGCCCGCGTGCAGCGGTCCCGTGGTCCTCGTCGCGGCCGACCTGCCGCCGTCGGTCGCGGCGACGCTCGACCCCGACCTCGTCGTGGGCATCGTCACCGACGGGGCGGGGCCGACGTCGCACACCGCGATCGTCGCGCGGTCCCGCGGGATCCCGGCCGTGGTAGCGGCGCGCGGCGCGTCGCAGGTCCTCGCCGCGGGCAGCACCGTCCTCGTCAACGGCGGGACGGGCGTCGTCACCCTGGACCCCACCGCGGAGCAGGTGCAGGAGGCCCGCGCCCTCGCCGCACGGCGACGCACGTTCTCGGGGACCGGTCGCACCCGCGACGGGCACCGCGTGCAGCTCCTCGCGAACATCGGCTCCCCCGACGAGGCGGGGCCCGCCGCGGACGCGGGGGCCGAGGGCGTCGGTCTGTTCCGCTCGGAGTTCTGCTTCCTTGGCCGCGACACACCGCCCACCGTCGAGGAGCAGGTCGCGGAGTACCGCCGCGTCCTGTCCGCGTTCCCGGGGCGCAAGGTCGTGGTGCGCACCCTCGACTCCGGGGCGGACAAGCCGCTGGCGTTCCTCGCTGCGGACGACGAGCAGAACCCGGCCCTGGGGGTGAGAGGGCTGCGGACTGCTCAGCGGTACCCGGGGCTCCTCGAGGACCAGCTGGGGGCGATCGCGACCGCGACCTCGCTCGAGCAGGCGGACGTGTGGGTCATGGCGCCCATGGTGTCCACCGTCGCCGAGACCGAGGACTTCGTGGCGGCCTGCGCCCGGCACGGGCTGGACGTCGCCGGCGTCATGGTCGAGGTACCCAGCGCAGCGCTCCTCGCCGGACCCATCCTGGCCCGTGCGTCGTTCGCGTCCATCGGCACCAACGACCTCACGCAGTACGCGATGGCTGCCGACCGGCTCCTCGGCTCGCTGGCCGAGCTGTCCGACCCCTGGCAGCCCGCGGTCCTCCAGCTCGTCGCAGCGACGTGCCGCGGCGGTGCCGCGCAGGGCCGGCCCGTGGGCGTGTGCGGGGAGGCTGCCTCCCACCCCGTCCTCGCCCTCGTCCTCGTGGGCCTCGGCGTCACCTCGCTCTCGATGACCCCCCGTGCGCTCGCCGACGTCGCCGCGGCGCTCGAGGTGGTCGACGTCGACACGTGCCGGCAGGTCGCGCAGCTGGCTCTCGCCGCGGAGTCGGCCCAGGACGCCCGGGAGGTCGTGCGGTCGCGGCTGCCCGAGCTCGACGCCCTGGGACTCTGAGGAGCGCGTGCACGACGGGCCGTGGTCCGAGGACGTGGCCGCAGCGGGACAGGGAGACGGGAGGTGCGCTCCGTCGCGGCACCTCCCGACCCTGGACTTCCGTCCGGCGGCAGCCGCCCCCTGCCCGGCACCGCCCACCTCTAGGATGCACCCGTCGGACCCGCTTCGCCCGCCGGGCGTGAGGCAACGCACGCCCGGCACCGGGCCACCCGGGCGTCGACGTTTGCGATGATGGCCGGGTGAGCGACACCACCCCAGCCCCCGAGTCCTTCTTCGCGCTCGTCGGAGGCCACGAGACGTTCGTGCGTCTCGTCGACGCCTTCTACGACGGGGTGGCCACG
Source organism: Sanguibacter suaedae (assembly GCF_016342785.1). Taxonomy (GTDB): domain Bacteria; phylum Actinomycetota; class Actinomycetes; order Actinomycetales; family Cellulomonadaceae; genus Sanguibacter; species Sanguibacter suaedae. Next base: position 42,820 of record NZ_JAEINH010000006.1, read on the forward strand.
GACCCGGTCCTGCGCGACATGTACCCGGAGGAGGACCTCGGCCCCGCGAAGGTCCGGCTGACGATGTTCCTCGAGCAGTACTGGGGAGGTCCGACGACGTACTCCGAGCAGCGCGGGCACCCGCGCCTGCGCATGCGGCACGCCCCGTACAAGGTCAACCCCGGCGCGCGGGACCGCTGGCTCGCGCACATGCGCGCCGCCGTGGCGACGCTCGGCCTTCCGCCGCTCCACGAGGCGACACTCTGGGACTACCTCGAGCGTGCCGCGCACTCCCTCATCAACACCTTCGACGAGTAGGACGACCGTGCCGGACCCCGAGAAGCCCGTACCGACCACCGCCACGGCGGACCACGACCCCCTCGCGCACCTGCTCGACGTCCTCGCCCTGAGCTACCACGGGGCCGAGACCGGCGAGGACGTGTACTCCGGTGCCAGCGTGCACCAGCCCAACGGACGCGTCTACGGCGGGCAGGTCCTCGCCCAGGCGCTCCTCGCGGCCGGCGCCACCGTGGACCGCGGACGTCTCCCCCACTCCCTCCACGGGTACTTCCTGCGAGCCGGTGACGTCGCCCAGCCCGTCGACTTCGCGGTCGAGCGCCTCCGTGACGGACGCTCGTTCAGCGCCCGTCGGACGCACGCGTACCAGGGCGGCCAGGCCATCCTGTCGATGATCGCCTCCTTCCAGGAGGACCAGCCCGGCCTCGAGCACTCGTCCGCCATGCCCGACGTCCCGGCGCCCGACGACGTGGTGTCCGCCCACGACGCGCTCAGCGCGATCGACCACCCCAGAGCCCGGTGGTGGTCACGCCAGTCCGCGTTCGACGTCCGCCACGTGCAGGGCTCCCTGTACCTCGGGGCGGGCCCGGAGGCCACCGACCACCAGGCCGTGTGGATGCGCTCGCGCGGCACCGTGCCCGACGACCAGCTCCTGCACCGCGCGGTCCTCGCCTACGCGTGCGACCAGATCATGCTCGAACCCATCCTCCGCACCGTGGGCCACAGCTGGGCGACGCCCGGGCTGAGCGTCGCGAGCCTCGACCACGCCATGTGGTGGCACCGGGACGTCCGCGTCGACGACTGGCTGCTGTACGTCCAGTCCTCGTCGTCGGCGCAGGGGGGTCGGGGCCTCGGTTCGGCGCGCGTCTTCGCCCAGGACGGCACCCTCGTCGCGAGCATCGCCCAGGAGGGCATGGTCCGCGTCCCCGAGGTCTGACGGCCGCTCGCCGCGCGACGCGCGGGGCGCCGTGTGCACACTGGCACCATGCCACGACTGCGCCGTGTCTCCGTCTCCTCGCCCGGCTTCACGCGGCGGCGCTCCGGCAAAGGGTTCACGTACCTCGACACGCAGGGACGACGGATCACCGACCCGGAGGTCCTCGCCCGGTGCCGGGGTCTCGCCGTCCCACCGGCGTGGACCGACGTGTGGATCTGCCCCGTCGACAACGGGCACGTCCAGGCGTTCGGGCACGACGCGGCGGGACGGGGTCAGTACATCTACCACCCGCAGTGGCGTGAGCGGCGTGACCGCGCGAAGCACGACCACGTCCTCCTGGTGGGTGCGCGGCTCCCCGCCGCCCGGCGCAGGGTGGCCCGTGATCTGAGGGTGGAGGGCATGCCCCGTGAACGGGTGCTGGCCCTCGCGTTCCGTCTCCTCGACGTCGGGTACTTCCGGTTGGGGGGCGAGGCCTACGCCCAGCAGAACGAGTCCTACGGGTTGTCGACGCTGCTCAAGGAGCACGTCACGGCGCGCACCGACGGCACCGTGCAGTTCTGCTTCCCGGCGAAGTCCGGGCAGGTGCGCGAGCTCGTCCTCGACGACCCCGACGTCCACGCCGCGGTCCGGGCCCTGCGGGCGCGACGCGGCGGGGAGCGACTGCTCGCGTGGCAGGTCTCGTCCTCACCGGTCGAGTGGCGTGAGGTGACGTCCAGCGACGTCTCCGCGCACGTCAAGGACCTCCTCGGGGACGACGCGAGCCCCAAGGACTTCAGGACGTGGCACGCCACCGTCCTCGCCGCGCAGGGGCTCGCCGACGCCGGTGCGCCGCCGTCGTCGGACCGCCGTCGCAGGTCCGTGGTGACCGGCGTCGTCCGGGAGGTCGCCGCGGAGCTCGGGAACACCCCGGCCGTGTGCCGTGCCTCGTACATCGACCCGAGGCTGTTCGACCTCTGGGAACGGGGCAGGACGATCTCTCCGACCCGGTCGACGCGTGCCGCCGAGGCAGCAGTGCTGGACCTCCTCGGCTGACCACGGCGGCCTCATCTCCTGCGGAAGACCACCGGTGGCTCGACGTACGGCTGCCAGGCCAGCCGTTCCTGCGCGGTGATCCTGCGCGGTCGTCCGCTCGCCGCGTCGGTCACCACGATCGTGGTGCTCGCCCGGACGAACGGCTGCTCGCCGAGCGTCGGCCCCGTCCGCGGGGTCCCCGGGACGTCGCCGTGGATCTCGTAGCAGACGTCGAGGCTGGCGCCGGCCACCCGTCCGAGCCACATCTCCACGCGGACCGGCGCCCGCGTGTAGGCGAGCGGACGCAGGTACTCGATCTCCTGCCTCGCGACGAGGGTGTGGGACGTGGCTGCGGGCCCCGACTCGAGGACGGCCGTGGGCCACGCGTCGACCTCCTCCGCCTCCGGGTGGGCCCAGAAGGCGCTGATCCGCGCCTCCTCGAGGAGACGGAGGACCTCGACGTTGTTCACGTGGCCGTACGCGTCGAGGTCGGACCAGCGCAGGCGGACGGGGACGTGCAGTCGCGTCATGCACCCACCGTACCGGCGGACCCCACGGCGCCCCACGGCGCGCCGCGGCGCGCCGGGCGCCCGACTACCGGCCGGCGAGGGCCGCGGCGGCACGGCACTCGTCGAGGCGCAGCCGCGACTGCTCGACGGGGTCCACGACGGCCGCGCGGGCCACGAGCTCGATCTGCGCGCGCAACCGCCGGGCGGCCCGGCGCGCGGCCCGGTGCGCCCCGACCGCGGCGACCACCCGGCAGACCAGGGCGACGAGCACCCCCCCGACCACCGAGCCGACGACCATGAGCGTCGGGATCGGGTACCCCTCGACGTCCGGCGAGCTCGGGACGGGCAGCTGGACGAACGCGAGGAGCGCCAGCGCGCCGAGCCACGCCAGACCGACGACGAGGACGCCGAGGACACCCCACTGGAGGGCGGACACCACCGACCACCACCGGGGGCGGCGCTCGCCGTCGAGCTCCGTGCGCGCCACGGCCTGGTCCAGGGCGTCCGGCAGCGACTCGTCGCGGACCGCGTGCCGCACCGCGACCACCCAGGGGTCGGGTGCGCCCGCTGCGGCCGTGTCGACGTACGTCCGCACGGCGGTATGGGTCCGCGCTGCCATCGCAGGGTCCGCGGGCGGCAACGAGGTGCGGGCGAGGTCGGCGTCGACCGCCTTGCGGTGGAGGTTGAGCCGGCGCAGCGGGTCGGCCCGGAACCGCCCGACCCATCGGGTGACCGGCCACCCGGTCGCGGCCCTCGCCCGCAGCTCGGCGGAGCCGCGCACCGCATCGACGACCGTGTCCACCCGTGCGGCGTCCTCGAGCGCCGAGAGGAGCTCCTCCCGGGCGCCGTCCTGGACGCGGGACGGCCGCGAGAGCCCGCAGCCGTCGAGGATCGCCGTCGCCGCGGCGCGCACGTCGGCGACGAGCCTCTCCGTGGACGCCGCACGCCGGCGAGCTGCCCGGTCGAGCAGCTCACGGAGCTCGTCGACGCCCTGACCGGTACGTGCCGACACACCGAGGACGACGGCGTCCCGGAGACCGTCGTCGGTGACGAGACGGCGCAGGTCCGCGAGGCACTGGGCCTGCTCGGCGGCGCCGAGCCGATCGATCTGGTTGAGCACGACCACGACGACGTCCGAGTGTCCGGCGAGCGGTCGCAGGTAGCGCTCGTGGAGCACCGCGTCGGCGTACTTCTGCGGGTCGACGACCCACAGGAGGAGGTCGGCACGTTCCACGAGGCGCTCGGCCCGCACCCGGTGCTCCACGGCGACCGAGTCGTGGTCCGGCAGGTCGAGCAGCACGAGCCCGTCGCGGCTCTCGTCGCGCAGCACCGTGCGACGGTCCACCTCGAGCCAGTCGAGCAGCGTCGCGGCGTCACCGACCTCGCCCCCGGCGTCCCAGACCGCAGCGGTAGGGCGCGCCGTGGTGGGCCGGACCACGCCCGCCGGGGAGAGTTCCGACCCGACGACCGTGTTGAAGAGCGAGGACTTCCCGGAGCCCGTCGATCCGGCGAGAGCGACGACGGTGTGGTCGACGGACCGTGCGAGCCGGGCGCGCGCGTTCCCGACGACGTGGTCGGCCCGGTCGACGAGACCCCTGGGCAACCACCGTCGCCCGACGTCGACCGCGACCTCGAGGGACCGGACCCGTTGGTCGAGGCTCGCACCGTGCCGCGAGCGGGTGCGCCGCGTCACCTGTCGGCCTTCCCGAGGAGCCGACGCCAGAGCCCTCGGCGAGGTGACCCGTCCGGGACGTCACCCGAGGTCGCTGTCCCTGCGGGCCCGTACGGGTCGTCGACGACGTCGAGCGTCGCTCCGCGCAGGGCACCGGTCCGTCCGGTGCGGTCCTCGTCGGCAGGGCGGGTCACCGGCGCGCGGCCGTCGCGTTCCCGTGACGCGGCGACCTGGACGGCCTGCGCCGCGAGACGGACGTGCCGCCCGGCGTCCTGCGGCAGCTCCAGCGCGTCGAGGCGATCGGTGTAGCGGGCGGCATGCCCGGCGAGGACCGTCGAGACACGGGCGAGCAGAGCGGTCTGCGCGTCGCGGGCGAGGGACCGCACGGCCTCGTCACCGAAGACCGCCTCGAGCAGCCGCTGCGCGAGGACGGCCGACCCGCCGGCGATCCCCACCTCTGCCCCTGTCAGGCCTCCGGTCTGCGCGAACACCACGACCATGAGTGCCGCTCCCAGACCGTTGACACCCACGGCGAGCAGGCGTGCCCGGCCCCGCTTGTCCGCGCCACGGTCCGCGACGAGAGCCAGGACGTCGGCCTGCCAGGCGCGCACCTGGGCGGCGAGCTCCGGCCGGAGGTCGGCGGACGCCCGGGACAGCTCGAGACCGCCCAGGAGGGCCACGCCCGCCGGGTCCAGCGACCATTCCCTGTATGTGCGCCCGGCCGCACGGTCGACCGCGTCGTGGACGATCGCCTCGAGGCTCGAGGACACCGCCTGGACGACGCGCGGCGCGGCGGCCGGCCGGCCGCGGAAGAACCCGGTGACCCGGTCGCGCAGCACACCGACCTTGGTCTCGACGCTCCGCATGAGGTCACCGGTCCCCACGAAGTCCTGCCACCGGGCGAGCACCTCGCCGCGGAGCAGGGATCCGTCCGAGAGCGCGTCGGTGACCTCGTCGAGGGCCTCTGCGTGCGTGGCGACGACGCTGCTGCGCAGGGATGCCTCCGTGTGCGTCTGCGACTCGGCTGCGTCCGCCACGGACATCGCCCGCCCGGCGAGGTCGTCGACGACACCGTCCCGCGTCGCGGAGATCACCGCGTCCCTGGCCGTCGCGTCGCCGCCGACGTCGGTGAGCCACCGGGACAGCGGTGCGACGGCGCTCTCGGGCAGCATCCCGTCGACGAGCGTCGACTCGGGGACGAGGAACACGGGTGCGGAGGCGAGGCCGTGCTCGGCGAGCATGCCGCGCAGATGGTCGCGGACGACCTCCGCACCGGGGTCCACACGGTCCACGACGATCGCGACCTGCGCCCGACGCCCGGCGGCGTCGTGCAGCATGTCCCAGGGGACGGCGTCCGCGTACCGCGAGGCGGTCGTGACGAAGACCCAGAGGTCGGCCGCGGCGAGGAGCTGGGCGGCGAGCTCCCGGTTGCCGACGACGACGGAGTCCACGTCGGGTGCGTCGAGGAGCGCCAGCCCCGGCGGGAGGGCCTCGTTGGCGACGAGCCGCAGGGACCGGGCGGGCTCGTCGGCGGTCCGGGAGCCAGCGGGGACGGCGCTGCCGGAGGACGGAGGGGGTGGGACGGGGCCGCTGCCGGGGACCTCTCGCGCGAGGTGCGGGAACACCCGGGAGGAGTCGAACCACACGGCGTCGTCCGGGTGGTGGACGAGGACCGGGGACCGGGTGGTCGGGCGCAGCGCGCCCGGGATGGTGACGTGCTGCCCCAGGAGGGAGTTCACGAGCGTGGACTTGCCGGCCCCCGTGGACCCGCCGACGACCGCGAGGAGCGGCGCTCCCTGGGCCTCGAGCCTGGGGAGGAGGTAGTCGTCGAGCTGGTCGAGGACCGCGGCGCGCTCGCGGCGCGCTCGGGGGGCGCTGACCGTCTCGAGGGAGAAGCGGGTCGCCTCCACGTGCGCGCGCAGGTCACGCAGGGCCCGGACGAGCCCGGCGACGCCGTCGAGGACGGCGTCGCCGGGACGTGCGGGTGCGCGGGCTCCGTCAGGCATGGGTGCAGTCTGCCGGAGATCCGCTGCTCGCACCGGTCGAGCGGGGTCAGTCGCGCGTGAGCTTGCGGTGGGTCACGCGGTGCGGACGTGCGGCGTCGACGCCGAGCCGGGACACCTTGTTCTCCTCGTAGGAGGCGAAGTTCCCCTCGAACCAGTACCAGCTCGACGGGTTCTCCTCGGTGCCCTCGTAGGCGAGGATGTGCGTCGCGACACGGTCGAGGAACCACCGGTCGTGGGAGACCACGACGGCACAGCCGGGGAACTCGAGCAGGGCGTTCTCCAGGGAGCCGAGCGTCTCGACATCGAGGTCGTTGGTGGGCTCGTCGAGGAGCAGGAGGTTGCCTCCCTGCTTGAGGGTGAGCGCGAGGTTCAACCTGTTGCGCTCACCACCGGAGAGCACACCCGCGGGCTTCTGCTGGTCCGGGCCCTTGAACCCGAACGCGGCGACGTAGGCGCGGGACGGCATCTCGACGTTGCCGACCTTGATGTAGTCGAGCCCGTCGGACACGACCTCCCAGAGGGTCTTCTTCGGGTCGATGCCGCCGCGCGACTGGTCGACGTAGGAGATGGAGACCGTCTCCCCGACCTTGAGGTCGCCGCCGTCGAGGGGCTCGAGGCCGACGATGGTCTTGAAGAGGGTCGTCTTCCCGACACCGTTGGGGCCGATGACGCCGACGATCCCGTTGCGGGGCAGCGAGAACGACAGGCCGTCGATGAGCGTGCGACCGTCGAAACCCTTGTTGAGGTCGGACGCCTCGATGACGACGCTCCCGAGCCGCGGGCCCGGCGGGATCTGGATCTCCTCGAAGTCGAGCTTGCGGGTGCGCTCGGCCTCGGCGGCCATCTCCTCGTAGCGGGCGAGACGGGCCTTCGACTTCGTCTGACGGCCCTTGGCGCTCTGGCGCACCCAGTCGAGCTCGTCCGCGAGACGCTTGGCGAGCTTCGCGTCCTTCTTGCCCTGGACCTTGAGGCGCTCGCCCTTCTTCTCGAGGTACGTCGAGTAGTTGCCCTCGTACGGGTAGAGGCGCCCGCGGTCGACCTCGCAGATCCACTCCGCGACGTGGTCGAGGAAGTAGCGGTCGTGGGTGACGGCGAGGATGGCGCCGGCGTACGACGACAGGTGCTGCTCGAGCCACAGGACCGACTCGGCGTCGAGGTGGTTGGTGGGCTCGTCGAGCAGCAGGAGGTCGGGCTTCTGCAGCAGCAGCTTGCACAGCGCGACGCGGCGGCGCTCACCACCGGACAGGACGGTCACGTCGGCGTCCGGCGGCGGGCAGCGCAGCGCGTCCATCGCCTGCTCGAGCTGGGCGTCGAGGTCCCACGCGTCCGCGTGGTCGAGCGCCTCCTGGAGCTCGCCCATCTCCGCGAGGAGCGTGTCGAAGTCCGCGTCGGGCTCGGCCATCAGCGCGGAGATCTCGTTGAAGCGGTCGAGCTTCGCCTTGGTCTCGGCGACGGCCTCCTCGACGTTCCCGAGGACGGTCTTCTCCTCGTTGAGCGGGGGCTCCTGGAGGAGGATCCCCACGGAGTACCCCGGGGACAGGCGTGCCTCGCCGTTGGACGGCTGCTCGAGGCCCGCCATGATCTTGAGGATCGTCGACTTCCCGGCACCGTTGGGACCGACCACACCGATCTTCGCCCCGGGGAGGAAGTTCAGGGTGACGTCATCCAGGATGACCTTGTCGCCGTGCGCCTTGCGCGTCTTGTACATGGAGTAGATGAACTCAGCCACTGGCTCTCTGTCCGCCTCATGCTCGATTGCGCGCAGCGGGTTCGCTCTCGCGCGGGTCAGGGGTGCGCCCGCCTGCCCGGTCCGTGAGGTCCGACGCCGCGGGGGCGCTGGACGGGCACGGACGGACGGGCACCAACCCCCCAGCCTACGCCGTCCCGGCGTCGGCGTCCTCACGCCCCTGCTGGGACCAGGAGCTCCTCGCGGTCGGCCGTGTCCGCGGCGCCCTCGTCGGTCGCCGTGCCGCCCTCGACCGCCTGGTCGCTCGAGGCGTCCGACGGCGCAGGCGCTCCCCCGGGCGCCACGGTCCAGACGTCCTCCTTGCCGCTGTCGGGCGTGTCGAGCGCGTCCTCACCGTCGGTGGTCCGCGCGGCACCCCGCGGACCACCGTCCCCGTCGGTCGCCCGCTGGTGGACCGTGTGCCGGAACGTCGCCTGCCCTCGGGAGAGGTCGGGGCCGAGGGCGTCGGCCTCGATGACGAAGGACGACCGCGGGCCCTCCGGTGACGTCCACTCCTCGCTCGTGAGGGTGCCGTGCACGACGACCGGGTCGGAGCGCCGCAACGACTCGGCGACGTTCACCGCGGTGCCGCGCCACGTCTTGACCGTGAACCACGTCGTGGGGCCGTCCACCCAGCGCTCCTCGGCGCGGTCGAAGTACCGCTTGGTGCTCGCGAGCCGGAAGCTCGTGAAGTCCGTCCCGCTCTCCGAGACGAAGTGCTTGGGCTGGGTCCCGACCCAGCCGGCGACGGTGACCTTGGTGTCGACGCTCATGGCAGTCCTCCTGTGCTCCACCGGGACGGCCGGTCGCCGTCCCGTGTGCTCACAGCGTGGGTGGCGGCGCCCGGCCGACGCGCAGGACCCGGACCGCGTGTGGACTACCTCGCCGACGGCGCGGCTGGGGGGGACGTGTCACGGACCGACAGCGCGGACTCGCGGACGTCGGTGTGCTCGTCGAGGACCCGCTGGACAGGCCCCACGAGATCGCGCTCCACGACCGTGAGCAGCGCAGCGGTCGCGGCTGTCCGCACCTCCTCCGCGCGCTGGTCCCCGCGCGCGGCACGGAGCCGGGCACCGAGGAGGACGCTGCCCACGGCGCCGACGGCGGCCAGGACGGCCACCGCACCGATCACGAGCGCCCAGGGACCGTCGGTCTCGACGACCCCGGTACCGAGGAGCAGCGCGGCCAGGCCCGCGAGGACGGCGACCGCCCCGAGGATACGTGCGACGGTGCGGGCGCGACGGCCGCCGACGGACTCCTCCACGCTCACCGGCACCTCGTCGAGGGCCGACACGAGAGAGGCCGCGAGCTCGCCGTGACCGGGCACCGCCGAGTCCACGGACTGCGTCCAGGACGGCGTCATGCTCTCGGTGACGCGCGTGATCCACCGGCTGCGCACGACGCGCACGGCCGACTCCTGCGGCGCGCGGAACCTCGGGGCCGAGGCCGCGCTCCCGCCACCTGCACGCACGGTCGACCGCACGTCGTCGACGACGGCCTCGACCCCGACGGCGACCGCGAGACGGTCGACCTCGCCCTGCGCGAGCGGCCGGGCGTCGGTGAGGACCGAGGAGGGGACCTCGTCCGCGATCCGTCGTCCCTCCCGGTCGAGCTCGTCGGCGAGCCGGCTCGCGGCGACGCTCCGCCGGGCGACCGCCTCGCGCAGCGTCTCCCGGAGCTCCGGGATGCCCTCCCCCGTACGGGCGGACACGGTCCGCACGTCCACCCCGACGAGGCCGTCCTCCCGCAGGAGCCGCCCGACGTCCTCGAGGAGGGACGGCCGTGCGGCCTCGGCGACGGTGTCGATCTGGTTGAGCACGACGATCATCGACGCCTCCGCGCCGGCAAGTCCCTGCAGATACCCGGCGTGCAGGGCCTCGTCGGCGTACTTCTGGGGGTCGACCACCCAGATGAGGAGGTCGACGAGCGGCAGGATCCGGTCGACGATGGCGCGGTGCGCGGACTCCACGGAGTCGTGGTCCGGGAGGTCGAGGAGGATGAGCCCGTCGAGCGGCGACTCGTCGTCGCCGTCGAGGAGGCTGTCGCGGGCGATCCTGCGCTCCGGGTCGACGTCGAGCCAGTCGAGGAGCGCCGTCGCGCTCTCGCTCCACGCGCACGCCGTGACCCGGGCGGTCGTCGGTCGGCGGACACCCACGTCGGCGAAGCTCAGGCGTGAGACGGCGTTGAAGGTGCTCGACTTCCCCGAGCCGGTGCCTCCGGCGAGCGCGACGATCGTGTGGTCGACGCCGAGGGCGAGCCGTTCCTCGGCGCCTGCGAGGACGTTCCGTGCGTGCTCGGCGACGGCCGGGTCGAGGCGGTCGCCGGCGACGTCGAGCGCGTGCCGCAGGTTGGCGACGTGCTGGGTGTAGCGCGCTCCGTGGGTCGTCGCCACCGGGGCTGCGGTCGAGGCTGCACCGGTCGGGTCGGACTGTGTCACGGGCTGCTCCTGAGCGGTCGTGGGGCGGGTCGTGGGGTGCTGGTCGTGGTGCCGGCCCGCACCTGGAGGGTCGGGACCGTGGTGCGGTTCGTCGTCCTCGGACTGTACGGTCCGCGCGGCGGGTCCCGCCACAGCGGCGACGTCACGCGAGCTGGGACATCTCCGCGAGGCGGACCCGGAGACCGACCGCCGCGTCGTCCGCGAGAGCCGGGACCGCCAGGGCCTCCCGCGCGGGGTCCAGCTCCCGGTCCACCAGCGTAGCGGTGCGTTCCGCGAGGTCGCCCGTCACGACGGGCACGAGGTCGCGGCCGTCGTTGCCGAGGAGGCGCCCCACGAGGTCCTCGGCGGCAGCCAGCCCCAGTCCTGCGGCGAGGAGGAGCGCCGCGAGGCCGCCGTGCCCGAAGGCCCGCACGGCAGACTCGGCCTGCTTCCCCGACGCGGGGTCGACGGCTCCCGCGCGGTCCCGCGTCGCCGCGATCCACGCGTCGACGGCGTCGGCGGCAGCCGCAGCGCGCCCTGCCTCGCCCTTCCCAGGTCCGAGGAGGTCCGCTCCCCCGGGCTGCCGAGCGAGCGCCTCGCGCAGGGCGGCGTGGGCATCGTCCGCGGCGGACGTCAGCCCCGCGACGGCCGCGTCGCGCACCGCCGCCACCAGGTCGGCGAGCGCCGCCTCGCGGTTGCGGCCCACGCGGGCCGAACCGCGGGCGACGCCCGACCGGGAGATCGCCTTGTCGAGGCGTGCCGGGCGGACGAGCTGCGCCCATCGGGACTCCACCGCGCCCTCGGCGAGCGCACCGGACTCGACCAGCCTGCGCGCCGTGGTGGCGACGGGCGGGAGCTCCGCACCGGCGGCCGCCTCCAGGCGGGTCGCGGCGAGGTGCTGGGCGTCGACGTGCTCGGCGAGCTCCTCGACCCACGGCGGGAGGGCGCCGAGAGATCCACGAAGTGTGCGGAGGATGACGGTGCGGGCGCGGTCGGCGCCGCCGAGGGTGCGCAGCCACCGGTCGATGGCCACGACGGAGGCTGCGGGCAGGAGGCCCTCGTGGGGACCGGCGTCGGGCACGACGAACAGGGGCGCGTTGTCCATGCCGTGCTCGCGCAGGCGGGCCAGGAGGTCCCCGCGGACCGTCGTCAGCGACGCCTGGGGTGCCCTGTTGAGGACCATGGCGACGGTCGCGCCGCGCTCCATGGCTCCCTCGAGGGTGCGCCACGGCAGGGCGTCGCCGTAGCGCGCCGCGGTCGTCACGAAGAGCCACAGGTCGGCGCCCTCGAGGAGCCGCTCGGCCGTCTGGCGGTTCTCGTCGAGGACCGAGTCGAGGTCGGGGGCGTCGAGGAGCACGATGCCGCGCGGGACGTGCTCGTTGGGGACGGACCGGATCGAGTCCACGAGAGCGGTCCCGGCGAGGACCTCGGCGTCGAGCGGGTTGAACGCCAGCACGGGCTCCCGGGTGGTGGGACGGATCACGGACGCCTGGGAGACCTCCTCGCGCAGGAGCGAGTTGATGAGCGTCGACTTCCCGGCTCCGGTGGACCCGGCGATGACGACGACCGCTGGGGTGGAGAGCTGCTTCAGGCGCGGCAGGAGGTGGTCGTCCAGCTGGGCCACGAGGCGCTGCTGGCGGGCACGGGCGACGTCCACCTCGTCGATCTCCAGCGGGAAGGACAGGCCGGCGACCTCACGGCGCAGGTCCGTCACGACGTCGAACACCGTGGAGTGAGGCTCGAGCGCCTCCGCGCCGTCGGCGGAGTGCCGCCCGGCGATGGGCTGGTGGGCCTCGGGGCCGCTGAGAGTGCTCACGAGCATGATTCTCGCGTGCAACGGTTGCTCCGCCAAGCGCGCGCGCCGTACGAGGGTGAAACCGCCGTCGGGGCCACGACCTGCACGGCACCGTGGGGACGGACGCGCAGCGTGTGCCGCATCCCCGGTATCCTCGCCTAGCACGTCGCGCCGGACGCGGTCGTGCGCGCCTCGATAGCTCAATGGATAGAGCAACGGCCTTCTAATCCGTAGGTTGCAGGTTCGAGTCCTGCTCGGGGCACCCGTCCTCGCTGTCTAGTCTTGACGCATGACCCTGCAGACTCCCCCGCCCAGCGCCCTTCCCGACGGTCCTCCGGTGGAGATCTGGACGGACGGCGCCTGCAAGGGCAACCCCGGGCCCGGCGGGTGGGGAGCCTGGCTGCGCACCGAGGGCCACGAGCGCGAGCTCTTCGGTGGTGAGGACCCCACGACGAACAACCGCATGGAGCTCACGGCGGTCATCGAGGGCCTGCGCGCCCTCACGCGCCCCTGCGTCGTCACGCTGCACGTCGACTCGACGTACGTCATGAACGGCATGAGCACGTGGATCGCGGGCTGGAAGCGCAACGGGTGGCGCACCGGCGCGAAGAAGCCCGTGAAGAACGTGGACCTGTGGCAGGCGCTCGACGCCGAGGTGTCCCGCCACACGGTGACGTGGCGGTGGGTCAAGGGGCACTCGGGCGACGTGGGCAACGAGAAGGCCGACGAGCTCGCCAACCGCGGCGTCGAGTCCGCGCGCCGCGGCTGACCCGTGGTGCTCGCCCGCGCCGTCCTCGACCGTGCGCGCCGGTCGCCGCGGGCGCCGGCGCTGCGGTGGACCGAGGACGACGGGCGCACGGCGACGCTCACCGCGGGCGGTCTCGCCGGTCGCGTGAGCGCCGCCGCCGCCGACCTCGCATCGGGCAGGGACGGGCGTGACCCCGTCGCCGCGGGCGATCTCGTCGCCCTCGACCTCCTCCACTGCGCCCGGAGGCGACCCGGCGCCGTCCAGGCCGACGTCCTCGTGGCGGTCCTCGCCGTCGAGCTCCTCGGTGGCATCGCCCTGGTGTGCGACGACCGCCCCGCGGAGCAGCAGGCCCAGGTCCTCGGGGCGCTGGGGCGCACCGTCCGTGTCGCCCGCCCGCTCGCCAGGACGCTGCCGTCCTCCGCCGCGGCCCAGCCAGCCCCACCACGCTCCGTCACGCGCCGGACCGGTGCCCCAGCGCTCGCGGTCCTCACGTCGGGCAGCACCGGTCGCGCCCGCGCGGTGGTGCGCAGCGCAGAGTCCTGGGTGGGGTCGTTCCCGGCCGTGACCGACCTCACGGACATCGGACCGGGGAGCGTGGTCCTCGTCCCCGGCCCGGCGTCCAGTTCCTTGTTCTGCTTCGCGGCGCTGCACGGTCTCGCCACGGGTGCCGCCGTGCACCTCGCCCCGTCGGGCGCCGGGGCCGCACCAACCACGATCCGTGGGTGCGACGCCGTGCAGACCACGCCCGGCGGGCTCGAGACGGTCCTCGACGTCCTCGAGGCCTTGCCCGAGGGCGCGCCACGCTCCCTGAGGACCGCCGTCGTGGGCGGCGCCGCGCTCCCCGACGCCCTCCGGGACCGTTCCCGGGCGCTCGGTATCCGGGTGGTCACCTACTACGGCGCCGCGGAGACGTCCTTCGTCGCGGTCGACACCGACGGTACGGGCCTGCGCCCCTTCCCCGATGTGGAGATCGACCTGCGCCCCACCGCCCTGGCCGGTGCGCGGGAGCTGTGGGTCAGGTCGCCGTGGACGGCGCTCGGCTACCTCGGCGACGCGGGCGGTCCGGTGCGCCGCTCCGACGGATGGGTCACCGTCGGGGACCTCGCCGTCGGCAGTGGCACGACGGGCGACCCGCTGGTCGTCCTCGGGCGCGGCACCGGCGCCGTGCAGACGGGCGCGAGCACCGTCCTCCCCGAGGACGTCGAGGCCGGCCTGCGCGGCACGCCAGGGCTCGACGACGTCGTCGTCCTCGGGACACCGCACCTGCGCCTCGGGGAGGTCGTCACCGCGGTCGTCGTCGGCGACGTGAGCCTCGAGGACCTCGAGACCACCGCCCGGGAGCGGTTGGCGCCTGCGCAGCGACCCCGTCGCTGGTACGTCGCAGGGTCGCTGCCCACCACGGGCACGGGCAAGGTGGCGCGCGACGACGTCCGCGCCGTCCTCCTCGAGGACGGCGCCGACCCGGCAGGCGGCAGGTGGCGGCGCCTGCGACGGGATCCCGGGGACGGACGGCTAGGCTCGGTCGGGTGATCGAGAAGAAGAGCCCCGCCCAGATCGAGAAGATGCGCGAGGCCGGCCGTGTCGTCGCCCGCGCCCACGAGGCCATGGAGGCCGCTGCCGGCGTGGGGGTGACGCTCCGCGAGATCGACGCCGTGGGCGCCGCGGTCCTCGCCGAGCACGGCGCCACGTCGCCGTTCCTCGACTACCACCCCGACTGGGCGCCCGTGCCGTTCCCCGGCGTGATCTGCGCGTCGGTGAACGACGCCATCGTCCACGGCATCCCCACGGACTACGCCCTCCAGGACGGGGACCTCCTCAGCGTCGACTTCGGTGCCGTCCTCGACGGGTGGTGCGGCGACGCGGCCCGCAGCTACGTGGTGGGGACACCGCGGCCCGGCGACCAGGAGCTCGTCGACGTCACGCGTGCCGCCCTCGACGCGGGCATCGCCGCCGCCCGGCCGGGCAACACCATCGGGGACATCGGGTACGCCGTCGCCAAGGTGGCGCGCGACGCGCGCGTCGGGATCCTCGACGACCACGGCGGTCACGGGATCGGCTCCGAGATGCACATGGACCCGTTCATCCCCAACGTGGGACGCCGCGGCAAGGGCATGAAGCTCGTCCCCGGCCTGACCATCGCCATCGAGCCCATGTTCATCGCCGACGGGCGCGGCAGCTACACGCACGACGCCGACGGCTGGACCCTGCGCTCCACCAAGGGGGCCCGCGCTGCCCACTGGGAGCACACGATCGTCATCACCGCCGACGGCCCGCAGATCCTCACGGCCCTGTGACAACGCCGGTGCACCCGGCAGCGACAGCGTGACCGACGACTACCGCACCCCGGTCGTCGTCGCCGCGCGGAGGACCTTCGTGGGCACCGCCGGCAAGGGGCACCGCGGTCTCCTGGTCGACGAGCTCGCCGCGCCGGTCCTCGTCGCGGCCCTCGACGACGCCCGGCGCGCCGGGACCACGGCGCCGGTCGACGACGTGGTCCTCGGCAACTGCACCGGCCCCGGCGGGAACGTCGCCCGGGTCGCCGCGCTCCGTGCCGGGCTCGGCGATCGCGTGCCGGGCATGGTCGTCGACCGCCAGTGCGGCAGCGGCCTCGCGGCGATCCTCACGGCGTCCCACGCCGTGCGCTCCGGAGCGGTGGACCTCGTCCTCGCCGGTGGCGCCGAGAGCGCCTCCACCGCCCCGGAGCGGTGGCACCGGCCCGGCCAGGCTCCCGGACGCGCCAACGCCGACGCCCAGCCCTTCGCCCGTGCGCCCTTCGCGCCGGAGGGCTCCCCGGACCCGGAGATGGGGGCGGCCGCCGACGTCCTCGCCGCCGCCCGAGGGATCTCGCGCGACCGCCAGGACGCCTACGCCCTGGCGAGCCACCGCAAGGCTCTCGCCGCCCACGCGGCCGGCCGGTTCGACCGCGAGACCGTCACCCTGGGCACGGTGGTCCGCGACGAGCGGGCACGGGTCCTCGACCCAGCTCTCCTCGCCCGCCTGCGCCCCGCCTTCGGGGGGACCGTGACCGCCGCGACCGCGAGCCCGGTGAGCGACGGGGCCGCCGCCGTCGCCGTCGTGCCGGAGAGCTCGCGGCACGGAGCCCCGGGTCTGCGCGTGCTCGACGGGGTGGTCGTCGGGTGCGACCCGGCGCTGCCGGGATGGGGTCCGGTCCCCGCAGTCCAGCACCTGCTGGCCCGGACGGGGCGTTCCCTCGACGAGGTCGCGGTCGTCGAGATCGTCGAGGCCTTCGCCGCGCAGGTCCTCGCCGTCACGGACGCGCTCGGCCTCGACACCGCCGGACGGGACTCCGGGCGCGTCTGTCCCGACGGCGGGGCGCTCGCCCTCGGCCACCCGTGGGGCGCGAGCGGGGCGATCGCCGTCACCCGCCTCTTCTCCCGCCTCGTGCGGGGCGGTGCGCCGGCCGGGACGCTGGGGCTCGCGACCGCCGCCATCGGGGGCGGGTCGGGCATCGCGGTGCTGCTCGAGGTCGTGCGCTGAACGGTCGCCCTCCCCGGCGGACGGGCGCCGGGCGTCAGTCGTCGACCCGCTCCCCCTCGTGGACGGTCTCGGCGGGCCCGCCGCTCACCCAGGTGTGCACCCCGACCACGACGCCGAGGACCGCGACCGCCAGGCACACGGACGCCACGACGTCCGTGACGAAGTGGTAGCCCAGGTAGAGGCGGCTGGCACCGACCACGGCGACGACCGCGAGGCTCGTCACCGCCCACACCACGAGACGCCTGCCCGTCCTGTGGCGCGCCCACACGAGGTAGCCGCTCACGAGGACCAGGGTCGCGGCACCGATCGTGTGCCCCGACGGGAACGAGAACGAGGTCTCCACCCCGGCGACCGTCATCGACTCCGCCGGGGGACGTGGACGGGCGATGACCGCCTTGAGCACGGTCGAGACGAGCGTGGACAGGAGCATCGCACCGACGAGGAGGAGCGGGTCGCGCCATGCGCCCGACACCCGCCACCACACGACGCACCCGACGGCGACCACCACCGGCAGCACGTACGGGCCGAACCCGTTCGTCACCACGGTGAAGAACGTCGTCGCCGCAGGGGTGCGGTGGTCCACCACCCATCCCAGGACCGCGTCGTCGGCGACCCACAGATCCTCACGCTCACGGACGGCCTCGAGCACACCGGCGAAGCCTGCGGCGCCGAGGACGACGAGGACCGTCGCCGGGCCGAGGACGACGAGCAGGCGCCACCAGTCGGTTCGGAGCATCGGACGATGCTACCGACGCACCCGCGGCTCCGCCCGCCGGGGAGGGCCGCCCGGACGCCACCACCCGGAGAAAAAGCCGTGCGGCCGACGGGGTCAGCGTGGTTGTTTTGTCCCACACCGCGGTGACGTCAGGGCAGCGGAGTCGACGCCCAAGCCCATCCCACGACAGTCACGGAAGTCATACCATGAACGACCAGTCCTTCGGGTCCATCGACCCGTACCTCCGCTACCAGCTCGCGTCCCGCGAGCACGAGGAGCGCGTGCTCGCGGCGCAGAGGCGCAGGGAGCAGAGCCGGCCCGACGTCCCGCCCCGGGTGGCCCGGCGCCGTCCTCCCCGGTTCCTGCGCAGGCGCGCATGACCCTCCCCGAAGGCCCCGCCGGTGCCCCACCGGTGGGGCCTTCGTCGTGCACGCGTAGGCTGTGAGGGTGGCGAGCACTGGGAACACCGACCGGATCATCTGGATCGACTGCGAGATGACGGGGCTGGACCTCGGCGCGGACGCCCTCGTGGAGGTCGCCGCCGTGGTGACCGACTCCGAGCTCACGGTCCTCGGTGAGGGCATCGACGTGATCGTCCGTCCGCCGGACGAGGCCCTCGAGCAGATGAACGACTTCGTCCGGGAGATGCACACGTCGTCCGGCCTGCTCGACGAGCTCGAGCACGGCGTCTCCCTCGCGGACGCGGAGGCGCAGGTCCTCGAGCACCTGCGGGCCTTCGTGCCCGACCCGGGCAAGGCCCCGCTCGCCGGCAACTCCGTCGCGACGGACAAGATGTTCCTCGAACGCGACATGCGGGAGCTGGTGAACCACCTCCACTACCGGATCATCGACGTGTCCTCCATCAAGGAGCTCGCCCGCCGCTGGTACCCCCGCGTGTACTTCGCGTCCCCCACCAAGAACGGGGGGCACCGCGCCCTCGCAGACATCCTCGAGAGCATCGACGAGCTCCGGTACTACCGGTCGGCGCTCTTCGTGCCCCAGCCGGGCCCGGACACGAAGTCCGCCAGGGCCGTCGCGGCACAGGTCGCCCGGACCTCCGTGTCCGGGACCCTGTCCGTCCCGGACGCCTTCCTGCGCTGACCCGGCTCGGCCCACAGCGCCTCGCCGGCCCGCACCGTCGGCCTGCGTCGGGGCGTGTCGGGAGTCACGCCGGACCGTGTCACGGAGGCCCGCCCGGAGCAGGTACACTTTTCGACGGCCCGGTCTTCCGGTCCAGCAACGCACTTCTGCCCCTGGGCGGGTGCGATGCGCATGGTGGGTATAGCTCAGCTGGTAGAGCACCTGGTTGTGGTCCAGGGGGTCGCGGGTTCAAGTCCCGTTACTCACCCCATGCGGTACGACGAAGGCGCCTCACGTGATCACGTGAGGCGCCTTCGTCGTACTCGGCGTCACCCCTGGGCGGAGACCCTCGCCACGAGAGCGTCCGCGAAGCGGTCGAGCGCCCCCGGCGACTTCGCGAAGAACAGGGACGGCTCGGTGAGCTCGAGCTCGAGGAGGATGGGCTCGCCGTCGTCGCCGGGCAGCATGTCGACGCGGGCGAAGAGCATCTGGTCGGCGGCTCCACCGAGGACGGTCCGTGCGGCCTCGAGCGCACGGTCGGCGAGCGCCAGCTCGGCCTCCGTCGCCTCGACGGTCCGCATGACCTCCTCCTGGTAGAGGCCCTGGGTGGGTCGGTGCCCGCGGGAGAGCATGGCGCTCTTGCGGACGGCGTGGGAGAACTCGCCGTCGACGAAGATCAGGGCGGTCTCGCCCGCGACGTCCACCTGGTTGAGGTAGGGCTGCACCATGACGTGCCGTCCGGAGCGCAGGAGCTCGCGGGCGTGGAGGATCGCCTCGCCGCGCGCCTGCGCGGTGTTCTCCTGGTACCGGGCCGTGTCCCGAGCCCCGGCGCTCACGGTGGGCTTGATGACGTAGTCGCCGTGCGCAGGCAGGCGCGTGTGGATCGCCTGCGACGTGAGGTGCCGGTCGGGGTCGAGCCACAGCGTCCGGACGATCGGGACGCCCATCTCCCCCATGGTCTTCAGGTAGTACTTGTCGGTGTTCCACGCGATGACCTCGGCGTCGTTCGCGAGGCGAGGGACGCTGCGGGCCCAGGAGATGAACTCGTCCTGGCGGGCCGAGTAGTCCCAGGTGGAGCGGACGACCACGAGGTTGAACGACGTCCAGTCGACGTCCGGGTCGTCCCACACCGCCGCCGTGGCCTCGACGCCGCGCTCCGCGAGCGCCTCGACGAGGGGGGCGTCGTCCGGGTCGAGGTCGGGGAGCACGGAACAGGTGGCTAGGGCTACGCGAGGTGTCGGCACCGTCCAAGGATAGCGAGTCGGTCCCTTTCCGCGGCCCGGGGCGCCGGCACCGGGTGAAACCTGGCACGGGGCCCCTCTGCACCGCCCGCCCGCGGGCTGCCCGACCTACGCTGACGTGCATGGACTCCCGAGAGGCTGCTGACGCATGACGCAGGGCAAGGTGCTCGTCGTCGACGACAACCAGGACATCTGCGACCTCGTGGCGCTGAAGCTCAGCAACGCGGGTTTCGAGGTGACGCAGGCGAACGACGGGCTGTCGGGGCTCGAGCTCGGGCTCAGCGGGGACTTCGACCTGGTGGTGCTCGACGTCATGATGCCCGGGATGTCCGGCATCGACGTCCTGCGTCGCCTGCGGGACGCCGAGCAGACCGCCACCACCCCCGTCCTGCTCCTCACCGCGAAGACGCAGGAGCGGGACGTCGAGACCGGGTTCGCTGCCGGTGCAGGCGAGTACATGACCAAACCGTTCAGCCCGAGAGAGCTGCTCGTGCGCGTCAAGGCGATGCTCGCGCGCCGTCAGCCCTGACATGCTCGTCCTCTCCTGGACCGTGCTCGTGTGGACCCTCACGGTCCTCTGCGCGCTCTGCGTCGCCCTCCTCCTCGCGACCGTGGCCGTGCGCGTGGGTCGCGGGGTGCTGGCGCGCCGTCGTGAGGCTCTCGTGGCGCAGGTCCGCCCGCTCGTCCTCGAGGTGCTCACCGCGGAGGACGACGAGGTGGCCCCGGCCTGCGAGAAGGTCGCCGCGGTGCCCGAGCCCCTGTGGCCGACGGCCGAGCGGTACGTCCTGGCCGCGTTCGACTCGGTCCGCGGCGAGGTCCGTGACGCCCTCGTCCAGGTGCTCCTGGACCGCGGGACCCTCGCGCGCGCCGTGGCGGCGACGACCGCGCGCAGCGCCGTCCGCCGCGCGCGCGCCGCGGAGGTCGTCGGGCTCGTCGGGCACGTCGACGGACGCCGGAGCATCGTCCGCCTCCTGTCGGACCCGAGCGTCGAGGTGCGCACCGTCGCCGCTCGCGCGCTGGGGCAGCTGGGCGACCCGCACGTCGCCGCGCTCCTCCTCGGGGCCCTGCGACCGGGATCGGACGTCCCCGCGAGCATCGTCGGCACCGCGCTCATCGGTATCGGCGAGGCGGACACGACCGCGCTGGAACCCGCGCTCGAGGGGGCGCTCGCCGACCGCGACGAGATCGTGCGGCTGACGGCGGTCGCCGTCGCCGCCGAGCTCCTCGTCCTGCCCACCGCGCGGTACGTCGGCGAGAGGGTGCTGCACGACCCGTCGCCCGCCGTGCGGGTCCAGGCCGCCCGCGCCCTCGCTCGGCTGGGTGGCGCGTGGGCCGTGCCGACGCTCGCCTCGGCGACAGCCCCGACGGAGGACCCCGGGGTGCGGCTGGCAGCCGCTCGCACGCTCCTCGACATGGGGACCCCGACGGCTCTCGACCACCTGGCGCCGCTCCGCGACGACCTGGACCCGGACCTGCGCCGGCTCGCTCTCGAGGCCGGCCCCACCCTGACCACGGAAGGGGCTGGACCATGACCCTCGACCCGGTGCGCGACGCGCTCGTCACGTTCTTCGACGTCACGGGCTCGTGGCTCCTGCTCTACTTCTTCCTCATCAACTCGTCGTACCTGCTGCTCATCGTGCTCGCGAGCGTGAACTTCGGGCGCCACCTGCGCCGCTCCCCCTTCGCCGGGACGACGGCCGCGGCACGCTCGCCGCTGACGCCGGGCGTCTCCGTCCTCCTGCCGGCGTACAACGAGGCGAACGTCATCCTCGACTCGGTCCGGTCGGTCCTCGACCTCAGGTACCCGGACCACGAGGTCGTCGTGGTCAACGACGGGAGCAGCGACGCGACCCTGGAGCGGCTCGTGGAGACGTACGGGCTCGTGCGCAGCACGCGCGGCGTCGAGGGGAAGATCCCCGTCCGGGGGGATCTCCGCGGCGTCTGGGTGCCCACGGACGACAGCATCCCGCTCGTGGTCGTCGACAAGGAGAACTCCGGGCGCTCGGACAGCCTGAACATGGGCGTGAACGTCGCCTCCAGGGACCTCGTCGTCATGGTCGACGCGGACTCCATCCTCGACCCGGACGCCCTGCTCGTCGTGTCGAAGCCGTTCGCGGACGATCCTCAGAACGTCGTCGCCACCGGTGGAGTGATCCGGGCCGCGAACGGGTGCCGCGTCATCGGCGGACGCGTGGTCGACGTGCGCATGCCACGGTCGGCCGTCGCCCGGATCCAGGTCGTGGAGTACCTGCGGTCGTTCCTCCTCGGGCGGGCGGGCTGGTCGCAGGCGAACGCCCTCATCCTCATCTCCGGCGCCTTCGGGATGTTCCGCAGGGACGTCCTCGTGGAGGCGGGCGGGCTCGACCCGGACTCCATCGGCGAGGACTTCGAGCTCGTCATGCGGATCCACAAGATGATGAAGGACGGCGGGCGCGACTACCGGGTCGTGTTCGTCGCGGAACCGGTGAGCTGGACGGAGGTCCCGGACACCCTCGCCGTCCTGGGACGCCAGCGCCGCAGGTGGCACCGGGGCCTGTGGGAGGTCCTCTGGGGGTACCGGCGCATGACGTTCAACCCCCGCTACGGGCGGATCGGGATGGTCGCCCTGCCCTACTACTGGCTCTTCGAGCTCTGCGCGCCGCTCCTCGAGGTGATCGGGGTGATCGTCGTCCCGCTGGGACTCCTCCTCGGGGTCATCAACGTCCCCTTCGCGATCGCCTTCCTGCTCGTGGCCTACGTCTATGCGTTCTTCGTCACGTGCGCAGCGCTGCTCGTCGAGGAGGTCTCGTTCCACCGGTACGCCCGATGGCGCGATCTCGGGTCCATCGTGCTCGCCTCGGTGGCCGAGAACGTCGGCTACCGACAGCTCACGGCCGTCTGGCGCCTGCAGGGGTGGTGGGCGAGCCTGACCCGGAAGAAGGCCGTGTGGGGCACCATGACGCGGGCGGGCTTCGGGAGCAGCTGACGACCGACGCGCGTTCCCCGCGTGGCCCGACCGGGGGGCGACGCACGGCCCGCGGGCGATGCAGAAGAGGCCCAGGTCTGGTGACCTGGGCCTCTCTCGTGTGCGCCATCAGGGACTCGAACCCCGGACCCGCTGATTAAGAGTCAGCTGCTCTAACCAACTGAGCTAATGGCGCGCGATGAAGAACATTACCAGTACAGCGCGGCACACCGTGACCACTCCTGATGTCGCGCTGGTCACACGGCAGGGGCGAGCTGCACCGCGCCGCGACACACCAGAGGGCGGAAACAGCAGAAGGCTCCTGCTAAACGATGTCAGCAGGAGCCTTCCTGTCTGTGCGCCATCAGGGACTCGAACCCCGGACCCGCTGATTAAGAGTCAGCTGCTCTAACCAACTGAGCTAATGGCGCGCGTTGGGAAACATACCAGCCGCAGGAGTCCGATCGCCAATCGGCGACGACCCACGGGGACGGTGGGACAGGCTACCTCCGGCTCTGCGCGCGCTCCTCGGCGAGGATCGCCGCGGAGTCGGGCCCGTACGGGTCCACGAGGTCGGCCATGAGCGCGAGCGGGATCCGCTCGTCGGCGAGGCGCGCCAGCAGGCGGCTCACGTCCGGGAGCTCCCCGGCGTCCGTGGCAGACCGCCCCTGCCTTTCGGAGGGCTGGTCGTCGTGCAGGTTCGCCCACTCGAGCACGTCCGCCCACGCGACGTCCCGCACGTGCGTACCCGTCTTCGTCCTGACAGTCGACATCGTGTTCCTCCACACCCCGGTCGTTCCGCCAATGTCAGCACCGCTGACCGCGGACGGCAATGGAGAGAAGTCCCCATCGGCCGCCCTGCCGTTCCTCCTCATGCTCGTCCGCGCGCCTGGGAGCCGCACGTGCTGGACCGGGGGAAATCCTGGGAACCCGCGTGTAAATGCCTCATATCGGCGCTCCTCGCGCCCATTTCACCCTCCACGGACACCCCCTGCCGTAGGCTCGCCGCCAAGAGAGCACCCCACGCCCGACCCTGGAGAGCGATGACCACGCGACTGTCCCCCGGAGACCCGGCCCCCGACTTCACCCTCGAGGCCGCGGGCGGCGCGAGCGTCTCCCTCGCGGACCTGCGCGACCGCCGCACGATCCTCTACTTCTACCCGGCGGCGAGCACGCCGGGCTGCACCACCCAGGCGTGCGACTTCCGCGACTCCCTCGCCGCCCTGGGCGCCGCGGGCTTCCACGTCGTGGGGATCTCCCCCGACGGCCTGACCGCGCTCGACCGGTTCGCCGAGGAGGAGCACCTCACGTTCCCCCTGGCGTCCGACCCGGGCAGCGCGGTGGCCACCTCCTACGGCGCGTACGGCGAGAAGTCCCTCTACGGGAAGACCGTCACCGGCATCATCCGATCCACCGTCGTGGTCGGCACCGACGGTCGCGTCGAGTTCGCCCAGTACAACGTCAAGGCGACGGGCCACGTGGCTCGGCTGCGGCGCGCCCTGGGTGTCGACGACGCCTGAGGCCCGCAGCACCTAGACTCGTGGCCGAGCGCGAGTGGCGTAATCGGCAGCCGCGCCAGGTTTAGGTCCTGGTGTCCTCGGACGTGGGGGTTCGAGTCCCCCCTCGCGCACACGTCTTCCTTGCGACCGGAGCCCTCATGACCGACGACCTGGCCACCGGCCCGTACCGCAGCGTCACCGTCTCGTTCGCACAGCGCAGCGGGCGCCTCAAGGACCGCCAGCAGCGTGCCTGGGACTCCCTCGCGCCACGGTTCGTCATCGACGTCCCGCGGCAGGTCTCGCGGACGTCGGTCGACCCCGGCTTCGTCCTCGACGCCGCCGAGGTCTTCGGGCGTGACGCGCCTCTCGTCGTCGAGGTCGGCACGGGCCAGGGCGAGGCCATCACCGAGGCGGCCGCCGCGGACGAGGGACGCAACTACCTGGGCCTGGAGGTCTACCGCCCAGGGATGGCCCAGACGCTCCAGCGCATGCGCCGCCTGGGCCTGGAGAACGTCCGCCTGGTTCAGGTCGATGCCGCCTCCGCGCTCCGCACCCTGCTCCCCGCAGGGACGGTCGACGAGCTCTGGACGTTCTTCCCCGACCCGTGGCACAAGTCGCGCCACACCAAGCGTCGGCTCGTGACCCAGGGTTTCGCGGAGACGGTCGCGCGAGTCCTCGCCGACGACGCGGCATGGCGCCTCGCCACCGACTGGGAGGAGTACGCCACCCAGATCCGGCGGGTCCTGGAGGCGAGCCCCGACCTCGTCGTGACACCGGACACCTCACGGTTCGCCGGCCGGACGCTCACCAGCTTCGAGCGCAAGGGGCTGGAACGAGGGCGGGTCATCCACGACGTCACCGCCGTCCGCAGCCCGCGCGGGGACCGGCGGACGGCCGAGGCCGCCGGTCCCGCCTGACGCCTACTCGCCCGACGCCGGGTTCTGGGCCTGCTCCGCGATCTGCTGGCGCACCTCGTCCATGTCGAGGCCCTTGACGGCCTCCACGACCTGCTCGAGCGCGGGCGCGGGGAGCGCACCGGGCTGGGAGTAGACGAGCACGCCCTCACGGAAGGCCATGAGCGTGGGGATCGAGGTGATGCTCGCGGCCGCCGCGAGCTCCTGCTCGGCCTCGGTGTCGATCTTGCCGTGGACGACGTCCGGGTGCTTGTCGGACGACGACTCGAAGACGGGGGCGAACTGGCGGCACGGACCGCACCACGACGCCCAGAAGTCCACGAGCACGATGTCGTTGTCCTTGACGGTCTGCTCGAAGGTGGCTCCGGTGAGCTCCTGCGTGGGCATGCGATGTCCTCTCGTCGACTGCTGGTCACCCTGTAGGACACGTCACGGCGTCGAGGTATTCCCGCACGCGCGAGGGGGCCCCGCCGGCTGTCGCCGACGGGGCCCCTCGAGCGGTCAGCGCGTGAACGGGATGGTCACGCTGGACGCACCACCCACGGCGAGCGTCGTCGGACCGCGGCCGATAGCGCTCCACACCTCGACCTGGACGGTGCCCCCGTCGAGGTCGCCGAGCGTCCCGGACGACGACCGCAGACCGCGGGCCTCCGTGTATGTCTCGTACCCCACGACGGGATCCGTCGCGAAGTACGCGTACGTCTCCACACGGTCGAAGCTGCCGTCGCCCGTGAGGTCGTACGAGACCCGGACCTGGGTCCCGTTGCCCACCGTCGTGCCCGCGTCGAGGTCGAGCGCGAACCGTGTGCCCCCCGGCGCGAGGGTCGCCGTGACGTCCTCGGCGACGAAGGTCGACGGGGAGGCCGGCTCCCCGTCGTGGTTGCCCGTCGCCGCGGCGACCGTCACGGTGCCCGGGGCGTCGACGTCTGCGACGAGGCCGCCGTCCGCGGTGAGCAGGAGCTCACCGTCGAAGTCGCCGGGAGTCGGGTCGGTCGGCTCGTCCGTGGGCTCGTCCGTCGGTTCCTCCGTGGGCTCGTCCGTCGGCTCGTCCGTGGGCTCCTCGGTCGGCTCCCCCGGGTCGACGCCGACCCCGCCACCGCCGCTCCAGGTGTGCGCCCCGGTCGTGGCGGTCGTTCCCGCCGCCACCACGAGCTCCGTGCCGTCGGAGAAGGTCACCGTGAGCGGCGAGCTCCCGGTGTTCGACGCGACGTACGTCTTCTGCCCGTTCTTGACGAACACGGACGACAGCACGTGGTCGGCGGTCACGGACGTGTCGACCGTCCCCAGCGCCGCGAGGTTCGCGACCCAGTGGTAGGTGTGCGCCCTCGACTCGCCCTCCTCGACGGTGTAGCCGGGGTCGGCGAGCAGGCCCTCGAGCGCCGCCTCGCCGTCACCGAGCGCGAGGAAGCTCCAGAGGATGTCCTGCCACACGTCGGGCTCCCCGCCCTTGTTCGCGACGACCTCCGCGTAGTTCTCCAGGACGTAGTCCGGGCGGTAGCCCAGGTACAGGTGGTTGCCGGTGATGGGCAGCATGTTGATGCCCTGGATCATCTCCGGCGCGGCGCTGAACCACGTGGAGTAGGACCCGCCGTCACCCCAGACCATCCCGACCGTCGTGTGCGGGAAGTTCTCGGGGAACGCCTCCCCGGAGGAGTTGAACCAGTAGTTCTGGATGGCCGACGCCTGCGTGGTCCACAGGTAGACGCCCGCGTCGCGCACGGCGGTGTCGCCCGTCGCCTCTCCCCACTGGATGAGGGCACCGGCGAAGTTCTGCCCCTCGGAGCTCGACTCCTGGTTGTTGCCCGCGGCGAACGCGGCGTGGCCGGCCGCCCAGTCGTGACCGGCGTAGATGTCGAAGTCCCGGAGGTAGGGGAACCTGTCCTCGTCACGGTCGTAGCTGTTGGCGTCGCGGATGAGGAGGTCGACCATGCCGCCGTACCGCTCGTCGGACGCCCACTCGGGGTCGAACTTGGCGAGCGTGGCCGCCGCGGCGACGTAGTAGCCATAGTGGAAGTGGTGGTCGTTGAGCTCCTTGTCGGAGCCGTAGGACCCCGGGAACCCGACGAGGGTCCCCCACGCCTCGTTGTAGGCGAAGACCTTCTCGGTCTTGCCCTCGGTCGCGGTGAACCAGTCGGTGAGCACCTCGCGCATCTGGTCGAGCGCGGTGTCGCGGATCTCGGTCTCACCGAGCTGGTCGGCGATCTCGGCGATCCGCGCGGCCCGCCCGAGCCCCTTGCCGGTCCAGTAGGTGTCGTCGTTGAGGATGAGGACGGGCTCCTCGGCCACCTCGTCGAGGTACCCCTCGAGCTTGGCCCGCTCCGCGCCGTCGCCGGTCGCGACCGCCGGGATCTCGGGGAGCACCCCGGTGAACTGCGTCACTGTCGTGAACGCGTCCGCGCCCGCGATCACCGGCATCGGCCCACGGGGTGACACGTAGGTCTCCTCGACGAGGTCGGCGCCGACCAGGTGGTCCGCCTGGTGCGGGTAGAGGGCGATGACCGTCCCCTCCTGGTCGCCGAGGACGGACTCGGTCTCGTAGCCGTACGTCACCGTGACGTCCGCGCTCGACTCGTCGTACGCGTAGTCGACGGTGGTCCCGACGACCTCCGAGTACGCGTGCTCCGCGTACGTGGCGGCGAGCGCCGTCCGGTCCGCGTCGGTGTCACCGGGCGTGGTCGGCAGGACCGCGACGGAGAAGTAGCCGGTCTCACCGAGAGGGCTGCGCAGCTCCTGGCCGGAGAGGGACCAGTCGCCGCCCGGCGGGGCGAACGCGACATAGTCGCGGCCGTCGACGGAGAAGCCGACCTGGGTTCCCTCGTCGAGCCACACCGTCGGTGTGCTGCTCGCCGTGAGGAGGGCGTCACCGCCCGTGGCCCGGTAGTAGGAGAACGGCAGACCGTGCCCGATGGTCGCCTCGAGGGTTCGCGTCCCGTCGGACCAGGACGGGGTGACCGTCCAGTCGCTCCAGTCGGCGACGCGGACGACGTCGGCGTCGAGACCTGCCACTCCAGCGACGAGGTTCTCGGCGTACATGAAGTGGTACTCGCCGACCCCGCCGGCGCTGCCGGAGATGGTGGGGGTCGTCGTGTAGGAGATGCCGAGCCCTGCGGCGTTCGGCTGGTAGGACGCCGGGTGGGCGTGCAGCGGCTGGCTGTACTGGCAGTCCCACTTCTTGAAGACGAGGGAGGACCACCAGTCGTTGGTGGGGACGGGCCCCGGGGGCGCGTCCTCCGTCATGTACTGCCGCGGGTTCGTGGACAGGTCGCCGCACCCTTCGGGTGCGGGACCGACGGGTGCGGTGGTGTAGCTCCCCTCCCCGACCGGGACCACCTCTGCTGCGGTGGCCGGGGCGGCGAGGGTGAGGCCGACGGCTGCTGCCGTGGCTACGGACAGGACCCCCTGCAGGCCGCCGGCGCGGCCTGTGCCGCGTGGGTGTTGACGTGCGGATATACGCATTACCGGTCTCCTTTGACCAGTGGCCGAACGGGTGGGGACAGCACTGTCCCCATGACGCCCTACCCCTGTGAGAGCGTTCCCAGACGGGGACGTTACGCCGCGTTTCTCACATATGCACATCGGCCCGTGGGGTCACGGCCGATGTGAACGTGCACGCGCGTGCACGTGCCGCGCGCCGCATGGCGGCATCTGCCCTGGTCGGGTAGAACTGCACGGTGACGAACACCGCCGACTTCCCCTCCCCCGACTTCGACCCCGAGGACGTCCAGCCCGCGGGATGGCTCGGTGCCGACGAGATCGCCGCCGCCCGACGCCAGCTGCCCCTCGTGTACGTCGACGCCGTCCCCGTCCGGGTCGACGAGTCCGGCGACGTGGTCGCCGTCGGACTCCTCCTGCGGGTGAACCGCGACGGAGTGATGAACCGCGCCCTCGTCTCCGGCCGCGTCCTGTACCACGAGCGGATCCGCGACGCCCTCCTGCGACACATCGAGAAGGACCTAGGACCCGTCGCGCTGCCACAGATCCCGGCGTCGCCCCAGCCGTTCACGGTCGCCGAGTACTTCCCCACCCCCGGGATCACCCCGTACCACGACTCCCGCCAGCACGCCGTGTCCCTCGCGTACGTCGTCCCCGTCGGTGGCGACTGCCGACCGCAGCAGGACGCGCTCGACCTCGCCTGGATCTCCCCGGAGCAGGCGTGCAGCGAGAGCGTCCAGGCCGAGATGTACGGCGGCCAGGGCGTCCTCCTGCGGCAGGCGATGGCCCACGTCGGGCGCCTCGCCTGACCTGCTCGCCCGACCTAGCCGTCGGTCGCGGTGAGGTCGAGCCTCGGCCAGTCGTGGAGGTCTTCCTGCATGCGACGGTCGTGGGTGGCCACGACCACCGCCGCGGGTGAGGACCGCAACGCCTGCGTGAGGTCGTCGACGAGATCGATGGACAGGTGGTTCGTCGGCTCGTCGAGCAGCAGGACGTGCGGGGCGGCGAGCAGCGCGCAGGCCAGGTCGAAGCGCCTGCGCTGACCCACGGACAGCTCGGCGAGCGGCCGCTCGAGGTCCTCCTCGGAGAGCACCCCGAGGAGCGCCACCGGGACCACGTGCTCGGGGTCGAGCTCACCGGCGTCGAGGAGGCGCAGTGCGAGCGTCGCGTAGCGGTCGAAGCCGCTTGCCGCCGCGTCGTCGCCCAGCACCTGTGCGCCTTCCTGCGCCACCACACCGAGACGTGCACCGTCGAGGGCTGTCCGGTACCCGCGGTCCAGGGCCACCGTCCCCGCCAGCACCCCGAGGAGCGTCGACTTCCCGGCGCCGTTGGCACCGGTGACGAGGAGCCGGCCGGCCGGCGGCACCGTGACGCGCACGCCCGGCAGGTCGAGCCTTGGCGGGCCCTCCCCGTCGACCCGGGGGTTGCGCACGTCCACGACCGGCGCTCCCGCGTCCCACCCGGGTCGCATCGCGGGGAGGTCCGGGAACACGAGGTGCGGTGGCGGGGGCGGCACCTCCACGGCCTCCGCCTCGAGCTTCTCCACCAGGCGGTCCGCCGCCTTCACGTGGATGCGCGCGCGCGTGGCACGCCGGTGCTTCTGGCTGCCCTTCGCCGGGCGCCACTCGTCGGAGAGACCCTCGTACGACGCGTCCAGGCGCTCGGCGAGCTTCTGGGCGCGCGCACGCTCGGCCCGGTACCGCTGCCGCCACCGGTGCATCGCCTGGTTCTTGGCGAACCGGTAGGACACGTACCCGGGCTGGCCGTAGAGGACGGGCCGACCGTCGATCGACGGGTCGAGGTCGAGGATCGCGGTCGCCACGTCGTCGAGGAGCTGCCGGTCGTGCGTGACGATGACCACGGCGCCGCCCCACCGGCAGAGCTCGGCGGTGAGGAAGTCGATCCCTGCGCGGTCCAGGTGGTTGGTGGGCTCGTCGAGGAGGAGCAGGTCGGCGCGCTCCGCGAGCCGGCACGCGAGCCGCACCCGGAAGCGCTCACCCACGGAGAGCGTCGCGAGGGTCCTGGACCGGTCGCGGCATGCCCCGAGCCGGGAGAGCGCCACCTCGACGCGACGGTCGGCGTCCCACGCCGAGAGGTGCTCGGCGCGCGCGAGGATGTCGGCGAACTCCTGGAGGGACCCGGACGAGTGGTCGAACCCGGCCGCCGCGGCGTCCAGGTCGTCCGCGGTGCGTCGCACCCCGGCCAGGGCCGTCTCGACGAGGTCACCGACGGTCTCCTGAGGAGTGACCACGAGCTCCTGGTCGACCACGGCGACCGTCCCGACCCGCCGGACCTCCCCGGACGTGGGAGTCAGGTCGCCCGCCAGCAGCCGCAGGAGCGTGGTCTTGCCCGTGCCGTTCTCCCCCACGACCGCGAGACGCTGGCCGGCGGACACGGTGAGGGACACGGACGAGACCACCGGCCTGCCGGGATAACCGAAGGACAGGTCGACGGACGAGAGGTGCACCCCGCCACGATACGCGGTTACCGTCGGAGGATGCGGATCCCCTGGTGGTCGACCCTCGGTATCGACGTCGTGTGCGTCCTGGCGTTCGCCGCCGCAGGCCGCTCGTCCCATGCCGAGGAGAACACCCCCGGCGCGCTGGTGGGGACGGCCTGGCCGTTCCTCGTCGGGCTCGCGGTCGGGTGGGCGGTGCTGGCGGTCGTCGCCCGTCGCCGTGACGCGGGCGGGCAGGGACCGACCACGTGGGCGCGACCCGTCGCGATCGGCGTCCCGCTCGTCGTGATCACCTGGTCCGTCGCGATGGTGCTGCGCGCCACGACGGACCAGGGCCTGTCGGGGGCGTTCCCGGCGGTCGCCCTGGGCGTGCTCGCGGCGCTGCTCGTCGGCTGGCGGTGCGTCGCCGTCCTCGTCAGCGGCGCAGCGCGTCCGCGATCCGCGGGGCGAGGGCACGGAACGCCTGCCCCCGGTGGCTGATCGAGTTCTTCTCTACGGCGGAGAGCTCGGCGCACGTCCGGTCGTGGCCCTCGGGGCGGAGGATCGGGTCGTACCCGAACCCACCGTCGCCCCTCGGCTCGGTGAGGAGGCTCCCCTCGAGGGTGCCTGTCTCCACGTGCTCCGTCCCCCAGGGGGTCACGAGTGCCGCCGCGCACACGAACCGAGCACCACGGTGCTCGGGGCGGACGTCCCTGAGCTGGTCGAGGAGCAGATGGAGGTTGGCGCGGTCGTCGCCGTGCCGGCCGGCCCAGCGCGCGGAGAAGATCCCGGGAGCACCGCCGAGCACGTCCACCGTCAGGCCCGAGTCGTCCGCGACCGTCGGGAGCCCGCTCACCGCGCAGAGCGCACGCGCCTTGATCAGCGCGTTGTCCGCGAACGTCAGCCCGTCCTCCACGGGCGCCTCGACGCCGAGACCGTCGGCGCCGACGACGTCCCCGGCTCCGAGGTCGGCGAGGGCACCGCTGCCGACGAGGATCGCGTGCAGCTCACCGACCTTGTGGACGTTGTGGGTCGCGAGGACGAGACGGGGCACGGGACCTCCAGGGTGGTGGGACGGGTCAGACGAGGTGGACGGCCCCGGGCTCGGCGACGTCGATGGGACCGGCGAAGGACGACTCCGCCTCGGCACGCGTGAGAGCCGGGTCGTTCCAGCCCGGGACATGCGTGAGCAGGAGGCGCCGCGCGCCCGCGTTCGTCGCCGCGGCACCGGCCCGCAGCCCCGTGAGGTGGATCCCCCGCGCCGTGTCGCGGCCCTCCACGAAGGCGGCCTCCGCGAGCAGGAGGTCGGCGTCGCGCGCGAGGTCCTCGAGGGCGTCGCACGTGTCCGTGTCGCCGGTGTACGCGAGGACGGTGCGCGTCCCGGGCACGAGCGTGCTCGGGCCGGTGATCCGGAACCCGAAGGCAGGGACCGGGTGCTCTACGGGGAAGGGCTCGATCTCGAAGGGCCCCACGCTCACGACGTGCCCTGTCTCCCAGCAGCGCACGTCGAGCCGGTCGGACATGCTCTCGTCGTCCTCGAGCCCGTACATCTCGGCGATCCGCCGGTCGGCACCCGGCGGGCCGTAGACCGTGCTCGGCTCGAGCCCGGGGTTGCGCTCGGCCCCGCGCACCGGGTGGTACCTGAGGAGG
Source organism: Sanguibacter suaedae (assembly GCF_016342785.1). Taxonomy (GTDB): domain Bacteria; phylum Actinomycetota; class Actinomycetes; order Actinomycetales; family Cellulomonadaceae; genus Sanguibacter; species Sanguibacter suaedae. The sequence goes on from NZ_JAEINH010000006.1 coordinate 75,326, forward strand.
ACGTAGAGGCCCGAGACGTCCGCGCAGTGGTCCGGGTGCATGTGGGACAGCGCGTAGAGGTCGACGTCGAAGGGGTCGATCGACCGTTGGAGCGCACCCAGCGATCCGTTGCCGAGATCGAGCACCACGGACCACAGGCGCCCGTCGGGGTCCTCGGCCTGGAGCAGGTAGCTCGAGGCGGGCGAGCCCGCGGAGGGGCCCGACCCGGACATCCCGACGATCGTCAGCTTCATGCGACCGATTCCACCACGGGGACCTCAGGTCCGAGGAATCGGCGCGCGAGGGCGGAGAAGACCGCTGCGTCGCCGGTGGACGAGAAGCGGTGCTCGGGCGGACCCGAGGCGACCCCCCGCTCGATACCGTGGGCGAGGAGGGTGCGGTACACGTCCTTGGCGGTCTCCTCGGCGCTCGACACGAGGGACACCTCCTCCCCCATGACGTAGGCGATCGCCCCGGTGAGCAGCGGGTAGTGCGTGCACCCGAGGATGAGGGTGTCCACGCCGGCGTCGCGGACGGGGTCGAGGTAGCGGTGCGCAGCCGCGAGGACCTCAGGTCCGGCGGTGATGCCCGCCTCGACGAGCTCGACGAACTCGGGGCAGGCCTGGGGCACGACCGTGACCCCGGACGCCACGGCCAGCGCGTCCTCGTAGGCTCGCGACTCGATCGTCGCCCGAGTCCCGATCACCCCGACGCGCCCGGTCCGGGTCGCGGCGACCGCGCGCCGTGCGGCGGGCAGGATCACCTCGACGACCGGGATGCCGTGCTGCACGGAGTACCGCTCCCGGGCGTCACGGAGGACCGCGGCGGAGGCCGAGTTGCACGCGATGACGAGCATCTTCACGCCCTCGTCGACCAGGCGGTCCATGATGTCGAGCGCGAGGGACCGGACCGTCGCGAGCGGCTTGGGGCCGTACGGGGAGTTCACGGTGTCCCCGATGTAGTGGACCGACTCGTTGGGCAGCTGGTCGAGGATCGAGCGGGCGACCGTGAGGCCACCCACGCCGGAGTCGAAGATACCGATGGGGGCGTCGTTCACCCCCTGAGGGTAGCGCTGCGCCGGACCCACGAAAAACGCCGACCCGCACGGAGTACCGTGCGGGTCGGCGGTGCCACGTGATCGTGGCGCGCAGGCTGGGCGGCGGCGGACCGGGCCCGGCCTGCGGTTGTCAGAGCTTGGACTTGCCGCGCCCCACGAAGCCGAGGATGAGGCTGACGACCAGGACGATGATCCCGATCCAGATGAGGATCTTCGCGGCCTCGACGGCCACGCCGAGAACGAGGAGGACGACGCCGACGAGCAGGACGAGGAGCCAGGTAGGCATGTGGGGCCTCTTTCTCTTTCACAACCCGGTGCGGACTGTCCGCGGTGGGGACGATGAAATTCATCCTGGCAGGGTATTGACAATCGCGCATCCTGAACGAAGATGTTGCGACTTCGCCGTCGGCCCGATACACGCAGCGCGGACCGTCACGTCCGTCGCAGGCGCTTCTCCCGCCGGAAGTCCCTGAGCAGGCAGTCCGTGAGCGACTCCTGCATGTACCCGGCGAGCAGGAAGACCGACCCGAGGAACACCCGCGGACCTCGCCCGTCCTCCGCCACGTCGTCGAGGAGCTCGTCGAGGTTCTCCTCGCCGCTCTCGACGTCGCCCTCGGCACCCCACGACGCCGTCACCGAGTCGTAGAGCTCCTGGGAGTCCTCGTCGGTGCGCAGGTCGAGCCGCTCACCGATGACGAGCCGGATGTCCGCGAGCGCGCCTGCGACGGCCTGGGCCTCGTCGCGCTGCACGCGGAACTCGAGCTGGCGGCTCTCGTCGCGCGAGGGTGCCGCCTCGAGGAGCATCTGGGCGAAGAGGAGCAACCGCTCGACCTTGTGCGCGCGGAGGTCGTCGTCCGTGAAGCGACGGAACTCCCGGGCGATCTCCGGGTCGGAGGACGCATCGGGGATGAGACGGCGGACGGCGGGGTCCGTCGGGGCGCGGACGGGCTCGTCGTCCATCCCGTCGAAGAGCTCGCGGATGGCTGCGTCCGCCGCCTCGTCGCCGACGCCCGGGGCCGGTGCGTCGGCCGCGTCCGAGCCGGCCGCGTCGCTCTCGGCGCCGGGCGCGTCCTGCTCGTCGTCCTCCACGTACTCGTAGAGGCTCTCCTCGCCGCCGAGGAGCTCGACGACGTCGCCGGTCACCTGGGCGAGCACCAGACGCTCGGGGGTGGAGAGCCCCGCCACGTACGTCGCGGGGTCCTCGCTGCTCGGTTCGAAGGGCCGGACCACTACTCTCCACTCCGTTGCATCGTGGCCCACAGCCCGTAGGAGTGCATGGCCCGGACGTCCATCTCGACCTTCTCGCGCCCGCCGGTGGACACGACGGCCCTGCCCTCCTCGTGGACCTGGAGCATGAGGCGGTGCGCCTTGCGCTCCGAGAAGCCGAAGTAGCTCTCGAAGACGTACGCGACGTAGTTCATGAGGTTGACCGGATCGTTCCAGACGATGGTCACCCAGGGTTCGGCGGCCTGCGGGCCGACGACCGCCACGGAGTCCGAGTCGGGCGAGGTTCTGACAGTCACGGGTCAACTGTAGGTCCTCGGCGGGATGGGACGGGGCGAGGTGCCCTACGGTGGATGCCATGGGAACAGCGCTCCTCACGGACCGGTACGAGCTCACGATGGTCCAGGCGGCCCTCACGGACGGCACGGCGGACCGCCGTTGCGTGTTCGAGGTCTTCACGCGACGCCTGCCGTCGTGGCGCCGGTACGGGGTGCTCGCCGGCACGGGGCGGGTCCTCGAGGCCCTCCGGTCGTTCCGGTTCGAGCCCGAGGAGCTCGAGTGGCTCGGCCGCGAGCGAGTCGTCGACGACCGCACGCTCGAGTTCCTCGCGGGATACCGCTTCACCGGCCAGGTCACCGGCTACGCCGAGGGTGAGACCTTCTTCCCGTCGAGCCCGGTCATGGTGGTCGAGGGGACGTTCGCGGAGGCGGTGCTCCTCGAGACACTCGTCCTGTCCGTCCTCAACCACGACTCGGCCGTCGCGTCCGCCGCCTCGCGGATGACGAGCGCGGCCGTCGACCGACCGTGCCTCGAGATGGGTTCCCGGCGTGCGCACGAGGAGGCTGCGGTCGCGGCGGCGCGCGCCGCCGCCGTCGCGGGCTTCGTGGGGACGTCGAACCTCGAGGCGGGGCGACGCTACGGGTTGCGGACCATCGGGACCGCGGCCCACGCGTTCACCCTGCTCCACGACGACGAGGAGTCGGCCTTCGCTGCGCAGGTGGCGGTCGCGGGGCCTCGGACGACCCTGCTCGTCGACACGTACGACGTGGCGCGCGGGGTGGAGCGTGCCGTGCGGATCGCCGGCACGGGCCTCGGTGCGGTGCGGCTCGACTCGGGCGACCTCGGCGTGCAGGCCGTGGAGGTGCGCAAGCAGCTCGACTCGCTCGGCGCCACGGGCACGCGCATCACGGTGACGTCCGACCTCGACGAGTACGCGATCGCGTCGCTCGCGGCCTTCCCGGTCGACTCCTACGGTGTGGGGACCAAGCTCGTCACGGGCTCGGGCGCCCCGACGTGCGGCATGGTCTACAAGCTCGTCGCCCGCGAGGGCACGTCCGGCGAGCTCGAGCCGGTCGCGAAGGCCGCGACCTCGAAGACGAGCGTCGGCGGCCGCAAGACCGCGGCCCGCCAGCTCGACGAGAACGGCCGTGCGGTCGCCGAGGTCGTCGTCGGCGGGCCGGACGCGCTCGTCGCGTCGTGGAGGCCCACGACGGACGACCTGCGCCCGCTCCACGTCCCGCTCGTCACCGACGGGGTCGTGGACGACAGGTGGACGGGCGCCGCGGGCGTCGGAGCCGCCGCCGAGCGCCACACGGCATCCCGCGAGGAGCTGCCCCGCGGGGCGCGCCGCCTGTCGACCGGTGAGGTCGCCCTGCCCACGACGACCCTCACCCTCGACTGATTACCGCTACTTCTTCCCGACGAACCACCCGCGGACGAGCTCGACGCGGGCGGTGAGCTGGTCGATGCTCGCGAGCGGGACCTCGGGCCCGCCGCTGCGGCGCCGCAGCTCGTTGTGGACGGAGCCGTGCGGCTGGCCCGTCCGCCGGGCCCACGCCGACACGAGCTGCGAGAGCTCCTTGCGCAGATCAGCAGCCCGACGATGCTCGAGCTCGCTGCGCTCCGCGGCCTTCTGCGCCGCGGCTCCCCGCCCCTTGATGTGGTCGGCCTGACGCTGCTTGAGGAGCGTGGTCACCTGGTCGGCATCGAGCAGGCCGGGCAGGCCGAGGAAGTCGAGCTCCTCCTCGGACCCGACGTCCGCGCCGGTGCCGAACTCCCCACCGTCGAAGAGGACACGGTCGAAGGAGGCCTGCGCCTCGAGCATCTGGAAGGACCCCTGCTCACCGACACCGTCGGACGCCTTCTCCTCGCGGTTGGCGGCCGCCATGAGGGCGTCCTCGGGGTTGAAGAGGTCGCCCGACTCGGCCGCGCTGAGCGGCTTGTCGAGGGCGTGGTCCCGCTCGAGCTCGAGGCTGTTGGCGAGGCCCAGGAGATTCGGGACGCTCGGCAGGAACACCGACGCCGTCTCCCCACGCCTGCGGGCGCGGACGAACCGGCCCACGGCCTGGGCGAAGAACAGGGCCGTCGCGGTGGACGTGGCGTAGACGCCCACGGCGAGGCGCGGCACGTCGACCCCCTCGGACACCATGCGGACCGCGACCATCCATCGCTGGTCACCGTCGGAGAACTCCTCGATGCGCTTGCTCGCGCCGTCGTCGTCGGACAGCACGACCGTCGGGGAGGTCCCCGTGATGCGGGCGAGGTGCCCCGCGTACGCGCGGGCGTCCGTCTGGTCCGTGGCGATGACGAGACCGCCGGCGTCGGGGACCGCGCGCCGCACCTCGGTGAGCCGCTTGTCGGCCGCCTCGAGCACCGACGGGATCCACTGCCCCTGCGGGTCGAGCGCGGACCGCCACGCCTGCGCGGTCATGTCCTTGGTCATGCCCTCGTCGAGGCGTGCGCTGATCTCGTCGCCCGCACGCGTCCGCCAGCGCATCTGGCCGGAGTAGGAGAGGAAGATCACGGGCCGGACGACACCGTCGCGCAGCGCGTCGCCGTAGCCGTAGGTGTAGTCGGCCGAGGAGCGGCGCACACCGTCCGGGCCGCGCTCGTAGGTGACGAACGGGATGGGCGCGGTGTCGGACCGGAACGGGGTGCCGGTGAGCGCGAGGCGGCGGGTGGCGCCCTCGAAGGCCTCGCGGACCGCCTCGCCCCAGGAGAGGGCGTCACCGCCGTGGTGCACCTCGTCGAGGATCACGAGGCTCCGCGCCGCCGCGGTCCGGGCGGCGTGGAGCGCCGGGTTCGCAGCGACCTGCGCATACGTGAGCGCCACGCCGTCGTACTGCGCGCCGTGGCGCCCCTGGCTGTTCTTGAAGTTCGGGTCGATGCGCACGCCCACCCGCGCCGCCGCGTCCGCCCACTGGTGCTTGAGGTGCTCCGTGGGTGCGACCACCGTGATCCGTCGTACGGACCCCTGCTCGAGGAGCTCGGTCGCGATGCGCAGCGCGAACGTCGTCTTCCCGGCACCCGGGGTCGCGACCGCGAGGAAGTCCCGGGGGCTGCGCGCGCGGTAGACCTCGAGGGCCTCGGCCTGCCAGGCACGGAGCTTCGAGGCGGTGCCCCACGGCGCTCGCGTCGGGAACGACGGAGACAGGTGGGACGCCGCGGACGACGACGCCGCCTGCGGGACGGGCGTCGCCGGAGGACGCAGGGGCGCACCGGCGGGCGTGCCGTGGTGGTCCGCGGAGCGGTGGTCGGTGGTCGAGAGGTCCTGCTGATCCTGCTCCGGAGTCACCTGCCGCCGTCACCCGGTCCCGAGCCGCCGGGCTCGCCGTCCTGAGGATCACGAAGACCCTCGTAGATCTCCTTGCACACCGGGCACACCGGGAACTTGCCCGGGTCGCGGCCCGGGACCCACACCTTCCCGCAGAGCGCGATGACGGCCTTGCCGCTCAGCGCGGAGTCGAGGATCTTCTCCTTGCGCACGTAGTGTGCGAACCTCTCGCGGTCCCCCGGCTCGACCTCCTCGCGGGTCTCGCTGCGCTCCAGGACGCTCGTCGACGTGCCCGAACCCGGATCCCCCGGGGTGCCGGCCGGGTCCGACGGCCCGGTGCTCATCGAGGGGCTCATCAAGGGTTCGCTCATACCCCTGAGTCTACGTCCGACTCAGATGACCCCCAACTGTCCACGGAGCACCTCCACCACCGCACCGGCGAGGACGTCGTCCACCTCGACGCTCGCCGTCCGGACGCGAAAACCCCGCCCGACGGCCGGCATCGTCCGGTCGAGCACCTCCTGCTGCGCGGCCTCGCGCAGGGCTCCCCCGAGCAGGCCCACCGGCCCGCTGAGGACGACCTCCTGGAGGTCGAGGGTCGCGACCACGGGGGCGAGGACCGCACCGAGGACCTTCCCGACCTCCCCGAGGAGAGCCTCCCGCGCCGGTCCGTCCAGCCCCGCGGTACGACGCTCGAGGACCCCGAGACGGAGGACGGTCTCGAGGCAGCCCGTCCCGCCGCACACGCACCGGTCGCCGTCCACGACGGCGCGCACGTGACCGATCTCTCCTGCCGAGCCCGAGTCACCGCGCACCCGGGAGCCGTCGAGGACCAGCCCGGACCCCACCCCGTCGCTCACCATGACGACCAGGGTGCCCGTCCCCGAGGCGCTCCCGAAGGTGTACTCGCACATCGCGGTCGCACCGGCGTCGTTGACGACGTGGACGGGCAGGCCGGTCGCTGCACGCAGACGCGCCTCGACCGGCACACCGTCCCAGTCGCGCGCCGGCGCGTGGTGGACGCTCCCGTCGCTCTCGACGATGCCGGGCACCGCGGCCCCCACACCCAGCACGGGTCCGGCGGCGTCGGCCACGAGGAGCCGGACGAACCGCACGAGGACCTCGAGGACGACCCTGCCGTCGCGGTCACCGAGATCGAGGGTGCGCCGGCTGAGGAAGCGACCGGTGAGATCGCTCACGCCGCCCCGCAGGACCCACCCGGACCCGACGTCGACCGCCACCACCCGGAAGTGCTCGCTGCGCAGCGCGACGAGCATGGCGGGCTTGCCTGCACGCCGTTCGTGGCGGTGGCCGACCTCCTCGACGAGGCCCTCCGCGAGGAGCACCCCGACGAGGTCCGACACGGTGACCGGGGTGAGGCCGGTGGCTCGGGCGAGATCAGCGCGCGACGTGGGTCCCCCGTGGAAGAGACGCTGCAGCACGATCGCCCGGTTGTGCGCCCGGGCGTGCTCGGGGAGGACCTTCTCGTGGGACCGCACGACGGAGGCAGGACGGCCCCATCCCTGAGCTCCGTACGTCCCGCGGGTCATGTTCGTCAGTGCACCTCCCGCCGCGCGCGGTGTCAAGGATCACACCGCGCGTCCGCCGAGTTACAGCTCGCTCACGAAGCGATCACGAAACGGTCCGGCGTGCCCGAATCATCACCCTCGCTCCTTAGGGTTGGAGCATGACCTCGAACGACGCCCGACCGTGCCGACCCGCACGCCCCCGCCCGGGCGTGCGCGCTCTCGGCACCGGCCTCCTCGCCGTCGCCCTCCTCACCGGGTGCGCGGCCGAGAGCGAGAGCGACTCGGCCGGGTCCGTCGAGGCAGTCCCGGCCGTCGCCGAGGTGACGGGTGTCTCACCCGTGGAGGCCCAGCAGCTGGTGACCACCGCGTCGGTCGACGTCGTGGTGAGCGACCCGGTCGTCGCCGCTCTCGAGATCAGCAGGCTCGTCGAGCAGGCGGGCGGGCGCGTGGACGAGCGGTACGAGACCGCACCGGGAGACGGGTCGGAACCGAGCGCGAACCTCACCGTCCGTGTCCCCTCGGACCGGATGACCGCCACCCTCGACGCCCTCGAGGACGTCGGCACGGTCGAGAGGACGCAGATCGTCTCGACCGACGTGTCCGCCACCGCCACCGACCTCGACGCGCGCATCGACTCCCTGCGGGTGTCCGTGGAACGGCTCGAGGAGCTCATGGGCGACGCGTCGTCCACCGCCGACCTCCTCGAGGCCGAGTCGACCCTCACCACCCGCCAGGCCGAGCTCGAGAGCCTCGTGTCGCAGCGCGACCGCCTCGCGGACCAGGTGGACCTCTCCACGCTCGAGGTCTCCCTCACCACGTCCCCGACCCCCGCGAAGATCGAGGACGAGGGATTCCGTGACGGCCTGGCCACCGGGTGGGACGCGCTCGTGGCGACGGTCGGCGTCGTCGTCGTCGTCCTCGGCACGCTGCTCCCGTGGTTGGCGGTCGGTGCTGCCGTCGTCCTCGTGGTCCGGTGGCTGGTGCGCGTCGTCCGGCGTCGCAGGAAGCCCACCGCATCGTCGCCCGGGAGCCAGGGCGGCCGCCCCGGGGACGGGCAGGGCGGCCACGGTGAGGACGGATCGCACGGACCTGCGTCCCCTCCACCCGGAGGACACGTGCCCGACGAGGGCGGTGCGCCGTCGGACGAGCACGGCACGCCGCGGCCGCTGGTCCACAGCTGACCGACCCGACGTAGGGTCGGCACATGTCACCGTCCGCACAGCAGCAGGGGCCCTCGAGGGCTCGCGTGGACAGCTGGACCTGGGCAGTGCGGCTCTTCCGGACACGATCGGCAGCGGCGGCCGCGTGCCGCGCCGGACACGTGCGGGTCAACGGCGAGCGGGCCAAGCCGTCGACGCCCGTCTCCCCCGGGGACGAGGTCCACGTCCGGGGTACCGGCGCGGAGCGCGTCGTCGACGTCACGACGGTCATCACCAAGCGGGTCGGGGCCCCGGTCGCCGTCGGGTGCTACACGGACCGCTCCCCCGCGCCGCCACCACGGGTGGCGGCTCCTGCGCTGGTCGCCCAGCGGGACCGCGGGGCGGGCCGGCCGACCAAGCGCGAGAGGCGCGAGATCGACCGGCTGCGGGGCCGGGACTGACGGGTCCCGGCCCCGCGTCACCCGTCAGGGCGTGTAGATGTTCGGCTTCGCAGGGCGCGTGAACCCGTCCCCGAGGAAGAAGCTCGGGTGCGGTGGCTGGTTGTAGGCCGTGTTCTGCCAGGCGATCGCCGTCCGGTACTGGGCGTCGTGCAGCAGGGTGGTGATCCTCGTCGTCGTCTCGACGGGGGTCGCGTAGATCCGCAGGCCGCTGCTGTCGCTCTTGGCCCAGACGACCTCCTCGCGCCAGTCGCCCCAGAGGTCACCCGAGAGCGCCGGGGTGGCCTTGGTGCCGTTGGCGGCCGTGACGCCCGAGGCCGTGAGGAGCCGGGTGTCGCCCGAGGGCCCGTACTTGCTGATCTGGTTGCGGTCCAGCAGCTCACGGACCGGGTCGGCGTCCCACCACACGAGGAAGTTCGCGCTGCTCGGCTTGCGCCCCACGCTGGCTCCGGTGGCACCGTTCATGAGGTTGGCGTCGCCGGAGGACCAGGCCTCGGCCCCGGGGCTGCCCGCGTAGATGTCGGCGGACACGCCTCGACCGTTGTCGGTGCCGGTGGCCGTCTTCCAGAGGATCTGGCCGGTCCGTGCGTCGGCCATCCACGACCTCGGCTGCGAGCTCGACTCGTTCACCTTGAAGTACTCCAGGCCTGGGCGGCTCGGGATGAGGTCGCCCACGTGGCCGGCGTCCCCGTGCCCGGTCCGGGCGTTCCACAGCACGGACCCGTCGTGGTCGAGGGCGAGCGAGCCGTAGAGGATCTCCTGGCGCCCGTCCGCGTCGACGTCGGCCACGGAGAGCGAGTGGTTGCCCTGGGCGGCCGTGCCCGATCCGGTGACGTTGGAGTCGAAGGTCCACCGACGGGTGAGCTTCCCGTCACGGAAGTCCCAGGCGACGACGACGCTGCGCGTGTAGTACCCGCGGGCCATGACGAGCGACGGACGCGTGCCGTCGAGGTACGCGGTCCCGGCGAGGAACCGGTCGACGCGGTTGCCGTAGCTGTCGCCCCACGAGGAGACGGTCCCGCGCGCCGGCACGTAGTCGACCGTGTCCCTGACGGCCCCGTTCCGGCCGTCGAAGACGGTGAGGAACTCCGGCCCGCTGAGGACATATCCTGCCGAGCTGCGGTGGTCGGCGCTCCCGCTGCCGATGGTCTGGCCCGTCCCGGAACGCGTACCGTCGGCGGTCTTCATGGCGACCTCCGCCCGACCGTCGCCGTCGTAGTCGTACACCTGGAACTGGGTGTAGTGGGCCCCGGCGCGAATGTTGCGGCCGAGGTCGATGCGCCACAGGCGCGTCCCGTCGAGCTCGTACGCGTCGAGGAACACGTTGCCGGTGTACCCGGACTGCGAGTTGTCCTTCGCGTTGGACGGGTCCCACTTGAGGACGATCTCCAGCTGACCGTCACCGTCGAGGTCGCCGACGCTCGCGTCGTTCGCGGAGTACGAGTAGCCCTCGCCCGAGGGCGTCGTGCCGTTGGCCGGCTTCTGGATGGGGACGTCCAGGTAGCCGTTGGCGAAGGTGAGGGACGGGCCCGATGCGGGCTGCTCGGAGCCGCCGACGACCGCGCGCACGGTGTAGCTGGCGTTCGCGGGCGCCCCGGCGTCGTAGACGTTCGTGGAGCCGGTGACGGGCGAGGAGGTGATGCGCGTCCCGCCCCGGTACACGTTGAACCCGGTGCTGACGGCCTCGGTGCCGAGCAGGCGCCACTGGACGAGGTTGCCGTTGCCGGAGCGGACGCTGATGACACCACGATCGAGGTCCTCGGCCTGCCACGCGCCGTTGCCCGGGGTGGTGGGGGTGCCCGGGTCGGGAGCAGGGTCGGTGGCGGCAGCGGTGAGCACGAACTGCTTGTTCGTGTTCGCCGTGCAGCCTTCCTGGATGATGGCGGCACCGGACGAGGACGACGCGCTCCGCACGGACAGGCACAGGCCGGTGTGGACGCTCTTCAGCTGGTAGCCGGCACCGGAGGCGGACGTCTGCCACTGCTGGTTGGCGAACCCGTCGACGCAGGGCCACTGCTCCAGCTGGGTGCCGCTCTCGGTGGACCAGCCGGGCACGTCGACGCACTTGCCCGACGCGACGTTGCGGAGGGTGTACGTGTCGGACGCGACCTTGGTGAGGGTGAACTGCTGCCACGCAGCGCCGGGTGTGCAACCCCACTGCTGGATCTTGGCGCCGTCAGCGGTGGAGCCGCCGGTGACGTCCAGGCAGAGGCTGCTGCGGACGTTGGACAGGGTAAAGGTGCCGTTGGCCGGCGGTGCGGCCGCGGCCGTCGGCACGCCCAGGGTCAACGACCCGAGTGCGACGACGGCGAGGGCCACGAGCGCCGCGAGGGCACGGTGGGTTCTGGCCGACCACGCCGACAGGCGTGGTCGGCGGGTGGTGAGCAGGGTGGGATGCACGGGATCTCCATCGACTCGGCAAGGAAGGGCCGCCGGAGGGGGACCGGCGGAGGACGTGAACGTTAACAGGACCGACCGGCGGAAAGCCATGCATCTTGCGCGGATCGGACAGAGTTCTTCATCGTTGAAACGATTCGTGCGGCCGTGGGACCGGATGCGTTCGCGGCGCGGGCCGTCCACGATGGACGAACAGCATCCGGTCGTGGACAGGAGGAGACCGTGCCGAAGACCACCAAGAAGGGCGAGGCCCGCGAGGACGAGCTGCCGAGCACGCTACGCCGGTCGGACGACAAGGCGCAGCGGACGTTCGCCAAGGCGCACGACTCGGCGGCCGACGAGTACGGCGAGGGTGAGCGGGCGCACCGCGTCGCCTATGCGGCGCTCAAGCACACCCACGAGAAGGTGGGTGATCACTGGGAGCCCAAGGACGAGAACGGCCCGTCCGACACCAGGGCGGCCGGTTCCCGCGACTCCGACGCCCCCACGGCCGGCGGGGTGGACGCCAACGCGTCGAAGGAGCACCTCTACGAGGTGGCGAAGCGGCTCGACGTCCACGGCAGGTCGTCCATGACCAAGGACGAGCTCGTCGACGCCATCAAGCACGAGAACGACGCGCGGACCCGCAAGGCACGCGACTGAGCGTCGAACCCGCGCGGCCCCGGCGCCCGGGAACGACGAAGAGCCCGCTCCGAGGAGCGGGCTCTTCACTGCCAGGGGTACCGGCGGGGGGCGGACGCGGACGTCCGACCACAGCCGGGACGAGTCCGAGGACTCGGGTGGAGGTGCGGGGAATCGAACCCCGGTCCGGTGACGCAAATCCAGGACTTCTCCGGGCGCAGTCTGCTACGGATTTTCTCGGCCCCAGCACTCACGCAGACAAGCTGCTGACAGGCCCAGTCGTCTAAGAGTCCCTGCAGCGCCGACGACGAACGCTGCAAGCAGTGGCTCCCTAGATGACGCCAGGGACTGAGGCGGAAGCTACCTCAGGCTGACGGACTTCAGGACTCGCTCAGGCGGCGAGTGCGAAGTCGGTGCGCTTGGAATCGGCACCTATTGGTTTGCAGACGTCGTTTACGAGATAAGTCTGCATCCTCGGCCCGCTTCTCCTCGAAACACGACCACCGTCGAAACCGATCACCCCCTGTGCAGTTGTCAAGCACCCGTCCCGAGGTTCCAAGGCCCCGGGTCGAGCAGGTCCAGCCTACGGGATCAACGCCCCGGGGGCCGACTCTATTTCCGCCCGCCGAGGCGAGGGGAGGTCTGGGTCAGCGGAGCTCGCGCTGACGGATGGCGCGGTGCGCCTCGCGGTTGTCCTGCTGCTCGCGCAGCGTCTGCCGCTTGTCGAACTCGCGCTTGCCTCGCGCGACGGCGATCTCGACCTTCGCCCGGCCGTCCAGGAAGTAGATCTGCAGCGGCACGATCGTGAAGCCCTTCTCACGGGTCTTCTGCTCGAGGCGTGTGATCTCGTCGCGGTGCAGGAGGAGCTTGCGCTTGCGGCGCGGCGCGTGGTTGGTCCACGTCCCGAGCGCGTACTCGGAGATGTGCGCGCCCTCGAGCCACGCCTCTCCTCCGTCGATCGAGCAGAAGCCGTCGACGAGCGACGCGCGACCGGCACGCAGCGCCTTGACCTCGGTGCCGGACAGCACGAGACCTGCTTCGAGGACGTCCTCGATGGCGTAGTCGTGCCGGGCCTTCTTGTTGCTCGCGACGAGCTGCCGAACGGGTGCGGACGGCTGCGGCTTCTTGGAGGCCTGCTTGGAGCCGTCGGGCACCATGTACATCTTCGCCATCGCTCACACCTCCTGTCGCCGGACCGTCGCCGGGCTCGTGCCCTGGCTGGTCAAGCGTAGATCACCCGCCCGCCGGGAGCAGCACTTTTTGCGGCGGGCGAAACCTCCCCCGGCGCGGCAGGGGTCAGATCATCGACATGGGGTCGACCGTGCCGCCGTTGACGTACACCTCGAGGTGCAGGTGGCAGGCGGTCCCCAGTCCCGTGTTGCCCGAGTAGCCCACGAGCTGCCCCTTCGCCACAGACTGTCCCCCGCTCACCGCGAAGCTCGTGAGGTGGTTGTAGCTCGTCATGAGGCTCGACCCGTTGACCCACCCGTGGTCCACGAGCACCTGGTTCCCGAACCCGTTGCGGTACTTGGTCCACTGCACGGTCCCGGCGGCGGACGCGTAGATCGGCGTCCCGCAGTAGGCCCGGAAGTCGGTTCCTGCGTGAAGACGGCTGTAGCCGAGGACCGGGTGGAGCCGCCACCCGTAGCGGGAGGTGATGTACGGCACGGCGGTCGGGTAGCCGAGGACCCTGCCGGTGGCCGGCGCCCCGCCACCGCTCGCAGGGGGTGCCGGGGCGGGGGCCGGTGCCGGTGCGGGCGGGGCCGCCGGGGCGGGCTTCGCCGCTGCCGCCTTGCGGGCGGCCTCCTGCTCCGCGGCGATCCGTGCCCTTTCGGCCTCCTTGAGGCCGATGATGTCCTGGATCTCGTCGCGCAGCGTCTCGTTCTGGCTCGCGAGCTCCTTCTGCCGCTTCTCCTCGGCCGCACGCCGCGACGCGATCGTGTCCTTCTTCTCCTGCTGCTCGTCGATGAGGTCCTCGACGTCGTCGCGGGCGTCCTGGGCCTCTGTACGCGCGGTGTCGGCCTCGACGACCTTCGCGTCGGCCTGGGTCTTGAGATCGGCGATGGCGACCTTCACGGCGTCCAGCCGCACCTCGGAGTTCCGTGTGACGGCCTCGGTCTGGCGGAGGTCGTCGAGAGACGAGCTCTGGGTGCGCATCGCCGTCTGGGCCATGTTGTAGTCGCTGACGAACTGGTCGGTCGACTGCGCACCCACCACGAGCTCGAGGCCGGAGATGCCCATGTCGCCCCGCGCGGCCTGCCGCGCCATCTCGGCGACCCCGTTGCGGGCGTCGGTGGCTGCCTCCTCGTTGGTCGCGATCTCCGCGGTGAGCGTCACCTCCTCGGCCTCGGCGTCGCTGAGGCGCTGCGCGAGGGAGTCCGCCTCGCGCTCGGCGGCCTCGAGGGTCGCCTCGGCCTGGGCGAGCGTCGCCTCGGCGACGGGCAGCTGTGCCTCGATGTTCTGCAGGTCGATGTACGCCTGCGCGAGCTCGCTGTCCGTCTCGGCGAGGTCCGCGGTGACGGCGTCGAGCTGGTTCTTCGCGGCGTCCTGCTGGTTCTGGGCGTCCGTGAGACGGTCGTCGAGGTCGTCCGCGACTGCGGGCAGTCCCAGACCTCCGAGGAGGACGAGGGCGACGGCCGCGGCGATCGCTGAGCGGAGTCGGGTCATGTCACACCTTCGTGTATCTGCTCAGGGTGACGATCGATGAGATCGCCGCCAGGAGGAACGCGACCCCGATGAGGACAGGGGCGATGGCCCACACGTCCGCGGTCGTCACGTACGGGATCCACTGGACGGACTGGCCGAGCCAGTCCTCGATGAGGTACTTCACGCCCACCCACAGCCCGCCCACGGCCATGAGGGCACCCACGGTGGCAGCGATGGCACCCTCGAGCATGAAGGGCAGCTGGATGAAGAACGTCGATGCGCCGACGAGGCGCATGATCCCCGTCTCGCGCTTGCGGCTCAGCGCGGAGAGCCGGATGGTCGTCGTGATGAGCAGGACCGCCGCGAGGAGCATCACCCCGGCGAGCCCCGCGGACAGGAGCGTCGCGCGGTTGAGGACGAGGAAGAGCGGCTCGAAGATCTGCCGCTGGTCACGGACCTCCTCCACCCCGGGGCGCCCGCTGAGGACGTCGTTGATGACCTGGTACTGCTCGGGGTCGGTGAGCTTGATCCTGAACGACGCGTTCATGTCGTCCTCGGTGACCGAGTTGAACCACCACCGGTCGGAGAACTGCTCGGAGAAGGTGACCCACGCCTCGGCCTTGCTCTCGAACATGACCTCCTGGATCTCGGGGGCCACCTCCGGCGAGTCGAGGAGCTGCTCGATCTCGGCGATCTGCTCGTCCGTGGCCTCGCCGTCGGCGCAGGTGGGGATCGTCGACCCCTGGGGGCACAGGTAGACGCTGATCTCGACCTTGTCGTACCACTCCCCCTTGAACTTGCTGATCTGCGTCTGGGTGAGCGCTGCCGCACCGACGAAGGTCAGGGACACGAAGGTCACGAGGATGACGGACACGGTCATCGACAGGTTGCGTCGAAGACCGATGCCGATCTCGGAAAGGATGAACTGGAAACGCACCGATATCCCCTCAGCGGGCCGAGCCGTAGACGCCACGGGACTGGTCACGGACCAGCTCACCGGTGGACAGTTCGATGACGCGCTTGCGCATCTGGTCGACGATCTCGTCGTCATGGGTGGCCATGACGACGGTGGTACCTGTGCGGTTGATGCGGTCGAGCAGGCGCATGATGCCGAGCGACGTGGTCGGGTCGAGGTTCCCGGTGGGCTCGTCGCACAGGAGGATGGACGGCCGGTTGACGAAGGCGCGCGCGATCGCGACACGCTGCTGCTCCCCGCCGGAGAGCTCGTGAGGGCGTCGCTTCTCCTTGCCCGCGAGGCCCACCATCTCGAGCGTCTCGGGGACGGTCGTCATGATGTGGTGCCGGGGCTTGCCGATGACCTGCAGCGCGAAGGCGACGTTCTCGAAGACCGTCTTGTTGGGCAGGAGACGGAAGTCCTGGAACACGGCGCCGATCTGGCGCCGGAGCGTGGGGACCTTCCAGTTGGACAGCGACTGGAGGTCCCGTCCGGCGACGAAGACGTTGCCGGAGGTGGCCCGCTCCTCACGGAGGACGAGCCGCAGGAAGGTGGACTTCCCGGAACCGGACGCCCCGACGAGGAACACGAACTCGCCGCGCTCCACCTCAAGGGAGACGTCGTCGAGGGCAGGCCTCGCCCCTCGGGCGTAGACCTTGGTGACGTTCTCGAGTCGAATCACAGCTGGCGACCAGTTTCTGCGGTGGGGGGAGCGGCAGTGCCGCTGGTCGTACGCAGGGTAGGCACGCGCCGCCGCGTTCCGGCTGCAGACACGCCGCCTCCCAGGGGACCCGCAGGGAGTCTCACCCCCGGCAGGGCTGCCCTCGTCAGTCGGTGGGCTTGGACCGGCGCCAGCGGATGCCCGCCTCGATGAAGTCGTCGATCTCCCCGTCGAACACGGCACCGGTGTTGCCGACCTCGTGCTCGGTGCGCAGGTCCTTGACCATCTGGTACGGCTGGAGGACGTAGGAGCGCATCTGGTCGCCCCAGCTGGCCTTGACGTCCCCGGCCATCTCCTTCTTCATCGCCTTCTCCTGCGCCTGGCGCTCGAGGAGCAGGCGGGACTGGAGGACGCGCATCGCGGCGGCCCGGTTCTGGATCTGCGACTTCTCGTTCTGCATGGACACGACGATCCCGGTGGGGATGTGCGTGAGGCGCACCGCGGAGTCCGTCGTGTTCACGGACTGCCCGCCCGGCCCGGAGGACCGGAACACGTCGACGCGGATCTCGTTGTCGGGGATGTCGACGTGGTCGGTCTGCTCGATGAGCGGGATGACCTCCACGGCGGCGAACGACGTCTGGCGGCGGCCCTGGTTGTCGAAGGGCGAGATCCGCACGAGGCGGTGGGTCCCGGCCTCGACGGAGAGGTTCCCGAAGGCGTAGGGGGCCTTGATCTCGAACGTCGCGGACTTCAGCCCGGCCTCCTCGGCGTAGGAGGTGTCGAGGACGGCGGTCGGGTAGCCGTGACGCTCCGCCCAGCGCAGGTACATGCGCATGAGCATCTCGGCGAAGTCCGCGGCGTCGACACCGCCGGCCCCGGCGCGGATGGTGACGACGGCCTCGCGGGAGTCCCACTCGCCGGAGAGGAGCGTCTTGACCTCGAGCTCGCCCAGGTCCTTGCGGATGCCCGCGAGCTCGGACTCGGCCTCGGCGAGGGTGTCCGCGTCGTCGGCGCCGTCGCCCTCGGTGGCCATCTCCACGAGGACCTCGAGGTCGTCGATGCGCGAACCCATGGCGTTGAGCCGGTCGAGCTCGGTCTGCGCCTGCGAGAGGGCCGTGGTGACCTTCTGGGCGGCGTCGGTGTCGTCCCACAGGTCCGGTGCGGATGCCTGCTCGGAGAGCTCGGAGATCCGCACCCTGAGTGCCTCGGGGTCGCTCACGGCGCTGATGGTCGCGAGGGTGCCGCGCAGGGCGATGATCTCGGATGCGAAGTCGGTGGTAGCCACGGTCGTCAAGGTTACGCGACCTGCGAGGCGCCCGTCCCTCCCCCGGCCACCTCCGCGCCGGGGTACGCCCGGGCGGGTGGCCGTGTGAGCAGTGACGCGGTCAGCCGCGCGACCAGGTGGTCGCCGTCCTGCGGATGGACGCGCCCCGGTACACGGGGCCTGCGACCCTGGAGAGGACCTCCTGGACCGGGCGGGCGAAGTCCGCGGGGTCCGACGACGGGAAGAGCGCCCCGGGCCCCAGGTCGATGCGGTGCGTGTACTGCGTGTACCCGTCGGTCTCGAGCGTCGGCACCCGGCGCCTGCGCAGCGACGGGTGCCGCTCCTCGAGCGCCGCAGGGTCGTGGAGCTCCAGCTGGAGCTCGATGCGCGCGCTCGTCCGGGCCTGCCGGGGCATCGGGCTGGTCGCGACGGGCTTGGTGGTCGTGAGGACGAGGACACGGGCGGACCGGATCTGCGACCACTCGAGGTGCAGTGCGTGCGCTCCCCCACCGTGGTGGATACCGTCGGGCCCGATCTCGAGGCGGTGACGGAGGATCGTCGGGATGCGGAGCAGCATCCACAGGGCCCCCAGCGCCGCGACGCCGGCGATCGCGTAGACGATGGTCCGCATCGTCGCCACGTCCTCGGGTGCCGCCTCGAACGAGCCGTTTCGGCCAGAGGTGACGAGCCACCACGTGACGAGCAGGAGGACGCCCGCGAGCGCGAGCGCGGCGACGAGGGGCGCCGCCTTCCCTGCGACGAACCGGTCGGTGCCTGGGTCTGTGCTCTGCGGATTCACGGCGAGACCGTAGCAGAGGCCGCGCGCCCGGCATCGCACCCCTAGACTCGCCGGATGGGACGGAGGCTGGACGTACGGGACCTTGTCCGACGGGTCGGTGGGGGCGCTCCGAACCTCCAGGCGGGACTGCGCTCGAGACCCGAGGGGCTGGACTCGGCGGCGGTCCGCGGAGTCCTCGAGCTCGGTCTGCGCATCGGGGAGTCGATGATCGCTCTCGGCGCGTCCGCGGTCGACGTCACCCAGGCGATCCGAACGGTGATCAGGGCGTTCGGGCTGCACGGCAGCCAGGTGGACCTGACGTTCACCTCGATCACCGTGTCGTACGACCGGGGTGGCGAGGAGCTGCCCGTGACGATGATGCGCATCGTCCGCGACCGCATCCCCGACTACGGGCGGCTGCAGAGCGTCGTCGAGCTCGCGCAGGAGGTGGCGCAGAACCCCGTCGCCCCGGAGGACGCGGCCGCTGTCCTCGAGGACGCGCACACGCGCCTCGACGCCGTGGTCACGGCCCCTCAGACGTACCAGCGCTGGGTCATCACGGTCGCCCTGTCCGCGATGGCCGGCGCCGTCGCGGTGCTGCTCGGCGGGTCCCTCGCGGTGACGCTCGTCGCCGCGGCGACGACGGCGGCCATCGACCGGGTCGTGTGGGCGCTGGGGAAGCGGGGTCTGCCACCGTTCTTCCTCCAGGCGGCCGGGGCCGCGGTCGCGGCGCTCGTCGCCGTCGGCCTCTACCTCGCGGTGCCCCACCTGCCGATCGACCCCACGCTGCTGCCGCCGTCGCTCGTCGTGGCGTCGGGGATCGTGGTGCTCCTCGCAGGGCTCTCCCTGGTGGGCGCCGCGGAGGACGCCATCTCGGGGTTCCCCATCACTGCTGCGGCCCGGTCGTTCGAGGTGGTGGTGCTCACCCTCGGGATCGTCGTGGGCATCACGGGGGTCCTCGACCTGGCGCGCCGGTTCGGGGTCCCGCTCGTGCTCTTCGACCCGCCCGTCGCGACCTCGCACGTGGTGCTGCGTGCCGCCGCGGCGGGTGTCGTGGCGCTCGGCTGGGCCGTCGCGTCCTATGCGCGGCCCCGGGCGGCGTTCCTCGCCGCCGGCATCGGGGCGCTCTCCTGGAGCGTGCTCACCGTGGTCGTGGGCCTCGGTGCGGGGCCGGCCGTCGGGTCCGCGGTGGCCGCACTCGTCGTCGGTGTCCTGTCGGAGTGGATCTCGCCGCGCCTCAAGGTGCAGGCGATCGTCACGTCGGTGTGCGGGATCGTGCCGCTCCTGCCGGGGCTGGCGATCTACCGAGGCCTGTTCGACATCGTCTCCAACACGTCGTCCGGGATCCTCCCCGGGTTCTCCGAGCTGTTCGGCGCGATGATGATCGGCCTGGGCATCGCCGGCGGCGTGACCCTCGGGGAGTTCCTCGGAGCGCCGCTGCGCCTGGGCACCAAGGGCGGCGGCCGCACCCGCAGCACGGCGATGCGCGGCGTCACGCCCCGCAACCTGCGCCAGCTGGGCCGACGCAGGTCACCTGTCAGCAGGTGACCGACGGGCGGCGCCCTACCGTCCGTCGTGCACGACGCGGCCTGCGACGAGGGTCACAGCGACCGTGGTCCCGCGCAGGTGGGCGGCTGTCTCCGCGGTCGTGGGGAACGGCTGGAGCGGGTCGCTGTCGAGGAGGACGATGTCAGCAGGGCCCCCCGGGTGCAGTCCGGTGCGCCCGTCGGTGGAGGCGGCGAGGGCCTCGCTGACGGTGAGGTGCTGCTCGGGGTGCCAGGGGTCGCGGTCGTCGGCGCTGCGGTGCACGGCGGCCGCCATGGCGAGCCACGGGTCGAGGGGCGCGACGGGCGCGTCGGATCCGAGGGTGAGGGTGACGCCGGCGTCGTGGAGGTCGCGCAGCGGGAAGCTGCGGGCGGACCGTCCGGGCCAGATCGCCTCGGTGACGTCGCGGTCGTCGAGCAGGTGGGCGGGCTGCACGGACGCGACGACGCCGAGGCGTGCCATGCGTTCCCCCTGGCCGGGGGCGACGAGCTGCGCGTGCTCGACGGACCCGGTGGTGCCGGTGGTCTCGAAGGCGTCGAGGGCGATGTCGACGGCCGCGTCGCCGAGCGCGTGGACGGCGGCGCGGAGGCCTCCTGCACGGGCTCGGGCGAGGAGCTCGGTGAGCTCCTCGGGCGGGACGGCCTGGACGCCGTGCGGCTGGTCGGGCTCGCCGGGGTTCGGGTAGGGGTCGCGGCAGTGGGCGGTGCGGGTCCCGAGGGAGCCGTCGGTGATGATCTTCAACGGGCCCTGGGTGAGGAGCCCGCCTCCGCCGGGAATCTCCTGCCCCGTCGTGTACCCGAGGGCGAGGACGTCATCGAGCCCTGGTGCGTAGACGGCGGCGCGGACGCGCAGCGTGGTGAGCCCGGCGGTGAAGCGGTCGGGCCAGTAGCGGGTGCTGTCGTGGAACTCCATGTCGGTGACGCCCACGACACCGCGGGCGGCGCACGTGGCGAGGACCTCCCGGTAGCCGGTCATCTCCTGGCCGGGTGCGGCGAGGCCGTCGACGATGCGGTTGTAGCGGGTGAGGGCGTCGAACCACACGGTCTCGCGGACGAGGCCGTCGTCGTCGGGCGGGTCGAGCGGGAGGTCGAGCAGGCGCCGGGCGACGGTGTTCACCCAGCCGGCGTGGACGTCGTTGGAGGCGAGCACGACGGGGACGTCGGGGGCGAGGGCGTCGAGCCCGGTGAGGGTGGGGCGGTCCGGCCAGAGTGGCGCCCGGAACCCGAAGCCCTCGACGGCGGGGTCGCGGGGGCGCGACTCGATGCGCTCGCGGAGCATCGTCAGGGCGTGGGCGGCGCTCGTGGCCGTGGTGAGGTCGAGGCGGTTGAAGGACTTGGCGACCTGTCCCAGGTGGACATGCTGGTCCCACAGGCCCGGGACGGCCCACCGGCCCTCGGCGTCGAGGAACGGCTCGTTCTCCTCGCGCTCCAGGCGGGGGGCTGCCGCGACGATGATCCCGTCGCGGACGCGGACGTCGAGCGGGGCACCGGAGCCGGGGACGCGCGCGCCGCGGAGCAGCAGGGAGCCGACGAGGCGCGGTGCCGCCGGGTGGGGTGCGGTGGTCATGCGGCCCACCCTAAGCGGCAACGGCGCCTGCCGGACGGCTCAGCTGGTGCGTGCGGCGCCGTCGGTCTTCCGTGCACCGCGGCCGGCGACGAGGTACAGGACGACGCCGACGGCGAGGAGGATCGCGCCGTAGAGCCACACCTGGGCGGACTGCCGGGTGAGGAGCAGCACGCAGGACAGGACACCGAGGACGGGGACGGGCGTCCACACCCGGAAGTGCTTGTGCTCGACGGTGTCCTTGCGCAGGACGAGGACGGCGACGTTGGTGCTGATGAACACGAAGAGCAGGAGCAGGACGACGGTCTCGGCGAGGGTGGACAGGTCCCCGACGAGCGTGAGGACCATGGCGACGGCGGTGGTCGCGACGATGGCGACCCACGGGGTGCGGCGCTTCGGCAGGACCCGGCCGAGGGTCCGTGGGAGGAGGCCTTCCTCTGCCATGCCGTAGGCGAGGCGGCTGGCCATGATCATGGTGAGGAGCGCCCCGTTGGCGACGGCGATGAGCGCGATGAGGCTGAAGAGCCAGCTGGGGACCCCTACCCCGGTGGCGTCGACGACCTCGAGGAGGGGGCCGCTGGAGTCGGCGAGGTCCTCGGGCGGGAGGGCGACGGCGCTCGCGACGGCGACGAGGACGTAGACGATGCCTGCGGTGATGAGGGACCCGAAGAGCGCCTTGGGGTAGACGCGGCTGGGGTCGGTGATCTCCTCGGCGACGTTGGCGGAGGTCTCGAACCCGACGAACGAGTAGTAGGCGATGATCGCCGCACTCAGGGTGGCGACGGCGGGGTTGGCACCGTCGGGGAACTGCCCGACGCGGGAGACGTCACCGTCACCGCCCGCGAGCATGAGGCCGACGACGGCGACGACGAGGACGAGGCCGCTGACCTCGATGACGGTCATGACGACGTTGCTGCCGAGGGACTCACGGATGCCGCGGGCGTTGAGGCAGGCGACGAGCGCGAGGAACACGAGGGCCGCGGGGACGGCCGGCACGTCGAGGAAGGTGCCGAGGTAGTCGCCGGCGAACGCGAGGGACAGGCCTGCCGCGCTGGTGACGCCGGCTGCGAGCATGCTGAACCCGACGAGGAACGACACGAGGGGCTTCTTGTAGGCGCGCTCTGCGAAGACCGCGGCGCCACCGGCGCGGGGGTACTTGGTCACGAGCTCCGCGTAGGACCCGGCAGTGAGGAGCGCGAGGAGGAGGGCGACGAGGAGCGGCACCCACAGCGCTCCCCCGACCTCCGCGGCAAGGACGCCCATGAGGGCATAGATCCCGGCGCCCAGGACGTCGCCGAGGATGAACAGGAAGAGGAGGGGTCCCGTGATGCCGCGCCGCAGCTTGGTCGACCCGAGGTCGGTGTCCGTCATGGTTGGAAACCTAGGACGACTTGCCCGATGGCGCGCGGTGAGAGGGCCGGGCGTGGTGACAGCCACACTGGCAGTGTGCGGCCGTCACACGAGCAGGCCCCCAATTCCGTTGCGTCTTCTCCCACTAGCCGGAAGACGACACGCTCGGGCGTCTACCGAGAGCCTTGCGCATCCCACTCGTGGGCCTGGCGTAGGCGCTCGGCGAGCCACTCCGGTGTGTGCTCGGGATCGCGGGGATGCCTCTCCCACTCCTCCAGGTAGTGGCCGACGCTCGTGGGTGTGCTCCACTCCGGCTCGTTGTCATAGTCGAAGTCAAGTTTCATCTTGCCTGGTGCTTCCAGCTGACACCTGGCGGTGAACCATGCTCCCCTGCCCGGCTCGGCCATGGAGGTCCGTAGCTTATGAAACGCTCGGACGGTTGTCGGAGCGACCCTGAATGGGACCGATAGGCCATCGCCCACTCGTGCGGACGCCTGAAATTCTGAGGTCTTCCCCACTTGAACAAACAGCATCTCGCCCGTTCTCCACCCATCGGGCGCCGCGCTCACGAAAGCTGCACCGATCTTCTGCGAAACCTCAACCAGATCAGAATCGGTCATTGCTCAAAGCTCCTCACGAGTTGGAGCATTCCGTCGGTAATCAGCGTGACTGAAAAACAGTCGGGCCGCTTAGAAGTGCCGGGGTCTTCTACCTCTATCAGGACTCGAGCGACGCTGAGCGGGTCACCCTTGAGTGCAGAAAAGCTCCAACGCACCCGGCCCCACACTGCAGCCGGCGACCACCCCCCAGCCGCACGCCCCCGAGCAGGTGTCACTAACGTCATGACACAGAACATCTAGAGGCGCATTGACCGGATCTGCCGACTACTCGCCGGCGCGCATCTTCGGGGGCACGTAGAAGTTCTCCGGCGGGATCTCGCGCCCGGTCGCTGTTTCGACGATACGGATCCCTTGACCCTCGTCGACGATCTGCAGGTCGGACCCCACCGGGAAGTCGTAGATGCCGATCAGGGCCGGCTCGAGCGCGCACACGGCGTTGAAGTCGGTCACCTGGAGGTTGCTCGTGTCTGCGAGGTACTCCTGGGAGTCGATGTGACTGAAGATCCGCCACCCGTTGTCGACCGGTGCCTGCGACGGCACACGTACCATCCACCGCACACGCCCAGCCCTCGAGAGAACGTTCTTGGACACCAGGCACGCCCCCGCTTTCGGGATGAACTCCGGGTAGCTCGTCATCGCGCGTTCTCCTCAGCTGTCGGCGGCACTCTGGCCGTGCGCATGCAGGTACTCTTCCATCCGCTCCACGAGCTTGTCACGGCCGGGTGCCAGCAGTTTCGCGCTCTCAAGTGTAGTTCGTCCCGCTTTGCCCTCGCGCAAGAGGTCGAGGTCCGGCTGCGCGAAGAGGACGTTGTAAAAGGGCTCTAGCTCTTCGTCGCTGAACTTCAACCGTGAAGCCAACGTCTGCAGAGGCGTGCCCCACCCTCGCCCAGCGACCATGTTCACATCGGCACCGCCACTGATCAGTGTTTCCAGCAGAGGCACCTCGGCCTCGAAGTCGTGAGAGTTATGTCCAAAAAGGAGATGCAGCGTTGTATAGCGTTCCGGCAAGATCAAAGCAGTGGGGTATGCGCCGTCGTCAAGCAGGTGCATGGCGATCGCCACCCTGCTCTCTGGCTGGCCATTCTGCAGTGCAAAATGCAGTAGGGTCTCACCTTTGTCACTCGACCAGGACTCGACCGACCCAGGCTGGTACACCTCCAGGAACTCCTCGAAAGTAGATCTGCGCGCGGTACCCATCAAACTGAACACTTGCCCTCCTGGAGCGATTGGTGACCTAAAAGATCGAGCTTCCGACAGCCTATAGGTCTTCAGCGGCAATCCCCCACAGGTCACGGCGATATTCGGTGAATTCACCTCCGTCCAACCAGCAGCCAAAGCGGTACCGCTTTAAGTACGTTTCTGACAGGGTGTCGAGCGAGCTTGATCACGGCAGCCGGTAGCGCTCTCCTTGACCCGCAGCTGCCGGGCTCACTCGGCCCGTGCGCTCGCCTCGGCGCGGATGGTCACGCCACCGGAGAAGAGGTTCGTGACGGGGCTGATGAGGGTGGGTCGCGCGACGGCGGTGAGCACCACGCGTGAAGAGCGGCCGTCGGGCGAGCGGGCCTCGACGACGCTCACGGGCCCGAGGCCCTGGAGCAGGCCAGGGTGCGTGGAGAGGTACTCGCCGACCGCGGTCGCCACGTCGGTGTCGGTGAGGACCAGTCCCCCGTCAGCCGCGGCGGCCTGACGGCCGTCGTAGAAGCCCGTCTCGTCCACAGCGTCGGCCGAGGCGAGGGCCAGCGTGTCGGCGAGGTTCGCGAGGCGTTTGCGCTCCAGCTGGATACCCGTCACGGACACGACGACGCTCACGAGGAGCAGCAGGACCACCGTGTACCCGAGGGCCAGGACGAGGATCTGGCCGTCCTCCCTCCGTTCCCCCCGCAGCGCGCGGCGCAGGTCCGCCAGGTACGTCATCACGGGGCAGCCTCCTTGTAGGTGTCCACCGGGGTCACCGCGTGCGCGGTCACCGGGATGGACATGGGGAGCCACGACCCGGCGCTGCTGCCCAGGCCGGGGAACGTCACGTCGATGCGCACGCTCGTCGTGACGTCCGACCCCGGAGCCAGGCACACCGCAGAGCCACACCCCACCGTGAGCGCGCCCGGGGCGAGGACGAAGCCCTGGTCTCCGAGCGCGACACCCGCCGCCGCCTCCGCGCGCGGCATCCCGGCGGCCAGGGACGACGAGACGGACAGGACCCGCCCTGCCTCGCGGGCGGCGCCCTCGGACGCGAACGTCGCCGCCTGGACCCTGCCGAGCACGAGGACGAGGTAGAGAGTGGGGATGAGGAGGATGAGCGCGGCGCCGAGGAACTCCACGAGCGCGTTCCCGTCGTCCCCCGTGGCCCGGCTGCGCGCGCGGACCGCGACGAGAACCGCCCGACCAGCCTGCCGCAGCCGGCTCACAGGATCTCCTCCACCAGGGCATGCCCTTCGACGGTGAGGAGGCTCGACGGCCCCCACAACCCGATGACCGGGACGGGGGCGGTCACGGTGACCTCGACGAGCCGGGCGTCGGCAGCCTGGGTGTAGCGGGCACTGACCTGCCCGGCGTAGCCACTCGACAAGGACTGGGTGATGAGGTCGCGTGCGCGTTGCTCGCCGTCGCCGAGGCTCCGGTCCGAGCGCGCTGCGAGGCGCGCACCCTCGGCGGCGCAGTCGACGAGCGTGGAGCGGACGTGGAGGGCGACGGCCACCTGGACGACGCCCAGGAACATCGCGGTGACGAGGACGGCGACGAGGACGAAGCCGACGACGGCCGAGCCCGCGTCGTCCGCGCGAACCTCCGCGGGTCCGGTCAGGGTCCGGTGACGCCAGCCAGGGCGGTGGTGAACATGTTCGTCAGGGCGGGGCCCGCGACGGCCCAGATCGCGACGACCAGGCCCGCCGTCATAAGGGTCACGAGGACCCAGCCGGGGACGTCGCCGCGGTCGTCCGTCAGGGCGATCTGCGCCGTGCGGGTGCGGAGGCGTGCTGCGAGGGTCGTGCGCGTGCGGGTGGTCATGGTGGTCCTTCCGGTGGGGACTGTGGGTGGTCACGGCGCTGGGTCACAGGCCGATCTGGAGGGTGATGAGGCTGGGGAAGACCGCGAACGCCACGGTGACAGGGAGGATGAGGAACACGACGGGGACGAGCATGAGGACCTCCTTCTTCCCGCCGAGCTCCATGAGGGCGCGACGCCCGGAGTCGCGGACGTCCTGCGCCTGGGCGCGGAGCACGTCGGCCAGCGGGGTGCCGCGTTCCACGGCGACGCTGACACCCTCGGCGAAGCGGGTCAGGCTCGCGATGCCCGTGCGGTCCGCGAGACGTTCGAGCGCCTGGGTGAGCGGGGTGCCCGAGCGGACGTCGGCGAGCGTGCGTGCGAGCTCCTCCGTGAGCTCCCCGCGCGCCGAGCGCGCGACCCGCTCGAGCGCACCCACGGGCCCCTCCCCCGCCCCGACGGACAGGGCGAGGAGCTCGGCGACGGTCGGGAACTCGAGCAGCATGCGCTCCTCTCGGCGCTTCACCTGCTCACCGAGGCGGTAGTCGCAGGCGATCACCCCGGTGACGGCGCAGATGACGACGAGCAGGAGGAGGACGGGCAGCGGGGTCCCGCGCGTGGCAGCGAGGAGGATCGCGAGAGCGAGGCCGAGAGCCAGCCCCACGGACCCCCAGGCGACCTGGGTGATGCGGAACTGCTCGGGTGTCTCGGTGCGTCCGGCGCGGGCGAGCTTCCGGCGCAGCTCCGCCGCGGGCGACCCGATGCGCTCCACGAGCCGCGACGCGTCGGCGAGCCACGGGGCGACGATGCGTTCGAGCGCACCGAACGGCGACGAGACGGGCGCCTCGGCGAGGAGGCCGGAGCTCGCGTCGGGCACCGTGAGGTACGGGGCGAGACGCTCGTCGAGCCGGACAGGCCGCGCACGCAGCGCCCGGACGACGACGAGGATGCCGACGCCGAGCATCGCCCCGATGAGCGCGCCCGTCACCGGAGCACCCGGACGTCCTGCGGCAACCGGCCGATGCGAAGCATGAGCTGGTACGCGACGAGGGAGCACGCGGCTCCCCCGGCGATGACGGCCGCGCCGAGGGGCGTGTTGTAGGCGTCGGACGCCTCGGTGCGGGTGGCGAGGAGCGCGAGGACGAGCCACGGGCCTGCGGCGGCGAGTCGCGCCCCGGACACGGTCCAGCTCTGGCGGGCCTCGAGCTCCCCGCGGGTCCGCAGGTCCTCCCGCAGGAAGGTGGAGAGCGTGCGCAGGAGCCGGCCGAGGTCGGTGCCACCCACGTCCCGGGTGATGCGCAACGCCTCGATGACGCGGTCGGCCACCGGGTCCGCCAGGCGCGCCTTGAGCGTCACGAGGCTCTCCTCGAAGCGGCCCGTCGACCGGTAGTCGCGGGCGAACGCCCGGAACGGAGGCCGCAGGTCCACGGGACCGCGCTCACCGATCTGCGCGACGGCCTCCGGGAGGGACAGCCCGGCGCGGACACCGGACGCGAGGTGGTCGACGACCTCGGGCCACACCTCGCGCAGCTGCCCTCGGCGTCGCCGGGCACGCGACCTCACGAGGGCCCACGGCGCGGCCGTCGCCATGACGGCGAACGCCGCCGCGATGGGCACGGACCGCAGGACCGCGACCCCGACGAGGAGGACGACGACACCGAGCGCGCAGCTGGCGCCGACGAGCCCGCGCGGCGTGACGGACCCCGCGCCGGCGTGGACGAGGACGTCCTGCACGGCGAGCGCCCACCGTCCGGTGGCGCGCTCGCGGGGTGCGGTGACCCAGAAGGACGACCACACGGACAGCAGGCCCGCGCCGAGGAGGAGCCCGGCGATCACACCCATGTCTGCCCCCTCACCGTGACGGCCGGAGCATGGCGGGCAGGTCGATCCCGGCGCGCTCGAAGCGTTCGGGGTGCGGCGGGAATCCTTCGCCTCGGGTGAGCCCGTGCTCACCCCACGCGTAGAGCCCGGCGGTCTCGACGACGCCTTCCTCGACGCGTCCGGTGACGGCGACGATCTCCCGCACCCGGCGGACGCCCTTGGCGTCCATGGCGAGGTGCACGACGATGTCGATGGCCGACGCGACGGTGGGCGTGACGAACCTGCTGCTCACGTTCTCGCCCGCGAGGAGCGGGAGCGTGCAGATCTTGGAGACGGCGTCGCGCGCAGAGTTCGCGTGGATGCTCGCCATGCCGGGGACGCCGGAGTTCAGGGCGATGAGGAGATCGAGGCTCTCCGCGGCCCGGACCTCGCCGACGACGATGCGGTCGGGGCGCATCCGGAGGGCTTCCTTGACGAGGCGCCGCAGCGGGATCTCGCCGGTGCCCTCGAGGCTGGCCTCGCGGCACTGGAGGGCGACGACGTCCCGGTTGGCGAGGTTGAGCTCGAAGACCTCCTCGGCGGTGATGATGCGCTGCTGCGGCGGGATCGATCCGGACAGCGCGTTGAGGGTCGTGGTCTTGCCGGCCTGGGTGGCACCGGAGACGAGGATGTTCAGACCTGCGCGGACGCACGCGTCGAGCAGCCCAGCGGCCTGGGAGGTGATGGTCCCGGCGGCGACGAGGTCACCGAGGCTGGAGGCCCGCATGACGAACTTGCGGATGTTCACGGCCATGTGGCGCCGGGTGACGTCCGGGATCACCACGTGGAGGCGCTCCCCACCCGGGAGCGCGGCGTCGACGAACGGGCTCGACAGGTCGAGGCGACGGCCGGACGTGGTGAGCATCTGCTCGACGAGGTGATGGACCTGGGTCTCGGTGAGGATGGTCGTGGTGAGCTCCGGGACGCCGTGCCGGGCGACGAACACCTGGGCGGGCCCGTTGATCCAGATCTCCTCGACCGTCGGGTCGTCGAGGTACTGCTGGAGGGGCCCGAGCCCGGCGACGGCGTCGAGGACGCTCTTCGCGGCGAGGCGCGGGTCGGCGAGCGCGGGCACGGCCCCCGCCATGGAGCGGGCGTCGTAGTCGGCGACGACCTCCGCGACGAGGGCGTGCACCCCGGCGTGGTCGCGGGCGGGGTCGAGGCCACGACGGCGCACGAGCTCGCGGACCTCCGACTCGAGGATCGCCACGCCGTCCATCCACGCCTCCTTCGCTGCTGTCGGTGCTCACCGGGCCGCCCTGTCACGGGAGGCTCGAGGAGCCGCCCCTGCGGGCCGGACCGACCCTAGGTGACGGCCGACGTCTCCCGCTGGGCCCTGTGGACAACCTGTGGTGCACGGCAGGCCGGGAGGCGCTCGGCCCCTGGCAGAGGGTAGGAGAGACCACGAGCGCGAGCGATGGGGAGAGGTCCCCTTCTGCTCAGTCGGACCGCACCGCGAGCGCCGGTTGGATCCGTGCCGCGCGGACGGCCGGGTAGAGCGAGGACACCACACCGGCGAGCGCTCCGAGTGCGGGCCCCGCGACGAGGCTGGACGCGGAGATGAGGACGGTCCAGTCGTTCACGAGGCCGACGACGACGATCGCCACGGCGGCGAGGGCACTCCCGGCGAGTCCTCCGAGGAGTCCGACGAGGCCACCTTCGGTGAGGACGAGTGCGGCGACGTTGCCGGCGCCGGCGCCCATCGCTCGACGGACGCCGATCTCCGCGGTCCTGGAGGTGACGGAGACGATCATCGAGTTGGCGATGAGCAGCGTGGTGATGAGGAGCAGGAACGCGCCGATGCCGGCGGCGTACCTGTCGAGCTGGGTGGACACGCCTGCGCGCAGGTCGGCGACGCCTGAGACCTGTGAGGAGGTGAGTCGTTCGGGGGCGTCGGGCCTGAGGGCTGTGCGGATGGCGTCGACCACGGGGGCGCCGGCACCCGGCGCGGTCCGCACGAGGACGCGTGCGGTCCGGTCGCTCCCGGCCAGTGCGACGGCGGTCGGGTACGGGATCGCGATGGTGGACGAGAGGTCGACCGTGCTGGAGGAGATGAAGCCGACGACGGTGTAGCGGTAGCCGTCGAGCCACAGGGTGAGACCGAGCGGCGTAGCCGAGACAGGGATGCCGAGCGTCTTCGCCGCTGTCTCTCCCAGGAGCACGATCCGTTCCGGCTCGTCCAGGAGGAACGATGCGGGCGGGGTCGAGTCCGTCCGGATCGTGTCCAGGTATCCGGAGGAGATGCCGGAGACGGTCACTCCGGTGACAGTCTCACCCCCTGGCGTTCCTGGCTGGTGGCGGGAGACGGGCATGGTCCTCAGCTCCGTGAGGTCCAGTCGTGTCCCTGCGGCGGCGACGAGGTCGAGGGCCGTGGCCCGTTCCTGGGCGTCGTCGGGCAGGAGACGCGCTGCGGGTTCCTCGGCATCGGTGCTGCCGGTGTCGTCCGCTGGTGTCGCGGTGCGCGCTGCGGACTGCACGGTCACGAGGTCGATGGTGGAGGCGGCGAGCCCTGCGTCGACCTGCCTCGCGGCGACGGCCGAGATTCCGAGGGAGGAGATGAGTGCGCCGGTGCTCAGGGCGACGGCGGCGAGCAGGAGGACGGTCCGTGCGCGACGTGCGTGGATCTCCACCACGACGTCCTCGACGACGTCACGGACCGAGAGGATCAGTGCCGCGGTCCGGGCGCTCATCCTGCGTCGTCCTGGATGCGCCCGTCGACGAGCCGCAGGGTGCGGTCCGACCAGGCGGAGACGCGCGCGTCGTGCGTGATGACGACGACGGCGACGCCGGATGCGGCCTGCTCGTCGAAGAGCGCGAGGACGTTGTCCGCGTTGTCCTCGTCGAGGTTTCCCGTGGGTTCGTCCGCGAGGAGCACGCGGGGTTCGTCGACGATGGCGCGTGCGACGGCGAGGCGCTGCTTCTCCCCACCTGACAGGAGCCGGGCGAGGGAGCCGCGACGGTGCGTCAACCCCACCTGGTCGAGTGCGCGCGAGATCTGACGGGGGCGGGCAGCACGCGGGGCCCCGGCGATCGCGAGCTTGATCTGGACGTTCTCGGCGACGGTGCGGTGGCCGAGGACGTGGTGCTCCTGGAAGACGAAGCCGAGGGATCGCGACCGCAGCGCGTTCCGCTCGCGCATGCTCATCGTGGCGGTGTCCACGCCGTGGAGGAGGTACTGCCCCGTGGAGGGCGCGTCGAGGAGTCCGAGGATGTTCAGGAGCGTCGACTTGCCGGCCCCGGAACGGCCGACGATGACGACCCGTTCCCCGCGGGCGACGCTCATGTCGATGCCACGGAGTGCGGTCACGGGGGGTGTCGAGCCGTAGGTCTTGCGAAGGTCCCGCACCTCGATGAAGCTCTCGTTCACTCTCCCTCCGTGACGACGACGTCGTCGCCGTCGGAGAGCTCGCCATGGACGACGGCGTAGCCGTCCGCCGTCCCGAGGAGCTCGACGTCCACCCGTTCGAGGCGTCCGTCCTCGGCGACCGTCCGGACGTAGGTACCTGTGGCGTCCTCGCGCAGCGCGAGGACGGGGACGGACGTGCCGGTGATCCCCGGGAGGGCGTCCTCCGGGGTGACCGTGACGGCGGCTCCTTCGGCGAGCCCGGCGGGATCGGCGAGGGCGATCGTCACGTCGTAGCCGGGTGGCGCGCCGGAGTCGGTGGCGCTGCCGACGAACTCCCCCACGGCGGTCACGGTCCCGGTCGTGGTGGACGTCGTGTCGGTCACGGAGGTGACGGTGACGGACGCTCCCGCGACGAAGGCCGGTGCGTTGGACATGCTCACGCGGGCGGTGACGGTCGGGGCGCCGGAGCGGAGGGTCAGGACCGGTCCGCCGTCGGCGGCGACCTCGGTCCCGACCGGGGACACGGAGACCAGCTGGGCGGTCCCGCCCGGCAGACGCACGATCTCTGCCATGGGTAGAGGTTGGAGCGCTGCGGTGCGGGCGGCCTGCAGCTCCGCGGCTGCGGCGTCGACGTCGGCCTGCGCTCGTCCGCGCGTCGCGGCCGACCCGTCGGGCGCGGTGGCAGCGTCCCCACTCCCCGCCTGGCCCGGCTCACCTTCAGGTGCCCCGATTCCGGCCAGGGTGTCCTGCGCTTCGGTGAGGGCGTCCTCCGCCTCGGTGACGGCCTCGACCGTGTCGTCGGACGGGGCGGGGGGCGTCGCACCGGCCTGCTGGTAGAGGCGGGTGACCGCGGCGGCCGTCGCGGGTCCGTACTCCCCGTCGGCCGTTCCCGAGTAGTGGCCCGCTGCGGCGAGCGCCGTCTGGAGCGCTTTCACGTCGGTCCCCTGGTCTCCCGGGGCGAGGTCTCGGTAGAGGGCGAACGGGAGGTCGAGGCCGAGGACGGGCCGTCCGGAGATCTCGACGAGCACCTGCCCGCCTGTCACGGCTTCGCCGGGAGCCCGCGGTGTGGCAGTGACCACCCACGGCCCGTCACCTCGGGGCACCACCTCGACGGAGCTGCCCAGGGCGACGGTCCCCTGGACCTCGCCGCCGTCGACGGCAAGCGTCCTCTGGGCGACCGGTGCCGTCACCTGCTCGACAGCGCGCGAGTTGGCGATCGCCGCCTCCCAGGGCGAGCGCACCTGGGTGCCGACGAGGAACGCGACGACGACGGCCGCGACGCAGGCGAGCGCCCACCACCACAGCCAGCGGGTGCGGGTCTTTTCATCCGCCTGCCCGACGAGCTCCTCTCCTCCCTCCTCGACCGTGGTCGAGGACCTGCGGGTCACGAGTCGTCGCGCCCGACCTCGGCGGCGAGGGACCGCGCCTCGGCGAGGCCGTCGTCGATCGCCTTCCGCTGCGCGAGGAGCTCGTCGAGGTACGTGACGATCACGGGGGCCTGCAGGTCAGCCTTGACCTGCGCGACCTTCTCCGTGAAGCCTGTCTTGTCCTTGCACGCGACCGTCGTCAGTGCCATACGGACCTGCTCCTCCGAGATGAGGGCCGTGTCCGCGCCTTCGGGAAAGCCGATGAGCTCGGGGTCCGGGGTGAGTCCTTCGGACTCGAAGCACGTGCCGAGCTCGTCGACCGCTGACTGGACGTCAGGATGCTCAAGGAAGGTCGTCTCGACCGCCGCGAGCTGTTCCTCCCACGGCCCCCCGGACCCGTAGAGCGCGTCGACGGCCTTGACCTCAGCCGACTCGGCGCACTCGTCGATCACGGCCCAGTCCTCGTCAGTGAGGTGTTCGTTGACTGGCTCACGAGGGGGCGCGGCCGATGTCTCGGCATCTTCGCGGACGACACCGTTCGCCTGCATGTCCCTGTCCGTCATGGGACCGACGAAGCCGAAAGTCTCCGCCTGGGCGCCCGTCCAGGGGCCGAACTCGGTCTCCGAGGTGTATACGGGGTCGAACCGCGAGCCAACGACAGTGAACTCAACCCCTTCCTTCGCTGCGCACTCCGCGAGTCGCACCGTCCCGGCCACGGTGATGACGCTCTCCTCCTCGGCGGTGGGGAAGAAGCGCTCGGCGGGATAGACCACAGCCCCGCTGGACGCGTCGAGCTCTGCGTCGAGCACGACGCCACGAGCCTCAGCCCCAGCGAGCTCCTCCGAGGACACCTGGTCGCCGTCCGGCACCGCATCGGCGCACCCGGCGGCGCAGAGGATCACAGCGACCGTCAATGTCGATGTGACCCGTCGTCGAGGCGATGAGAAGAACTGGAGACGCGTCATCATCAATTCCTTGTGAGCGAGCCGTGACCTGAACTACCGGGGTGGATTCGCACACCCCATTGCGTGCACACGATGTCTTCACAGAAAGGGCTGGGAAACCCTCTGAAGAATGCGCTTGGCGATCATACACGCAGGTCAAACCCCACAGACCAGGACCACCTCCAGGAACTTCCGCCGACCATGCGTCAATGACATACCCGAAGTCGGTGAAATAGACCTCCGGCCCGCTCGGGATCATCCGGGCGGCCCCCTCGAGCCGCCACGGTCGCTCGCGCGCTCCCCGACGGCCGCCCTTGTCGACGTCAGCACCCTCCGCTACCGTCGGCGGTCTACGTCAAAGGAGACTGATATGCGATTGATGTCCAGATCCGTCCACCGACCCGGCACCCGCCCTCTCGCCGCCGCCCTGGCGACCCTCGTCCTCGCCGCCGGAGCCACGACGGCCGCCGCAGCCCAGGGAGACGTGCAGGCCGCCCCGATGCCCGCGGCCATCGGCGACGTCGTGTGGTCCCAGGACTTCAACGGTCCTGCCGGCACCGCGCCCGACGCGTCCGTGTGGAACTACGACGTCGGGGCCCACGGCTGGGGCAACGCCGAGCTCCAGAACTACACGACGTCCCGCAACAACTCCGCGCTCGACGGGCAGGGCAACCTCGTCCTCACCGCCCGCCAGGAGGGCAACGGGTACACGTCGGCCCGCCTGCACACCAACGACAAGGTCGAGGTCCAGTACGGGCGCGTCGAGGCCCGCATCCAGATCCCCCGCGGGCAGGGCATCTGGCCCGCGTTCTGGATGCTCGGCGGCGACTTCCCCGGCAACTCGTGGCCGAACTCCGGCGAGATCGACATCATGGAGAACGTCGGCAAGGAACCACACATCGTCCACGGCACCGTCCACGGGCCCGGGTACTCGGGCGGTGCCGGCATCGGCGGCAGCGCCATGCACCCGCAGGGATGGTCGTACGCCGACGACTTCCACACCTTCGCCGTCGACTGGAAGCCGGGCGAGATCACCTGGTACGTGGACGGCCGCCAGTACCACCGGATCACGCGCGCCAGCGTCGGTGTCAACCAGTGGGTCTTCGACAAGCCGTACTTCCTCATCCTCAACCTCGCGGTGGGCGGCCAGTGGCCCGGCTACCCCGACGGGACCACCACCTTCCCGCAGGAGATGAAGGTCGACTGGGTCCGTGTCCTCGACAACGGGGCGAACGTGATCCCCGGGACTCCCCCGGGGTCGGGCGGCTCCACCGGGACGAGCACGCTCCGCGTGGACGGCGGCAGCTTCTGCCTCGACGTGCCCTGGGCGCAGACCCAGGACGGCACCGCCGTCCAGGTCGCCACCTGCAACGGCAACGCCGCACAGTCGTGGACGCGAGGCGACGACGGCACGGTGCGCGCCCTCGGCAAGTGCCTCGACGTCGCCGGTGGCGCCACCGCCAGCGGCACGTCCGTCCAGCTGTGGAGCTGCAACGGCAGCGGCGCGCAGCGCTGGACGCACAACGCCTCCACCGGGACGCTCCGCAACCCGCAGTCCGGGCGCTGCCTCGACGCGTCCGGCGGCCTGCCCGCATACGACGGGCAGCGCGTCCAGATCTGGGACTGCAACGGCACCGGCGCCCAGCGCTGGACCACCTGACGCAACACCCCGCACGACGACGGGCCGGGCAGGAGCGATCGCTCCTGCCCGGCCCGTCGTCGTGAAGAAGTCAGCCGTCGGTCGACCTCCTGCGGATCACGAGCACCGTGCCCGCACCGACGAGCAGGAGGCTCAGCAGGACCGTGCCCCAGATCGTGGCACCGGTCACCGCGAGGAAGCCGCCCCTGCCAGGAGCACCGTCCGCTGCCCCCGCACCGTCCGGACCAGCCGTACCGCCGGCACCGCCGCCGGTGCCCTGGCCGGAGCCGTCACCCGGGTCCTGCGACTCGCTCGGCACGGGCTCGGGGTCGTCCTCGGCCCGCACGGTGAGGACGGTCTCCGCGGTCCCGACGGTCCCGTGGTCGTCCGTCACCTCGTACGTGAGGGTCCGGACACCCGGCGTCCCGGTGTCCACCGCGCCGTCGGCGAGGTTCGCACCGTCGAGGCTCACGGTGATGCGGTCGGTGAGGTCCACACCGTTCGCGTCCAGCGCCGTGACACCCACGAGCGGGTCGACGACCGTGCCCACCACCACGTTCCGCGACGGCTGCACACCACCGAAGGTCGGGGCGACCGCGACCACCGTCACGGTCCGTTCCACCGTCGTGCGGTTGCCCGCGGCGTCGGACACCGCATAGGTGAGGACCGTGTCCCCGGGCGTCGTCGTGTCGACGGTGCCCTCGACGGTCACCGAGGCGGTGAGGTCACCGTCCACGTCGTCCGTGGCCGTGACGCCCGCGAGCGGGTCGAACGGCTGCCCCTGCGGGACCTCGTCCTCGTCCGGCACCCCGATCTCAGGGGCCGTCGTGTCCGCACCACCGTCACCGCCGCCGGCCCGCGTGAGCGTCACCTGGTCGATGACCGTCCCGTCGAACACCTGCGTGGTGGTCAGCGTGATGGCCGTCGGCGAGACGTCCACGTCCGTGTACTGCGGCTGCCTCGCCTGGATCTTGATCGCCGCGTCGGGCGACCGGTCGTCCAGGGCGTAGTACTTGCTGCCGCTCGACGAGTTGCCGGTGACGTACAGCACCTGCCCCTCCTCCGCGGTGAGCACGGCACCCGACTCCTCCTGCGCCGCCTTGTCCCCGACGGCCGTGGTGCCGTCCATGAGGTAGCTGCGCGTGTAGATGTGGTCGTGACCCGACAGGACCAGGTCCACCCCGAGCTCGCTCATCGCGGGCGCCAGCGCGGCACGCCGCTCCACGACGTCCTGCTCGAGGGAGTGGAAGGCCGCCGAGTAGATCGAGTGGTGCCACACCGCCACGACCCACGACGCGTCGCCCCCGTGCTCCTCGATGACCTCGCGCATGAACTCGATGTGGTCCTCGTCGCCGAGCTCGTGGGCGTTGGAGTTGATGTTGAGGTACAGGACCCCGTTGTACTCGAACCAGTAGTCGCCGCCCGCACGGTCCGGGGTCGACTCGTACCCGTGGACCTCCGACACGTTGGGCCGGTTGAAGTGCGTCATGTAGGCCTGGCCCTGGTTGTCGTGGTTGCCGATGGTCGAGACGAACGGCAGCTGCTGCATGATCGCGGGAGCGAACAACGACTCGTACTCGAACTCGTCGCGGTGCCGCTCCACCTGGTCGCCGGCGTTGAGCCACATCGACGCGTCCGGCTCCAGCGCCGCCACCTGCTCGGTGACGGCCGCCCACGACTCACGGTCGCGCTGCTGGTTCCCCGACGCCCCGATCTGGGGGTCGCCGGTGAAGACGAAGCTGTGCGTCTCGTCGAACGTCCCCGTCCACAGCTCGTAGGACCGCGACCAGCCCGACGCGTCGCTGCCCACCCGGTACAGGTAGGACGTGTTCTCGGCGAGCCCCGCCATGACGGCCTTGTTCGAGTACCGCCCGTCCTGGGTGGGCTCCGACGTGGCGTCGACCACGGTGGCCGCCTCGACGGGGAACGCGTCCCCGGTCCGTGCGGACACCGGTGCCACCTGAACCTGCCCGGTGATCTCGCGGTCCGTGTAGAACGCGAGGTTCCGCTGCGTCTCGTCCGCACCGACGTGGAGCGAGACGTCCGAGTACGTCGCGGCGCTCGCCGCCGCCACGACCGTCAGCGACGGCACCTCGAGGTAGACGTCCGAGCTGCCCGCGTTGGTGTTGTGCACCTGGACGGCGACGACGTTCTCCCCGGCGACGAGCACGTCCGCAGGCACGGTGAACCCGCCCGTGATCGGTGCGGAGCCGTTGCCGCCCGCGTACCCGAGGTTCCCCGAGGGGATCTCGTCGATGCGCTCGTCGGCGAAGCCGCCCACGAGGATCCCGTTGACGTAGACGCGCGCCGCGTCGTCGTAGGCGATGGACCCCGTCAGCTGGGAGATCTGCGCGAGGTCGCCCTCGGCCACGGTGAACGTGGTGCGGAAGAAGTACGTCTCGATGTTGTCGCCGGAGGTTCCGCCGTCCTTCTTCTGCTGGAGGAGCGTCGTGGGAGTGAACCCACCACCGAGGTCGCCGAGGACCCCGTTCTTGGCACCGAAGCCGCCGGTGCCCGTCTTCCACGCGGAGACGTCGACGCCCGGGAGCGTCCACGCCGTCCTCTCGGCGAGACCCTCCGCCGGGTCGGTGCCGTCGTCGAGGTAGCTCCACGTGGAGGTCCCGTCGAGGAGGACCGCACCGTCCACGGGGTTGCTCGCCGGGACCTCGGGAGCGGTCGGCTCCTGCGGTGCCGGCCGGGTCGGGAGGGCGGGCTGGTCGGGGTCGCCGGGCTCGGCGTCCACGACCGGTCGCAGGGCGACGTCGAAGATGTGCATGATCCCCTTGGTCGTCGCCCGGGGCAGGCGGACGGACGTGACCTGCTTGTCGGGGTCGAGCGGCACGACGGCCGTCGCGAACACGACGGGCTTCGCGGCGTCCGAGCCACCTGACGCGGTGTTCCGCTTGGTCAGCTCGACGAGACGGACGTTGCCGGGCTCGAGGCTCCCCGGCACCCAGTCGCTGAAGCGGACGTCGACGTCCTGCGTGGACCCGTCCGTGTAGCTCACCACGGCCGTCCCGCGCGAGGGGCCGTTCGTGGCGAGACCCAGGAAGGAGATGCCCGACGCGGCCTCGTCGCCCAGGTCCACGACCTGGCCGTTCGGGATCCAGTGGTCGGCCTCGCCCGGCTCGGTGTCCGGCCACATGAAGGTGACACCGGTCTTCCCGAGCGGCACCTCGCCGCCACCGGTGACGCCGGCGGCCTCGAGGTCCTGACGGGACAGCGTCACGCCCCCGACGTCGAGCGACCCCATGTTCACGGCGCCGTCGTCCGTGACTCCGTGGCCGTTGCGGGCGTGCGTGCCGTCCTGGTACGAGGGCGGGACGTCGCCCGGCGCCGTGCCCCAGGTGCCCGGCGTGCTCGCCATGGTGAAGGACAGCGTCCCGCCGCCCTGGGCGAAGGACCCGGGCAGCCACGACGCGGTCTGCGGGGTCCCGTCGACCGAGAGGCCGGTGGTGTACCGCGCCGTGTCGCCCGCACCGGGGGCGTCGATCTGGATCACGCGGTCGGAGCCGACGCTCGAGATCGTCACGTGCTCGAACATGGGCGCCGACACGAGGAGGTCCGCCGTGCCCCAGATCCCGGGCATGATGCCGAGGTTCGCCCAGACGTACCAGGCGCTCATCGACCCGAGGTCGTCGTTCCCGGCGAGCCCGGTCGGGGCCGTGGTGAACAGCTCGTCCGCCGCGCGGTAGAGGGTGTCGGTCGTCCGGTGCGGCGCCTGGAGCCAGTTGTACACCCAGGGCAGCCCGAAGCTCGGCTGGTTCGCGAGGTACGCCGTCTCGCTGAACGCACCCCCGTCGAGGTCCGCGAGGAGCGCGTCGAGGTCGGCCGTGGCCTTCTCCACACCACCACGGGCCTCGATCAGCCCCGCCATGTTGTGGGACACGTTGAAGCCGTACTGCTTGCCCGTCGACTGCTCGAAGTGGTCGCCCTGCCGGTTCAGCGGGACGTTCATGAAGCCGTTGCGGTTGCGGGCGTCGATGTGCTTGGTGGTGAAGTTGAAGCTGTTGAGCCAGCTCTGCGAGCGCTGGCTGAAGAGGTCGTATGCGCCCGTGTCGCCGAGCCGTCCGGCGAGCTGGGCGATCGCGAAGTCGTCGGCCGCGTACTCGAGGTTGCGGGTGACGGCGGCGGCGCGCTTGTCGCCGTCGACGAACCCGAGGGCGGAGTACTGGAAGGCGTCGGAGCGCAGGGAGCCCGTCGCGGGGAGGGACTGGGTCTCGACCATCGAGCGCAGGGCGCCCTCGCGGTCGTAGTCGGTGGCACCGAAGGCGTCCGCGGCGGCGAGGATGATCTGCAGCGAGTCGCCGCTCATCTTCGTCTGGATCCGGTTGAGCGAGGGCCAGCTGGACCAGCCGCCGGACTGGTCGACCATGTCGAGGATCGACTGGTTGATGTCGGACGCGACGTCGGGGTAGAGGAGGGCGACGAGCTGCGACTGGCCGCGGTAGGTGTCCCACCCGGAGAGGTTGACGTAGAAGTCGTGCCCGTCACGGACGGTGCGGACCTCGCCGTCGTACCCGGTGTAGCGGCCGTCGGCGTCCTGGAAGACGTTGGGGTGGCCGAGCGCGTGGTAGAGCGCCGTGTAGAAGGTGACGCGGTCCCGCTCGGTGCCTCCGTCGGCGGCGACGGTCCCGAGGGCCTGCTCCCAGGACGCCCGCGCCGTGGCCCGGACGTCGTCGAAGGTCGCACCGGTGGTCTCGGCCTCGGCGTTGGCCTGCGCGCCGTCGACGGAGACGTAGCTCAGGCCTGCGGTGACGGTGACGTCGGCGCCGTCGGCGAAGGTCACCCAGGCGCCGGAGCCGTGCTTCTGGGTGGTGGCGGACGCGGACGTGCCGTCCGCGTCGACGCTGTCGCCGTCCCACGTGCCGTACGACTCGACGGGCTGGTCGAAGGTCGCGGAGAAGTGGGCGGTGTACTCGGGGCCGGACGCGCAGACGATCTTGCTCGTCACGGTCCCGGTGACCCTGCCGGTCGCGGGGTCGACGTCGATGCGGGACGCCGAGACGTCGTTGTTGGAGCCGGCGGCGTCGAACACGAGGGTCGCGGGCGTCCCGTCGTCGAACGAGTAGCGGCTCACTGCGGTGCGGGTGGTGGAGGTGAGCTCGACGTCGACGCCGGAGTCCAGCGCGACGGAGTAGTACCCGGGCTCCGCGACCTCGTCGTCGTGGGAGAAGTCGAGGAAGTAGTCACGGACGGACGTGCTCGGGTTCGAGGGCAGCGCGCCGTCGACGAGCCTCTGCGTGACGGGGAGGACGGGGAAGTCGTTGCCCGAGTAGCGGGGGCGGCACCCGGTGCCCGACAGCCGCGTCATCCCGAAGCCGCGCAGCTGGTCGGCCGAGTGCTCGTACCCGCCGAACTGCTCGTCGAGGACGCTGTTGTACGTCGTGGGGCTCGACTGGACCATGCCGAAGGGCACGGTCGCCCCCGGGAAGGTGTTGCCGTAGTGATCGTTGCCGCGAGCGTTGTTCTCACGGTCGTAGCCCGTCCCGATGTACGGGTCGACGGCGTCGAAGGGTGAGATCGTCGAGGTGTCCTCGGCGTGGGCGGCGGGGGCCGCCACCAGCCCGGAGACGGCGACGGCGAGGGCGGCGAGGGCGGCGGTGCTGCGGCGGCGGTGCCGCCCTGTCCGTCCGGGCACGGGTGACGCGGGGCGTCGTGCGGGCATGACTGGTGGACCTCCGAGGGGTGGGGTGTCCTGGCGCGGAGAAGGCGCTGACGTCCTGACGCTAGAGAGACGAGGTGGACGTGGGCCCAACGCCGGGACAACCGCGGGTGACGCCGCCGTGTCGGGCACGTGTCCCGGCCTCCCCCGGGCCTCGTCACCGGACGTCGAGGTGGCTCCCAGGCAACCGGTCGATACTGGGGGCATGGACTCTCCCCCGGCACCGTCCTCGTCGCGCCGTCCGACCCTCGCGGCGGCCCTCGCGGGCGTGCTCGCGGGGCTGCTCACCGTGGCGGTGGCGCACCTCGTGGCCGGCTTCCGCACGGCTGCGTCCGACCCCGTGGTCGCGGTCGGCGGCGCGTTCGTCGACGCCACCCCGTCGTGGTTGAAGGACGCGGCGATCGGTCTGTTCGGGACGGCCGACAAGGTAGCGCTGTTCGTCGGCATGGCCGTCGTGGGGATCGCGCTCTTCGCCGGACTGGGGGTGCTCGCGCGGCGCTCGCTGCAGGCCGGGACGGCGGGCGTCGCCGTCCTGGCGGCCGTCGCTCTCGGGGCGGTGCTCACCCGTGAGGGCACCGCTGCGCCCGACGCCCTCCCGACGGTCGTCGGCGCGGTGTGCGGCATGCTCGCCCTGCGGGTCCTCGTCACGGCGCTCGCGCCACGGGGGGACCGCACCGAGGACGCCGCCGGCCGGCCCGGGGAGCACGACCGCCGGACCTTCCTCCGCGGTGCTGTCGTGACGGCGGCCATCGCGGCGGTCGCAGCGGCCGGCGGCCAGATCGTCGGTGCGAGCCAGCGCGTGGTCGACGCCGCCCGCCGGGCGGTGCGCCTGCCCGTCGCCGCACGGCCCGCCGACCCGCTGCCCGACGACGTCGCGTCGACGGCACCCGGAGTCGTCCCGTTCCAGACGCCGAACGACGAGTTCTACCGCATCGACACGGCACTCGTGGTGCCGCAGGTGGATCCGGCCACCTGGACGCTCCGCGTGCACGGCATGGTCGAGGAGGAGGTCGAGATCACGTTCGACGAGCTCCTCGGTTCCGAGCTCGTCGAGGCCTGGGTGACCCTCATCTGCGTGTCGAACACCGTGGGCGGCGACCTCGTCGGCAACGCGAAGTGGTTGGGGCTCCCGGTCCGCGACGTCCTCGCCCGGGCGCGCCCTCTCCCCGGTGCGGACATGGTCCTGTCCCGCAGCATCGACGGCTTCACCGCGTCGACCCCCCTGGAGATCCTCACCGACGAGCGGGACGCGCTGCTCGCCGTCGGCATGAACGACGCCCCCCTGCCCGTCCGGCACGGCTTCCCCGTGCGGCTCGTCGTGCCCGGCGTCTACGGGTACGTGTCCGCCACCAAGTGGGTCACCGAGCTCAAGGTCACGACGTTCGCCGAGGACGTCGCCTACTGGTCCACGCGCGGCTGGTCCGAACGCGGCCCCGTGAAGACCGCGTCGCGCATCGACACGCCCCGGCGTGACGCCGAGGTCTCCGCGGGCACCGTGCCGGTCGGCGGGGTCGCGTGGGCGCAGCAGCGCGGCATCACGGCGGTCGAGGTGCAGGTGGACGACGGGCCGTGGGAGCCTGCGGTCCTCGCCGACGAGGC
Organism: Sanguibacter suaedae; assembly: GCF_016342785.1. GTDB lineage: Bacteria > Actinomycetota > Actinomycetes > Actinomycetales > Cellulomonadaceae > Sanguibacter > Sanguibacter suaedae. The sequence goes on from NZ_JAEINH010000006.1 coordinate 118,064, forward strand.
GAGCGTCGACACGTGGCGCCAGTGGACCTACCCCTGGGAGGCGACCACCGGCGAGCACACCCTGAGGGTGCGTGCGACGGACGGCGACGGCGACGTGCAGACCTCGGACGACGCGCCCCCGGCGCCCGACGGCGCGACGGGCTGGCACGAGGTGACGGTCACCGTCGCCTGACGTTCAGCGTCGGTGGGTGAGCGGCCTCAGACGGGCCGGCAGCCCGAGGACGACGAGGTCGTAGGAGTCCTCGACGAGATCGCCCACCAGCCCGGTGTCGAGGTCGGGCGGCAGCGCCACCGTCACCCAGTGCTTCTTGTTCATGTGGTAGCCGGGCACGACCGTCGGGTGCGCCCCCAGCAGGAGGGGGATCTCGTCGGGCTCGGCCTTGAGCGTCACCGTCGGATGGTCGGGGACGGTCGGTGCCCGACCGAGCAGCGCGAAGATCCTCCCGTGGACGCGGAACACGTCGGTGCCCGGCCCGAACGGGACGTCGGTCGTCGCACCCGGCAGCGCGAGGCACGCCGTGCGGCACCAGTCGGCCGGGTCGTCGAGGACGGTCGTCATGCGGTCACCGTACCGGGCCTTCCCCACGGGCGTGGCCGGGACTAGCGTCGTGCCATGGGTCACACGTTCCAGGTCACCGTCGACAGCACCTCGCCGCACACCCTCGCCGACTGGTGGGCCGAGACCCTCGGCTGGCAGGTGGAGGAGAGCGACGAGGACTTCATCAGGTCGATGGTGGCGCAGGGCCATGCCCGCGCGGAGGACACGACCACCCACCGTGGGCGTCTCGTCTGGGTGGAAGGGGCGGCGATCGTCGACGCCGACGGCCCGGCCGGGACCCCACGCGTCCTCTTCCAGCTGGTCCCCGAGGCGAAGACCTCGAAGAACCGGGTGCACCTCGACGTCCGCGTCGACGACGACGTCGAGGCGGTCAGGGCGCGCCTCGAGGAGCGTGGCGCGACGTGGCTGCACGACGGCGCGCAGGGCCCGCACACCTGGGTGACGATGGCGGACCCCGAGGGGAACGAGTTCTGCGTGACGGCGTGACGGTGACGAGGGTCGTTCCCTCGGCGTTCGCCTCTCCCACCGCGGGGGCCAGGTCAGCGGGGCGGCGGTGCCGCCCGGTTCTCCATGGTGTGCCACCCGCCCTTGCGGTAGGCGGGCGTGGCGATCGCGAGGACGGCCACCGCGACCGCGATGCTCGCGATCATCACGCCGCCCATGGCCGCCCCGTGCCCCCCGAAGGCGCCGACGAGGGGTGAGACGAGTCCGGCCACCCCGGCCTGGAGCGCCCCGATGAGCGCCGCGGCTGTGCCCGCCATGTGCCCGTAACCGCCGAGTGCCAGCACGGAGGCGTTGGCGGGGATCATCCCCTGCATCCCGAGGACGAGCCAGAGCGCGACGACCACACCGACCACACCCCCGAGCCCGGTGACGAGCACCACGACGAGGAACGCGGCGAAGACGAGCTGGACGACGAGGGCGACGCGGAGGATGCGCACGGGCGCGACGCGGCGGACCAGCGCCGCGTTGAGCTGGGCCGACGCCACGAGAGCCACCCCGTTCAGCGCGAAGACCCCGGCGAACTGGGCGGGGCTGAGCCCGTAGTCCTCCTGGAGGACGAACGGCGACCCGACCACGTAGCTCATGATCACCGCCATGCCGAGGCCCGGCAGCACGGCCAGCGCGATGAAGTGACGGTCCCGCACCAGCTGGGCGTACCCGACGACCACACCCTTGGGGCCTGCGATCCGCCGCCGCTCCGTGGGCAGGGTCTCCGGCAACCACCGCCACACGACGAGCGCGAGCACCACCCCGACGAGCGCGAGGACGTAGAACACGGCCCGCCACTGCCACTGCCCCGCCACGACCTGACCGATCGTCGGCGCGAAGAGCGGCGCGACGCCGATGACGAGCATGAGCTGGGACAGCAGCCGCGCCGCCGCCGACCCGACGAACCGGTCACGGATGACCGCGATGGCGACGACGGCCGCTGCGGCGTTGAAGAAGCCCTGCACCACGCGGAGCGCGACGAGCGCCTCGATGGTGGGCGCGACCGAGCACAGGAGCGAGGTGATCACGTGCAGCACGATGCCGACGATGACCGGCAGCCTGCGCCCGTACCTGTCCGAGAATGGGCCGATGACCAGCTGGCCGACGGCCCCGCCCAGGAGCATCCCGGACATGGTGAGCTGCGCTGCCGTCGTCGACGTCCCCAGGTCGGAGGCGACGGCGGGCAGCGACGGCAGGTACATGTCCGTCGTGATGGCCGGGAGGGCTGCGAGAGAGCCGAGCATGAGCACCCAGCGGGCGTTCGACGCACGGCTGCGGGTGGGTGGGGCCGGGTCGGGGATGGGTCGCGTCACCAGTGGATCATAACGATTCGATCGTCCTGCCGAGGTGGGGACCTCAGTCGAGGACGACCACCTCGTACTCCGCGGGGTCCGGTTGCGAGGCCACCCACGCGTCGATGCTCGAGACAACCAGGGAGACGTCCGTCGACTCCGGCACCTCGGTCTCGTCGGACCGGGTGTGCACCCACACGGGGGCCTCGTCCGGCCCGCTCTCCTGCTCCTCGGCGCTCTCCTCGGCGCGGAAGACGACGATGAGCTTCTTGCCGTCCGCCGCCTCCACGAGGCTCGACACCGTGCCGCTCGTCCCGAGCAGGCTCTGCGTCGAGTCGATGCTCGCCGCCGGGTCGTCCGAGCTCTGCACGAGCGACGTCACGGCCCCGCACGACGTGAGCGGGGCCGAGACGAGGACGAGGATCCCGAGCACGAGAACCCTGTGCACCGTCGCCATGATCGTCCTCCGCCCTGCCCCGTCCGTGTCCTTGTACAGGGTTCATCGGCAGCGGACGGCGCGGCTTGAAGGACGGGGCGGGCGAACCGCTCAGGTGACGGAGGTCTCACGCACCTCGAGCGTGAAGGTCCCGGTGCGCTGCTCCCCCGGTCCGAGGAGGAACACTCCGTGCTCGGTGCCCGGTGTGTCGAGGAGTGCGAACGCACCGTTGCAGTTGGTCACCGGCTCCACCGCGAAGTACGACCGTCCACGAGGCGCGTAGACCACCGTGTGCGAGTACACGGGGTCGGCCGTCAGACGCACCTCCACCTCGCCGAGCCCCGGCCCCGCCGGGTAGACGATCCGCGCGGGCGCCCCGGGCTCCAGGTCGGTGAGGCAGTCGTCGACGAACACGTCCCCGACGGGCCGCAGCCTCCGGTAGTCGGCACGCTCCGGGACGTCGCCGGCCGGGCCCGTCGCCATGGCGCGCACCAGCGCGTACCCGCGCCGCGCCGGGACCTCGAGCATCGCCTCCGGACCACCCGCCGCGAGGCTCCGCTGGAAGTACGGGTGGTGCCCGAACCCCGCGGGGAACGTCTCGTCGTCGTCGTTCTCCACCGTCGTGGTGACGGACAGCCCGTCACCCGTGAGCGTGTAGGCGACACGAGCCCGGAAGCGCCACGGGAAGTTCACCCCGACGAGGTCCCGTGTCGAGAGCTCGAGGACCACCCGGTCCTCGTCCCTGGCCACCACGGTCCACGCGAAGCCCGTCGTCGCCCCGTGGATGGCCGTGCCGTCCGCACCGTTGCGCGCGAGCATCCACTCGCGCCCCTCGAAGCGCAGACGCCCGTCCGCGATGCGGTTGGACCACGGCACCAACGGGAACGACGCACACCGCTCGGGCGCCGTCCGGTGCTCGGTCCGCGTGGGCCGCAGGAGGTCGCGCCACCGGTCGCCGACGAGCACCCGCCCGTAGGCGAGCGCCGCCCCGGACGCCGGGAGCACACCGATCTCCCAGCGTCCGTTGCGCAGCACCACGACCTCACCCACGACGGGCAGCATCCCGGTACGGACCGTGTCAGAGCGTGACATCGACCTGCACGGTCGACCCGGGGGCCGCGTAGGGGACCTCGTTGCCCTCGACCGGGACGCCGTCGACCACGAGGCTCCCCCGGGCGCCCGGCGTGCCGGAGTTCGTCACGTGGATCACGTACGTGGCACCGCGGGCCGTGCGGGTCACCGTGTACTCCGGGACGTCCGGACCGATCTGCGGGTCGACCACGAGGCCGTCGTACCCGGGCCGCACCCCGAGGAGGTACTGGCTGACCGCCACGAAGTTCCACGCCGCGGTCCCCGTGAGCCACGAGTTCTTCGCCTCGCCGTGGCGCACGGCCTCCTTGCCCGCGATCATCTGGGCGTACACGTAGGGCTCGAGGCGGTGCACCTCGGAGATCTCCTCGCGGTACGCCGGCGTGATCCGCTTGTAGTAGTCGAACGCCTGGGCGCCACGGCCGACGACCGTCTCGCCGATGATCACCCACGGGTTGTTGTGGCAGAAGATGCCACCGTTCTCCTTGTACCCGGGCGGGTACGTGGAGACCTCTCCGAGCTCGATCTGGTAGCTCGTGTACGCCGGGTACTGCAGGACCATGCCGTGGTCCGTGGCGAGCATCTCGTTCACCGAGTCGAGGGCGCGCAGGGCCGGGCTGCCCTTGGCCTCGGGGGTCGTGGGGTCCGTCCCCTCGACGCCGATACCGGCCATGACCGCGAAGCCCTGGGGCTCGATCCAGATCTTCCCCTCGGGCTTCTCGTCCGTCCCGACCTTGTTCCCGTAGAAGTCGTAGGCCCGCAGGAACCACTCGCCGTCCCAGCCGTGGGACAGGACCGCCGCCCGCATCTCCTCGACGGCGGCGCGCGCCTCGGCCGCCACGTCCGTCAGGCCGCGGCGCTCGGCGAGCTCGGCGTACTCCGCCCCGTAGAGGACGAACTGCGCCGCGATGAACACCGACTCCGCGACGCCGCCGGCCTGGTTCTCCGTGGTCTGGAACGACTCGCCCGGCTCGTTCGAGAAGCAGTTGAGGTTGAGGCAGTCGTTCCAGTCGGCACGACCGATGAGCGGCAGGCCGTGCGGGCCCCGGTGGTCGAGCGTGTACCGGAAGGACCGCGTGAGGTGCTCGAACAGGGGCTCGGCGAGAGACTCGTCGTTGTCGAACGGCACCTGCTCGTCGAGGATCGAGACGTCACCCGACTCCTTGATGTACGCGGCGACACCCGCGATGAGCCACAGGGGGTCGTCGTTGAAGCCGGACCCGATGTCGTTGTTCCCCCGCTTGGTCAGCGGCTGGTACTGGTGGTAAGCGGAGCCGTCGGGGAACTGCGTGGCAGCGATGTCGAGGATGCGCTCGCGGGCTCGCTCGGGGATGAGGTGGACGAACCCGAGGAGGTCCTGGTTCGAGTCGCGGAAGCCCATCCCGCGGCCGATGCCCGTCTCGAAGAACGACGCCGACCGGGACATGTTGAACGTGACCATGCACTGGTACTGGTTCCACACGTTGACCATGCGGTCGAGCTTGTCGTCGGTCGACGACACGGAGTACGTGGACAGCAGGGACGTCCAGTACTCGCGCAGCGCCTCGAAGGCGGCGTCGGTCTGCTCGGTCGTCGCGAAGCGCGCGAGGAGCTCGTGCGCAGGACCGCGGTTGATGCGCTGCTTCTCGCCGATCCCGGCGGCCTCGTCGGCCGGGGCCCACTTGGCGTCGGCCGGGGTCTCGACGTACCCGAGCACGAACGTGTACGTCGCGGACTCGCCCGGCTCGAGGTGCACCTCGAGCGAGTGGGACCCGATGGGGTACCAGCCGGACGCGACGGAGTTCCCGGACACGCCGGCCCGCGGGACGGCGGCCTCACCGAGCCCGTTGTAGGCGCCGACGAACGTGTCGCGGTCCGTGTCGAAGCCCGCGACCGGCGCGTTGACCCCGTAGACGGCGTAGTGGTCACGACGCTCGCGGTACTCGGTCTTGTGGTAGATCGCAGCGCCGTGCGGGGAGTCGGTCTCGACCTCGACCTCGCCGATCGACAGGTTCCGCTGGTAGTTCGTCTGGTCGTCCTGCGCGTTCCACAGGCAGAACTCCGCGAAGGAGAACAGGGTCGCGCTCTTGGCGACGTCGGAGGTGTTGGTCACCGTGACCTTCTGCACCTCGGCGTTCTCGCCCATGGGCACGAAGTAGAGCGTGTCGACGCGGAGCCCACGGCGCTCACCGGTGATCCGGGTGTAGCCCATGCCGTGACGGGTCTCGAAGTGGTCGAGGTCGGCCTTGACCGGCAGCCAGGACGGGGTCCACACGTCGCCGCCGTCGTTGACGTAGAAGTAGCGGCCCCCCGAGTCGGCGGGGATGTTGTTGTAGCGGTAGCGCGTGAGGCGCCGCATCTTCGCGTCCCGGTAGAACGAGTACCCGCCCGCCTGGTGGGAGATGAGCGAGAAGAACTGCTCGGAGCCCAGGTAGTTGATCCACGGGTAGGGCGTGTGGGGGGTGGTGATGACGTACTCGCGGGCTTCGTCGTCGAAGTGGCCGTAGTGCATGTGAGCGCCTCTCGCCTCGGTGTGGACGTGGCGCACCTGGAGGTGGACCGACGCCGTTCGGGGCGGGCCGCGGTGCCTCACGTCTAGGGGGTTGGAAGCGCTCCCACGCCTCCGTACGCTCGGAAGCATAGCGGTTCTGGATCGCAGAGGACACGCCCGGGAGCACTTTCGTGGGAGCGCTCCTACAGATCGCCCCCAGCGGTTCCCCGCCCCACGCCGCGAGAACCCTCAGAGCTCCGGCGTGTAGGCCCGCTGAAGCTGCACCGGCGCGATCGTGCCGAGCCCCTGCACCTCCCGCGGCGCCCGCGCGGTGAGGGCGAAGCGCGCGTCCCCCGCGAGGAGCGCAGCGGTGGCGGGGTCGAGGAGCACGGTGCCCGGGTCGGCCTCGTCCGTGAGCCGGGCGGCGAGGTTCACCGACGGCCCGAAGACGTCCCCGAAGCGCGACAGGACCCTCCCCCACACCAGGCTCACCCGCACCGGCGGGACGTCCACCCCCGCCATGTCGCGCCCCTCGGTCGCCAGCCCGAGGGCGACCTCGGCACCGGCGTGGACGTCGTCCGCGATGAACAGCACCGCGTCGCCGATGGTCTTGACGACCCGTCCCCCGGCCGAGGTCACCACATCCCGGGCGCCCGCCTCGAAGTCCGACACGAAGTCCGAGAGCTCGGACGAGCGGAGGCTCGCCGTGCGCGTCGTGAACGAGACGATGTCCGCGAAACCGACCGCGCGCGGCAGCGGCAGCTCGCCGTGGCCGGAGTCGTCCACGGCTCTGGCGCCGGAGAACTCGACCGACCACCGGCCCGCGAGCGCGGCCAGCTGCCTGCGCCACGCGTGGACGAGCTGCGCCTCGAGGACGGGGGCGAGGCTCGGCAACCGGTCGAGGACCAGGAGCCGGGCGCTGGTGTCGTCGAGATCGTTGCGGAACGCCATGTGCTCGACGAGCGCCTCGGCCTGCCACAGTGCGAGACGCTCGGTCGTGTGACCGACCGAGCGCACGAGGGTCGTGAGCGACCTGCTCGAGAGGCCCTCCGCCTCGGCGAAGTCGGCGATCTCGCGGAGCGCCTGTGCGTCGTCCTCGGTGAACGTCTCCTCGTCGCTCCCTGTGACGGGGAGCCCGAGGGCCCGCCAGTAGCTCCGCAGGAAGTCCCGCCCGAGACCGGTCTGCTCGGCCATGCTCTCGAGGGAGTGGGCCCGAGGACCACCGAGGAGCGTCTCGTCGAGCTCGGCGGCGCCTCCGTCCGGACCCGGCTGGCTCGACGGGTCGACCTGCGTGGGGTCGGAGGCGCGGGGCACGTCGGTGGACACCCCGTCAGTTTAGGCGAAGGTGATGCACGTCACCGCTGTGCACGGTGTGCAGCTCCCCGGTCGCCGTCCGCACCTCGAGAGCACCGTCGGGAGCCAGGCCGCGCGCGGTCCCGTGCACGGCCCGGCCGTCCGACAGCTCGGCGCGCACGTGAGCCCCGATCGTGGCGCACGCCCCCGCGACGTCGTCCCGGAGACCTGCTGCGACGGCGTCACCGCCGGCCGCCGACCACCGGCCCGCGATCTCCGCGAAGGACTCCGCGAGCGCGGTGAGGAGGACCGTCCGGTCGGTGGTGGCAGCACCGACCATCGCGAGCGACGTGGCGCTCGGGACGGGCAGCTCGTCGGGGGTCTGCGTGACGTTGAGGCCGACGCCCACGACCGCGCCGCCGTCGGGCAGGAGCTCCGTGAGGATCCCGGCGACCTTGCGGTGGCCGCCCCACCCGGTCACGTCGGTCCCGTCACCGGGGACGAGGACGTCGTTGGGCCACTTCACGGCGGCCCGGACGCCCGCCGTGGACCGCAGGGCCGTCACTGCCGCGAGGCCGGCGAGGAGGGGGAGCCACGTCATGGTCTCGCGCGGGACCGAGGGCCGCACGAGCAGGGAGCAGGTGAGCGCCGACCCCGCGGGCGTCTCCCACGAGCGCCCCGACCTCCCCCTGCCTGCCACCTGGTGCTCGGCGACGAGGAGGGCGGGGGCCGGCCACGCCGCGGGGTCGGCGGCGACGGCCGCGACGAGCTCGGAGCTCGTGGACGGCGACGACGCCACGACCTCGAGCCGGCGCAGCGGGCCCGCGGGCCCGGCGAGGAGCTCCGAGAGGAGAGCGACGTCGAGCGGCGGACGGTCCGGGGTCTCCATCCCGTCATCATGCCGCAGGGACGACGGGACCGGCAGCCCCCGGGCGACCCGACCGCCGACCGCGTCTGTTGTAGGGATCCACCAACACCGGCGCGGCAGGCAGTCGTGGGGACCCAGATGATCCGTGGCCTCCCACCAACTAGGCTCGTCCCGTGACTGACGCCACCACCCGTCCCGAGGACACCGTCCCACCGTCCGCGCCCGTCGGCACGGCCGCGAAGCTCGCCGACCTCGCCCGGCGGCGCGCCGCCGCGGTCGACGAGCCCGAGGAGCGGGCCGTCGAGAAGCAGCACGCCCGGGGCAAGAAGACCGCGCGGGAGCGCATCGAGGCGCTCCTCGACCCGGGCAGCTTCGTCGAGATGGACGCCTTCGCCAAGCACCGCTCCGTGAACTTCGGGCTGGAGAAGAAGCGCATCGCCGGAGACGGCGTCGTCGTCGGGCACGGGACGGTCGACGGCCGCCAGGTGTGCATCTACTCGCAGGACTTCACGGTCTTCGGCGGGAGCCTCGGCGAGGTGCACGGCCAGAAGATCACCAAGGTCATGGACCTCGCGCTGCGGACGGGCGTGCCGCTCGTCGGGATCTCGGACGGGGGCGGCGCCCGGATCCAGGAGGGCGTGGCCGCGCTCACGCAGTTCGCGGAGATCTTCCGGCGCAACGTCGCCGCGTCCGGGGTGATCCCCCAGATCTCGCTCATCCTCGGCCCGTCGGCCGGTGGCGCGGTGTACTCCCCCGCCCTCACCGACTTCATCGTCATGGCGGACGGCACGTCGAACATGTTCATCACGGGCCCGGACGTCATCCGGGCCGTGACGGGCGAGGACGTCGGCTTCGAGGAGCTCGGCGGGGCGCTCACGCACAACGAGCGATCCGGTGTCGCGCACTACATGGGGGCGGACGAGGACGACGCGATCGACTACGTGCGCCACCTGCTCGCCTACCTGCCGCAGAACAACCTCGGGGACGCCCCCTCGTTCCCGGCCGAGCACGACCTCGAGGTCACGGACGAGGACCTCGAGCTCGACACGCTCGTCCCCGACTCGGACTCGCAGCCGTACGACATGCGGACCGTCATCGAGCACGTCGTCGACGACGGCGTCTTCCTCGAGGTCCAGCCGCTGTACGCCCGCAACGTCCTCGTCGGGTACGCGCACGTCGAGGGGCACTCCGTGGGGATCGTCGCCAACCAGCCTCTGTCCATGGCCGGGACCCTCGACATCAACGCCGCGGAGAAGGCCGCGCGCTTCGTGCGGACGTGCGACGCGTTCAACATCCCCGTCGTGACCCTCGTCGACGTCCCCGGGTTCCTGCCGGGCACGGACCAGGAGTGGAACGGCATCATCCGGCGCGGCGCCAAGCTCATCTACGCGTACGCGGAGGCCACCGTGCCCCTCGTCACGCTCATCACCCGCAAGGCGTACGGCGGCGCGTACATCGTCATGGGGTCCAAGCAGCTCGGGGCGGACGTCAACCTCGCCTGGCCCACCGCGCAGGTCGCGGTCATGGGTGCCGGCGGTGCCGTGAACATCCTCCAGCGCGGGGCGCTCAAGGCCGCCGCCGACGCGGGACTCGACGTCGACGCCGAGCGAAGGCGCCTCACCGACGAGTACGAGGACGCGATCGTCAACCCGTGGGACGCGGCCGAGCGCGGCTACGTGGACGCCGTCATCGCGCCGCACGAGACGCGCGCCCAGATCGTGCGGGCGCTGCGTGCGCTCCGGACCAAGCGGGCGTCGCTGCCCCCGAAGAAGCACGGGAACATCCCGCTGTGACCCCCGACGAACCGGGCCTGCACGGCGACGCCCACGGGCCGCGCGACGAGCACGACGAGGCGACGCACGGGGCGCAGCCCCTCACCGACGTGGACCCCGCGGACCTCCTCCGGGCGGTGGACGACCTCGCGGCGACGCTGCGCGAGTACGTCGGCACGGCCGTCGGCGTCAGGGCGGAGTTCGGGGCGCGCGAGGCGGACGAGGACCCCCGGGTCCTCGCTCTGGAGACGCGCGTCGCGACCCTCAACGCGGCCCTCTACGACCTGCTCCACGAGCGCCTCGGGCTGCACAGCGACCTCACGGGCCTCACGTGGGACGGCCACGCCGACGACGACGAGCAGGGCGCCACCGCGCCGGGCGAGGTCGAGGCCTTCCACCTCGGGTTCGCCGTCGGACCCGTCACCGGGACGTCCGACCTCTCGATGGACTCCGTGCTGGGCATCCTCGACGAGGGCGGCACGGAGATCGCGCGGCGGCTCATCGACAACGGCTTCGACGTCCCCGAGTGGGGCGCGGCACGCGGGGCTCCGGTGCTCTTCGAGGACGACGAGGACGGCTCGTGACGGGCCGCACGGACGCCGTGCAGGCCGCGGCGCAGGTGCGGGTGGTCCGGGGGACGCCCGACGACATCGAGGTCGCGGCGCTCGTCGCCGGGCTCGCGGCGGTCTCCTCGTCGGACGCGGACGAACGGACCGTCACCGGACCCGACACGTGGATCCGCCGCGCACGCGCGCCTCGCGGCACGCTCCCCACCGTCGGTGACGACGCCTGGCGCTGGAGCCTGCGCGGCTGACGACCTCGTCCCCTCGCGGCGGACCGGTCAGCCGAGGAGCCGGTCGCCGTACTTCACCACGATGAGCGCGAGGAGGCCGGCCACCCACAGGATCCCCGCGTAGAGGTCGTAGTCCTTGCGCACCCACCCCGCCAGGCGTTCCTGCGCCCCGCGCGGGAGGTAGAGGTTGTCCTCGCGGACGTTGTAGTGCAGGAGCGTGAGGAACACGAGCGACGTGGAGACGGTGATCAGCAGGCACCACGGGCACAGCGCGCCGATGACCCACATCGACTGGCTGAAGAGCCAGAGGGCGAAGACCAGGCCGAGCAGGTAGATCACCTGCGCGGTGAACATGAACCACCGGGGGAAACGGACCCCGGCGAGGGACGCGACCGCGATGGTGATGACCACCGGTTCCGTGATGAGGCCGAGGAACGCGTTGGGGAACCCGAAGAGGCTGGCCTGCCAGGACAGCGCCACCGAGCCGCAGTTGACGACGGCGCTGATGTTGCAGCTCAGCGCCGTCGACGGGTCCGCCGCGAGCTTCACCGCGTCGTAGGAGAGCACGAACGCGGCGATCAGGCTCAGCGTCGCGGAGAAGAGCATGGTCCCGAAGATCCACCGCGTGGAGTGCCGGAAGCCGGCCCACGGGTCGACGGTGAGGAGCGCCTCGATCTCGGCGTCGAGATCGTCGTCGAGATCGTCCGGTCCACGCTCGGCCGGGCCTGCCTCGGCGGGCCGGTCCCCGTGCGGGTCGTCAGGGGCGCCGCCCCTCGTCCTGTCCTGTGCCATCGGTGAGCGAGCCCCTCGGACCACGGCCCCGGAAGGGACCTGCGACGTAACTTCGGTCCTCCGATCCTCCCGCACCCCGCGGCGGGATCCCAAGGACCATCGTCCTCGGCCCGGCCGGCGCGCCCCTGCGCGCGGGCGAGCGCCTGACAGACCCCGCGCCCGACGGTAGCGTCGAGGCATGACGACCCACCCTGCCGGCGACGGCGCCGGTCACGCACGCGCTCGTTCGGCGCTCGACGACGTGGCGAACGCCTTCGTCCAGCGGTCCGCGGCTCTCGACCCCTTCGGTGCCACGGCGCTCGGGATACCCGGCCACGACCACCTCGTCACCGACTACTCGCCGGCAGCCGTCGACGCCCGGGCGGAGCTGTCCAGGACCACCCTGGACGAGATCTCGCGGACCTCTCCGGTCGACGCCGTGGACGAGGTGACGCTCGCCGCCATGCGCGAGCGCCTGGGGCTGGACCTCGAGCTGCACGCCGCGGGCGAGGTCCACTCGTCGCTCAACGTCATCGCCTCGCCTCTCCAGGGGATGAGGGACGTCCTCGACATCGCGCCCCAGGGCACGTCCGAGCACTGGGAGGCCATCGCGGCCCGGCTCTCCGCCCTCCCGCAGGCGATCGAGGGATACGTCGAGTCGTTGCGGTGGTCCGCCGGTCGAGGGCGGGTGGCCGCCCTGCTCCAGGTCACCGAGTGCGCGGCACAGGCCGACGAGCTCGCCGACCCTGCGACGTCGTTCTTCACGGAGTTCGTCCACGGGCCCGCCGCGGCGGCGGCGCTCGACGACTCGTCGGCCTGCGCCGCGGTGCGCAAGGAGCTGGAGCACGGCGCCCGGGCGGCGAGCGAGGCGTACGGGACGCTCGCCAGGTTCCTGCGCGAGGAGCTCGCTCCCCTCGCCCCGCTGGACGACGCCGTCGGACGCGACCGGTACGCGCTGGCGTCCCGCTACTTCCTCGGGGCGACCGTGGACCTCGACGAGACGTACGAGTGGGGGCTCGAGGAGCTCGCGCGGGTCGTCGAGGAGCAGACGGCGGTGGCGGCCCAGGTCGCCGGGCGCGGCGCGACGGTCGCCGAGGCCGTCGAGCGGCTCGACGCCGACCCGTCGCGCACCCTCCACGGGACCGAGGAGCTCCGCAGGTGGATGCAGGAGACCTCGGACGACGCGGTGCGCTCCTTGAACGGCGTTCACTTCGACATCCCGGACCCGGTCCTCGACCTCGAGTGCCGCATCGCTCCCACCCAGACCGGGGGCATCTACTACACCCCGCCCTCGGACGACTTCTCCCGCCCGGGCCGCATGTGGTGGTCCGTGCCCGCCGAGGTCACCGAGTTCAGCACGTGGCGCGAGAAGACGACCGTCTTCCACGAGGGCGTCCCCGGGCACCACCTCCAGGCGGGCCAGGCCGTCCACGAGCGCGGGACGCTCAACGACTGGCGACGCCTCGCCTGCTGGGTCTCCGGCCACGGCGAGGGCTGGGCCCTCTACGCCGAGCGCCTCATGGCGGACCTCGGGTACCTCGACGACCCCGGCGACCGGCTCGGCATGCTCGACGCGCAGCGCATGCGCGCCGCGCGCGTGGTCCTCGACATCGGCGTCCACCTGCGCAAGCCCGCACCGGCAGACCTGGGCGGAGGCGTCTGGGACGCGGCCAAGGCGTGGGACTTCCTCAACGCCAACGTGAGCATGACCGGACCGTTCCTCCGCTTCGAGCTCAACCGCTACCTCGGGTGGCCGGGACAGGCCCCCTCCTACAAGGTGGGGCAGCGCCTCTGGGAGCAGACGCGCGACGCCGCGCGCGAGTCGGCCGCGCGTGCCGGGCAGCCGTTCGACATCAAGCAGTTCCACGCCCGCGCCCTCGGGCTCGGCTCCGTGGGCCTCGACGTCCTCAAGGACGCCCTCACCTGACCGCGCGCCCCGTACTAGGCTTGCCGGTCGTGACCACGCTCCTGCTCGCCTCCGCGTCCCCCGCCCGTCTCGCGACCCTCCGTGCCGCCGGCGTCGCCCCCGTCGTCCGCGTGTCGGGTGTCGACGAGGACGCCGTGCTCGACGCGGCGCGCGCCCGCTTCGGGGCGCTCGAGCCCGCGGACGCCGTGCTCCTGCTCGCGCAGGCGAAGGCCGAGGACGTCGCCTCGGGGAACGGGCTCGACGAGGCGGACGTGGTCGTCGGTTGCGACTCGATGCTCGAGATCGACGGCGAGATCCACGGCAAGCCCCGCACCGCCGAGGTGGCGATCGCGCGGTGGCGCTCGATGCGCGGCCGCTCGGGTGTGCTGCACACCGGCCACTGGGTCGTGGACCTGCGCGACCCCGAGGAGGGCGGGACGGGCGGCACGCTCGGCGCGACGAGCTCCACGGTCGTCCACTTCGCGGACGTCACCGACGAGGAGATCGAGGCGTACGTCGCGACCGGCGAGCCGCTCGCCGTGGCCGGAGGCTTCACGGTCGACGGGCTGGGAGGGGCGTTCGTCACCGGGATCGAGGGCGACCACCACTCCGTCGTCGGGCTGAGCCTCCCCCTCCTCCGGGAGCTCCTCGACCGGGTCGACGTCCGCTGGACCGACCTCTGGACGACGCCCACGCCGTGAGCCGTCCGGGCGGCTCCCCTGTGCGACACCGCCAACACGGACGGGCTGAAGGGCGTTCCGGGGCGAGCATCGGATGCCCGCCATGGAGGATCCCTACAACTGGGCCCAGGGGCACTTGGGCGTCTCCCCAATCTTCACCCGGACCCGCCTGCCGACCGTGATCCAGCGCGTCCTCGCACGTTACGGTGAGCCGTGCCCCACATCTCCAAGGTCCTCATCGCCAACCGCGGCGAGATCGCCGTCCGCGTCGTCCGTGCCTGCGCCGACGCGTCGATCGCGTCCGTCGCCGTCTACGCGGACTCCGACCGCGAGGCTCTCCACGTCCGTCTCGCCGACGAGGCGTACGCCCTCGGAGGGTCCCGCGCCGCCGAGACCTACCTCGACATGGGCAAGCTCATCGACGTCGCCCGCAGGTCCGGCGCCGACGCCGTGCACCCCGGCTACGGGTTCCTCGCGGAGAACGCCGACTTCGCCCGCGCGGTCATCGCCGCAGGCCTCGTGTGGATCGGGCCACCGCCGTCCGCCATCGACTCCCTCGGGGACAAGGTGAGTGCGAGGCACATCGCCCAGCGTGCCGGCGCGCCCCTCGTCCCGGGGACCCCCGACCCCGTCGCCGACGTGAGCGAGGTCCACGCCTTCGCGGCCGAGCACGGGCTGCCCGTCGCCATCAAGGCGGCGTTCGGCGGCGGTGGGCGCGGCCTCAAGGTGGCCCGCACCGTCGACGAGATCGACGAGATGTTCGACTCCGCCGTCCGCGAGGCCACCGCGGCGTTCGGTCGCGGCGAGTGCTTCGTGGAGCGCTACCTGGACCGGCCGCGTCACGTCGAGACCCAGTGCCTCGCCGACGAGCACGGCACGGTCGTCGTCGTGTCCACCCGCGACTGCTCCCTGCAGCGCCGCCACCAGAAGCTCGTCGAGGAGGCGCCCGCCCCCTTCCTCACCGAGGCGCAGGTCGCCGAGCTCTACGCGTCCTCCGAGGCGATCCTCCGCGAGGCCGGTTACGTGGGCGCCGGGACGTGCGAGTTCCTCGTCGGGGTCGACGGCACCCTGTCGTTCCTCGAGGTCAACACCCGTCTGCAGGTGGAGCACCCCGTGAGCGAGGAGGTCACCGGCCTCGACCTCGTCCGCGAGCAGCTGCGCATCGCCTCCGGCGAGCCCCTCGGGTACTCGTCCGTGGAGGTCCGAGGCCACTCCATCGAGTTCCGCATCAACGGCGAGGACCCGGCTGCCGGGTTCCTCCCCGCCCCCGGCCGTGTCACCGGCCTGCGGCTGCCGACGGGGCCGGGCGTCCGCGTCGACTCCGGCGTCGTCGAGGGCGACACGGTGTCCGGGGCGTTCGACTCGCTCCTCGCCAAGGTGATCGTCACCGGTGCCACCCGCACGCAGGCCGTGGAACGTGCCCGTCGCGCCCTCAAGGAGCTCGAGGTGAGCGGCATCCCCACCGTGACGCCTTTCCACCGCGCAGTCCTCGACGCGGACGCCTTCGTCCCCGCCGACGGGACGCCGTTCCGGGTGCACACCCGCTGGATCGAGACCGAGTTCGTCGACGAGTGCGCCGCGCTCGCCCCGGCACCCGCACCCACGCAGCCCGACGACGCCGACGAGGCCCCCGGGACCGAGCGCGTCGTCGTCGAGGTGGGCGGCAAGCGGCTCGAGGTGGTCATCCCCTCGGGGCTCGGCATCGGCCGCGGCAGGCCCGCGGCCGCCCGGCGCCCGGCCCGCCGGGCGGGTACCCGCAGCGGCGCGACGAGCAGCAGCACGACGCTCGCGTCCCCCATGCAGGGCACCATCGTCAAGGTGGCCGTGGCGGACGGTGCGACGGTCGCCGAGGGCGACCTCGTGGTCGTCCTCGAGGCCATGAAGATGGAGCAGCCGCTCCTCGCCCACCGCGCCGGGACGGTCACCGGCCTCAGCGCCGCCGTCGGCGCGGGCGTGACGTCCGGCACGGCGATCTGCGAGATCGTCGACTGACGTTCCGGTCGCGGCCCCCGGCGAGCCTGTGAAAGGCTCTGCTGGTGGTGGACGACGCACGACCCGAAGGACGCACGCGCCAGCCCGGTGACGGGTGGGTCGACTGCGACTGCGGCTCACGGCACTGGGGCCTGCACGGCGCCGCGGGGCTGCTCCTCGCCCGGCGCGACGCCGCGGGAGGAGTGACGCACGTCGTCCTCCAGCACCGTGCGCTGTGGAGCGACCAGGGCGGGACGTGGGGCGTCCCCGGGGGTGCCGTCGGGCCCGACGAGAGCCCCGAGCAGGGCGCCCTGCGCGAGGCGCAGGAAGAGGCCGGCATCGACCCGGACGTCGTGCACGTCCGCGCCACGCACGTCCTCGACCACGGCTCGTGGCGGTACACGACCGTCCTCGCCGACGAGGCCCCCGGAGCGACGCTCGACGTCCGACCGACGGACCCCGAGAGCCTGGCGATCGCCTGGGTCCCGCTCGCGGACGTGGACCGACGCCCGCTCCTCCCGGCCTTCGCCGCGGCGTGGCCCGTGCTGCTCGACCGCCTCACGGAGCGCCCGGCACGGTAGCGTCACCCTCATGACGGCGACGACGGCACCTGGCCAGCGCGCGAGCGGACGCCCAGCAGCGACGCTCGTCGCGCTCCTCGCGGTCGTCACCACGATCACCGCGGAGATGATCCGGGCGAGCGGCCCCTTGATCGACCACGCGTTCACCACCGGCGTCGCCTCCGCGGCCGCCACCGCTCTCGTCACCTACGCCGCGCCCGGCGCGCTCGTCGCGGCCCTCGCGCTCGCCGTGCGCCGCCCCCCGGACGGCCGGACCCTCCTCGCCGCGGTCGCCGTCCTCGCCGCGGCACGCCTCCTCGTCCAGGTCCTCGACGGGTCCGCCCGTCACGGCGTCGGCCTCGTGACCGTCGCGATCTCCCTCACGGTCCTCACCCTCACCGCCGCCGCCGCGGCCCGCGTCTCGGGGCAGGCGGTCGCCACCGGCGTGGCGCTCGGCGTGCTCACCTCCGCGTCGATCAACCTCGCGCTCGGGACGTGGGACGCCGTGTGGCGCCACGGGCCCGCCGGGTGGGCCGTGACCCTCGCCACGTGCGGCGCCGTCGTCGTCCTCGCCGTGCGCTGCCGGGACCTGCCCTCCGCGGGCACGGTGCGCGGTCTGTGGATCGTCGGTCCGTACCTCTCGCTCGCCGTCATGGTCTTCGCCAACCCGGCCTTCGTCTCCTCCCAGTCGGGGCTGCCCCTGTGGGCCTCCGGCGTCGTGCTGCTCCTCGCAGGGGTCGTCGTCGCGGCTCTCCTCGCACGCCCCGCCGTCCGCGTCGACTCGCTCCCCCCGGTCGCCGACGTCGTCCTCGTGGTGGTCGGCGTCGGTGCCGCGGCCGTCGTGCTCCTCGCGCCCACCTGGCCACGGATCCCGACCGGCGCACTGTCCCTCGCGGTCGCCGGGTCCGCGGCGCTCCTCGCCCCCGTGAGCACCCAGCTCCTCGCCCAGGCGCTCACGCGCCCGGCGCACCCGCAGGGCTGGCCGCGGCTGGCGGGCGTCGCGTCAGCCCTCGGCCTCACCACCGCGCTGCCCCTCCTCGTGTACCAGCTCGACTACGACATCCCGCTCCCCTGGCCCAACGCCGCCGTCCCGGTCGTCGTCGCAGGCGTCCTCGCGCTCATGGGCCTGCGCGCCCGACGCCGCACCCGGTCGCTGCAGCACGAGATCACCGTCGACCTCGTGCCGCTCGGGCGACGTGCGCTCACGGCCCTCGTCGCCGTCCCGGCGACGCTCCTCGTGCTGGGCACCACGCTGCTCGTCGTCCCGGCAGGCCCCGGGCCCACGGACCGCCCTGCCGGGACGGTGCGGATGCTCAGCTGGAACGTCCACTACGGGGTGAGCGGCGACCCGGACGTCCCGCTCGACGAGATCGTCGACGTCGTCCGGGAGTCCGGGGCCGACGTGGTCGCTCTCCAGGAGGTCTCCCGCGGGTGGGTCATGGGGGGCGGCGTCGACATGGCGACGTACCTCTCCAGGCACCTCGGCATGCGATTCGTCTTCGTCCCGGCCGCCGACCACCAGTTCGGCAACGCCGTCCTGTGGCGCAGCACCATGGGTGCGGCGATCGACGTGCGGTCCACCGAGCTCCCGTACGGGATGGGCCCTCAGCGACGCTCCGCGATCTCCGTGGGCATCGACACGGGGGCCGGCGAGGTGCGCGTGACGTCGGTCCACCTGCAGCACCGCGCCCCCAACACGCCGACCCGCCTCGAGCAGATCCGGGCGCTGGTCGCCGCCGAGCCGGTCGTCGGGCCGTACGTCCTCGCCGGGACCCTCAACGCGGAACCCGGATGGCTCGAGACACGGCTGCTCTCCGACGAGGGGCTGACCAGCGCCGTCGACGTCGCCGGCGACCCGAGCTCGCTCACCCACCCCAGCCGGTCCCCCGACTCGCGCGTCGACTGGCTCTACGGCGCCGGGCTGCGGTTCGGCGACACCACCGTCCTCGACTCCACCGAGTCGGACCACCGCCCGATCGTGACGACCCTCACCGTCACCCCCTGAGGAGAGAACCGTGGACATCACACTTCCCGTGGACGAGGCTCTCGCCCTCGCCGCCGCGCGAGAGCCCCTGCCGCCGCTCGTCCGGTCCGTCCGTGCCGTCGGCTCCACGATCCACGCCGAGATCGACCTCCGCCTGATCCCGGACCCGCCCACCGCGCTGCGCTTCGCGGCCGCGGCCGTCGGCGTGGTCTCCGTGGCGGCACGGTTCACCGGCTACGCCGGAGGGGTCGCGACGTTCGAGATCTCCGCGCAGGCCCGCGCCATCCCGGCGCACAAGCTCCTCAACCACGTGACGGGCCCCGTGAACGCGGCGCTCGCCAGGAAGGGCCTTCCCGACGGGCTCGTCGAGGTGCGGCGAGGGACCGACGAGCCCGTGCTGGCGCTGCGCGTCCAGGAGGCGGTGACCTCACGCGTCGAGGGTGTCACGGTCACGGGGCTCGACGTCGTCGACGGCGCCCTGCGGGTGAGCGCCTCCGTCGGGCCCGTCACCCTCCGCTGACGCTCACGCGGCCGCGGGGCGTCCCGGCCCCAGGACGCCCCGTACGCGTCAGACGGCCCTGTGGTGACCCATGCGCGCCACCTCGGCGATCGAGCCGGAGAGTGACGGGTACACGGTGAACGCCTCCGCCACGTCGTCCACCGTGAGCCGGTGGGCCACCGCGAGGGTGATGGGGAAGATCAGCTCGCTCGCCCTGGGGGCCACGACCACGCCCCCGAGGACCACGCCCGCCTCCGGGTGCGCGAACATCTTCACGAAGCCCTCGTGGATGCCCAGCATCTTGGCCCGCGGGTTGCGGCTCAGCGGGAGGATGGTGGTCGAGTACTTCGAGTTCTGCTCCACGAGGGTCTTCTCGTTGTACCCGACGGTGGCGATCTCGGGAGCGGTGAAGATGTTCGCCGCGACCGTCCGGAGCTTGATGGGGGTCACGGCGTCACCGAGCGCGTGAGACATCGCGACGCGGCCCTGCATCGCCGCGACCGACGCGAGCGGGAAGACACCCGTGCAGTCGCCCGCGGCGTACACGCCCCGGGCGGTCGTGCGGGACACCTTGTCGACCTCCACGTGACCGGACGGCATCAGCCGCACGCCGGCCTCCTCGAGGCCGATGCCCCGGGTGTTGGGGATGGACCCGACGGCCATGAGCACGTGGCTGCCCTCGACGACCGTCCCGTCGGAGAGCGTCACCTCGACGTGGGCGTCGTCGCCCTCGCCCACGACCCGCGCGCCCTCCGCGCGGCTCCGGGACATCACCGTCATCCCACGCCCACGGAAGACGTCCTCGATGAGGTTCGCCGCGTCCGCGTCCTCGCCGGGGAGCACCCGGTCACGGCTCGACACGAGGACCACCTCGGACCCGAGGGCGTTGTACGCCCCGGCGAACTCCGCACCGGTGACCCCCGACCCGACGACCACGAGCTTCTCGGGGAGCGCCTTGAGGTCGTAGAGCTGCGTCCAGGTGAGGATCCGCTCCCCGTCCGGCTGCGCGTCGGGCAGCATCCGGGGCGTCGCCCCGGTGGCGACGAGCACGACGTCCGCGTCGAGGACCACGGGCCCCGAGCCGCCCTCCGGGTCGTCGACGACCACGCGCGAGGGGCCGTCGAGCCGACCGTCGCCGAGGACCACCTGGATGTCCTCGCGCTCGAGCCGCGCCCGGATGTCGTCCGACTGCGCGGCGGCGAGCGCCCGCACCCGCGCGTTCACAGCGGCGAGGTCGACGGTGAGCCCCTCGACGGTGCCGCCGTCGCTACCGGACACACGGATCCCGAGCTCGCCGGCGGACTCCCCGATGGTCATCCACTCGGCCGTGGCGATGAGGGTCTTGGACGGGACGACGTCGGTGAGGACGGCCGCTCCCCCGAGGCCCTGGCGCTCGACGACGGTGACGTGCGCCCCGAGACGCCGGGCGACGAGCGCCGCCTCGTACCCGCCGGGTCCGCCGCCGAGGACGACGATGCGGGTCTCCTGGAGGTCCTGCGTCTCGGTGGGGCGCGCCGGGCTGGGGACAGGGGGTGGGGTCTGGGTCGCAGTCACCCCACCAGTATCCCCGGCCACCCAGGGCTCGCGACAGCGCAGGAGGACCAGGACCGTCGGGCATCGCCCCTGGTGGGACCGAAGGTGCGTGTGCAGGCCTCCGTGCCCGGATAACCTCGTCCCATGAGCACTCTCCCGCACCCCACATCCTCGGGCGCCCCCCAGCAGCCGGACGTCGACCCGTTCGAGCTCGCGGCGGCGGCCGCCGCCCACATCGCCGACGCCACGGGCGTCGCGTCCCACGACGTCGCGCTCGTCCTCGGTTCCGGGTGGGGGGGCGCCGCCGACCTCCTCGGCGAGACCGTCGCCGAGATCCGCAGCGACGAGGTCCCCGGGTTCTCCAAGCCCGCCGTGGCGGGTCACGTCGGGACGCTGCGCTCGGTCCGTATCGAGGGCACGGGCAAGCACGCGCTGGTGCTCGGGTCGCGGACCCACCTGTACGAGGGCAAGGGCGTGCGCGCCGTCGTGCACGGGATGCGCACGGCCGCCGCCGCGGGCGCACGGACCGCGATCCTCACCAACGGCTGCGGGGGCCTCGACGTCGACTGGCGGCCCGGGACCCCGGTCCTCATCTCGGACCACATCAACCTCACCGCGACGTCGCCCCTCGAGGGGGCGACCTTCGTCGACCTCACCGACCTCTACTCGGCACGTCTGCGGGCGGTGGCCCGCGAGGTCGACCCGAGCCTCGCGGAGGGCGTGTACGCCCAGTTCCCCGGCCCGCACTACGAGACCCCCGCCGAGGTCCGCATGGCGGGCCGTCTCGGGGCGGACCTCGTGGGCATGTCCACGACGCTCGAGGCGATCGCGGCACGGCACGCCGGCCTCGAGGTGCTCGGCATCTCATTGGTGACGAACCTCGCCGCGGGCATCAGCCCGGAGGCGCTCTCCCACGAGGAGGTCCTCGAGGCCGGCCAGGCCGCAGGGCCGCGGATCAGCGCCCTCCTCGCCGACATCGTGAGGAAGATCTGATGACGGACCCCCAGCTCGCGGAGCTCCAGCCGCAGATCGACGCCTGGCTCGCCGACGACCCGGACGAGGCGTGCCGGGACGACCTGCGGTCCCTCGTCGAGGACGCGCAGACGGACGACGACCCGCTGCACACCCGGGAGAAGGCGCTCGCCGAGCTCGCGGACAGGTTCTCGGGCACCCTGCAGTTCGGGACGGCAGGGCTGCGCGGCGCGATGGCCGCAGGACCCAACCGCATGAACCGGGCCGTGGTGATCCGTGCGGCCGCAGGCCTCGCGTCCTACCTCGTCGACGCGGTCCCGGCCGACGGGCGGCCACCCCGCGTGGTCGTCGGGTACGACGCACGGCACAACTCGCACACCTTCGCGCTCGACACGGCGGCCGTCCTCACCGGTGCCGGCATCGAGGCGCTCGTCCTCGACCACGCGCTGCCCACCCCGGTCCTCGCCTTCGCCGTCCGCCACCTCGACGCCGACGCCGGCGTCATGGTCACGGCGAGCCACAACCCCCCGGCCGACAACGGGTACAAGGTGTACCTCGGCGGCCGGGTCGTCACGGACGCCGGTCAGGGCGCCCAGATCGTGCCGCCGTACGACGGGCGCATCGCCGAGAGGATCGCCGCGGTCCCGTCCGTCGCCTCGGTGTCCCGCCCGGAGAGCGGGTGGACGGTGCTCGGGCCGGACGTCCTGGCCTCCTACGTCGAGTCCGTCGGCGAGCTCGCCGTGGCCGACGCCCCACGCGACCTCAAGGTCGTCGTGACCCCCCTGCACGGGGTAGGCGGGGCGGTCGTCGAGCACGTGCTCCGCGCGGCGGGCTACGACGACCTCTTCCTGGTCCCCGAGCAGGCGCAGCCCGACCCGGACTTCCCGACCGTCGCGTTCCCCAACCCCGAGGAGCCGGGCGCGATCGACCTGTCGCTCGCGTACGCGCAGACCCTCGGGGCCGACCTCGTCATCGCCAACGACCCCGACGCCGACAGGTGCGCGGTGGCCGTCCTCGATCGGCGGGGCGCGATGGGCGTCCCACCCACGGTGGATCGCGACACCGCCGTCGCCGACGGGTGGCGGATGCTCCACGGGGACGAGGTCGGGGCGCTCCTCGGCGAGCTCGTCGCCGCCGGGGCAGCAGCCACCGGTGCGGGAGGACGTCTCGCGAGCTCCATCGTCTCCTCGCGGCTCCTCGGCAGGATCGCCGAGGCCCACGGCCTCGAGCACAGCGCGACGCTCACGGGCTTCAAGTGGATCTCGCGCGCCGAGGGGCTCGTCTTCGGGTACGAGGAGGCGCTCGGCTACTGCGTGGACCCGAGGTCGGTGCGTGACAAGGACGGCATCAGCGCCGCGCTCCTGCTCGTGCAGCTCGCCGACCGTCTCAAGGCGAAGGGCTTCACGCTCGTCGACGCGCTCGACGACCTCGCCCGCGCCCACGGCCTGCACCTCACGGACCAGCTCTCCGTCCGGTTCTCGGACCTCTCCCGGATCCCGGAGACCATGGCGACGCTCCGTGGTGCACCGCCTGCGTCGCTCGCCGGGTCAGCCGTCGTGGAGACCGTCGACCTCTCCGCGGGCGTCGACGGGCTGCCCCCGACCGACGGTGTGCGGCTCCTCGCCGAGGACGGCACGCGCGTCGTGGTCCGTCCGTCCGGGACCGAGCCGAAGGTGAAGTGCTACCTCGAGGTCGTGGTGCCCGTCGCCACGGACGCCTCGGCGGACGACCTCACCACCGCCCGCCGGACCGCACGGGAACGTCTCGATGCGGTGCGGGCGGACATGACGGCGGCGCTCGGGCTCTGACCCGGTACGTCCCGAGGTGTCGCGGGGTGGGACCGGTCCACGGTCCCACCCCGCTCACGTGCTACCTGCCCCAGGGGCGCCCCGGCTCCCCCGGGCGCCACGGGTGACCCGGCTTGCCGGGCTTGCACGGCGGCGCCGAGGACCGGTGCACCAGCGGGACCGTCGACCAGTCCATGTCGGACGCGAGGTAGAACCCCGGGTACGACGGCTGGTTGTACGTGGTCTGCTGGCGTGCCACCTCGACGCGGTACTGGGCGTCGTGCATGAGGGTGTACATCTTCCGGTCGGTGAGCTCCGTGGACAGGTGGATCCGGACGGCGGACGAGTCGACGGTCCGCACGAGGACCTCCTCGCGCCAGTCGCCGAAGACGTCGGCGACGAGCGACGGGGTGCCCTTGGTGCCGTTGTTCGTCAAGGTCCCGTCGAGCGTGCGCAGCGTGCCGCGCTGCCAGTCGTCGATGGTGGGCGTCGCGCTCCCCGACCCGTTGATGACCTGGGTCGTCCCGTCGGCCGCCCAGCGCACGGTCATGTTGGTCCCCGGCGTCCCGCCCGGCAGCCGCGTGCCGTCGGCGGCACGCAGACCGAGCGGGTCGGACCCGTCCGGGTTGCCGGCCCACGTCTCGATGCCCCGGACGTCCGGACGGACGTCACCGATCATCCCGCGACCCGTGTCCCGGCCGGAGTACTCCCCCACGAGCACCTCACCGGTGGCGGCGTCGCGCAGCGCCATGCCGTAGGGCGCCCACGTCCCGCCCTCGTGCACGGTGAAGATCTCCAGGCCCGGCCGTGCGGGGTCGATGTCCGTGACGTGCATCGCGTCACCGTGGCCGAGGCGGGCCGACGTCCCCGGCGCAGCGCTGCCCGCAGGCATGTCCGCGAACGAGCTGTAGAGGAGCGACCCGTCGTCGTCGATGGTGGCCGACCCGTAGACGATCTCCTGGCGCCCGTCCCCGTCGACGTCGGCGGCGCTCAGCGAGTGGAAGCCCTGCGTCGTGAGGGTCCCGAACTCGGGGTCGGTGCCGTCCACCCCGTGCGGCGAGTCCGCGAAGGGGTTCGACATGGGCGCCCAGCCGCTGTCGACGTCCCACACCTTCGACAGGCGCTCGCCGTCCCAGGTGTAGGACACGAGCGCGGCACGGGTGTAGTAGCCACGAGCGAAGACGGCGCTGGGCCGCTTCCCGTCGAGGTAGGCGACGCCGGCGAGGAACCGGTCCACCCGGTTCCCCGGTTCGATGCGGGACATCGCGTAGTCGCCCCACATGAGCCCGTCGTCGTGGCGCCCCGGCTCGTACCTGACGGTCTCGAGCTCGGCACCGGTGGCCCCGTCGAGCACCGTGAGGTACTCGGGACCCGACAGCACGAATCCCTCGAACGCGCGCAGCGCGTTCCGGGCGCTGCGCCCCGGGGCGTAGACGTCGATGAAGTGGTCCGCCAGCGCCTGTGCGGACTCCCGGGACAGCGGGTACCCGTGCGCGACCTCCAGCCCGAGCGCCTCCTCGATCGTCGCCGGCCAGTGCCCGGCGACCACCTCGGGGTGTTCGTGCCAGCCGAGGAACATGTCCACGAGGTGCTCGTAGTAGTCGTCGGCGCTCATGCGGTAGTCGTCGTCGACGGAGTACCCGGCGGCGACGTCCTCGGGCAGCAGCGTGACCGGGGTGTCCGAGACGACCTCGCCCGACCTGCCGAAGGTCAGCGTGCGGGTGCCGGGTGCCGTCTTGAGCATCATCTCCGACCGGCCGTCACCGTCGAAGTCGTAGACGAGGAACTGCGTGTAGTGGGCACCGGCGCGGATGTTGGGGCCGAGATCCACGCGGTGCAGGAGGGTGCCGTCCGACTCGTAGGTGTCGATGTACACCGGGCCGGTGTACCCGACCTGCGACACGTCCTTGGAGTTCGACGGATCCCACTTCACCACGAGCTCGTAGGCACCGTCACCGTCCACGTCACCGACGCTCATGTCGTTCGCGGAGTACGTGTAGCTCTCGCCCGCCGGCGTGACACCGTCCGCCGGTCGGGTGAGCGGTACGTCCCGGTAGGCGCCCGCCCAGGGCGTGGCCGGGTCGCTGAGGGCGGACCGGTAGGCAGCCCGGCTCTTCGAGCGCCCCTTCGCGGGGGCGACCTGGTAGCTCGCCCCCGACCTGCCCGAGGAGTCGAGGAAGTTGGTGCTGTCCTTGACGGTGGCCAGGTAGCGCCCGTCCCGGAAGACGACGAAGCTCGTGCCGGTGAGCCCGGACCTCCCCGCGCCGGTGGCCTCGGGGCCGAGCAGCCTCCAGGAGAGGAACACGCCGTCGTCGGTGCTCGCCGCGACGAGTCCGCGGTCGAGCGCCTCGAGCCGTGGCCCGGGCGCGGGCCGACCCTTCGCGTGCGCCGACGTGCTGTGGACCGCGTCGGGCGCGGCGGTGGAGACGGTCGCTCCTGCGAGGAGCAGGGCGCCGCTTGCGGCGACGGCCGCGATCGATCGTGCCGTCATTCGTCGTCTGGTCTGATGACTCACCATTGAATCCTTTCACCCCGACGGCGCCGCGCGTCCGTGCCCGGCTCCGCCACCCCCCGAGGCCGACCGTCCGTCGTCCTTGACGAGACGCAGCGCACTGGAAGCGCTTTCCCCGAGCCGTTCGAGTATCGGCACGACCGTCGTCCGGTGTCAACGGTGCGGAACGGAGATCAGCCCGTGGGTCCCTGCTCGTCGGCCTCCACAGCCGCCTTCCACCCGGCCTTCTCGCTGCGCCAGGCCTCCTCCGTCCGCCCACGTCGCCAGTACCCGGACGCCGACAGCATGTCGACGGGGACACCGCGCTCGAGCCGGACGAAGCGCCGGAGCTCGCGGACGCACCCCGCGTCCCCGTGGAGGAAGACCTCGGGCACGCCACCGGGGAAGGACCACCCGCGGACGACGTCGGCGAGGGACTCCCCCGCGCCCCGGTGCACCCAGGTCACGACGTCGCCGTCGACCGCGGACGCCTGCGTACCCAGGGTCTGCTCGTCCGCAGGACCGTCGACCTCGACGAACGCCTTGACCCGCGCCCCGGCGGGCAGCACATCGAGAACGGCGGCGATCGCCGGGAGTGCGCTCTCGTCACCCACGAGCAGGTGCCAGTCCGCGACGGGGGACGGATCGAAAGCGCCCCCCGGACCGAGGAACGTCACCGTCTCGCCGGGCCGCGCCGACACGGCCCAGGGCCCGGCCAGACCCTCCTCGCCGTGCACCACGAAGTCGATCGCGAGCTCACCGGTGAGCGGGTCCCAGGAACGGATGGTGTACGTCCGCAGACGCGGACGTCCTCCCTCGACCTCGGGAGGGAACCGGAGCTTCACGTACCGGTCCGCGAACGGACCCGCGTCGAAGCCCACGAGCCCCTCCCCACCGAGGACCACCCGGACCATGTGCGGGGTGAGACGCTCCGTGCGGAGCACCGTCGCGGACGTCACCGGTCGCTCGGGCCTCGCGGGACGCTCGACGTGGGTCTCCTGCGTCACTCAGTAGGCCCCGTCGGTGACGTCGACGGACCCGGGACCGGACTCCTCGCCGAGGTGGTCGAGTCCGGCGAGGACCGCCGCCGTCCCCGAGAGCCCCAGCCGGGTGGCCCCGGCGTCGATCATCGCGAGGGCGTCCTGAGCCGTCCGCACACCACCGCTGGCCTTCACACCCAGCCGGTCGCCCACGGCGCGTGCCATGAGCCGCACGGCGTGCACCGTCGCGCCGCCCGCGGGGTGGAACCCGGTCGACGTCTTGACGAAGTCGGCGCCCGCTGACTCGGCGGCGCGGCACGCCAGCTCGATCTCCTCGTCCGTGAGCGCCGCCGACTCGATGATGACCTTGAGGACCACCGGCGACGGCGTCGCACGCCGGACCGCCGCGATGTCCGCCTCGACGTACTCCCAGTCGCCGCTCTTCACCGCGCCGATGTTGATGACCATGTCGACCTCGTGCGCTCCGTCGGCGACGGAGTGCGCCGCCTCGGCGGCCTTGACCTGGCTCTGGTGCTGCCCCGAGGGGAACCCGCACACGGTCGCGATCTTCAGGGTGCTGCCGGCGGGCAGCGCGAGCGGCAGCATCGACGGCGACACGCAGATGGAGTACGTCCCGAGCGATGCGGCCTCCTCCGCCAGCGCCGCGACGTCCGCGGGGGTCGACTCGGGCTTGAGCAGCGTGTGGTCGACGTGCTGTGCGAGGTCGCTCGCGCTCATGGTCTTGTGCGTCATCGTTCTCTCCGTGGCTGATGGGGTGGGGCGGGTCACTGGACGCCGTGCTCGGCGAAGCCCGCGATGATCTGCTCGCCGAGCGCGTGGCGCTCGTCGTGGTGGATGAAAGCGCTCCATGCCGCCGCGAGGGTGGCGTCGCGCAGGTCGGAGAGGGTCCAGCCCGCCTCCTCGACGAGGAGGGTCATCTCCCGCGTCATGGACGTCCCGGACATGAGCCGGTTGTCGGTGTTCACCGTCACCGCGAAGTCGAGGTCGCGCAGGCGCGAGATGGGGTGGTCGGCGACGGACGTCGCGGCTCCGGTCTGGACGTTCGACGACGGGCAGAGCTCGAGCGGGACCTGGTTGTCGCGGAGCCAGTGGGCGACGAGGCCCAGCTGCGGTGAGTCGCTCCCGAGCCCCGTGATGTCCTCGACGATGCGGACACCGTGGCCGATGCGGGACGCGTGGCCGAGGTGGACGGCCTCCGCGATCGAGTCGACACCAGCGGCCTCCCCCGCGTGGATGGTGACGGGGAACGACGCGTCGTTGAGCGTCCGCCACGCGGACGGGAAACGGGACGGCGGGAAGCCGTCCTCGGCTCCGGCGATGTCGAAGCCCACGACCCCTGCGTCACGGTTCGCGAGCGCCAGCGCGGCGATCTCGTCCCACCGGTCGGCGTGCCGCATTGCCGTGACGAGCTGCCCGGCGCGGATGGTCCGGCCCTCCTCGGCGGCGAGCGCCACGCCCTCCTCGAGGCCGATGCGCACGGCGTCGACGGCGTCCTGGAGGCTCAGGCCCTGAGTGAGGTGCTGCTCCGGCGCCCAGCGCTGCTCGGCGTAGACCACGCCGTCGCGGGCGAGGTCGATCACGGCCTCGCGCGCGACACGGGTCAGGCCCGCGGCCGTCTGCATGACGGCGATCGTGTGGTCGAACGTCTCGAGGTAACGCACGAGGGACCCCGAGTCGGCGGACTCGACGAACCAGGCCCGCAACGCCTCGGGGTCGGTCGTGGGGAGCGTGTGGCCGGCCTCCGCCGCGAGCTCGACGACGGTCTCGGGGCGCAGGCCCCCGTCGAGATGGTCGTGGAGCACGACCTTGGGCAGGGCGGAGATCGACAGGTCAGACGTCATGGTCCAACGGTACCGCTGCGCCGAGCCGTCCCGCTCCCCCGGTCACACGGGTTCGTCGTCCTCCGGGACCTCCCACGCCTGCTCGGCGACGTCGGCCTCGTCGGCCGCCCCCGACCGGTCGGGACGCGGCGTCCCGGGGTCGTAGTCCTCGGCGTCACGCGGCCCGGGGACGTCCGTGCCGCGCAACGCCTCCTCGGTGAGGTTCACCGACCCGTCCGGGGACGGGTGCGTGAGGCCCGCGTCGCGCATCGCGTCGTGACCTGGTGTCGTGCTCATGGTCGACCTCCCTGGGGCTCGTGGAACGACCATGGTCACCCGGCTCGGATGGGCCCGCCACCGCTCACCCGACCCCGGTGAGCGCACCGGGGGTGGAGGAGAGCGCTCGGACGGCCCCGACGACGGCGGTCGCGGCCCCGAGGACACCGAGCGCGACGACCACCCCGACGACGCGCCGCAGCACCGGCCAAGGGCTCCCCACGGTGCCCCGACGGAGCGTGGCGGCCGGGCTGCGCAGGACCATGCGGACGGTCACGTAGACACCCAGGGCGGCCGCCCCGACCGTCGCCGCGGGGACGCCCGCGCGGGCCGCCGTCATCGCGAGGAGCAGGGCGCCGAGGACGACGCCGAGCAGCGTGCGCTGCCATGCGAGCGCGGTCCGCTCGGGCTGTGCACCGTCGGGCACGATGACCGGCACGCGGCTCAGAGGATGGTGGAGACGGCGTAGCCGGCGATGAGGATCCCCATCACCACGACTCCGACGACGAGCACGGGCAGCGCCGAGGGAGCGGGGAGCGGCAGGCCGGTCCGGAGCGCGACCTCGTTGCGGGACCATGCGCGCAACGAGTAGAGGGCGAGGCCCGCTCCGGCGAGGCACGCGACGGCGGCCACGACGTCGAGCATGACAGGCAGCTCGGCGAAGGTCGCGAACGACGTGAGGGCGACGCCGCCGGCGACGAGCCCGAGGCCGGTACGGACCCAGGCGAGCGCGGTCCGCTCGTTGGCGAGCGAGAACCTGGCGTCGGGCTCGGAGCCCACCCCGTAGACGGAGCTGGGTCGGCGGCGGGGCTCGGGTCGGGCGTCGTCGTCGGCTGGCACGGGACCAGCCTAGGGCAGCGCCCGATCCTCGCCCCTCCGGTCAGTCGATGCGCGTGATGACGAGGTCCCGGGGCGCGGCAGGTGCGGCGTCCTCGATGGTCACGGCGGACCGCGCGGACTCGAGGGCCCTGGCGAACCGCTCCGGGGTGTCCGTGTGGAGCGTGAGGAGCGGCTGGCCTGCGACCACGCGCTCGCCCGGCTTCACGTGGATCTCCACGCCGGCGCCGGCCTGGACCGGGTCCTCCTTGCGGGCGCGACCCGCACCGAGACGCCAGGCGGCGATCCCGACGTCGAGCGCATCGAGGCCCGTGAGGATCCCGTCGCGCTCGGCGACGACGTGCTCCTGCTCCACGGCGACCGGGAGGACGGCGTCGACGTCGCCACCCTGGGCGGTGATCATGGCGCGCCACACGTCCATGGCGCGGCCGTCGGAGAGCGCCGACCGGACCTCGTCCTCGGCGGTCGGGCGGCCTGCACCGGCGAGCATCTCGACCGCGAGCGCCACGGTGAGGTCCACGACGTCCTGGGGGCCTCCGCCGGAGAGCACCTCGACGGACTCGCGAACCTCGAGGGCGTTGCCGGCGGTGAGCCCCAGGGGCGTGGACATGTTGGTGATCAGGGCGACGGTCCGCACCCCGGCGTCCGTCCCGAGGTCCACCATGGTGCGGGCGAGCTCGCGAGCGGCAACCTCGTCCTTCATGAACGCACCGGAACCGACCTTGACGTCGAGGACGAGCGCCCCGGTGCCCTCGGCGATCTTCTTGCTCATGATGGACGACGCGATGAGCGGGATGGCCTCGACGGTGCCCGTGACGTCACGCAGGGCGTAGAGCTTGCGGTCCGCGGGTGCCAGGCCGGACCCGGCCTGGCAGATGACGGCACCGACGTTCTCGAGCTGGGCCATCATCTCGTCGTTCGTGAGCGCGGCACGCCACCCGGGGATGGACTCGAGCTTGTCGAGGGTGCCCCCGGTGTGACCGAGGCCACGGCCGGAGAGCTGCGGCACCGCGACGCCGAAGACGGCGACCAGGGGCGCGAGGGGCAGGGTGATCTTGTCGCCGACGCCCCCGGTCGAGTGCTTGTCCGACGTGGGACGCGAGAGGGACGAGAAGTCCATCCGCTCGCCGGACGCGATCATCGCGGCCGTCCAGCGGGCGATCTCGCCGCGGTCCATGCCGTTGAGGAGGATCGCCATGTTCAGGGCGGCCATCTGCTCCTCGGCGACGGCGCCACGCGTGTAGGCGTCGATCACCCAGTCGATCTGCTCCGGCGAGAGCGTCCCGCCGTCCCGCTTGACGCGGATGACGTCGACGGCGTCGAACGCCTCGGTGGTCCGGTCCTGGCCTGCTGTGCTCGTGCTCATCTGGTCACGCCCTCTCGACGAGGTCGCTCGGCCCGAACGCGTCGGGGAGCACCTCGTCCATCGTCTTGATCCCGCTGACCGTCTCCACCTGGAGCCCGGGTCCTCCGTGCTCCCAGAGGAGCTGCCTGCACCGTCCGCAGGGCATGAGCGTGCTGCCGTGCCTGTCCACGCACGTGAACGCGACGAGGCGACCGCCGCCCGACGCGACGAGGGACGACACGAGGCCGCACTCCGCGCAGAGCACCACCCCGTAGGCGGCGTTCTCGACGTTGCACCCGACGACGACGCGCCCGTCGTCGACGAGCGCCGCCGCCCCCACCGGGAACGACGAGTACGGCGCGTAGGCCTTGGTCATGATCTCCCGGGCGGCCGCGCGGAGCGCCTCCCAGTCGATCGGGCTGCCGGTGGTGTCGTGGGTGTCCTGGGAGGTGCTCACTTGGTGTACGGGATCCCTTCAGCTGCGGGCGCGCGGACGCGACCGACGAGACCGGCGACGGCGAAGATGGTCGCCAGGTAGGGCAACATCGAGAGGAACTGCGCCGGGATCGGCGAGCCCACGATGGACAGTGTGCCGCGGAGCGCCTCGGCGAGGCCGAAGAGCAGCGCCGCCAGCAGCGCGCCGCGCGGGCTCCACCGGCCGAGGATCATGGCTGCGAGGGCGATGAATCCTCGTCCCGCGGTCATCTCCTTGCCGAACGCCAGCCCGAGGGCGATCGTGAACGACGCTCCGCCGAGGCCCGCGATCGCCCCACCGAGGATCGTGTTGCGCCAGCGGGTGCGGTTCACCTTGATGCCGACGGTGTCCGCAGCCTTGGGGTGCTCGCCCACGGCCCGCATGCGCAGACCCCACCGGCTGCGGAACAGCATGACCTGGAGGACGGCGATGGTGACGAACAGGATGTACACGAGGATCGTCTGCCGGAAGAGCATGGGCCCGACGATCGGGATCTGCGAGAGCAGCGGGATCTCGATGACCGGGAGCCGGGGCGGCGAGTTCAGCGTGCTCGAGTTCTCCTTGAGCACCGTGGAGAACAGGAAGCTCGTGAGTCCGGTCACCAGGACGTTGAGCACCACCCCGACGATGATCTGGTCGACACGGTAGGTGATCGCGAACCACGCGAGGACCGCCGCGACGGCCGCGCCGGCGAGCGGGGCGGCGAGAAGACCGGCGTACGGGTTCGAGACGAGCGTCGCGACCACCGCGGCGAGGAAGGCCCCGGCGAGGAGCTGCCCCTCGATCGCGATGTTGATGATCCCGGAACGTTCGCAGACGAGGCCGGCCATCGCCCCGAAGGCCAGCGGGACGGCGAAGACGAGGCCCTGGGTGAGCATGTTGGGGACCGCGATCGCGTTCCCCTTGTCCGCGCCGGACCAGACGAGGAACGCGAGGAGGAACGCGATGCCGACGATGACGGGGACCCAGACCCCGACCTTCACGCGTCGGACGGCGGCGTAGGTGGCGTAGCCGGCGAGCGCGGCGACGAGGACACCCAGGCCGATCGTCACCGGACCTGCCGGGACGGTGAGCGGAGCGAGCTGGAAGAAGTCCTTGGACGTGGCGAGGGAGAACGTCGTCTCGGACCCGGTGGGGGCACCGAGCGCGAAGACGAGGACGGTGAGGGCCGCGACCACCCAGTAGGCGACGGGCGCCTGCCAGGAGATCGGCGGCGCGACCTCGCCGGTGAGGGCCCCGCGGTCGTCGGTCGGTCCACCGGGGTTCTTCAGTGACTTGTCGGTGCTGACGCTCACGCCGCGACCTCCTTGGCGAGCCGGGACCCGGAACCCGGGGCAGGCAGACGGAACATCGACCGCACCAGGGGCGGTGCGGCGATGAGCAGGACGATGACGGCCTGGACGACGAGGACGATGTCGATGGGCGTGCCGCTCACGGTCTGCATGAGGGGCGAGCCGGCACGCAGCGCCCCGAAGAGGGTGGCCGCGAGGACCGTCCCGAGGGGCCTGGAGCGACCGAGGAGCGCGACGGTGATCGCGTCGAAGCCGATGGACCCGGCGACTCCCTCCTGCAGGACGCCCTCGGTCCCGAGGACCTGGGACACACCACCCAGACCTGCGAGGCCACCGGCGACGAGCATGACCCACACGTACACGGCCCTGACCGAGGTCCCGGCGGTCCGCGCGGCGTCCGCGTTCGCGCCGACGGCGCGGAACTTGAAGCCCCAGGTCGAACGCTCCATGAGCCACCACGTGCCGACGGCCGCAGCGAGCGCGAGGAGCCATCCGGCGTGGAGCCGGAAGCTGTCGCCCAGCAGCGGGACGAACATGGCCGATTCGTCGAGCATCGGCGAGATCGGGTTGTTGCTGCCCGGGCGCTTGAACGCCGTCGTCGAGAGCAGGTAGGACATGAGCAGCACGGCGATCGAGTTGAGCATGATCGTCACGATGACCTCGTTGGCCCCGAAGCGCGCCTTGAGCGCCCCGGCGATCCCCGCCCAGAGCGCACCTGCCATGAGACCACCGAGCACCGCGAGGGTCACGTGGAGGAGCGCCGGCAGCTGGAACGCGAAGCCGACGTACGCCGACACCACCGCACCGAGGACGACCTGGCCCTGTGCACCGATGTTGAAGAGCCCGGACCGGAAGCCGATACCGAGTCCGAGACCGGCGAAGATCAGCGGGACGGAGGCGGTGAGCGTCTCCGTGAGCGGACGGAACATCCGCTCGGTCGTCGAGGCCTGCGGGTCGAACACCGCGCCCCGGAACAGCGAGGAGTACGCGCTCCACACCGCTTCCCAGACTGCGGTGAGGAAGTCGGAGGGCCGGGCGAACACGTACGAGGCGGTGCGCTGGACCTCGGGGTTCGCCGCTGCGATGAGCACTGCCGCGAGAGCGAGGGCGGCCAGGACCGCCAGGGTGACCACGGCGCCGGTCGACTCAGCGATGTCGCGGAGCAGCGTGCGACCACGGTTCGGCTCCGCGGTACCGGACGGGTCCCGGGGCTCCGAGCCCTTGGTCGTCCCCGGTGCGGTGCTGGTTCCGGGCTGGCGGTCGGTCACGAGAGAACCTCCGGTGTGCCTGCGGGACGGCCGGCGTCCGCGGGGTGGGTCGGGTGCTTGGCCGCTTCGGTCTGCGCCGCGGCGAGAGGCAGGCCGGCCATCATCAGGCCGAGGACGTCGCGGGAGGTGCCTGCCGGGACCACGCCGATGATCTGGCCGCGGTACATGACGGCGATCCGGTCCGCGAGGTCGAGGACCTCGTCGAGCTCGGTCGAGACGATGATCACGGCGGTGCCGGCGTCGCGCTCGGCGACGATCCGCTTGTGGACGAACTCGATGGACCCGACGTCGAGCCCGCGGGTGGGCTGGGACGCGATGAAGAGCTCGAGCGGCCTGGACATCTCCCGGGCGAGGACCAGCTTCTGCTGGTTGCCCCCGGAGAGCTGGCTCCCGAGGTCCTGCGCCGAGCGGGCGCGGACGTCGAACTGCTCGATCTGGCGTTCGGCGTTCTCGGCGACGACCCGCCTGTCGATCATGGGCCCCTTGGCGAACGGGGCGCGGTCGTGGAGGTCGAGGATCAGGTTCTCCTCGATG
Source organism: Sanguibacter suaedae (assembly GCF_016342785.1). GTDB lineage: Bacteria > Actinomycetota > Actinomycetes > Actinomycetales > Cellulomonadaceae > Sanguibacter > Sanguibacter suaedae. The sequence goes on from NZ_JAEINH010000006.1 coordinate 153,130, forward strand.
GAGAACGAGGCGATGATCCCGTCCTTGCTGCGGTCCTCGGGGACGAACCCGACGCCGGCGTCGAGGACCTGTCGGATCGAACGCCCGACGAGCTCGGTCCCGCCGAGCCGGACCGAGCCGGTCGCGCGCGGCTGCATGCCCAGGATCGCCTCGGCGAGCTCCGTCTGGCCGTTCCCCTGGACCCCGGCGATCGCGAGGATCTCGCCGCCGGCGACGTCGAAGGACACGGAGTCGAGGGCCTTGGCACCGGCGGCGTTGGTCACCGCGAGGTCTCGGACCTGCAGGCGCACGTCCGAGGGCTTCGCCGGTGCCTTCTCGACGCCGAGGGAGACGCTGCGTCCGACCATGGCGGACGCGAGCTCCTTCTCGGACGACTGCGGGCTGGCGGTGCCGACGACCTTGCCGCGGCGGATCACGGTGATCCGGTCGGCGACGGCACGGACCTCGCGGAGCTTGTGGGTGATGAAGACGATCGAGGTGCCCGCTGCGCGGAGCTCCCTCATGATCTCGATGAGCTCGTCCGTCTCCTGCGGTGTGAGCACGGCGGTGGGCTCGTCGAGGATGAGGACCTGGGCGTCGCGGGAGAGCGCCTTGATGATCTCGACGCGCTGCTGTGCCCCGACCGGGAGGTCCTCGATCAGTGCGTCGGGGTCGATGTCGAACCCGAACCTCTCGGAGATCTCACGGACGCGAGCGCGTGCCACCTTGAGGTCGAGGATGCCGCCACCCTTGACCGGTTCGTGCCCGAGTGCGACGTTCTCGGCCACCGTGAAGACGGGCACGAGCATGAAGTGCTGGTGGACCATGCCGATGCCGGCGGCCATCGCGTCACCCGGGCCCGTGAACGTCCGGGGGACGTCGTCGACCAGGATCTCGCCGTCGTCGGGATCGTAGAACCCGTAGAGCACGTTCATGAGCGTGCTCTTGCCGGCTCCGTTCTCCCCGAGCAGGGCGTGGATCTCCCCCTCCTCGACGACGAGGTCGATGTGGTCGTTGGCGACCAGCGAACCGAAGATCTTGGTGATCCCCCGCAGCTCCAGCTTCATCCCGGTGTGCCCTTCAGGTCGGGTGGGGCGGACATGGTGCGCCGATCAGCACGGCCGGGCCGTCGGCGGAGACAGAGCAGGTGGCCCCGGGCGGAGCGCCCGGGGCCACCTGAGTGGGTCGGTCAGTCGACCGAGATCGAGCTCGGCGACTCGACGACGAGCTCGCCGTCGACGATCTGCTGCTTGAGCGTGTCGATCTCCTCGAGCAGGTCCTCGGGGACCGACTCGTCGCGCACCTCGGCGAGGCCGATGCCCTCGTTCGCGAGGGTGCCGACGTAGGCGTCGGAGTTGAACGCCGTACCGGTGGACGCGTAGAGGACGTCGAAGACGGCCTGCTCCATGCCCTTGAGCACGGAGGTGGGGATGATGTCCTGGTACTCGGGGTACATGTCGTACCCGTCGGCGTCGACCCAGATGACCTTCACGCCGTCGTTCTGCGACGCGGCGGAGAGGCTGCCCTCACCGACCGGCCCGGCGACCGGGAGGATGACGTCCGCACCGGCGGCGATGAAGTTGTTGGTGCTGATGACGCCCTGACCCTTGTCGTCGAACGTGTCGGTGAACTCGCCGTCCTGGGTTTCCTTGTTCCAGCCGAGCGCCTTGACGTCGGTGCCGTGGTCCTCGTTGTACTTGGCGACGCCGTCGACGAAGCCGTCCATGAAGATCGTGACGGACGGGATCGGGAACCCGCCGTAGGTGGCCACGGTGCCCGTCTCGGTGATCCCGGCAGCGAGGTACCCGGCGAGGTAGGCGGCCTCGTGGGTGTTGAAGAGGATCGGCTTGACGTTCTCCCGCGCGGGGTCGACGGTCGAGTCGATGAGGGCGAACTTCTGGTCGGGGTTGCCCTCGGCCGCCGCCGCGGTGGCGTCCGCGAGGTTGAAGCCGACCGTGATGATGAGGTCGCAGTCGTTCTGCATCATCGAGTCGAGGTTGCCGTTGTACTGGCCTGCGTCCGTGGACTCCGCCTCGGCCTTCTTGATGCCGAGCTCCTCCACCGCGCGCTCGAGGCCGGCGTAGCTCGACTCGTTGAACGAACCGTCGTCGAAGCCGCCGGCATCCGACACCATGCAGCCGGTGAAGTCGGCGGCAGCCGTGGTGGACGTGGCGGAACCGGTGGCTTCCTCCGGGGCGTCGCCACATGCGGCCAGGGCCAGGGCGGCGGCGGCGCTCAACGCCGCGATCTGAGCAACTCTCTTCACTGCAACTCCAGGTGAACTTGTCTGATGGAGCCACCCCGGGGAAGACCCGAACAGACGAGCGGCTCTGCTTCGCGTGTTCCCTTGGGTCCGGGGTGACCCTTGTCCACCGAACCTTACGGCCGTCGCGGCGGACATCGCGTTACCGAGGGGTAACCAACGCTCTTCGTTACCAAAGCGCAAACTCCGTCTGACGGGCGGACCCGGGCGTCCCAGCCCTCGGACTTTCGGGGGTCCGCCTCACCCTCGGGCGGTCATCGCCCCGTCGCGGCCGTGCGCGACAACAGCATCACACCCGCGTGGATGGCGCGCTCGTCGACCCGGAGGTCGCCCTGGTGGATGTCATAGGTGTGGCCGCCGGGGGTCCGGGTCCCGAGCCGAGCCATCGCCCCCGGCACCTTCGTCAGGTACCACGCGAAGTCCTCACCCCCGAGGGACTGCTCGGTGAGGACCACCGAGCCCTCCCCCAGGACGTCGCGGGCAGCCGCCTCGAGCACCCCCGTGCACATCGCGTCGTTCTCCACGGGCGGCACGCCACGCTGGTGGTGCACCTCGACCTCCACCCCGTAGGGCTCGAGGACCTGCGTCACGGCGTCGTGCAGGACCTGCGCGGCGTGCTCCCACGCTCGCACGTCGAGGCACCGCAGCGTGCCCCGGACCGTGCCGGTCGTCGGGATCGCGTTGTGCGCCTCCCCCGCACGCACGGCGCCCCAGGTGAGGTTCACCCCGGACCGGGGATCGAGGCGCCTGCCGAGGACCGCGGGGACCTGCGTGATGACCTGGCCGAGCGCGTACACCACGTCGCCCGTGAGGTGCGGGCGAGAGGTGTGGCCGCCAGCCGACGTCACCGTGACCGTGACCTCGTCCGAGGCCGACGTGATGGGACCGATCCGCGTCCCGACCGTGCCGACGTCGACCTTCGGGTCGCAGTGCAGCGCGTAGATCTCCCCGACACCGTCGAGCGCACCCTGGTCGAGGACGTCGAGCGCACCGCCGGGCTGGACCTCCTCGGCCGGCTGGAACAACAGCCGGACCGGACGTGTGAGCTCCCCCGCGGCATGGAGCTCGCCCAGGACGAGCCCGACCCCGAGCACGATCGCGGTGTGGACGTCGTGCCCGCAGGCGTGGGCGACCCCGCGGACGGTCGACGCGAAGTCGAGACCCGACGTCTCCGCGAGCGGCAGCGCGTCGATGTCGGCTCGCACGGCAATGCGCCGCTGCCCCGTGAACGCGGCGCTGGGACCGATGTCGCACACGAGCCCCGACCCGGTCAGCAGCCTCGGCTCGAGACCCGCCCTGCGCAACCGGTCCGCGACGACGGCCGTCGTCCTGGTCTCCGTCCGGGCGATCTCGGGGTGCGCGTGGATGTCCCTGCGGATCTCGACGAGCTCCTCGCGGAAGCTCTCGGCGAGGGCGGCGATTCGGTCGGCGGTTGCGAAGTGGCTCACCGTCCGAGGCTATCGCGGACGGGCCCGCCCCCTCAGAGGAGCTCGTCCCGGCCGCGGTCCCGCAGCTCCGTGACCATGTCCTTCACCTGCTGCGCCCGGGCGCGCGTGGTCACCAGGAGCGCGTCGGGCGTGTCCACGACGACCACGTCGTCGAGCCCGAGGATGGTCACCACCCGCCCAGCCGCCGGCACGACGACGGACCCTGCGCTCTGCACCCGGACGACGTCGCCCGCGTCGCCGAGGACCTTGGACCCCGACTGGTCGTCCGCGGGCAGGAGCGCGGCGAGGGAGTTGAAGTCGCCGACGTCGTCCCAGCCGAAGTTCCCGGGCACCATGACGACGCCGCCCGCGTCGGCGACGGGTTCCGCGACCGCGTGGTCGATGGCCACCTTCTCTAGGCCGGGCCAGACCCGCGCCACGACGGCGTCGCGGTCCGGGGTGTCCCAGGCCCGGGCGATCTCCCGCAGGCCGTCGTGCAGGGCCGGGCGCTGCCTGGCGAGGTGCCCGAGGACGACCGAGGTCCGGGTGATGAACATCCCGGCGTTCCAGCGGTACTCCCCCGTGGCGAGGTACCGCTGCGCGGTCGTCGCGTCCGGCTTCTCCGTGAAGCCCAGGACGTGGCGTGCGCTCGGCGCCCCGTCGAGACCGAGCGTCTCGCCGCCGTGGATGTAGCCGAAGGCGGTCGACGGGCGCGACGCGGCGATGCCGATGGTCACGACGTGTCCCTCGCGCGCGGCGGCCACCCCCTCGCGCACGGCCTGCTCGAACGACGGGCGCCCGGTGATGACCTGGTCCGCGGCGAAGGACCCGAGCACGACGTCACCGTGACGCGCCTCGAGGACCGCGGCGGCGAGACCGATCGCCGCCATGGAGTCCCGCGGCGACGGCTCGGTGAGCAGGTTGGCCGCGTCGAGGCCGGGAAGCTGCTCGCTGATCGCCGCGGCGTGCGCGGCGCCGGTCACCACGACGATTCCCGCCGCGCCGGACAGGGGCTCGACCCGGTCGGCCGTCGCCTGGATGAGCGAGCGCCCGGAACCGGTGAGATCGTGGAGGAACTTCGGGGCACCGGCACGCGAGAGCGGCCACAGCCTCGTCCCCGCCCCACCGGCGGGGATCACGGCGTAGAAGTCGGGAACGGTCGTCTCGGAGGTCGGCATGCACCGAGCATAATCACCTGCGACGTGTGCATTACGTCACAAAACGAGGACGTTCTCCGTGCCCGGTGCCGCCCAGGTCTCGAGCATCACAGAACATTCACTACAGTGAAGAAGTCAGAAGGACCTGGCCGTCGACGCCCAGGAACACCACGGGAGCACCGGACTCGCCAGTTCCGCCCCCCTGAACCCGCCACAGGAGGCGCCCAGTGCCCAGTGCACCTGCTGGCACGTTGTACCGCGGCCGCGAAGGCATGTGGTCCTGGGTCGCGCATCGCGTGACCGGCGTGCTGATCTTCTTCTTCCTGCTCGTCCACGTGCTCGACACGGCTCTCGTCCGCGTCTCACCCGAGGCGTACAACGCGGTGATCGCCACCTACCAGACGCCCGTCATGGGCCTCGGCGAGGCAGGGCTCGTCGCAGCGATCGTCTTCCACGCCTTCAACGGTATCCGCATCATCCTGGTCGACTTCTGGGCCAAGGGTCCCAGGTACCAGCGCGTGATGCTGTGGGTCGTCCTCGGCCTCTTCGTCGTCACCATGGCCGGGTTCCTGCCCCGTCACCTCATGCACGTCTTCGGGGGGAACTGATGACCACCTCGCCCGCCATCGCGAACCCGCGCGACACGTACAAGCGCCAGAAGTCCACGCGCTCGAACTTCGAGCTCTACGGCTGGGTCTTCATGCGCGCGTCCGGCGTGATCCTGCTCGTCCTCATCTTCGGCCACCTGTTCGTCAACCTCATGGTCGGCGAAGGGGTCAACGCCATCGACTTCGCCTTCGTCGGCGGCAAGTGGACGTCCCCGTTCTGGCAGACCTGGGACCTGGTCATGCTCTGGCTCGCGATGATCCACGGCACCAACGGCGTGCGGACCATCATCAACGACTACGCCGAGCGCGACCTCACGCGGCTGTGGCTCAAGATCGCCCTCTACACGGCGTTCGTCGTCGTCACCGTCCTCGGCACGCTCGTGATCTTCACGTTCTCGCCGTGCCCCGTCGACGCCCCCGCGGAGCTCCTCCCGAGCGTCTGCACGGCCTGACCCACCCTCCCCCACTCTTCTCGCCTCAGGAGGCATCGACCCCGATGCAAACCCATCAGTACGACGTCGTCATCGTCGGCGCTGGCGGCGCGGGCATGCGCGCAGCCCTCGAGTCCTCGGGATCCGTGCGCACCGCGGTGATCTCCAAGCTCTACCCGACCCGGTCGCACACCGGCGCCGCCCAGGGCGGCATGTGCGCCGCCCTGGCGAACGTCGAGGAGGACAACTGGGAGTGGCACACGTTCGACACCGTCAAGGGCGGTGACTACCTCGTGGACCAGGACGCCGCGGAGATCATGGCCAAGGAGGCCATCGACGCCGTCCTCGACCTCGAGCGGATGGGCCTGCCCTTCAACCGCACCCCCGAGGGCCGCATCGACCAGCGCCGCTTCGGCGGGCACACGCGCAACCACGGCGAGGCCGCGGTCCGCCGCTCCTGCTACGCCGCCGACCGCACGGGTCACATGATCCTCCAGACGCTCTACCAGCAGTGCGTCAAGCAGGACGTCGAGTTCTTCAACGAGTTCTACGTCCTCGACCTCCTCGTCGACCACGACCTCTCCGAGGGCCACGTGGCCGACGGCGAGGAGGTCAACGCCACCGGTGTGGTCGCCTACGACCTCGCGACCGGTGAGATCCACGTCTTCCAGGCCAAGGCGATCATCTTCGCCACCGGCGGCGCCGGGAAGATCTTCAAGACGACGTCCAACGCCCACACCCTCACCGGTGACGGCATGGCCCTCGCACTGCGACGTGGCTTCCCGCTCGAGGACATGGAGTTCTTCCAGTTCCACCCGACCGGTCTCGCCGGGCTCGGCATCCTCCTCTCGGAGGCCGCCCGCGGCGAGGGCGGGATCCTCCGCAACGGCGACGGCGAGCGCTTCATGGAGCGGTACGCACCGACCATCAAGGACCTCGCCCCCCGCGACATCGTGGCGCGGTCGATGGCGAACGAGGTCCGTGAAGGGCGCGGGGCAGGCCCGAACAAGGACTACATCCTCCTCGACCTCACGCACCTCGAGCCCGCCCACATCGACGCGAAGCTCCCGGACATCACCGAGTTCGCCCGCACGTACCTGGGCATCGAGCCCTACACGGAGCCCGTGCCCGTGTACCCCACCGCCCACTACGCGATGGGCGGGATCCCCACCAACGTCGACGCCGAGGTGCTGCGCAACAACACCGACGTCGTCAAGGGTCTCTACGCTGCCGGCGAGGTCGCCTGCGTCTCGGTCCACGGCTCGAACCGGCTGGGCACGAACTCCCTCCTCGACATCAACGTGTTCGGCAAGAGGGCAGGCCGGGCAGCGGCCGCGTACGCGAGGACCGCGCAGTTCACGGACATCCCCGACGGTGCGGCCGACCCGGTCGTCGCACAGCTCGACGAGATGCGCGAGCGTCCCGACGGGGAGCGGGTGGCCGAGATCCGCACCGCGCTCCAGGAGACCATGGACCGCAACGCCCAGGTGTTCCGCACCGACGAGTCGCTCCGCGAGGCCATGGCGGACATCCGCGAGCTCCAGAAGCGCTACAAGAACGTGAGCGTCCAGGACAAGGGACGCATGTTCAACACGGACCTCCTCGAGGCCCTCGAGCTCGGGTTCCTGCTCGACATCGCGGAGGTCGTGGTCATCGGCGCGCTCAACAGGAAGGAGTCCCGCGGCGGTCACTTCCGCGAGGACTTCCCCGAGCGCGACGACACGAGCTGGATGCTCCACACCATGGCGTACCGACGCCCGCTCGGGACGACGACGGTGGAGAGCGCCGACGGGACGGAAGGGATGTTCTCCGAGGAGAGCACCTTCGACAACTACAAGGTCGTGCTCGGCGGGAAGTCCGTCGTCCAGACCAGGTACGAGCCGATGGAGCGTAAGTACTGATGACTGCCACGATCGAGGACGCCCCCACGACGTCCGTCCCCGAGATCCCCTCCTTCGAGGTGACTCTCCGGGTCCGCCGGTACCTGCCCGAGTCCTCGCACGGCGACGAGGCCTACTGGGAGGAGTTCACGGTCACCGCGCACGGCACGGACCGCGTGCTCGACGCCCTGCACAAGATCAAGTGGGAGCACGACGGCTCCCTGACGTTCCGTCGGTCGTGCGCCCACGGTGTCTGCGGGTCGGACGCCGTCCGCATCAACGGCCGGAACCGGCTCGCGTGCAAGACGCTCCTCAAGGACGTCAACCCGGACAAGCCCATCCTCGTCGAGCCCATCAAGGGCCTGCCGGTCATCAAGGACCTGGTCGTCGACATGGAGCCGTTCTTCGCGTCCTACCGCGAGATCATGCCGTTCCTCGTCACCACCGGGAACGAGCCGAGCAAGGAGCGCCTGCAGTCGTCGGAGCAGCGCGAGCGGTTCGACGACACCACCAAGTGCATCCTGTGCGCCGCGTGCACCTCCTCGTGCCCGGTGTTCTGGACCGACGGGCAGTACTTCGGTCCCGCGGCGATCGTCAACGCGCACCGGTTCATCTTCGACTCCCGTGACGAGGGCGCGGAGCAGCGCCTGGAGATCCTCAACGACAAGGAGGGCGTGTGGCGCTGCCGCACGACCTTCAACTGCTCGGAGGCGTGCCCCCGAGGCATCGAGGTCACCAAGGCCATCCAGGAGGTCAAGCGCGCGATGATCACCCGCGCGTTCTGAGCCCCACCGCCATCCGGTACGACGACGGGCGGCGCCCTCCACGAGGAGGACGCCGCCCGTCGTCGTAGGACGCTCGGTCCGCTCAGCCCTCGGTGGCCGCCTGGACGTGGGCCTCGAGCAGGTCCGGGACGGCCTCGGGCTCAGGAGCACCACCGAGGACGAAGCTCCGGACGGGGCGCCACACGTTGTCGTCACCGTGCTCGAACAACGAGAGCGCGGGCACGTCGAACCTCGCCTCGTAGCCGGACATGTCCTCGAACGCCCGGTCCAGAGCCTCATCGTCCACCTCGTGCGCGACGGTCACGTGGGGGTGGTAGTTGAACCGCAGCTCCTGCGCCAGGACGCCGGAGCGGATGCGCCGCTCGAGCGACTCGCACTCCGCGATCCCCTGGGCGACCTGGACGAAGACGACGGGCGACACGGGACGGAACGACCCGCTGCTGCGCAGCAGCACCTCGAAGGGGGCCGCCGACCGTGCGACCCGCTCGAGATGCAGGTGCACGTCCTCGAGGTGGGACGGCTCGACGACCGTCGGACCGAGGAGCGTGATGTGCGGTGGGATGAGGTCCGCCAGCGGGTCGCCGAACCGGCGACGCGCCGCCTGCAGGTCGCTCCCGAACGGCTCGGGCACCTCGACGGCGATCCCGATCCTCCGCTGGTCCCCCACCCGCTCGGGCAGCCTCATGCCCGACTCCCTGCCGGCGGGAGGAGCCCGACGCGCTCGTACACCCGGCTCAGGGTCCCGGCCGCGATGCTCCGGGCCTTCTCCGCGCCCCGCGCGAGGATCCGGTCGAGCTCGGCCGGGTCGGAGAGGTAGACGTCGGCCCGCGCCTGGAATGCCGTGAACGTCTCGACGACGAGGTCGGCGAGGTCGACCTTGAGGTGCCCGTACTGCTTCCCCGCGTACTCCTCCTCGAGCGCCGCGATCGTACGGCCGGAGAGCGTGGAGAAGATCGTCAGGAGGTTGGACACGCCGGGCTTGGTCGCGGGGTCGAAGCGGATCTCCGACCCGTCGTCCGTGACGGCCGACCGGATCCGCTTGGCCATGACCTTCGGGTCGTCGAGGAGCCAGATGGTGCCCTTGCCCGTGGTGGACTTGCTCATCTTGGCGGTGGGCTCCTGGAGGTCGTAGACCTTCGCGAGCGCCTTGACGATGTGCGCCTCCGGGACGATCGCGGTCCCGTCGCCGAACCTCGTGTTCAGGCGCTCGGCGACGTCGCGGGTGATCTCCAGGTGCTGGCGCTGGTCCTCGCCGACCGGCACCAGGGCCGCGTCGTAGAGGAGGATGTCCGCGGCCATGAGCACCGGGTACGTGAACAGGCCGACGGTGGTCGAGTCCGCGCCCTGCTTCGCAGACTTGTCCTTGAACTGGGTCATGCGGCTCATCTCGCCGAACCCGGTCTGGCAGGACAGGATCCACGCGAGCTGGGCGTGCTCCGGCACGTGCGACTGGACGAAGAGGGTCGACCGCTCCGGGTCGACACCGCCGGCGAGGTACTGGGCGAGGGTGGTCCGTGTCCTCTCCCGGAGCCTCTCTGGCTCCGGGTTGACGGTGAGCGCGTGGAGGTCCGCCATCATGTACAGCGTGTCGTAGCTGTCCTGGAGCGCCACCCACTGGGTCAGCGCACCGATGTAGTTCCCCAGTGTCAACGAGTCGTTGGTGGGTTGCATGCCCGAGAGGATCCGTGGGCGCTCGTCGTCGGTGGCCATGGCGCACATTCTCGCAGGAAGTCGGGCTGTTGCCGAATCCTCGACGGGTCAGGTCGCCTCGGCGTCGAAGGGCGCCGGCACGCCGACCGGGAGCCGCTCCGGGGCAGGCTCGGGCGCTGCCGCGGACCCTTGCGGAACACGGCCCGGCCGGTTCGCGGGCCCTCCGGTCTTGGTCGGGCGAGGCCTCTGGTCCTGCGTCCGGGGATCGAGGACGGTGTCCTCGAGGAGCGCGTCGCGCACGATGCGCCTCGGGTCGTAGCGACGCGGGTCGAGCTGCGCCCAGTCGACGTCGGCGACCTCCGGACCGAGCTCCTCGCTGACCTTCTCCTTGGCGTCCACGAGGAACACCTTGGCGCGCCGGACCACGGTCGCGAGCTGCTCGGCGTATCCGGGGAGACGCTCCGGGCCGATCACGAGGACCGCGAGGACGAGGATGATGACGAGCTCGCCACCGTTGATTCCGAACACCGCAGACCTACTCGCTCGTCGCCTTGTCGAGGACCATGGACACGTCACGCTCGTCGCCGCCGGAGCGGACCCGGAGGACGACCGTGTCACCGGGCGCCTTCGCGCGGATCGCGACGATGAGCTCGTCGGACTGCGTCACCGGACGACCGTCGATCGAGAGGATCACGTCCCCCGGCTCGATCCCCGCCCCGTCCGCGGGCCCGTCCGGAGTGACCGGTTCCTGCCCGTCGGCCCCGTCCTGGACGACCTGGACACCCTCGCCGTCGTACGCGCCGTCGAGCAGCACCCCGATGATCGGGTAGCTGGCGCTGCCGGTCGCGATGATCTCCTCCGCGGTCCGCTTGGCCTGGGTGGACCCGATCGCGAACCCGAGGCCGATGCTCCCCGACGCGGCGACCTGCCCCGGCGGCTGCGCGATGGCGGAGTTGATGCCGATGACCTCGCCGGACCCGTTGACGAGGGGCCCCCCGGAGTTGCCCGGGTTGATGGCGGCGTCGGTCTGGAGCGCGTTGATGAAGGCCGGGGCGCCGGTGTCCCCGGCGGACACCGGACGGTTGAGCGCGCTGATGATGCCGCTGGTGACCGTCCCGTCGAGCCCCAGCGGGGCGCCGATCGCGATCACCGGGTCGCCCACCACCACCGACTCGGAGTCGCCGAGCACCAGCGGGACGAGACCGTCGAGGTCGACCTCGATGACCGCGAGGTCGTAGTCCGCGGTCCGCCCGACGAGGGTGGCCTCCGTCTCGGAACCGTCCGCGAACGTCACGCTGATGCGTCCGGAGGGCACGGCCGCGGCGATGACGTGGTTGTTCGTGAGGATGTACCCGTCCTCACGAATGACGAAACCGGACCCGGTCCCCTGGCCGTCGGCCCCGGCGACCCTGATCGACACGACGCTCGGACCGACGGTCGCCGCGATGTCGGCGATCGACCCGTCCGGGCGGGTGAGGCCGGGATCTGCCTGGACGCTGGGCAGCGTCACGCTCCCCGGCCCGCCGCCCAGGGCGTCGACGACCAGAGGACCGGTCACCCCGCCGACCGCCCCGAGGGCGAGCGCACCGACGAGCAGGAGCGGCACGAGGCCTCGTCGCGCTCCCGCAGGACGGTGGCCGTCGTCGGCCGGCGTCGCTCGCACCTCGGCCGCGGGGACCCACCACCCGGTCTCCAGGTGGGCTGTCCGCTGCGGTGCGCCCGACGCGTCGTCACCTCGTCCGTCGCCCGGGTCGGTCTTCCCCGCCCCCTGCCCGTCGGTCTCGACCTCAGGCCGCCCCTCCGGCTCGGCCGCAGCCTCGCGGAGAGCAGGCGGCGCATACGCCAGGTGGTCCTTTTGGTAGGACGGCACGGGGTGCCCGGGCGGCAGGGGGATCGGCGGGATCGGCCGCGGGACCGCGGGACCTCCTGCGCTGTCGGTGCCGGGCTCGGTCACGAGAGGACTCCTGTCAGTGTGGACCAGCCGCGACCGACGCGGGCCTGGAAACCTGTGTCGAACTCGTCGACCGTGAAGCTCGAGACTAGTTGTAGCACGTCGTCGCCGTCCGCCTCGGCGACGAGGTCGACGACGGTGTCCGAGGACTGCCACACCAGGTGCAGCGGCTCGTCCGACAGGACGTACACAGGCCCTTCCACCACGTCGAGGACCGGGAGCCCGTCGATCGCGCTCAGCTCGAGCTGCCCCTTCTGCTCCCTGACCACGATCCGGCCCACAGGGCTCTCCAGGTCCACCTCGAGCACCGACCCGCCCTGGCCCGTGTACCGCACCTGGGTGACGGCGACGGAGTCCGGGATCGACGACGGGCACGGCCAGCCCTGCTGCTGCATCCACACGAGGAGGTCGTCCGCCCCGGTCCCCGGCTCCACCGCGTCCGCGCCACCGACGGGCAGCGCTCGCGCCGCCCCTGCGTCGAGGCCACCGTCCCCCACGGACGGGGCGGCGGCCAGCGCGGCCAGCGCCTCCACCGGGTGTCGGGCCGGGACGACGAGCGGGCGCGAGCCGAGCACGAACAGCCCGGCCGCGGCGACACCGGTCGCAGCCGCCGCCGAGAGCGCGACCCCCCGCACCCACCAGCGTCCGGGCGCGACGTCGCCGCAGAGCGCCGACGAGCGCGGCGGCAGGGGCTCCTGCTGTCGCCACGGCTCCGCGCGCCGGGGCGGGGCGTGAGCGGCTTCGTGGGAGCCTTCCGGCTCGCAGCTCATGGCGAGGAGCCTGGAGACGAAGGCCGAGTCAGGGATGACGTCGAGGGCGTCGCACGTGAGCGCACGGTGCGCCTCGCGGGCCGCACGGAGCTCGTCGGCGCAGTCGTCGCACGCGGCGACGTGCGCGAGCGCGCGCTCGCGCTCGTCAGGGGCGAGCTGACCGTCCACCACCGCGGAGATCCGCGACCCGAGGTGGGAGGTCACGCCGCACCCCCGGAGATCGTCGCGGAGTCCTCAGGGAGCGGAGCCGCGTGGATCGCGCGCGGCTCGGGGGCCCGGTGCGCGAGCGTCAGGCGCAGCTGGGTGCGGGCCCGGTGGATCCGCGAGCGGACCGTCCCCAGCTTGATCCCGAGCGTGACGGCGATCTCCTCGTAGGACAGCCCCTCGATGTCGCAGAGCACGACGGCGGCCCGGTACTCCGGGGCGAGCGCGTCGAGAGCCCGCTGCACGTCGTGGTCGAGGTGGGCGTGCTCGAAGCCACGTTCCGGCTCGTGGAGCTCCCCGCGGGCCGGGTGCTGCGCGTCGATCTCGCCCGTGGCGTCCATGCGGATGCGCTTCTTGCGTCGCACCTGGTCGAGGAAGAGGTTGGTGGTGATGCGGTGCAACCACCCCTCGAAGGTGCCGGGGGTGTAGTCCTTGAGGGACCGGAACACGCGCACGAAGACGTCCTGGGTGAGGTCCTCCGCGTCGTGCTGGTTCCCGGTGAGGCGGTATGCCAACCGGTACACCCGAGCGGAGTGGTCGCGCACGATGGACTCCCAGGTGGGGGGACGCCATTCGCCCTCCCCCGGCCCTGCCGCTCCGGGCGTCGACACGTGCGTGGGGTGGACCGGATGATCGGAGTCCTGCATCCGCACAGTCTCCCAGGCCTGGGGGCGGGCTGTCGCGTCCTCCACCAAGGTTTCACCGTGAGCGCACAGCGTCAGGGGGACGCGCACGGAGCGGCCTTCCCGGGTTCGTGGGGGGGGCGACGGTAGCATCGGCGCCAGAGAACCGCCCGCTGCCGCACCTGGAGGACATCATCGCTGACAAGGCTCAGAGCTGGGCGTACGCGGAGGAGTTCGTCATCGAGGACGAGGTCCTCCTGCAGGCGCGCGAGCGTGGGGCGCAGCTCGGGTGCCACGGCGTCCAGCCCGGCACCGGAGCAGCCCTCACGGTCCTCGCCGCCGCTGTCGGCGCGAGAGCAGTCGTCGAGGTCGCGACGGGCGCCGGTGTGGCGAGCCTCTGCCTGCTGCGCGGCATGCACCCGGACGGTGTCCTCACGACGATCGACGTGGAGGTGGAGCACCAGCGTGCCGCGAAGGAGGCCTTCGCGCAGGCAGGGTTCCGCCCGACGAGGACCAGGACCATCTCGGGCCGGCCGCTCGACGTGCTGCCGCGGCTCACGGACGGCGCCTACGACATGGTGGTCGTCTCCGGCGAGAAGTCGGCCTTCCCCGAGTACGTCGACCAGGGCCTGCGTCTGCTGAGGTCCGGCGGCGTGCTGGCCGTGGACGAGGCCCTGCTCCACGGCCAGGTCGCCGACCCCGCGCGGCGGGACGAGACGACGACGACGATCCGTGAGGTCGGCCGCCGGCTCCGGTCGGACGACCGCGTGCTGTCGGTCCTGCTCCCCGTCGGCGACGGGCTCCTCGTGTCCGTCCGTCGCTGAGCGGTCAGCGGAGCTTCTCGAGGAAGCGCAGAAGCAGACGCGCCCCGTAGCCCGAAGCGCCCTTGCTGACCTCGTGGACAGCGCTGGTTGCACGCGCCGGGCCGGCGATGTCCAGGTGGACCCAGCGTCGTCCTGGCACGAAGCGACGCAGGAACAGAGCCGCGGTGATGGATCCACCACCGATCGACGCGTCGGTCGGGACGTGCCTGAGGTCCGCGAGCGACGAGTCGAGCGCCGACTCGTAGTCCTCGACGAGCGGCATGTGCCACACACGCTCACCGGTGAGGTCGGCGGCCGACTCGAGCGCGACGCGCAGCTTCTCGTCCTCGGTGTAGAGGGCGGCGTGCCCCCGCCCGAGCCCCAGGCTCGCCGCTCCGGTGAGCGTCGCCACGTCGACGAGGACGTCGGGGTCGAGCGTGGCGTCCGCGTACGACAGCGCGTCGGCGAGGACGATGCGGCCCTCGGCGTCCGTGTTCGCGATCTCGACGGTGGTCCCGTCGTGCAGCGTGAGGACGTCCCCGGGCCGGTAGGAGTCGGCACCCATGTGGTTCTCGGCGAGGGGCAGCACCGCGGTGACCCTGTGCTTCACCTGCGCGCGGGACGCGGAGAGGACCACGGAGAGCGCGACGGCCGCACCGGCCATGTCGGTCTTCATGGGGATCATGGCCTCGCGCTGCTTGATGGAGAGCCCGCCCGTGTCGTAGGTGATGCCCTTCCCGACGAGCACGACGTGCTTGGACCCGCGCGCCGGGGGTGAGCCGAAAGGCACGTAGGACACCGTCACGAGGCGCGGGGTGCTCGCCGACCCCCTGCCCACGGCGAGGATCCCGCCGAACCCGCCTGCCGCGAGCTCGTCGGGGCCCAGGACGCGGACGTCGAGCCCCTCGACGTCCGCGAGCGCCGTCGCGCGGTCCGCCATCCACCCGGGGGTCTTCGTGCTGGAGGGGGCGTTCGTGAGGTCGCGGACCAGCCACGTGGCCCACGCGCCACGGACCGCCGACTCGACCACGTGGTCGGGGGTGGGGCCGAGGAGGACGAGCTGCTCCGCGGGGGGCGTGCCCGTCCGGGCGGAGGCCGTGGGCGTCCGGTAGGAGGCGAGGAGGTATCCCTCCACGAACGCGGTGGCGCCCGCGACGTCGGCCCGCGCGGCCACGGTGGTGAGGGCGCGACCGAGGCCCCGCGTGGCTCGCGCGACGGCTGCGCCGGCGCGGCGGAGGTCCGTGGTCGTCTCACGGCCGACGCCCACGAGAACGACCCGCGAGGGCAGCCCCTGCCACGGGAGCGTGGTCCTCCCGCTCCGGTGGGGTCGCGGGAGGTCGATGGTGTGCACCGTCCCCGCGGCCCCGGAGAAGTCCGCCCGCTCGGCGAGCTCGGCCAGGTCGATCCCGTACCGCACCGCTGCGTCGGTCGTCCCGGCACGGGGCTGGAGCTCGTCGTCGCCCTCGACGGGAGCCCCGACGGCCACGAGCACGGCGTCGACCTCACCCTCCTCGAGGAAGGTGCAGTCGGCCAGGCGACCGGGGGCTGTGACCACCTCGGGGAGGTCGCGTCCGACGTGGTCCGCGTCAGGACCGCTGGCCGGTCGGGTGGGAGTGTCGGTGGTGCGCGGCGACAAGGTCAGCCCACGACCGCCTGGAGCGCCTCGCCGAGCTCGCCCGCCTCGACCGCGTTGAGCTCGACGACCAGACGGCCCCCGCCCTCGAGGGGCACGCGCATGACGATGCCGCGGCCTTCCTTGGTGACCTCGAGTGGTCCGTCGCCGGTCCGTGGCTTCATCGCAGCCATTGATGGCTCTCCATTTCCGTCGATACCGCCGGTAGTCTCGGGAACATCTTAGTTCACCGGTGGCGTCCCCCTCGCCCGCCTGCGACGACGGGCGAGGGGGACGGCGAGCGCGTCACTCCAGGCCACGGAGCACACGCGCCGCAGGGAGGTCCCCGCGGAGCACGGCGACCATGTCGAGCAGACGCCTCGTGGCGCGCACGTCGTGGGTACGGAAGACCGTCGCTCCGAGCCATGCCGCGACCGCCGTGGCACCGAGCGTCCCCTCGAGCCGGTCCTCTGCAGGCAGGTCGAGGGACTCCCCCACGAAGTCCTTCCGGGACAGCGCCATGAGCAGGGGGTAGCCGAGCGACGACAGGCGTGCCGTGCTGCGGGTGAGGTGGAGCGAGTGCCACGTGCTCTTGCCGAAGTCGTGGGTCGGGTCGACGAGGACGGAGCTCCGCGGGACCCCGCACTCCTCCGCACGACCTGCCGAGCGGGTGAGTGTCGCGACCACGTCGAGCACGACGCCGTCGCGCGGGTCGGACCCCGGTGGCGCGTCGTCGGGGAGGGGGTAGGCGACCTGGACCGGGTCGGTCCGTGGGACGGCGCCCCCGGTGTGCGAGCACACCACGCCCACGCCGAGCTCACCCGCCACCTCCACGAGCCCCGGGTCGTGCCCGGCCCACGTGTCGTTCAGGAGGTCGGCCCCCGCACCCACGACCTCGCGGGCGACCTCCGACCGCCACGTGTCGACGCTCACCAGAAGGTCCGGGAACTCGGCCCGGAGCCGCTCCACGAACGGCACGGTCCGCCGGATCTCCTCGGAGACGTCCACGACGGGCCCCGTGCCGGCACGCACCCCTCCGACGTCCACGATCTCCGCCCCCTCCTCGACCGCGGCCTCCACGGCACGGAGCGCGACGCCGTCGTCGAGCTGGCGCGCGCCGCGGTAGAACGAGTCGGCGGTCCGGTTGACGATCGCCATGACCGCGGGAGCGTGCGCCCCGACCGTCCGTCCGCGCAGGACGAGGGCCGGAGCGCGCGGAGGAACCCCGTGCCCCTCCGGGCCGCTCACGCGGACGCGTCGCCGCGCACCGCCTGCGACACCTGCTCGCCGTCCTTGATCTCGGCCTCCGCGGCCTCCGTCGCGGCCAGCTCCTGCGCACGCAGCTCCTCGTTGCGCTCGCACACGATCCGGACCGCCTCCTCGGGGTCGTCGACGATCTTCAGCAGGTCGATGTCACGGGAGCTGATCATCCCCCGGTCGGCCACCGAGGTCCGCAACCAGTCGACGAGCCCCTGCCAGTAGTCACGCCCGACCAGGACGATCGGGAACTCGGTGACCTTGTGCGTCTGCACGAGCGTCAGCGCCTCGAACAGCTCGTCGAACGTCCCGAAGCCCCCCGGCAGGACCACGAAGCCCGAGGAGTACTTGACGAACATCGTCTTGCGGGCGAAGAAGTACCGGAAGTTCACGCCGAGGTCGACCCACCGGTTCATGCCCTGCTCGAACGGGAGCTCGATCCCGAGACCGATCGACAGGCCACCCGCCTCGCTGGCGCCCTTGTTGGCCGCCTCCATGATGCCAGGCCCGCCGCCGGTGATGACGGCGTACCCCTGCTCGACGAGCCCGCGGCCCACCTGCTCACCGAGCGCGTAGTCCGGGTGGTCCGCGGGGGTGCGCGCCGACCCGAAGACCGAGACCGCGGGCCCCACCTCGGCGAGCGCGCCGAACCCCTCGACGAACTCGCTCTGGATGCGCATGACCCGCCACGGGTCGCCGTGCACCCAGTCCGCGCTGCCGGAGTTGTCGAGCAGCCTCTGGTCCGTCGTCTTCTGCGGGATCTGGCTGCCTCGGAGGATCACCGGCCCCTTGCGGTAGCCGGAGCCGGTCTGTGCGATGCCCTCGTCTGTCATGATCCCGAGACTAGGTCGTGCCGCGCGACGCTTCCACCCGCCCGTACCGCTCGGTGGACGAACGGGAGGTGAACGGCTGGGCCGGTCGCCGTCCGCTCAGCGCGTGCCGCGCAGCCAGGCGGCGAGGGCCGAGCGGCAGATCTCGATCTCGGAGGCGGGGCAGTGCTCGTCGTCCTTGTGGGCGAGCAGCGGGTCACCCGGCCCGAAGTTCACCGCGGGCACGCCGAGCTCCGCGAAGCGCGCGACGTCCGTCCACCCGTACTTGGGTGCCGGAGCGCCGCCCGTCAGGGCGAGGACGGTGTCCGCGAACTCCGCCGCGAGCGGGGCGTCGAGGCCGGGCCGCGCCCCGGGCGCAGCGTCGGTGACGGTCACCTCGAAACCGGTGAACAGGTCGCGGACGTGGGCCTCGGCATCGGCGGGCGTGAGCGACGGCGCGAACCGGTAGTTCACGGTCACGACGCACTCGTCGGGGACCACGTTGCCCGCGATGCCGCCGCGGATGCCCACCGCGTTCATGCCCTCCCGGTACACGAGGCCGTCGACGTCGACGGAGCGTGCCTCGTAGGACGCGAGACGGGCCAGGACCTCGTGGGCGCCGTGGACCGCGTTGACACCGTTCCAGGACCGGGCGGAGTGCGCGGCCTCACCGGGCACCCGCACCTCGACGCGCAGCGTGCCGTTGCACCCGCCCTCGATGCCGGCTGCGGTCGGCTCGCAGAGGACGGCGAAGTCCCCCGCGACGAGGTGCGGCGCCTCGCGCACCAGCCTGCCCAGCCCATTGAGGTCGGAGGCAACCTCCTCGTGGTCGTAGAACACCCACGTCACGTCCCGCACCGGGTCGGAGAGCTCCGCGGCGACGGAGAGCTGGACCGCGACGCCGCCCTTCATGTCGACGGTCCCCCGCCCCCAGAGCTCGCGGTGGATGCCCTCGCCGACGACGCGGACGGGGAGGTTGTCCGCGATCGGCACGGTGTCGATGTGGCCCGCGACGACGACGCGCTGCGCCCGTCCGAGCTCGGTCCGGGCGACGACGGCGTCCCCGTGACGGTCGACCGCCAGGTGCGGGACCGCGCGCAGCGCGGACTCCACGAGGTCGGCGAGGAGCGTCTCGTCCCCGCTCACGGAGGGAACGTCGCACAGCGCCCGGGCGAGGGCGACGACGTCGCCCGTGAGGTCCAGAGGGGCAGGAGCCGCGGAGATCGGGAGTCCGGGAGTGTCCACGCCACGACCCTACCGCCCGTCGGACGAGCGGCACCCGTCCCTCCCACCGCCGCATAGGGTTGGCCCATGACTACTGCGACCCCGCGCCACGCCTGGGGCCACGGCCTCGCCACCGTCACCACCTCGGGGACGACGCTCGACGTCTGGTATCCCGCCCCCGCCCTCGGGAGCGCCCCTGCGGACGCTTCCGCGCCCGCCGACCTCGTCGCGCTCGAGGGGGACGACGCCGTCCGCGCGGTGCGCACCGTCGTCGTCCGCACCGAGATCGACCTCGACGCCGCACCGGCGGACGCCGCCGACGCGTACCTGCGTCTCCACCTCCTGTCCCACCGCCTCGTCCAGCCCCACGGGCAGAACCTCGACGGCATCTTCGGCGTCCTCGCGAACGTGGTGTGGACCAACCACGGGCCGTGCGCCGTCGAGGGTTTCGAGGAGACCCGCCTGCGTCTGCGCAGGCGTGGTCCGGTGACGGTCCTCGGCATCGACAAGTTCCCTCGCATGGTCGACTACGTCGCCCCCTCGGGCGTCCGGGTCGCCGACGCCGACCGCGTGCGGCTCGGCGCGCACCTCGCGGCGGGCACGACCGTCATGCACGAGGGCTTCGTGAACTTCAACGCCGGGACGCTCGGCACGTCGATGGTCGAGGGGCGCATCTCCGCGGGTGTCGTGGTCGGCGACGGCTCCGACGTCGGCGGTGGCGCCTCGATCATGGGGACCCTCTCCGGCGGCGGCCGCGAGGTCATCGCGGTCGGCCAGCGGTCGCTGCTCGGCGCCAACGCGGGCCTCGGCATCCCGCTGGGTGACGACTGCGTCGTCGAGGCAGGCCTCTACGTCACCGCGGGCACGAAGGTCACCGTCGTCGGCGCGTCCGACGACGACGGCACCGCCCGTGTCGTCAAGGCCCGCGACCTGGCCGGCCAGGACAACCTGCTGTTCCGCCGGAACTCCGTGACCGGTGGCGTCGAGGTCGTCTCGCGCTCCGGCGTCGGGATCGAGCTCAACGCGGCCCTGCACGCCAACTGATCATGTCCGCCTCACGGGGCCGCGCCCAACGGTCCACCACCCGCCGCAGGAAGAGCCTTGCACGGCGCGCCGCGAGGACCCTCGCGGGCGTGTCGCTCGTGGTCGCCGTCGGGGGGCTCGCGGTCGCCGGCGTCGTGAAGGGCCTCGAGGGGACGAGTCCGCTCGTCGAGCCCCGGCAGGAGTGCACGGCGGAGCTCGACGGCACCGCGTGGACCCTGTCGCCGGAGCAGGCGGAGAACGCCGCACTGGTGGCTGCCGTCCCGGTGGTCCGCGGGATGCCCGCCCGGGCCGCGACGATCGGGATCGCGACGGCGCTCCAGGAGTCCCGTCTCGTGAACATCGACTACGGCGACCGTGACTCGGTGGGCCTCTTCCAGCAGCGGACCTCGCAGGGGTGGGGCACCGTCGAGCAGATCATGGATCCCGTGTACTCGACCAACGCGTTCTACGACGGGCTCGCGGCCGTCCAGGGTTACGAGGCGATGGCCGTCACGGAGGCCGCTCAGGCGGTCCAACGCTCCGGGTTCCCCGACGCGTACGCCCAGCACGAGACGCGCTCGCGTGCCTGGGCCTCCGCCCTCGCGGGCCACTCCCCGGCGTCGTTGTGGTGCGCCTTGCGGGCGCCGGAGGCGGTGGACCTCACCGACGTGCCCTCGACCGCGGCCGCCCTGGACGTGGTGCAGCTGCGGCTCGCCCGGGACCTCGGGCCCCTCCCCGTGGCCCCGGACCCAGCGGCTGCCGGGTCGGTCGTCGTCGACGCCTCGGGCCTCGGACCCGCGGACGACCCGGTCCGTCTCGCGTGGGCGGTGGCCCACTGGGCGGTGGCGACCGCCTCGACGACCGGTGTCACCAGCGTCACCGTCGCGGACGCCGTCTGGACCCGGGGCTCGGCGGGGTGGGAGCCCCTCACGGAGCCCTTGCCCACCGGCGCGGTGCGGCTCGCCGTCGGCGGACCGCCCGCGAGCCCCCCCTGCTCAGCGGGCGGAGAGGTCCACGTAGTCGCGCTGCGTGGCACCCGTGTAGATCTGCCGCGGGCGACCGATCTTCGTCTGCGGGTCCTTCATCATCTCGCGCCACTGAGCGATCCAGCCCGGCATGCGACCGAGCGCGAAGAGCGGCGTGAACATGGCCGGCTCGAAGCCCATGGCCTTGTAGATGAGCCCCGTGTAGAAGTCGACGTTGGGGTAGAGCTTGCGCTCGATGAAGTAGTCGTCGTTGAGCGCGATGTCCTCGAGCTCCATCGCGATGTCGAGGAGCTCGTCCCGCTTGCCGAGCGTGGAGAGCACGGCGTCGGCGCTCTTCTTCACGATCGCGGCGCGCGGGTCGTAGTTCTTGTACACGCGGTGCCCGAAGCCCATGAGCCGGACGCCGTCCTCCTTGTTCTTCACCTTCGACATGAAGTCCTGCACCGTGGTGCCCGACCCCTGGATCTCGGTGAGCATCTTGAGGACGGACTCGTTGGCACCGCCGTGGAGCGGACCGGAGAGTGCGTTGATGCCGGCGGCGACGGAGGCGTAGATGTTCGCGTGGCTCGACCCCACCACCCGCACGGTCGACGTCGAGCAGTTCTGCTCGTGGTCGGCGTGGAGGATGAGGAGCTTGTCGAGGGCGTCGACGACCGTGGGGTCGGAGTCGTACTGCATGTACGGGACCGCGAACGTCATGCGCAGGAAGTCCTCGACGTACCCGCGGGAGTAGTCGGGGTAGAGCAGCGGCTCGCCCACGCGACGGCGGTGGAGGTACGAGGTGATGGTCCGCGACTTCGCGAGGAGGAGGACCGTGGCCAGCTCGACGGTCTCGTCGTCGAAGGGGTCCAGCGACTCCGGGTAGAACGTCGACAGGGCGTTGATGGCCGACGCCATGACGGCCATGGGGTGCCCGTCGCGCGGGAAGGTCCCCATGAACGTGCGGAAGTCCTCGTGGACGAGGGTGTGACGGTTGACCCGCTCGACGAACGCGTCGTGCTCGGAAGGGCTGGGGAGCTCGCCGTGGATGAGGAGGTACGCGACCTCGAGGAACGAGGACTTCTCCGCGAGCTGGTCGATCGCATAGCCGCGGTACCGCAGGATCCCCGCATCCCCGTCGATGTAGGTGATCTCGGACTCGCACGAGGCGGTGTTCATGAAGCCGGGGTCCACGGTGACCATCCCGGTCTCCCGGAGGAGGGACGAGACGACGATGCCGTCGTTCCCCTCGGTCGCCGGCACGACCGGCAGCTCCTGCGTGGTGTCGCCGACGGTCAGCCTGACCGGTGCCTGCTGGGTTTCCGACATGTCTTCCTTCCTGCTGCACGGCTCGTCCCGGGTCGGGTCGAGCCTGTGCGCCTCCCTATCGGGGCCCTGTCGAGCCCCGCGGATCGGCCGTGCCGACCCTCTCGGAGGACGACGGCGGCCCAAGTCGAAGGTACCGGTCGCGAGAGCCCTGTGCCCAATTGGTGAAGGTCCGAAGGGCCTATCCCGAGAGTGATACGGGTCACACTTGTGGAGCGTCCGTCGTCAGACCCGCGCGAGGCGCGACACCGCCGCCTCGACGCGGTCGTCGGGGGCTGTCGTCGCGACCCGCACGTGGGCGCCTGCCGCAGGTCCGTAGAAGCTCCCCGGCGCGACGAGGATCCCCCGCTCGGCGAGCGCTGCGAGCGTGCCCCAGCACGGGGCCTCGCCGGCCTCTGAGCCACCCGGCACGACGCCCAGGCCCTCCGACCCGCTCCCCTCCGGGCGCGCCCACAGGTACAGGCCGGCCTCGGAGCCGTCCACGACGAGACCGGCCCCCCCGAGGGCCTCGCGCAGGGCCGTGCGCCGCCTGCCGTACACCTCGCGCTGCACCCGCACGTGGTCGTCGTCCCCGAGCACGGCGGTCATCGCCGCCTGCACAGGAGCAGGGACGATCATGCCGAGGTGCTTGCGGACCTGCAGCAGCCGGTCGACGAGCCGCCGGTCTCCCGCGACGAACGCCGCGCGGTACCCGGCAAGGTTCGACTGCTTGGAGAGCGAGTACGCCGCGAGGACGCCGTCCGTCGACCCACCGTTGACCCTCGGGTCGAGGACGCTGGGGACACCGGACGTCACCCACGGCTCCTCCCAGGGCAGCTCGGCGTAGCACTCGTCGCTCACCACGACGGCACCGATCTCTCGCGCCGCCTCGACCACGCGCGCCAATTCCTCGATGCCCAGGACTCTGCCGGTGGGGTTGCCGGGCGAGTTCACCCAGACGAGCCGGACGCCCGGACGTCCGCGCCAGTCGTCGACGTCGTCCGTCGCCCAGGGGGACGCCCCCGCGAGCCGGGCGCCGACGTCGTACGTCGGGTACGCGACCGCTGGGTGGACGACCCGGTCCCCCGCGCGCAGACCCAGGAGGGACGGCAGGAGCCCGACGAGCTCCTTCGACCCGATGGTCGGAAGGACCGCGGCGGGGTCGAGGTCGGGCACGGACCGTCGCCGGGCGAACCACCGGACGACGGCCTCCCGCAGCTCGTCGGTGCCGTGCGTAGTGGGGTACCCGGGCGCGTCGGCCGCGCGTGCGAGCGCCTCCCGCGCCACCGCGGGCGTCGGGTCCACGGGCGTCCCCACGGAGAGATCCACCACACCGTCGGCGTGCTCGCGAGCGCGGGCCGCGTGCGCCCTCAGGGTGTCCCAGGGGAACGCGAGACCCCCGAGGTCCTCGAACCCCACCGCTGCCGTCAGGCCTGCGGCGGCAGGACGGAGATGACCGGGTGGTCCTTGTCGATCTCACCCATCTTCGCCGCACCGCCGGGCGACCCGAGGTCGTCGAAGAACTCGACGTTGGCCTTGTAGTACTCGGACCACTCCTCGGGGACGTCGTCCTCGTAGTAGATGGCCTCGACGGGGCACACCGGCTCGCAGGCACCGCAGTCGACGCACTCGTCGGGGTGGATGTACAGGGACCGCTTGCCCTCGTAGATGCAGTCGACAGGACATTCCTCGATGCACGCCTTGTCCTTGACGTCGACGCAAGGCTGAGCGATCACGTAGGTCACTTCGAGGTCCTTCCCGGAAGGCATTCCAGACGATCTGCGTGCCAGTCGGCACGACGGACCTATTATCGCCTACGACGAGGGCGCCGAACCCCGGTGCCCACCTGATGAAAGCGTGCACCGTGAGCCGACCCCCGACCGAACCGCCCGACGACCGGGGCTGGCACCGGTGGGCGCCGGGCACCCGGGTGATGGTCCGTCGCCGCCTCCCCGAGGGGTCGACCCACCTCTTCACGGACCTCCTGGGCGTGGTCGTCGCGAACGACGACGACGGCGTGACGCTCGAGACGCGGGCCGGGACCGTGCGCGTCCCGGGGACGGAGATCGCCGTGGGCAAGCCGGTGCCGCCGCCCCCCACCCGGGTCAGCCGTCGGGATCGATGACCAGGAGCGTGCCGTGCTCGGGATCGGCGGAGGTGACGAGGGCCCCTGCCGCCCCCTTCGTGGCGAGGGCTCCCTGCCAGTCGTCGTCGAGCCGCACGGTACGGACGGTCTCCGTGCGGGCGGCACCTGCCGGGCCGCTGCGCACCGCGTCGGCCCGGTCGAAGAACTCGCCGACGGGAGCGTTGTCCTGGAGCCGGTCCGCGAGCGCCTCCAGGTCGCGGGCGACGACCCGCAGGGCGGCGCCGACCCAGGGAGCGTTCTCGACGACCATGGCCTCCGTACGGCGCGGATCGGTCCTGGCGACGCGCGTGCCGTCACGGAAGCTGCCCGCGGCGAGGCCGAGTGCCACGTCGCGGATGGGCGAGTGCGCCACGACGTTGAGGAGCTCCGTCGCGAGGACGTGAGGCACGTGGCTGACGAGCGCCGCGGCCTCGTCGTGCACGGAGTCCGTGAGCGGGTGGACCGTGCCTCGCAGGACCCGGGTGACGAGGTCGACGACCCGGAGGAACGCGGTGGCCGACGTCGACGGGTGGACCGTCACGGCCCAGCGCACGCCGACGAGCAGGTCCGGCGTCGACGCGATGAACCCGCTGTGCTCCGTCCCCGCCATCGGGTGCGCGCCCACGTACCGGTCGTCGAGCCCGGCGGCGGTCATCGCGTCGCGGACCGGTCCCTTGACGCTCCCGACGTCCGTGACGACGGCGTCCGCCCCGAGGACCTCCGAGAGCGCTCGTGCGGTCTGGGGGACGACGCGGAGGGGTGTCGCGACGACGACGAGGGGCGACCGCGCGTCGGCGAGGTCGTCGAGCGACGTGAGGACGCGGACACCTGCGGCACGGGCCGCCTCCCGCGTCGCCGGGTCCGGGTCCCAGCCGGAGACCGCCGTCCCGGCCGCGACGAGGGCCCGCGCGAGGGACCCGCCGACCAGGCCCAGCCCGACGACGACGACGAGACCGTCGCCCGTGACCTCCGTCCCCGGGGTCACGTCGTCCTGCCCCAGAGCAGGCTCCTGCTGATGTCGGCCTCGGTGGCGGACGCCTGGACGCTGCCCGGCGGGACGCGGTCACCCGCGACCTCCTCGTCGAGCTCGCCTCGGGCGGGGAACACGCCGAGGGTCTTGAGCGAGTCCCCGGCGGCGAGCAGCTCGCCGAGGACGGCCCTGACGGGGGCGTGCCACGGGGCGCCGTCGACGGTCACCACGAAGACGTACCGGTTCTCCAGAGCCTTCAGGGGGCGGGTGATGAGGCTCGAGAGGTTGACGTCGACGGACCCGAAGGCCCGGGTGATGCGTGCGAGGACCCCCGGACCGGTGACGTGCGGGGTGACGGCGAGCATGGTGCGCCACGTGTCCGCGCCGGGTGCACCGGGGTCGGCGGGACGGACGTCGTCGGCGACGCTGTCGCGCCGGGCGAGGAGGAGGAACCGCGTGCGCGTCCCGTGGAAGTCCTCGATCCCCTGGGCCCGGGTGGCGAGCCCGTAGAGCTCCCCGCAGATGCGCGGGCCGATGGCCACCTGCCCCGGCCGAACGTCGCGGCAGGCCGCGGCGTTCGACGAGGCCGGCACCGGGTCGAGGCCGTGCTCCGTCGTGTACCGGCGGCACTGGGCCAGGCCGTGGGGGTGACCGACGATCTCCACCGGTCCGCCCTGGGCGCCGGGCACCTCGAAGGCGTCGAAGGAGATCCGGACGAACGACTGGTCGACGGCCACGACGTCGCGGGCGGCGACGATGGCGTCGAGCGAGGGCACCACGTAACCCTCGACGGAGTTCTCGATGGCGACCACCCCGTGGGTGGCGGTCCCGGTGGCGACCGCGTCGTACACATCTGTCACCGTGCTGACCGGGGTGAGCCGGGCGCCACCCGCCGCCCAGGCGGAGGCCGCCTGGTGCGTGAAGGTGCCCTCCGGACCGAGGAAGGCCACCGTGGACGTCGGGCTCGGGACCCGTCCGCCGCGCTCCCCCGCGCCCGTCACCGGGGGTCGGTCCCGGGTGCGGACCAGACGGGCGTCAGCGCGTCGGGGCCCGGGACGAACTGCTGCCCGCCGAGCACGGCGAGCACCCGGTGCTCGACGCCTCGGCCGTCGAGCTCGTCGAGCAGCGCCCGGAGACGATCCGCGTCGGGGCAGGTGAACGAGGAGAGGAAGACGTGCGGGCCGGCCTGCGAGCGCTGGCTGCGCAGGTGCTGGAGGTCGATGCCTGCGTCGGAGAAGACCCCGAGGGTCTGCTGCAGCGACCCTCGGTGGTCGTCGTGCGGTCCGAAGGCCAACCAGACCTGGGAGGGCTCGTCGAACTCGCTGAGGCGCTCGTGGGTCTCGAGGAGCCCGTACCAGACGAGCGGCACCTCGCGCAGGCGGGTGCTGCCGGTGAGCTCCTGATAGCCGTCCGGGATCGCGGAGCGTTCGACGACGAGCGTCCCCGACTCTCCGGCGAGGGACGTGCGCTCGGCGACGGACGTGCTCGTGGGGACGAGCCGCGGGCTCACGCCCATCGCGCGCAGGACGTGCCTGCAGTCGCGCATCCCGGCCTCGTCGACCACGGCTGCACCGTTCGCGTCCGCCGTGCGTCCCACCCATGCCCACTGGGACGGGACGGCGACGGCTGCGGTCAGCAGGAGGGACCGGTCCGAGGAGAGGAGCACCCTCTCGAGGTCCGGGTCCGGCTGCGCCGGGTGGCCGATGTGCACGACGGCCGAGAGGTTCGCGATGCTGGCGACCGTGGCGAGCGTGGCGGTCGTCGACCCGAGGTCGAGCATCTGCCCGTCCCCGACGCCCCATCCGCCGACCTCGGCCGCGAGCCTCGCGTGGGGTCCGGACTCTCGACCGCTCTTGCCCAGCATGGTGTCCTCACTCGTCCTCGTGGTCCGGCACGGTGCCGGTGGGGCTGTCCCGCGCCCGATGCTAGCCGGGTGGGCTCAACCGTCGCAGACGATGGCGTTCTGCGGACGGTACCGCCACGAGTTCGCCTCGTCGATGGTCACCTCGCCGGTCTCGATGACCTTGACCTGACGGGTCACTGTCACGGAGAAGCCTGGGCTCCCGCTGCTCTGAGGCGCGCAGTCCGGCCCGGACTTGTGCTCGGTGATGGGCGAGACGATGTTGGACCGCCCGGACGTGGTCGTCGTCACCTCGTAGTGCTTGGTGCTCCAGGCGGCGACGTAGAGGTGGTTGTCGGCGATCCACGACTGGAGGAGCACGCCGTAGGGCGAGTCGTTGCGCCACCGCATGTCGATGGACCCCTCGTAGAGGGTGGACTCGCGCCCCTCGGGGTAGCGCTTGAACCAGTAGTTGTGCGGTGTGTGCTCGACGTCGACCATCCCGGCGAAGAAGCCCGCGTTGTAGGTGGTCGTGGACATCTGTGAGAGCCCCCCGCCGGTGCCGTACTGGATCTGCCCGTTGACCACCACGTGCGCCTGCTTGTACCCGTTGGCCGTGGTGATGGGACCGATCGTGTCGGACAGGGAGAACGTCTCCCCCGGCCGCACGAGGGTCCCGGTGACCTTCTCCGCGGCGACCCGAAGGTTCTCCGTGCGCAGCGGCTCGTTGGTCAGCGGGGTGCGGAACTCGCTGACCTTCTCGACGACCCCGAGCGCCTCGAGCGCCTCGGTGGACTGGGCCGGGTCGCTCTGGGTGAGCTCCACGTCGACGGTCCGCTCCGTGCCGGTGGCCGCTCCCCGGACGGCCTCGGAGAGGACCGCTGGGTCGATCGTGGTGCCCGGCGTCCCCGGTTCGATGCGGGGCGCGCCGTCGGCGAAGACGAAGCGGGCGTCCGCGGAGTCGGAGAGCAGGTTCGTGGTCCTGGCGACCACGGCCTCCGTGAGCAGCGTCCCGTCGACCTGCAGGACGAGATCGCCGTCCTCGACGACGAACGTCGACGCCGCGGCGACGTCCGCCGCGGGGATCTCGGCCGTCTGGTCGGCGACACGCACCGTGACCGGGGCGGACGTCACGGTCTGCGCGAGCGCGAAGGCGGCGTCCGTCTCCTCGGTGGTGACGTCGGGCTCGAGGACCTCGGTGGGCAGCTCGAGCGGGCGCGCCGCCGTGAGCCACGTCCCGGTGAGGACGTCCTCCGCGGCATCCCGGTCGATGGTGGTCCCCTCCACGGCTTCCGTCCGGACGGGCGCCCCGTCGACGAACCCGACGGCTCCGCTCGTCGCGGGCGACTCGAGGTCCGTGGCGAGGACCTCCATCGCAGTGTCGAGGGCGTCGTCGTCCACCTGGGTGACCGGTGCCTCCTGCTCACCGCCGGCGAGCTGGGCGACGAGACGCCCCGGGCTGAGGGTGAACTCGGTGAGGCCCGCGACGGTCTCGGCGGCGTCGAACGTGAGGCCGGCAGCGGCCGGGTCGACGGTGCTGGAGACGTCGCCGGCCGTGACGGGGACAGGCTGCGTCGCGACGGCACCGAGCTCGCTGGTGAGCCGGTCGACGGCCTCCGCGCTCTCCAGCCCCCCGATGTCGATCCCCGCGACGGTGGTGCCCCGCGGCACCCGGTCGGCGAAGTACCACTGGGCCCCCAGGTACACGCCTGCCGCGACGAGCAGCCCGAGCCCGGACCAGAGGAGGACCTTGGGCCACCTGCTCGGCGGCGCCTCGGAACCCGCGAAGACCCCCAGCGGTGACCCGTCGCTGCCCGAGGGCGTGGTCGAGGCCGTGACGCCGTCCGACGTGTTGTCCGCCGCCGGAGCGGCGGGGCCCACCTCCTGGGCGGTCCGATGCTCGGGAGCGGGCTCGGAGGCCCGGTCCGTCTCGGGCTCGGGACCGGGTGAGGGCTCGTTCCGGAGAATGATCGGGAGCGCCGGTGCCGAGTCCTCGGCCGGGTTCTCGGCCGGGTTCTCCGGCTTCGGCTCCGACTCCGTAGCCGTGTTCGGGGTGGGCGCAGACTCCGCAGCCGGGGCGGGCGTCGCCGTCTGGGCGGGAACGGGCTCCTGCACCTGCTCGCGTGCGGGCTCCTGGGACGGCTCCGCGGGATGGGCCACGTCGTCGGTGACCGGGTCAGCCATGACCTCGTCGGTGCGGTCGGGCGCGCTCGTCGGTGTCGCTGTCTCGATCGGCACCGACGCGACGAGCGTCCCGCCGTCGGTGGGCCCGTCCTCGGGGACCTCGTCGTCCGCGGACGACGGGACGGTCTCCTGCGTGGGTTCGGCCTTCCCCGTGGGTCCGGTCCTCCCCGTGACCGGGCTGTCGGACGCCCCTGTGGCGACGGTGGGGCTCTCGTCGACCGGGGTGTCGCTCTCGGTGGCCGGTTCCGCCGGTGCCGCCTCGTCGGGGACGGGCTCCGTCACCGCCTCCGACGACTCGTCCTTCGTCTCGACGGCCGGGGTGTCGGGTGTCGGCTCGTCGCCGGCTCCGGGCACGCCCTGGGTACTGCTGGTCATCTGGTGTCGCTCCACTCGCAAGGATGTCCCGGGACGGCCCCGGTGCTTGAGCTGGATGCGGTCGCCCCCGCGCGACAAGTGTAAGTGCGCAGCACCGGCGCAGAGCCCGCTGAGGTGCGCGTCGTGCGGAGAAGTCGTGGTGGGTCGGCGACGATCGTCGCGTCAGCCGGCGAACCACCGGCGCGGCGCGAAGGCTGCGACCGCGACCATGGCGAACCCCCCGAACATCCACGCGTAGCTCAGCGGCTGCGCGGGCAGGAGGACGTCGCCCCCTGGGCCGCTGAGCGCGAGGAGCTGGACGGCTGCCAACCAGCCGAGGGCGTAGGCGACGAGACCGGGCATCGCGAGCCATGCGCGCACGAGGACGCCGGCGACCGCGACAGTGAGGAGCGAGACGAGGAGGATCCACGGGGCCCACTGGCGGTGGGCGACGGTGCCCACCACGCCGACGGCCCCGCCGACGAGGAGGGCGCAGAACCACCACAGGACCACGAGGGGGCTGAGCCGGACGAGCGACATGCCCGGGACGTTACCGTGCGTCACTGGACGTCTCCTGTGGGCCGTCCGGGCCGTCGGACGGGTTCGCGGTCGTGTAGTGCTCGGTCGACAACCACGGGACGAGGACGTCGTTGCTCAACGCGTACCAGCCGACCACGAGGGTCGTGCCGCCGGACGGGACGCGAGTCAGCCGGTGGACCTGGGTGCCGTGCGCGCGCAACGCGGCCTCGACGGCGTCCGCGACAGGGAGGACGTCCACCACGTGGGTGACGGTGCGCTCGGGGACGCACGCTGCTGGCAGCGGCCCGTCCGGCGAGGGCAGCACCGGGAGGACGTCGTGCGCCGCGTCGAAGGAGTCGAGCGCCCCGAGAGCGACGTGGGCCGAGAGCTCCGTGCGGGCGTCGCGCATGGTCTGCGGCGGCACGACGGCCCACCACACGTCGGGGTCGACGGCCGGACCGTCCGCGGAGCCCACGCGCGCGAGGGCGACGGCGCGCATGGTGATCTCGTGGGCCCGGACGTGGTCCGGGTGCCCGTACCCGCCGCCGGGCTCGTAGGTGACGACCACGGAGGGCCTGCGGTCGCGCAGGAGCCGGGCGAGCCGGGCGGCCGCCGCGTCGAGGTCGACGGCCACGAGCGCATTCTCGGGGACGTCGGGGGCGACCCCGGCGTGCCCGCTCGTGCCGGGCGGACCGGAACCCAGCCACGCCATGCCGGAGTCCTCGACGCGCGGCGGGAGGCCGTCCTCGCCGGGGATCGCGTCGAGGAAGGCATGATCGGCGACACCGAGGTGCCGCAGTGCGTCGGCGATCTCCACCTCGCGGTGGGCGGCGAGCGCAGGACCGTCGCCCTCCAGGTGCGCGAGGGCCTCACCGATGACCTCGCCGCGCTCGCCCCGGGTGCAGGTGACGACGGTGACCGGCTCTCCCGCCGCCGCCCACGTCGCGAGGAGGGCGCCGGTGGCGAGCGTCTCGTCGTCGGGGTGGGCGTGCACGGCGAGGAGACCGCCTGCGGGTCTCACGTGTTCCGTCATCGGTGATCCTGTCGTGACTGGCCGAGCCCGCGACGAGGCGTCGGGTGCAGGGCGCCCTCAGGCCGCCCCGCACCCGACGGTCGTCAGGACTTCTTGGAGCGGGAGAAGGCGCGTGCCCGCTCGTTCTGGTCGAGGATGACCTTGCGGATGCGCACGACCTCGGGGGTGACCTCGACGCACTCGTCCTCGCGGGCGAACTCGAGGCTCTCCTCGAGGGTGAGGTGCTTCGGGGGGGTGAGGTTCTCGAACGTGTCGCTGCTCGCGGCACGCATGTTCGTGAGCTTCTTCTCCTTGGTGATGTTCACGTCCATGTCCTCGTTGCGCGAGTTCTCGCCGACGATCATGCCCTCGTAGACCTCCTGGGTGGGGTCCACGAAGAAGGAGCCGCGCTCCTGGAGGTTGATCATGGCGAAGGGCGTGACCACGCCGGAGCGGTCGGCGACGAGGGAGCCGTTGACGCGCGTCTCGATGGGGCCGGCCCACGGCTCGTAGCCCTCCGCGATGGAGGACGCGATGCCGGTGCCGCGGGTGTCGGTGAGGAAGCGCGTGCGGAAGCCGATGAGGCCGCGTGCGGGCACGACGAACTCCATGCGGACCCAGCCCGTGCCGTGGTTCGACATGGTCTCCATGCGGCCCTTGCGCTGGGCGAGGAGCTGGGTGACGGCGCCGAGGTACTCCTCGGGGACGTCGATCGTCATGCGCTCCATGGGCTCGCACTTCTTGCCGTCGACGACCTTGGTGACGACCTGCGGCTTGCCGACGGTGAGCTCGAAGCCCTCGCGGCGCATCTGCTCGACGAGGATCGCGAGCGCGAGCTCGCCTCGGCCCTGGACCTCCCACGCGTCGGGGCGCTCGGTGGGCAGGACGCGGAGCGACACGTTGCCGATGAGCTCCTTGTCGAGGCGGTCCTTGACCTGACGCGCGGTGACCTTGTGGCCCTTGCCGCCCTTGCCCGCGAGGGGCGAGGTGTTGATCCCGATGGTCATGGAGATCGCGGGGTCGTCGACGGTGATGAGCGGCAGCGGACGCGGGTCGTCCGGGTCGGTGAGCGTCTCACCGATGGTGATGTCCTCGATCCCGGCGACGGCGACGATCTCACCCGGGCCGGCGGAGTCGGTGGGCACGCGGTCGAGCGCCTTGGTCTCGAGGAGCTCGGTGATCTTCACGTTCTGCATGCTGCCGTCGGCACGGGCCCAGGCCACGGTCTGGCCCTTGTTGATGCGCCCGTTGAAGATGCGCAGGAGCGCGAGACGCCCGAGGAACGGCGACGCGTCGAGGTTGGTGACGTGGGCCTGGAGCGGTGCGCCCTCCTCGTAGGTGGGCGCGGGGATCTTGTCGAGGATCATCTTGAACAGCGGCTCGAGGTCCTCGCTGTCCGGCAGCCCGCCGTCGGCGGGGAGGTTCGTCGACGCACGGCCGGCCTTGGCCGCCGCGTACACGACGGGCATGTCGAGGATGGCGTCGAGGTCGAGGTCGGGGACGTCGTCCGCGAGGTCGCTCGCAAGGCCGAGGAGCAGGTCGGTGGTCTCGGCCACGACCTCCTCGATGCGCGAGTCGGGGCGGTCGACCTTGTTCACGACGAGGATGACGGGGAGCTTGGCGACGAGCGCCTTGCGGAGCACGAAGCGCGTCTGGGGCAGGGGGCCCTCGGACGCGTCGACGAGGAGCACGACGCCGTCGACCATGGACAGGCCGCGCTCGACCTCGCCACCGAAGTCGGCGTGACCCGGGGTGTCGATGACGTTGATGGTGATGCCGCCGGGCTCGCCCGCAGCCGCTGCCGCCGGTCCGGCGTAGCGCACGGCGGTGTTCTTCGCGAGGATCGTGATGCCCTTCTCGCGCTCGAGGTCACCGGAGTCCATGGCGCGTTCGTCGACGTGCGCGTGGGACCCGAAGGCGCCCGACTGGTGGAGCATGGCGTCGACAAGAGTGGTCTTGCCATGGTCGACGTGGGCGACGATCGCGACGTTGCGCAGGTCGGAGCGCACAGACATAGAGGAACTCATTTCACCGTGAGGAAAGGAACGGGTGCAGCGTGCTGGTGCGCGCCGCGGGACACCGAGTGGTCACGTGTCAGCGGCCCTGCTCTGCGGCGCGTGGGTGCACGCGACGAGCCCGGACCGGCAGACGGACGACGTTGACCTTGGCAATCGTACCGTCCCGAGCCCTTCGGGGCCGACGCAGGTGGTCAATCCCTCCCTGACACGCCCCTCACGTCGCGCAGGACGCTGGCCTCCTCACCGAGCTCTGCGAGGAACGCGTGCCTCGCTTCCCTGCGACGACGCTGCTCGTGCGGCTCGGGAACCGGTGCCGCCGCGAGCAGGCGTCGGGTGTACTCCTCCTGCGGGCGGTGGAGCACGTCCTCGCGCAGGCCCGCCTCGACGACCCGTCCTCCCCGCAGCACCACGACGCGGTGAGCGAGAAGATCGACCACCGCGAGATCGTGGCTGACGAAGAGGCACGCGAACCCGTAGCGGGCCTGGAGGTCCGTGAGCAAGGCGAGGACGCTCGCCTGCACCGACACGTCGAGGGCGGAGGTCGGTTCGTCGGCCACGAGCAGCTCCGGGTCGAGGATGAGCGCCCGGGCGATGCTCACGCGTTGACGCTGACCGCCGGACAGCTCGTGCGGGTACCGGTTCGCCGTGCTGCGCGGGAGCTCGACCGCGTCGAGCATCTCGTGGACCTTCTCCAACCGGTCCTTGCCCGACCGCAGGACCTTGTGCACGACGAGAGGCTCGGCGACGCAGTCGCCTACCGGCATGCGCGGGTTGAGCGAGGCCGCGGGATCCTGGAAGACCACCCCGATGCGTCTGCGCAGCTCCTTGAGATCTCTGCGTCCGATCCGCCCCACGTCCTGCCCGAAGATGTTCACCGAGCCGCTCGCCGCAGGAATGAGCCCGAGGGCACACCGGCCGATGGTGGACTTGCCGGATCCTGACTCCCCCACGAGCCCGACGATCTCCGACTCTCCCACGGTGAGGGACACGTCGTCGACGGCCCGGAAGGGGGGCCTGCCAAGGCGCTGGTACTCGATGACGAGCCCGCTCAGGTCGAGCGCAGGCGTCCCGGTCCGGGCACCGGCGCGGCGCTCGGCTCCCTCCGCAGGGTCGACGGCGGCGACCTGGGCGTCTTCCCGCGCCCCGAGGTGGGGCACCGATCCGAGGAGCCGTCGCGTGTACTCGTGCACGGGACGGACGAGGACCTCCTCCACGGTGCCCGTCTCGACCAGGTCGCCTCGGAGCATCACGGCCACCCGGTCCGCCATGTCGGCGACGACCCCCATGTTGTGCGTGATGAGGAGGATCCCGGTGCGGAGCGTGTCCTTCAGCGACCGCAGGAGGTCGAGGATCTCGGCCTGCACGGTGACGTCGAGCGCCGTCGTCGGCTCGTCAGCGATGATCACCCTGGGCTCGCAGCTGATCGCCATGGCGATGACGACTCGCTGACGCTGCCCCCCGGAGAGCTCGTGCGGATACTGGCGCGCGCGTCGCTCGGGCTCGGGGATCCCGACCATGCGCAGGAGCTCCACCGCGCGCGCCGACGCGTCCGTGCCGTAGGCGATGCCGTGCAGCTCGAGCGCTTCCGTGAGCTGGAGGCCGATCGTCAGGACGGGGTTGAGCGCGGTCATCGGTTCCTGGAAGACCATCGCCACGTCCCTGCCGCGCACCCGGCGCAGCCCACGATCGTCGAGGCCGCCGAGAGACGTGCCGCCGACCCTGATGTCGCCGGACACCCGGGCGTTCGCCGGCAGCAGTCCGAGCGCGGTCATCGAGGTGACCGACTTGCCCGACCCGGACTCTCCCACGAGGGCGACGACCTCGCCCGGATGCACGTCGAACGTGATTCCCTTGACGGCGTGCACCTCCCCGAACTGGGTGGAGAAGCGGACGTGGAGGTCCTCGAAGCTCAGGACCGGGCCCTCACCCTTCGTCGGCGCATCACCGCGTGCGGTGCTCGTCGTGGTGGCCATCAGCTCTTGCTCCTGTTCTGCCGGGGGTCGAAGGCGTCCCGCAGACCGTCGCCCACGAAGTTCACCGAGAGGGCGATGGTGAGGATGACGAGGCCGGGCCACCAGAAGAGCCATGGTCTGGTCGTGAAGGCGCTCTGGTAGGTGCTGATGAGCGACCCGAGGGACACGTCTGGCGGCTGGACCCCGAACCCGAGGAAGCTCAGCGCCGTCTCGAGGAGGATCGCGGACGCGATCGCCAGGGTCCCGGAGACGATGATGACGCCGACGGCGTTGGGGAGGATGTGCTTGACCACGGTCCGCACCGCGCCGGTGCCGCCCGCCCGGGCGGCCGTGACGAAGTCGCGCTCGCGCAACGAGAGCACCTCGCCCCGCACCAGCCGGGCCAGCCCCGTCCAGGTGACGAGGCCGAGCACGAGGGCCAGCATGACGGGTCCGCCGCCGCCGGCGATCCGGCCGAGGACGGCCGCGAGGACGAGCAGCGGGATGACGATGAACAGGTCCGTCAGTCGCATGAGGACGGACTCGACCCAGCCGCGGTAGTAGCCGGCGAGGGCCCCGACGAGCGTCCCGAGCGCCGTGCTGACGATCCCGACGACGAACGCGATCGTCAGCGAGATCTGCGTGCCGCGCATGACGAGGGCGAAGTAGTCCTTGCCGGCGTTGTCCTGGCCGAAGGGGTGCTCTCCCAGCGCGAACGGGAAGAGCTGCAGGGTAGGGCGACCGCCGTCGACGAGATCCGCCGCCCGGGCGAAGTCCTTGTCCCACCACCCGGGCACCGGACCGAACCCGATGGACGTGAACGAGACGAGCACGACGAGCAGCAGGACGGCCAGGGAGACCATCGCCCCGACGTGCCGGAAGAACCGCCTGCGCACGAGCTGGCCCTGGCTGTAGGAGCGGTCCTCCGTGCGGCCGGGCGTGACCTCGGGCATGACGTGGCCGGGGACCGGCGAGATCCCGGAGTCGGTGGGCTGTGGGGCGTATTCGTCCCCGGGCTGCGTGGGGTCAGGCACGAGGACCTCCGGCGGGGTGCGGGTCGGGCTGGGTGCGGACGGGAGCGCACGGCGCGGGGTGCAGCGCCGCCGCACGCCGGATCATCGCCGGATCCTCGGGTCGAGGGACGCGTACGCGATGTCCGCCAGCAGGTTCATGAGGATGGCCGCGGATCCGGTGACCAGGAAGAACGCCATGACAGGGATGGGGTCGGTCTGGTTGAGCCCTGTCTGGAACAGCTCTCCCATGCCCTTCCACCCGAAGACCTGCTCCGTGATGACCGCACCCCCGATGAGCCCGGCGAAGTCGAACGCGACGATCGTCGTGATGGGGATGAGCGCGTTGCGGAACGCGTGGCGTGTGACGACCGTCCGCTCGCTGAGGCCCTTCGAGCGTGCGGTGCGCACGTAGTCCTGCTCGAGCACCTCGAGCATCGACGACCGCGTGTACCTGCTGTACGACGCGACCGAGATGAGCATGAGGAGGATGGTGGGCAGCACCAGCTGGGTGCCCTTGTCGATGAAGTCCTCCCAGAACGTCCCTGCGAAGCCCGGGGTCGACGCCCCGATCGTCGAGATGGGTCTCGGCTGCAGGACGAGGTAGGACCCCCAGTACTCCGCGACCTTGCTCATGAGGACGAGGAGGCAGACGAGGGTCGCCGTCACGGCGGACACCGCCATCGCCTGGCGTCTCGAGCTTCCGCCCCATGCCCATCCGACGACGAGAGCGGTGACGACGGCGAGGGCGTACAGGCCCACGAGCACGACGGCGTGACCCGGGTCGTCGACCACACCGCCGAGGGCGAGCGACCCGACGACGACGAGCGCGACGGTCGTCAACGCCGCGTAGAGGACCCGGCGGTGCCCCAGCCCTGTGACGAGCGTCGTGGTGAGCACCGCGGCCCCCGCACCGGCGATCGCGAGCGGCACGACTCCGAACGAGGGGTCGCGGAAGGTCCCGGTCTCCTCGAAGACCACGAGGGACACGGCGATCCAGACGAACGCGATCCCGCCGGTCGTCAGTCGACGACGCGGTCCCCCGCCGACGATCGACTGCAGCACGAACGCGAGGACCACGGCGAGCAGCACCGTCACCAGAGGGCTGATGAGCGGGTCGGCTAGCCAGTCGTTGAAGCGGATGGCCCCGAACTCCTTGAGCAGCACCGCCGCCCAGAAGACGGGCAGCGAGAAGAAGAGGAACGCGAGGAACGTCACCGTGTAGTCGAAGCCCGAGTACTGGCGCAGCGCGGTGAGGATCCCGACGGCGACACCGACCACGATGGCGAGGAGCGTCGCGAGCACCACGAGCCGCAGCGTGGTCACAGCAGCGTTACCCATGAGCTGCTGGACGTCGACGCCGTTGCGGGTGACCCCGAGCCGGCAGTCGAGCGTGAAGCACCGGGCGACCCCGCCGAGCCAGCTGAGGTAGCGGGACCACCATGGCTCGTCGAGCCCCATGGTCCGGATACGGGAGTTCATGAGCGTCTGGCGGTTCTCGGCGTTCGACTCGCGCAGGTCGGCGAGCGCGTCACCTGAGACGGTCACGAGCCAGAACAGCAGCGCCGAGGCGCCGAGCATGACGAGCAGGGAGATCCCCACCCGGCGGAGGACGAATCTGAGCACGGAGGACCCTTCGTGGCGGTACGGCGAGCGTCGTACCGAGGGTGACGGGGGCAGGAGGACGGGGGCGGGGCGTCAGGAACGGTCCTGGCGCCCCACCCCCGGTCTGGTGACGCGGGGGCGTTCCCCCTGCGTCACGGGGTCATCGGACCCACTGCTCCGCGTTCCACACGACCTGGTTCTGGGTCGCCGTCTTCCGAACGTTCTGGATGGAGGAGTCGGCCCCCACGAGGCCGGGGTGCGCGAACAGCGGGATGCCGTGCAGGTCGTCCCACAGGCCCTTCTCGATGATCTTCGTCTGCTCCAGGTGCACCTCGGGGTCGACAGAGGACTCGAGCGTCTTCCACGCCGCGTCCACGTCCTCGTTGGAGTAC
Organism: Sanguibacter suaedae; assembly: GCF_016342785.1. Lineage (GTDB taxonomy): Bacteria > Actinomycetota > Actinomycetes > Actinomycetales > Cellulomonadaceae > Sanguibacter > Sanguibacter suaedae. The sequence continues at coordinate 191,837 of NZ_JAEINH010000006.1, forward strand.
CAGTTCCAGTTCTGGGGGTTGTCGGTCACGTAGATGTTCGCGCCGGACGCGACCTGCCCGGACCCGGCCCACGCGAAGAGCGACACCTCGTAGTCGCCGAGGGACCGCTCACCGCCCTCGTCCATGTACGTCGCGGAGCTGACGTCCGTGATGTTGAACCCGGCCTGGTCGCAGCTCGACTTGATGAGCGCGACCTCGTCGGCCCGGCGGGTGTTCCCGGCGACGTAACCGATGCGCACGTCGATCGGGGTGGCGACGCCGGACTCGGCGATCTTGGCGCGGGCACCGTCGAGGTCGACCTCGTCGTAGCGGCCGTCGTAGGACTCGCTGACGACCTCGTCGTAGTTCTCCTGGAAGGGAAAGACCTCGCGGGCGTTCATGACGACGGCCTCGGGGTTGATCGGCTTGACGAGGTTGTCGACGATCTGCTGTCGGGGCACGCACATGGCGAACGCCTCGCGCAGCTCCATGCTCTCCGCGAAGGGCCCGTCCCGGTGGTTGAGGTCGAGGTGCTCCCAGGTGAGCGTGTCGCCCGTGAGGATGCTGGCGTTCGCCACGCCCTCGAGCTGGGTGAGCGTGTCGACGGTGGGCTGCGGCTCGATGACGTCGAGGTCACCGTTGGCGAGCGCCTGGACGTGGGTGCTCGGCTCGGCGAACCGGAACGTCAGCCGCTGCGTCGCGGCGGGCGTCCCCCAGTAGTTCTCGTTCGCCTCGAGCGTGATGGACTGGCCGGCGACCCAGGTACCGAACTTGTAGGGTCCGGCGACAGGGATGAGGGACTCGTCGGGGAGCTCCCCCGGGGCCGGGTTGGCCCAACCGGTGTTGAAGAAGTCCGCGGCCTCGGCGATGACCTCGAAGTCCTCGTCGAGGATCGCCTGCGTCAGCTCGTCGGCGCTGAGCCCGATCTGCTCCGCGACGACGTGCGCCGGGTACCACTGGCCGAGCCCGCCGACCAGGAGCTTCCAGTCCGCGTAGGGCTCCTTGAAGGTCACCACGAACTCCTTGCCGCCGATCTCGCCCTCGGGGCCGTTCGGGGCGTACTCCCCGTAGCTGCCGCTCACCGAGTTGAAGAGGTGGCACTCGGGGTGGTCCGCGTAGTTGAGGTTGCCGCCCGTGTAGGTGGTGATGGCCCAGTCGAGGACCATGTCGTCGTAGTCGAGGGGCGTGCCGTCGGACCAGACCGCCGCGTCGTTGATCGTGTACCTCACCGTGAGCGGGTCGTCCGCGATCTTCTCGACGCTCCCGAACTCCGGGTCGACGTGGACCTCGCCGTCGGTCCCGTAGTAGATGAACCCGGACGCCGTCCGGGCGTTGACGACGGACGTGTACACGTCGTAGTTCTCGGGGATCGCGCCGTTGTAGCCGGACCACTCGTCCTGGCCGACGGAGTAGAAGATCTCGTCGTCCGCCGTGGAGGAGATCTCGAGCGCTTCCTTGCCGGTACCGCCGCCCTCGGGGAACACCTCGGGGGTGACCGGGGCCCCCTCCTGCGCCGCGACGACGGAGTCGTCCCGGGCGCTCGTGGTGCAGACGTCGCTCGCGCCCGCGCTCTCCGTCTCGGTGACTTCCTCGGTCCCGCCCGAGCAGGCCGAGAGCAGCAGCGCTCCGCCGGCCAGCAGCGCGATCGGCGCCGCAGTGTTCGTGATCCTCAATGGTCCTCCCCTGAAGTGGGGGGACGCCCGTGGGCCGCCCCCTGCGTAGGGAGCAAACTACCCAGCCGAACTGTGAGCCCGGACACATCGAGGACATTTCGTGCTGATCGTTACCGAAGTGATACTGGTCGGCAACTTCCGTCATGTTCCGTTCACACTCACTGTTCACACCTGGCGGTCGACGGACGTCCGGCGCCGGTCGGCAAGGCTCCCGGGGACGACGAAGGGCGGCCCCCTTCTCGGGAACCGCCCGTCGTCGACCGGTGTGCTGGCCGGCACAGCGCGTCAGGCCGGGTCGATGCCCTCCAGGCCTGCGGGGACGACGTCGAGATTCGCCCCGGGGATGGCACCCAGAAGCTCTCGCGTGTACTCCTCGCGGGGGGTGTCGAACACCTCGTCCGTGGTGGCCGCCTCGATGATGCGGCCGGACTTCATGACGCACACGCGGTCGGCGATCTGCCGGACGACAGCGAGGTCGTGCGTGATGAACAGGTAACTCAGGCCGAGCTCGGTCTGGAGGTCGTTGAGGAGCTCGAGGATCTGCGCCTGGACGAGCACGTCGAGCGCCGAGACGGCCTCGTCGCACACGATGACCTCCGGACGCAGGGCGAGCGCACGGGCGATCGCGATGCGCTGACGCTGTCCCCCGGAGAGCTCGTTGGGGAACCGTCGCATGGTCGACTGGGGCAGCGCGACCATGTCGAGCAGCTCCCGGACCCGCTGCTCCCGCTCCTTCTTGCTCCCGACCTTGTGGATCCGCAGGGGCTCCTCGATGGTGCGGAAGATCGAGTACATCGGGTCCAGCGAGCCGTACGGGTTCTGGAAGATCGGCTGCACGCGTCGACGGAAGTCGAAGAGCTCGCTCGAGCCGAGCGTGCTCAGGTCGACGCCGTCGAAGTGGATGCTCCCCTCCGTGGGCTCGAGGAGGTTGAGCATGATGTTCGCGACGGTCGACTTCCCCGACCCGGACTCCCCGACGAGGGCCATGGTCGTGCCGCGCTCGAGCGAGAACGACACGTCGTCGACGGCCTTGAAGTCCTTCTGCTTCCCGGAGCCGCGGATCTGGAAGACCTTCGTGAGGTTCTTCACGACCACGACGTCGTCGCGGCCACCGGCAGCACCGGTCCCTCCGGTCGTGGCCTTGAGCTCCTTGGCCTGGACGCCGGCCTGCTTGGCGCTCTGGATGCGGCGCGAGGCGAGGGAAGGGGCCGCGGCGACGAGGCGCTGGGTGTAGGGGTGGCGCGGGTCCGCGAGGATCTGCCGCGACGGTCCGGACTCGACGACCTTGCCGCGGTACATGACCACGAGGTGCTCCGCCCGCTCGGCGGCGAGGCCGAGGTCGTGCGTGATGAACAGGACGGCCGTCCCGAGCTCACGGGTGAGGCCCTCGAGGTGGTCGAGGATGGTCCGCTGCACCGTGACGTCGAGCGCCGAGGTCGGCTCGTCCGCGATGAGCAGCTTGGGCCGCGCTGCGAGACCGATCGCGATGAGGGCACGCTGACGCATGCCCCCGGAGAACTCGTGCGGGTACTGCTTGGCGCGACGCAGCGCGTCGGGGAGTCCTGCCTCGGCGAGCAGGCCGGCGACCCGGTCGTCGAGGTCGGCGGACACGCGCTGCGCGTCGACGGCAGGCCCCGCGGTCGCCATCCCTGCGTCCTCGAGCGCGTTCACGGCCTCGAGCCGGGTGGTCGAACCGACGACGATCCGCGCGTCCGCCGCCCGCACCGCGGCGTCCGCAGTCTTCTGGGACACGGGCGGCTTGCCGTCGTGCCCCTCGAGGAGAGAGCGACGCAGGACGTCGAGCAGGGCGCTCTTGGACTTGCGTCCGATGAGACGGTCCCCGTCGGCGACGGCGGTCTCCGAGGTGACGAGGGCGCTCTCGAGCCCCTTGCGGGCACCTCGGGTGACGTCGACGTTGTTGGCGCGCAGCGCTTCCTTGACCTGGAACCCGATGCTCCACACCGGGTTGAGGTTGGACATGGGGTCCTGGGGCACGAGGCCGATGGAGCGTCCGCGGAGGTCGACGATCTCCTGCTTCGAGGCGGTGGTGATCTCCGTGCCCTCGAAGCGGATCGACCCGCCCGTGACCCGCCCGGTGCCGGGCAGGAGGCTGATGATGGCGTGGGCCGTGGTCGACTTGCCCGACCCGGACTCACCGACGATCGCGACGGACTGCCCCGGGTAGATCGTCAGGTTCGCGCCGCGTACCGCCGGCACCTCGCCGTTGGCTGTGGTGAAGGAGACGTCGAGGTCACGGATCTCGAGGAGCGGCTCCTGGGCGTGTGATTGTGTCATCGCTTCCGGGCCTTCGGGTCGAGGGCGTCACGCACGGCGTCGCCCATCATGATGAAACTCAGGACGGTGATCGCGAGTGCTGCCGAGGGGTAGAACAGCACGCTCGCGTTGGTCCGCAGGGACGTCTGCGCGGCAGCGATGTCGTGGCCCCACGACAGGACGCTCTGGGGCAGCCCGATCCCGAGGAACGACAGGGTGGCCTCGGCGACGATGAAGGTCCCGAGCGACACCGTCGCCACGACGATGATGGGCGCGGCAGCGTTGGGGATCACGTGGCGCACGAGCGTCTCGAGCTTCGACGCACCGAGAGCCTTGGCCGCGGTGACGAAGTCGTTGTTCTTCACGCTGATCACCGCACCACGGGTGATCCGGGCCACCTGGGGCCATCCGAAGACGGCGAGGACGGCGACGACGTTCCAGACGGTCTTCCCGTTGCTGAAGACCTGGCCGACGACGATCGCGGCGAGGACCAGGGGGATCGCGAAGAAGATGTCGGTGACGCGCGAGAGGATCGTGTCCCACCACTTGCCGTAGAACCCCGCGAGCGCACCGATGGTGCCACCGAGGAGGACGACCCCGACGGTCGTGAGCAGGCCGACGGTGACCGACGCCTGTGCCCCGTAGATCACGCGGGAGTAGACGTCGCAGCCCTGGCGGTCGAAGCCGAAGGGGTGGCCGGACTGGGGGCTGCCGAGGGAGTTGCGGAGCTCGCAGAACTTGGGGTCGACGGTCGTGAAGAGGCTCGGGAAGAGTGCGACGACGACCACGAGGAGGATGAGCGTCGCAGAGATCCAGAACAGGGGGCGGACGCGGAGGTCGCGCCAGGCGTCGCCCCAGAGGCTGCTGGGCGCCTCCGTCTCGTTCACGGAGTCGACGACGGCGAGGGGGGTCTCGCGGACGTCCGCGACGAAGTGGCCCTGGCCCGGACGGGTGGAGGGCTGGGCGGGGGAACCGCTCTCGGGGTGGAAGATCTCAGGCATATCGAATCCTCGGGTCCAGGACGGCGTAGAGCAGGTCGACGAGCAGGTTGCCGACGATGTAGACGACCACGAGGATCGTCACGAAGGTCACGACCGTCGTCGGCTCGCCACGGATGATCGCCTGGTACAGCGTTCCGCCCACCCCTGCGACGTTGAAGATGCCCTCGGTCACGATCGCGCCGCCCATGAGCGCACCGAGGTCGGCACCGAGGAACGTCACGACGGGGATGAGCGAGTTGCGGAGCACGTGCACGTTCACGACGCGCCCGCGAGACAAGCCCTTGGCCGTCGCGGTGCGCACGTAGTCTGCACTGAGGTTCTCCGCCACGGACGTGCGGGTGAGCCGCAGGACGTACGCGAAGGACACGGCGCCGAGCACGACGGCGGGCATGAGGAGGGACTCGAAGCTCACGTTCCCGCCGACGGTGGGCGGGAACCACTGCAGCCGCACCCCGAAGAAGAACTGCACGACGAAGCCGATGACGAACGTCGGGACGGCGATGACGAGGAGGCTCACGACGAGGACGGTCGCGTCGAAGATCTTGCCCTTGCGCAGACCGGCGATGAGGCCGAAGAGGATCCCGAAGACCGCCTCGAAGACGATCGCCATCATGGCCAGCCGGAACGTGATGGGGAACGCTCGCTTGACGATGTCCATGACCGGTTGCCCGGAGAAGGAGTTCCCGAAGTCGAGGGTGACGATGCCCTTGAGGTACAGCAGGTACTGCACGAAGAAGGGCTTGTCGAGGTTGTACTGCTCACGGATCTGATCGGCGACCGCCGGCGCGAGACCACGGTCTCCACCGAGCGCCTGGATCGGATCCCCCGGGAGCGCGAAGACCATCGCGTAGATGAGGAGGGTGGCCCCGAAGAACACGGGGATCATCTGCAACAGTCTGCGTCCGATATATCGGACCATCGGGCCAATCCTTCCTGAGGGCCTCTGGTGACGCCTGTGGACGTCCGTCGGCCACTGTAATGGACTCGTCACGTGCGCAACGACGCCGGTAGGTGCCGTACGCACGCGGTGGGGTGAGGGACCTGTGCGGTCCCTCACCCCACCGTCGTTCAGCTCTGGTTCAGACCTGAGTCGTCACCAGGGGTTGATCTCGTTGGCCTGCTCCCACAGGTCCTTGGCGCGCTCCGGGTCGTACTGGAGGACGTCGGAACCGGCGAGCGAGTCGCTCCACCCGGCGATGACCGGCGACGTGAAGTCGCTCGCCGGGGTGCGGGTGCCCAGGAAGATCGTGTCGGTGATCGACTGGCGGTCGATCGCGAGGGAGATCGCCTGGCGACGGAGGACGCCCTCCTCACCCTCGAAGTGCTCGAGCTCCTGGGGGATGGTGAACGACTGGAAGATGGCCGCCGGCTGGTTGACGGCACGCTCGCCGAGCTCACCCTCGTAGGTGCCGAACGCGGAGTCCGGGATCGCGTCGAGGATGTCGAGGTTGTTCGCGAGGAGGTCGTTGTACGCAGCGTCCTGGGACTCGTAGAACGTGAACTTCACGCCGGAGTTCTGCGCCTCGCGCGGGCCCGAGTACTGCTCGTTGGGCTCGAGCTCGATGCTCACGTTGTTCTGCCACGATCCCTCGACCACCTGGTAGGGGCCGTTACCGACGGGCGCCGTACCGAAGGCGTCCATGTCCGCGTACGCGCTCTCGGGGAGCGGGAAGTAGGCGGAGTAGCCGAGCTGCAGCGGGAACGCGGCGTTCGGCTGGTTGAGCGCCACCGTGAAGGTGGTCTCGTCGACGACCGCGAGGCCGGTGAGCTCGGAGTCCTCCTCGTAGGAGAAGCCCGCGATCTCCTCGAAGAAGTACGACGACTTCTGGGCGTTGCTCAGCAGAGCACCGTAGTTCCACGCGTCGACGAACGACTGCGCGGTGACGGGCTCGCCGTTGGTGAACGTGGTGCCCGGCTTGATCTTGATCGTCCAGTTCTGCTGGTCCTCGGACGTGATCGACTCGGCGAGCTCGTTGCGCGCCTCACCGGCGGCGTCGTAGGACACCAGACCCGTGAAGATCATGTCGATGATGCGACCGCCGCCGACCTCGTTGGTGTTGGTCGGGACGAGGGGGTTCTCCGGCTCGGACCCGTTGGCGAGCACCGCGGTGCCGTCCGCCTTGGTGACCTGGTAGTACAGCGGGACGCTGTTCCAGCCGAACTCGACGTTGTCGACGTTCTCCGAGTAGCCACCGGTGACGTTGGAGTACCACAGCGGGATGGACGGGAGGTCAGCGAGGAGGACCTCCTGCGCCTGGTCGAAGAAGACGTTGGCCTCGTCGATCGACGGGGCGCTCAGACCCTGCTTGATGATCGAGTCGAACTCGTCGCTCGAGTAGTCGCCGTCGTTCGAGCCGGCACCCGTGCCGTAGAGCGGGCCGAGGAAGTTGTAGAGCGTGGGGTAGTCGGCCTGCCACCCGGTGCGGAACGCCCCGGTCATGGCGCGGTCGCCCACGTCGGTGCGCAGCTCGGCGAACGTCGCGTAGGGCTGGCCCTCGACCTCGATACCGAGCACGTTCTTGATGCTGTTGGCCGTCGCGTCGACCCACGCCTGGTGTCCACCGTCGCTGTTGTACGCGATGGTGAAGACGTTGTCCGAGGCGCTCGACTCACCGTCGGAGTCACCGCCGCTGCACGCGGCGAGCGCAAGCGAGCCGACCGCCGCGATGGCGGTGATCCGGCTGAGCTTCCTGATCTTCAATGTTCCTCCTCGAAGGTTGGAGCACCCGGTGGTCGTCGGCCGACCACGCCCACCGGACAGCCCGGGGAGCGCGGGGGTGCCGTGGGCGTCCGTGCTTAAGCAGAAAAGTACCCAGGGTTCAGCGACCGATCTGCCACATGGGTTCCCAGGAGCATGATCGTTACCGAGTTGATACTGCACGGTAACGTTGGTTACAAGGTGTTCACATGCTGGACGGGCACCCTGAGCACCCTTGCAATCCCAACGTTTGTAGCGAATCTGAAGGGCCCCAGCATCGCTTGTGAACGGTGTTGGAAGCCTGTGCTGGCGCAGTTTCCGGCCCGCTCAGGGATTCCGCAACAGGTACAAGATTGAACGGGAGAGGTCGGTCGACGCCGGGAGACCTCGACCAGGTATGTCCTCGTACGTCCCCACGGGGCCGGACAGCAGGAGGTTCAGGGGCGGAAGCGGTCCGCCACGGCGCGGCCCGCGCGGTCGCCGGAGAGGAGCGCTCCCTGGATCGACGCGGTGGCCGCGTGGTCCCCGGCGACGAGCACGCGCTCCCCCGTCCAGCGGGGTCGACGGTCGCCGAGGGGCGGCACCTGGGCGGGGAGCGCGTGCTCGACGACGTGGTGGACCAGGAGCTCCCAGCCCTCGGTGGACGTCCCGTGGAGGCGGGCGAGGTCTCGGCGGACCTGAGCCTCGTCGGCGAGACCGTCGGGCCGGTCGAGGAGGGTCGTGGCCTGGACGAGGTGCCGTCCGGGAGGCGCGTAGGAGGGCGCTGCCGCGGAGATGACCGCCGTGTTCCAGACAGGTCCGGCGGGACCGCCGCCGGGGCGGGAGGCGTCGAGCAGGAGGAACGGGCCGGTCCGCGGTGCGTCGGGGGCGCTGAACCACCAGGTGGTCAGACCGTGGGTGCGCGGGGCGGGGACGTCGGCGAGCGCGGCGGCGTCCTGCGGGCCGGCGGCGACGACCGCGGCACGCGCGCGGAGAGTGCCGTCGTCTGTCGTCACCGTCACATGGTCCGAGGTCTCGCGCACCTCGCGCACAGGGCTCTCGAGCCGTACCGGGCCGGTCAACCATGCGGCCATCTGTGCCGGCAGCGCGCGCATACCGTCCTGCGGCAGCCCGGGGACGTCGAGGGCGAAGGACCGCAGGAGGAGGCGGACGAATCCAGCGGAGCTCTCTCCGCCGGATTCGGCGAGGACCCCAGCGAGGAAGGTGTCGAGGACGTGCGTGCGCAGGCGCCCGGTGAGACCGGCCTCGTCGAACGACTCCCGGAGCGTGCGGCCGGGTGACCGGAACGCGGCCCTCGCACGCAGGAGCGTCGGGGTGAGCCACCGGGCGAGCGCGAGGACGTCGCGCATCGGGGTGAGGTCGCTGCGGAGCGTCGCGACGGCGTGCTGGGGGTGCCGGAGGGGGTGGGCCAGGGTGGTCGTCGTGCCGCCCGTGCGGACGACGGCCCCGGCGCCGAACCGCTGCAGCCCGAGGGACCGCACGTCGATCCAGTCCCGCACGGCCGGGTACGCCGGGTTGAGCAGCTGGAATCCCCGGTCGCACAGGAACCCGTCCACCTCGTCGGTCCGCACCCTCCCGCCGACGACGTCGTCGGCCTCGAGGACCACCACGCGCAGGCCGCTGCGCTCGAGCCGTCGCGCGCACTGCAACCCGGCGAGCCCCGCACCCACGACGACGACGTCCGTGTCCATGCGCCACCATCCTCTCCCCCGGCGAGTCTGGTGGGTGCCGGCACCACCGGCAACCGTGGCGGTGGAGGCATGCCGGCCCGGAGCCGCTCGCCGCACGGGTGGTTAGTCTGGCTGGATGGCGACGGTTCTCCTCGTGCGGCACGGCCGCACCACAGCGAATGCCACGGGCCTGCTGGCCGGGAGGGCCACCGGTGTCCGTCTTGACGAGGTCGGACGCGACCAGGCGGCACGGACCGGGGAGCGCCTCGCGGACGTCCCGCTCGTCGCGGTGGTGTCGAGCCCCCTCGAGCGGTGTCAGCAGACCGCGCAGCACATCCTCGATCGCCAGGCAGGCGCCCCGCACGCGCCGACGGAGCCCGATCTCACCGAGTGCGACTACGGCCGGTGGCAGGGCCGCACGCTCGCCGAGCTCGCGACGGAGGAGCTGTGGCCGACGGTGCAGTCGCAGCCGTCCGCCGTCGTCTTCCCCGACGGGGAGTCCATGGCCGCGATGCAGGCACGGGCGGTGGCGGCGATCCGCCGGCACGATGCAGTCATCGAGTCCGAGCACGGGCCCGAGGCCGTGTGGGTCGCCGTCAGCCACGGTGACGTCATCAAGTCGGTGCTCGCCGATGCGCTGGGCATGCACCTCGACCTGTTCCAGCGCATCACGGTGGGTCCCGCGTCCGTGTCGGTCGTGCGCTACGGCGCGAGCCGACCGAGCGTCCACGCGACCAACACCGACGGGGGCGATCTGTCGTGGCTGTCGAAGGGCATCCGGTCCGGCGACGCCCCGGTGGGTGGCGGCGCAGGGCACGAGGCGCCGCGCCCCACGGGCGCCTAGGATTCTGACATGTCTCCACGTGTCCACGAGTTCGACTGGCCCGACCGCGCGGTCGTCGGCACCATCGGGCCCCCGGGCTCGCGAACGTTCTACCTGCAGGTGCGCGCAGGGGCGCAGGTGATGAGCGTCGCCCTCGAGAAGCAGCAGTCGGCTCTGCTCGCGGAGAAGATCGACGAGATCCTCGACCACCTCATGACGGTCGAGGGGAACCCCTTCAGCGTTCCCGTGAGCACGCCGCCCGAGCTCGTCGACAACGAGCAGCTCGACGCGGTCGAGGAGCACTTCCGCACCGGCACCATGAGCCTCGGTTGGGACCCGAGCACCGCGCAGGTCGTCATCGAGGCCTACCCCCTCCCCGACATCGATGCTGAGGACGTCGACGCGTCGCCCGGCGAGGACGACGCGCGGGCGGCCGAGATGCTGCTGGTGCGGATGCCCGTGGGCAGCGCCCGCGCGTTCACCAAGCGCACCCGCGAGATCGTGGGCGCGGGGCGCCCGGCGTGCCCGTTGTGCGGCTACCCCATGGACCCCGACGGGCACGTCTGCACCCCTCCCGAGGTCTGATGTCGGCGACGGACCTCGTGACCGCAGAGCTGACGGTCACCGGGCGCATCAGGACGGCGTCCAACGCGACCTTCGTGGGCACCGTCGACGACGTGGTCGTCGTCTACAAGCCCATCGCCGGGGAGAAGCCGCTGTGGGACTTCCCCGACGGCACCCTGGCGCACCGGGAGGTGGCCGCCTCCCTGGTGTCGGAGGCTCTCGGCTGGAGCGTGGTGCCGCACACCTGGCTGCGAGACGGTCCCCTGGGCGAAGGGATGGTCCAGCTCTGGAAGGAGCAGGACCCAGACCAGAGCGCCGTCGACCTCGTCGTGGCGGACCAGGTTCCGGCGGTGGGCTGGAGGCGCGTCCTCGAGGGGCGCGACGAGAACGGGCGGGCGGTCGCCCTCGTCCACGAGGACACGCCCGCCCTCAGGCGCATGGCCGTGTTCGACGTGCTCGTGAACAACGCCGACCGCAAGGGCGACCACGTCCTGTCCATGGCGGACGGCCACCGGCACGGCGTGGACCACGGCCTCACCTTCCACCGGGACCACAAGCTGCGCACGGTCCTCTGGGGATGGCTGGGTGACACCCTCACCGCCGATGAGCTCGACGGCATCGACCGCGTCAGCGAAGGACTCGACGGCGACCTGGGACGAGACCTCGCGGACCTGCTCACCGCCGAGGAGATCACGTCGCTCGCTGATCGCTGCTCGAGCTTGCGCGCGGCGGGGCAGTTCCCCGCGCCCGCAGGTGAAATGTCAGCTGTTCCCTGGCCACTCTTCTGAAGGAAGTCGCGGCCACGGGCAGGGGCGTGTGACGTCGGGCCTAGACGTTGAAGCGGAACTCCACGACGTCGCCGTCGCGCATGACGTAGTCCTTGCCCTCGATGCGGGCCTTGCCGGCGGAGCGGGCGGCGGCGACGGACCCGGCCTCGACGAGGTCGTCGAAGGAGATCACCTCGGCCTTGATGAAGCCGCGCTCGAAGTCGGTGTGGATGACGCCGGCGGCCTGCGGGGCCGTCCACCCCTTGTGGATCGTCCAGGCGCGGGCCTCCTTGGGGCCGGCCGTGAGGTACGTCTGGAGACCGAGGGTCTCGAAACCGACGCGGGCGAGCTTGTCGAGACCCGCCTCGTCCTGCCCGGTCTCGGCGAGCATCTCGGCGGCCTCGTCGGGCTCGAGCTCGACGAGCTCGGACTCGAACTTCGCGTCGAGGAAGATCGCGTGCGCCGGGGCCACGAGCTCGCGCAGACGTGTCTGGAACGACTCGTCGGCGAGCCCGGCGTCGTCGGTGTTGAAGACGTAGATGAACGGCTTGGCCGTCATGAGCTGCAACGACGCGAGCAGATCGAGGTCCAGACCGGCCTTCGCGGCACCGGAGAAGAGCGTGGTCCCCTCCTCGAGGAGGGCCTGCGCGCCCTGGGCGGCGGCGAGGAGGGCGGGGTCACCCTTCTTGATCTTCACCTCCTTCTCGAGGCGCGGCACCGTCTTCTCGAGGGTCTGGAGGTCTGCGAGGACCAGCTCGGTGTTGATGGTCTCGATGTCGTCCTCGGGCGAGACCTTCCCGTCGACGTGCACCACGTCGGGGTCGGCGAACGCGCGGGTCACCTGGCAGATCGCGTCGGCCTCACGGATGTTCGCGAGGAACTTGTTGCCCAGCCCCTCCCCCTCGCTCGCACCGCGCACGATGCCCGCGATGTCGACGAAGGACACCGTTGCGGGCAGGATCCTCTCGGACCCGAACACCTCCGCGAGGGTCGTCAGACGCGGGTCCGGGAGCGGGACGACGCCGACGTTCGGCTCGATCGTCGCGAACGGGTAGTTCGCCGCGAGGACCTGCGCACGGGTGAGGGCGTTGAAGAGGGTCGACTTGCCGACGTTGGGAAGACCGGCGATTCCGATAGTGAGAGCCACGGGACGACAGTCTACGGGCACGCCTCGTGCGCAGGCCGCGCCGCCGGTGGCGCCCGACCTTTCACCGACGTGCTACCGCGACGCGAGGACCTGCTGCAGCAGCTCGGGGCTGCGCGCGTCGTAGATCCTCGCACCCACGCGCAGGCCGACGACGGCCCAGAGGATCCCGCTCGAGACGCCCGTCGCCAGCGTGGCCCAGCCCAGCGCGGCGGTCCCCGTGACGACGGCCCCGACCGCCAGCACCGTCGTCGGCAGGAGGAGCGCGCCGAGGACCAGCCACCCGCAGGTCTGCACCGCGAGGCTCGCTACCGCGGAGCCCTGCGGCGACGCGAAGGGTCCCTCCCCCGGCCGCGGCACGGGGTACGGGAAGCGCGCCGAGACGACGCTCGACAGGCCCAGGGTGCTCAGGAGCACCGCGACCCCCGTACCCAGGACCGTCGGGAGGTCGGCCCACCGGTCCGTCCACCACACCGAACCCACCGCGAACACGAGCGTCACGGGGAGGCCCACCACGCCGGCCGCGAGCACCCTGCCCAGCCGGTCGTCGCGCCCGCTCACCCCGGTGACCACGTGCAACCAGAACGCCCCGTGGTCGTAGGCGACGTCCGCGGAGACGATCCACCCGAGGAGGAAGGCCGCGAGAGGCGCGAGGAACAGGAGCGCGGTCCCGTTCCCTGCGTCGAGGAACACGAGGAGGAACGGAAGGAGGGGCACCACGGCGAGGCTGGACGCGTACCGGGGGTCCCGGACCCAGTAGGTGAGGCACCGGGCCGCGACCGCCCCGACGACGGAACCGCGCACCGCCCCGAGGAACCCGAGCCCACGCACGCGCGCGCCACCCGTCCCGCCGCGCACGGGCGCCCCCACCTGGCGGTCGAGCGCCCGCGACCAGGTGAACACGAGGACGACGACCACCCCGACCGCCACGGCGAACCGGAGGGCGGCCATGCCGAGGTCGCCCTCCGCGACGTCACCCGGGACGGCCCACACAGCACCGAACGGCAACCAGGAGATGATCACCCCGAACTCGGTGAAGCTCAGCCGGTCCGCCTCGAGCTCCCGGGACGCCCAGCCCAGCGCCGGGACCACGACGAACACCGGCAGGAACACCACCACGCCCGCGACCTCGCGGAACCGTCGCGACGTGCGCAGCGGCGCGAGGACCGTCGTGGACGCACGGGAACCGACGACGCAGGTGGCGACCGCGACGAGCGCGCACACCACGGACGCGGCGACGGCGGCGGGCGACCGCGCCCACACGACGGCCGTCCCCAGGACGCCGAGGAGCGTCACGATCCCCGGGATGCCGAGCACCCCGGCGAGCGCGAGCCCCAGGAGGAGGTCCTTGCGGGGTATGGCGTAGGGCGCGAGCTTGTGCGGGTCGAGGCTGCCGTCGACCCCGAACGCGACGAGCGGCAGGAACCACCAGGCGAGCACGAGGAGGCTGCCGCCGAGGACGAGGACCGTGGTGGCGAGCTCCGCGTCCCGGCGCCCGAGGTAGGCGAGGCCGCTGAGGACCCCGACGAAGACCGACGACGCGTAGAGCGCGCCCAGCACGAGGCCGATCACCTGCCAGGTGCTGCGGCGCAGCCCGTTGCCGAGCATGGTGAGCCGCAACCTCAGGAGGTGTGCAACCACGAGAGCCCTTCCGACCGGTGCGGGGACCCGACGAGCTCGACGAACCGCTCCTCGAGGGTGCGGCCGGCACGGACGTCGTCCACCGTCCCGGCGGCGAGGACCCGTCCGGCGGCGACGACGGCCACGTGGTCGCACATGCGCTCGACGAGATCCATGACGTGGGAGGACACGATGACGGTCCCACCGGTGCGGACGTACTCGGCGAGGATCTGCCGGATGTGGGAGGACGACACCGGGTCGACGGCCTCGAAGGGCTCGTCGAGCACGAGGAGGCGGGGCGCATGGATGAGCGCGGCCGCGAGGGTGACCTTCTTGGTCATCCCGGCCGAGTAGTCGACGACGAGGGTGTCGGCGGCGCCCGCGAGGTCGAGGACGGCGAGGAGGTCCACCGTGCGCCGGGCGACGGTGGCGCGGTCCATCCCGCGCAGCAGACCGGCGTACGTCACGAGCTGGGCGCCGGTGAGGCGGTCGAAGACGCCCATGCCGTCGGGCAGGACGCCCATGGTGCGCTTCGCCTCGAGGGGCTGCGCCCAGACGTCGACGCCGCAGACGCTCGCGGAGCCCGCGTCGGGCCGGAGCAGGCCGGTGGCCATGGACAGCATGGTCGTCTTGCCCGCCCCGTTGGGCCCGACGATGCCGTAGAAGGACCCCGCAGGGACGTCGAGCGAGATGCCGGCCACCGCGACCGTGTCCCCGAACCGCTTGGCGAGGCCCCTGAGCGCGAGTGCAGGCACGGGGATCATGCGGCCAACGGTAGCCGGTCGCGGCCGCCGGTCGGGATGTGTCGGTGGGGTGCGGCAGGCTCTCCCCCATGACGATAGTGGTGTGGTGCCTGGTGACAGCGGTGGTCGGTGCCCTCGTGGGGTACCTGGTGGCGACGACACGGGCAGGTGCTGCCGTCCGCGAGGCCGAGCGCGCGGCGGTGCGAGCGGACGCCGAGCTCCAGGCGGAGCGCCGCTCCGCAACGGCGCGGCTCAGGGCCCTCGAGGAGGACTCCGACCGGTTGTCCGACCAGTTCCGGGCGCTCGCCGCGGACGCGTTGGCAGCGAACAACGAGCAGTTCCTGGGCCTCGCCGAGCAGCGGCTGCGGTCCACGCAGGTGGCCGGGCAGGCCGACATGGCGAAACGTGCCGAAGCCGTGCAGTCCATGGTGGAGCCCCTCACCCGGACCCTCGCGGACGTGCGCCAGCAGATGCTCCTCGCGGAGGAGGCCCGGGTGGCGAGCGTCGCCGCCCTCGGGGAGCAGGTGCGGGGCATGCGCGAGACGTCGGAGCACCTGCGCAGCGAGACGGGCACCCTCGTCACGGCACTGAGGTCGTCCGACGTGCGCGGCACCTGGGGCGAGATGCAGCTGCGTCGCGTCGTGGAGGCCGCGGGGATGCTCAACCGGGTGGACTTCACCGAGCAGAACCACGTGCGCACCGACGACGGTGCGCTGCGTCCCGACATGGTCGTCCACCTCGCCGGCGGCAAGCACGTGGTCGTCGACGCGAAGGTCGCGTTCGTCGGGTACCTGGACGCGCAGCAGGCCACGGACCCGGCCGTGCGGGCGGACCGCCTCGCCGCCCACGCCCGGCACGTGCGCAAGCACGTCGACGACCTCGGTGCGAAGCGCTACTGGGACCAGTTCGCCCCCGCGCCCGAGTTCGTCGTGATGTTCCTGCCCGCCGAGCCGTTCCTCGGCGCCGCCCTGGACCAGGACCCGTCGCTCCTCGAGCACGCGTTCGCGAAGAACGTCGTCATCGTCACCCCGATGACGCTCATGGCGCTGCTGCGCACCGTCGCCTACGCGTGGCGGCAGGACGCCCTCGCGGAGAACGCGCAGCGGGTCCTCACCATCGGCAAGGAGCTCCACGGGAGGCTCGCCACGATGGGCACGCACCTCAACAAGCTGGGCAGGCAGATCCAGGGAGCCGCGGACGCCTACAACAAGACCATCGGATCGCTCGAGACCCGGGTGCTCGTGAGCGCACGTCGCTTCTCCGAGCTCGACATCGTCGACGACGCGCTCGACGGCCCGACGCCCGTGGACCCGCAGCTGAGCATGCTCAGCGCACCGGAGCTCATCGCGTCGGCGGACGACCGGATCGTCGACCTCGACCTCGACCTCGACCTCGGGGCCGTGAGCGACTCCCGACGTCACTGACGTCGGCACCGGACCCCACCGACGAGCTCGCCTTCCTGGCGAGCTGCGGGGGTGGCGTCAGCCGACGACCTCGACGGGGAGCGCCCGCCGTGCGCCGCGCGGCGGGCGCGGGACCTCGACGCCGGCCTTCTTCATGTCGGAGCGCAGCTCGCGCGGCAGCGAGAACATGAGGTCCTCCGTCGCGGTCCGCACCTCCTCGACCGTGCCGTACCCGCGCGCGGCGAGGAACGCGAGGACCTCGTCCACGAGGATCTCCGGGACGGAGGCACCCGACGTAACGCCGACGCTCGTGACACCGTCCAGCCACGCCTCGTCGATCTCCTTCGCGTAGTCGACGAGGTAGGAGGCGCCGGCACCGGAGTTCAGCGCGACCTCGACGAGCCGCACCGAGTTCGAGGAGTTCTTGGACCCGACGACGAGCACGAGGTCGCACGACGGGGCGAGCTTCTTCACGGCCACCTGACGGTTCTGCGTCGCATAGCAGATGTCGTCGCTGGGCGGGTCCTGCAGCGTCGGGAAACGCTCGCGAAGGCGACGCACCGTCTCCATGGTCTCGTCGACGGACAGGGTGGTCTGCGAGATCCACACGACCTTGTCCGGGTCGCGCACCGTGACCTTGTCGACCTCGTCCGGGGAGTTCACCACCTGGATGTGGTCCGGCGCCTCGCCGGCCGTGCCCTCGACCTCCTCGTGACCGTCGTGCCCGATGAGGAGGATGTCGTAGTCGTCGTCCGCGAAGCGCACGGCCTCCTTGTGGACCTTCGTCACCAGGGGGCACGTCGCGTCGATGGTCTTCAGCGAGCGGGCCTCGGCGGCAGCGACGACGGCGGGCGAGACACCGTGCGCGGAGAACACGACGCGCGCGCCCTCGGGGACCTCGTCCGTCTCGTCGACGAAGATCGCGCCGCGGTCGCTCAGCGTCTCCACGACGTACTTGTTGTGGACGATCTCCTTGCGCACGTACACCGGCGCACCGTGGAGGTCGAGCGCCTTCTCGACCGCGATCACCGCACGGTCCACGCCGGCGCAGTACCCCCGGGGGGCGGCGAGGAGCACCCGCTTGACCGGTGTCTCGGAGGCTTCCTGGCGGGCGGTGCGGGCGGGAGCAGCAGGGGTGGACGTCACGCATCCAGTCTAGGTGACGGGCAGGCGGAGGCGACGGGTGTTCCCTCTCGGCGCACAACACGTCCACACCACTCCCACGCCCGTGCGCCCGATGCCGTCGTTGTCGGAGGGATGGGGCAGGCTGGGGTGCGTGGACACCCCTGACGAGGCCGGACAGAACCGGCCGCGCCCCCAGCTCGCGGCGCGGGCCGCCGAGACGACGGCCGAGAACCCGTGGCCGGTGCGGCTGCTCTCGCAGAAGATCAGCGAGTACGTGGACCGCATGGCTCCGTTGTGGGTCGAGGGGCAGGTGGTGCAGCTCAACCGCCGGCCCGGGGCCGGGATGGCGTTCCTCACGCTCCGGGACACGGACGCAGACACGTCACTGCCGGTGTCCGTGTACGCGAAGGTCCTCGAGACGGTCGCCACGCCGCTCACGGAAGGCTCCCACGTGGTGGTCCACGCCAAGCCGACCTTCTGGACCAAGCGGGGCTCCTTCCAGCTCCAGGCCGACCAGCTGCGTCCCGTGGGCATCGGTGAGCTCCTCGCCCGCATCGAGCACCTGAGGCGCGTCCTCGCCGCCGAGGGGCTCTTCGACCTCGACCGCAAGGTCCCCCTCCCCTTCCTGCCCGCCGTCGTCGGCCTGGTCTGCGGCCGCGAGTCCAAGGCGGAGCACGACGTCGTCGTCAACGCCCGGGCGCGCTGGCCCCAGGTCCGCTTCGAGATCCGCGAGGTCGCCGTCCAGGGATCGTCCGCGGTCGCCCAGGTGGGCGCCGCCATCCGTGAGCTCGACGCCGACCCCTCCGTCGAGGTCATCGTCGTCGCGCGCGGCGGCGGAGCCGTCGAGGACCTCCTGCCGTTCAGCAACGAGACGCTCGTGCGGACCGCGGCCGCGTGCCGCACCCCGCTCGTGAGCGCCATCGGGCACGAGACGGACGCCCCGCTGCTCGACCTCGTCGCCGACTACCGGGCGTCCACCCCGACGGACGCCGCCAAGCGGATCGTGCCCGACGTCTCCGAGGAACGCGCCCGCGTGGTCCAGGCCCGCCAGCGCATGCGCGGCGCCGTGCGGCACCGCGTGGACCGCGAGCAGGCCGGCCTCGACGGCATCCGGTCCCGCCCCGTCCTCGCCGCACCCCGCACCATGGTCGACGCCCACGAGCGCGCCGTGACCGGGCTGCGCGACTCCGCGCGCGACCGCCTCGAACGCCTCCTCCTCGTCGCTGCGGCCCACGTCGACCGCAGCGCCGCCCAGGTCCGCGCCCTGTCCCCCGCGGCCACCCTCGACCGCGGGTACGCCGTCGTGCAACGTCCCGACGGTGCTGTCGTCCGGGCGCCGGAGGACGTCGCCACGGGTGACGAGCTGCGCATCCGCCTCGCGCGCGGCGAGATCCGCGCCACCACCTGACCCACCACCGGCGCCACGCCCGGCTCCGCCACCCGACCCCGGAAGTTGGTTTACTGATCCCATGCCGTCCGCAGAACAGCCCGACCCCAGCACGCTCAGCTACGAGCAGGCGCGCGACGAGCTCGTCCAGGTCGTGACCCGCCTCGAGACGGGCGGCGAGCCCCTCGAGGCGTCGCTCGCCCTGTGGGAGCGTGGCGAGGCCCTGGCGGCGCGGTGCCAGCAGTGGCTCGACGGGGCGCGCGAGCGCCTCGCCACGGCCCGGGCCGACACCACGGACAGCAACGGCCCGGCACCCCTCGACGACGAGTAGGACGCTCATGACATCCCCTGGCACCTCCGCACCCGCACCCCGCGCGACCGTCGTCGGCGAGGCGCTCATCGACGTCGTCCACCGTGCCGACGGGCACGTCGAGGAGCACCCGGGCGGCAGCCCCGCCAACGTCGCACTGACCCTCGGGCGTCTCGGCCGGCCGGTGGACCTCCTCACGTGGATCGGCACCGACGCCCACGGCGACGCCGTCCGGTCCTGGCTCGCCGAGTCCGCGGTGGACCTCGCGCCAGGCAGCGACGCCGCACCCTCGACGTCCGTGGCCACCGCGCACCTCGGTGCCGACGGCGCCGCGACCTACGAGTTCGACCTCACGTGGGACCTCGCACCGGAGGCCGCCGCGCGCCCCAGGACCCTCGTGGTGCACACCGGGTCGGTCGCCGCGGTCCTCGATCCGGGGGCTGCCGCGGTCCGCCGCGTGCTCGACGACGCCCGCGGCACCGCAACCGTCACGTACGACCCGAACGTCCGCCCCACGCTCATGGGGAGCCCCGACGACGTCCGGGACCGCATCGAGGACCTCGTGGCCACGTCCGACGTGGTCAAGGTGAGCGACGAGGACCTCCTGTGGCTCTACCCCGGCGCCGACCTCGACGAGGTCGCGTCGCGCTGGCAGGCCACCGGCCCCGCACTCGTGGTGGTGACGCTCGGTGGGGACGGGGCGTTCGCCCGGACCCGCGGCGGTCGCGTCGACGTCGCCGCCCCGCGGGTCACCGTCGCCGACACGGTCGGTGCCGGCGACTCGTTCATGGGCGCCCTCGTGCACGGCCTGTGGGACGCGGACCTCCTCGGGGACGCACGTCGCCCGGCCCTCGCGTCGGTCCCCGTCGACACGCTCACGACGATCCTGGACCGCTGTGTCCGCGTCGCCGCCATCACCGTGTCCCGTGCCGGCGCGAACCCGCCACGGCTCGCCGAGCTCGACTGACCTCAGTCCCCCCGGGACGCCGCCTTCGCCTTCTCACGCTCCTGCGAGCGGGCGAGGGACGCCTTGCGGTCCTCGTCGTTCTCCACGTCGATCCGTGCGGCGACCTCGTCGTCCCGGGTGAGGTTCACCCCGGTCTCGGGGTCGAACACGAGCATGCGGGCGGGGTCGAACCACAGCGTCGTGTCGTCCCCGTCGCGCACCCTGCTCGCCGAGTCCACGGCGACGACGAACTGGGAGCGCATGCCCTCGCCGTCGAGGTCCCGGTCGAGCTCCTCGAGCTTCGCGGCGACGTCCGGGTGGGTCTCGAACGGCACGTACGCGTAGAGCTCCGACCCCAACCACTCCGTCACGTCGATGGTCGTCCCGAAGGTCTCCCCACGTGCCCGCTTGGACTCCTCCATGAGCGAGGCATCCTCGAAGAACTCGGGCCGCAGCCCCACGATGACGAGCCGACGGTCGCCCACCGCGGCCGCGATCCCCTCGGGCATGGGGAACGACCCGAAGGGCAGCGTGATGCGATCCCCGTCGACCTCCCCCGGCATGAAGTTCATGGGGGGCGACCCGATGAACCCGGCCACGAAGAGGTTCACCGGCTGCTCGTAGAGCGCCCGAGGGCTGGCGACCTGCTGGAGCTCGCCCTTGCGGAGGACCGCGACGCGGTCGCCGAGCGTCATGGCCTCGGTCTGGTCGTGGGTGACGTACACGGTGGTCGTGCCCAGCCTGCGCTGCATGCGGGCGATCTCCGTGCGCATCTGGCCGCGGAGCTTCGCGTCGAGGTTGGACAGCGGCTCGTCGAAGAGGAACGCGTCCGCCTCCCGGACGATGGCGCGCCCCATGGCGACGCGCTGGCGCTGCCCGCCGGAGAGGTTGCCCGGCTTGCGGTCGAGGTGGTCGGTGAGCTCGAGGGTCTCCGCGGCACGGCGGATCTTGCGCTGGATCTCGTCCTCGCTGAACTTCCCCTTGGCCAGGCGCAGCGGGAACGCGATGTTCTCCGCGACCGTGAGGTGGGGGTAGAGGGCGTAGTTCTGGAACACCATGGCGAGGTTGCGGTCCTTGGGGGCCTTCTCGTTGACCCGCGCTCCACCGATCTGGAGGTCGCCGTCGGTGATGTCCTCGAGGCCGACGATCATCCGCAGGAGGGTGGACTTCCCGCAGCCGGACGGCCCGACGAGGATGACGAACTCGCCGTCGGCGATGTCGAGGCTGACGCCGTTCACCGCGGGGAAGCCGTCTCCGTACTTCTTCACGAGGTTGTTCAGGGTGATCGAGGCCATGAGCGTTCTCCTTGGTGGGCCGGTGTGTGGGGTGGGGTGCGCACCGGTCAGCCCTTGACGGCACCCTGGGTGAGGCCTGCGACGATCTGGCGCTGGAACAGCAGGACGAGGACGACCACCGGGACGGTGACGACGACCGCCGCTGCGGAGATCGCCCCGGTGGGTTCCTCGAACTGGGACGCGCCGGTGAAGAAGGCGAGCGCCGCGGGGACGGGCCGGGCGGCGCTGGTGGACGTGAGCGAGATGCCGTACACGAAGTCGTTCCAGGCGATGAAGAACGCGATGAGCGCGGTGGTGAAGACGCCGGGTGCGGCGAGGGGCACGATGGCCTTGCGGAACGCCTGCCAGCTGGTCGCGCCGTCGACCTGCGCGGCCTGCTCCAGCTCCCAGGGGATCTGCCGGAAGAACGCGGCGAGGGTCCAGATCGAGATGGGCAGCGTCAGCGACAGGTAAGGGATGATGAGGCCGAGCCACGTGTCGTAGAGACCGATGGTGCGCCAGATGTTGAACAGGGGCGTGACGATGGAGATCACCGGGAAGATCGACACCCCGAGCGCCGTGGTGAGGATGACGCGCTTGCCGGGGAAGTCGAGGCGGGCGATCGCATAGGCGGCGAGGGTCGCGAGGACCACCGCGACGGCGGTGGCGATGAGCGAGATCCCGATGGAGTTCCGCAGCGCGGAGAGGAACAGGTCCTGCGCGGCTCCGTCGGGCGAGAGGATCGCCTCGTAGTTCTCCACGGTCCAGTCCTGCGGGAGGAAGGTCCCGGTGTCCAGCTGGGACGGGAGCTTGAACGACGTGGCGATGACGGACGCGACGGGGAACAGCGCGTAGACGAGGACAGCACCGGTGATGACGGCCCAGCCGACCTTCTGGCGTGCGGTGAGCGATCCCATCAGCTCTCCCCCCTGGCCCCGGCGAGATCGACCTTGAAGAGCTTGATCGCGACGAAGCAGATGATCATGACGCACAGGAACAGCAGGACGGAGATGGCGGAGCCGAGCCCGATCTCCAGGCGGGTGATCGACGTCTTGTAGGCGAGGAGCGAGAGGACCTCGGTGTTGTACGCACCGTTGGTCATGATGAAGACGTTGTCGAAGATGCGGAACGCGTCCAGGGCGCGGAACAGGACGGCGACCATGATGGCGGCCTTCATGTTGGGGATGATGACGCGCTTGAGCACCTGCCACCCGGTGGCGCCGTCGACCTTGGCGGCCTCCTCGAGGTCTCCGGGAACCTGAGCGAGGCCCGCGAGGAGGAGGAGGGAGATGAACGGTGTCGTCTTCCAGATCTCCGAGGCGATGATGACGAAGAGGCTGGTGCTCGTGCCGGCGAACCAGTTGAGGCTCGGGTCGATCCCGGGGACCCAGCCGAACCACTGGTTGATGAACCCGGAGTTGATGTCGAACGCGTAGAACCAGGCGAAGGCCGAGACCACGGTGATGATCCCGTAGGGCACGAGGATGGCCGTGCGGAGCAACCCCCGGAGCTGGCGGACGGCGCGGTGCATGACGAGGGCGAGCGCGAAGCCGAGGACGAGCTCGACGGCGACGGTCACGAGCATGATCAGGGTGGTGACGAGCAGGTCCCGCCAGAACACCTGGTCGCTGAGCACCACCGCATAGTTCCCGAGGCCGACGAACTCCCGGTCGCCCGGAGCGGTGAGGCGGAACGCGAAGAGGGACTCGTAGACCGCCTGGAGGATCGGGTAGGCGGTGACGGCGAGCATGATGACGAACGCCGGACCGGCGAGGTACCACCCGAGGCGGGACTCGGCCCGCGCCCGGTCGCTGCGCGCCGCGCGGTGCCGCTTCTCGGCGTCGGGGTCCACGGGGTCGGTGCTCGCTGCGGGGATGGTCGTGGTGCTCACAGGAGCTTCTCCCCTCGGAGGACGGCGACGATGAGCTCGGTGGCGGCGGCCGGGGTCGTGTCGGGGTCGACGCTGCCGACGGGGTGCCAGGTCTCCTGGAGCCCGGCCGACACCTCGTTGTAGTACGGGGTCTGCGGCCTGGGGACCGCGAGCTGCAGGGAGTCGCGGATGACGTCGGCCATGGGGAACGCCTCCTGGACGGCAGGGTCGTCGAAAGCGACGACGGAGGCGGGCGGGTTGCCGTCGGTGACGAAGTACTCGGCCTGGTTCTCCGGGGAGACGATGCACCGGACGGCGTCGTACGCGAGGTCGGTGTGCTCGGAGAAGGCGCCCACGCCGATGTTGATGCCGCCGTACGGGGGTGCCGCCTCCTGGCCTTCGACGACCTGCGGGTACATCGCCCACCCGATGTCGTCGAGGAGCTCCTGGTCGAGGGTGCCCTCCTCCACGGCCGACTGCGTGGCGGCCCAGACGAACGGCCAGTTCACCATGAAGCCCCCGTCATCCCCCTGGAAGAGCGAGAGGGACGCGTTCTCGTCGCGCGTGGGCAGGCCGGGCCCGCCGAGCCCTTCCGCGCCGATGGTCTCGAGGATGCGTGCCGCCTCCCGACCGGCGTCGCTCTCGAGGCCCATGGCGATCTCGTCCCGGGGCGCCTCGGGGTTCTCGACGACCGATCCGCCCGCCGAGGCGACGAGCGCGTTCACCCAGACGGTGAGGGACTCGGCCTTGGCGCCCTGGACCCCGAGGAGCTTGTCCTGGGAGGCGGTGGCCTCCATGATCTGGTCCCACGTGACGGGACCGGACATGTCGAGCCCGGCGGCCTCCGCGACGGACTTCCGGTACCAGAGGAGCTGGGTGTTCGCCCAGAACGGGGCGGTGACCAGCTCGTCCTTCCAGGTGGCCCCGGCGAGGGCTCCCTCGACGACGTCGGTGGAGACCTCGGCCGCGACGTCTTCGGGCACGGGCGCGAGGAAGCCGGGTTCTGCGAGCTCCGGGATGAAGGGCGGGTCGAGGCTCATGAGGTCGATCGACGAGTCGTTCGCGGCGAGCCTGCGGGCGAGCTGCTCGCGCTGGGCGGACGCCTCGGACGGCAGGCCCGAGGTGACGATCCGGTAGCTCCCGTCCGCGGCCTCGGTGCAGCGGGCGGCGATGGCCGCCTGCCCGCCGGCGTCCGGGTTCGTGTACCAGGTGAGGACGGGTGGGCCGTCGTCCCCGCCGCTGCAGGCCACGAGGGGCGCGGTGAGCGCCAGCGCCGCGAGCGCGGCGGTC
Source organism: Sanguibacter suaedae (assembly GCF_016342785.1). Classification (GTDB taxonomy): domain Bacteria; phylum Actinomycetota; class Actinomycetes; order Actinomycetales; family Cellulomonadaceae; genus Sanguibacter; species Sanguibacter suaedae. The sequence continues at coordinate 216,398 of NZ_JAEINH010000006.1, forward strand.
CCCCGGCCCGGTCGTGTGCGTCGTCGCACGGTGTCCCCCTCCGCGGTCGACGTCGCGTGGACCGCTGTCCCGCGTCGTCGTCGGACTGCTTATCCTCAAGGCGTACACGAGGTTCTCGCACCTCGCTCGGAGAAAACCCGATTTAGGGCGTTTTGTCCCCAGATACGACGACTCGAACGGACGACCATGCCGCACCACGTCTCCCCCGCCGCCGCCTGGGCCGAGCTCCGCTCCGGCAACTCACGCTTCGTCGCCGACGAGATGGAGCACCCCTCGCAGGGCTTCGACCGGCGCGAGGAGCTCAAGGTCGCCCAGAACCCCTTCGCGGTTGTCTTCGGGTGCTCCGACTCCCGTGTCGCCGCCGAGATCATCTTCGACCAGGGGCTCGGCGACGTCTTCGTGGTCCGCACCGCCGGCCACGTGCTCGACACCACCGTCATCGGGTCCATCGAGTACGGCGTCGACGTCCTCGGCACCCGCCTCGTCGTGGTCCTCGGCCACGACTCCTGCGGCGCCGTCGCCGCCGCCGCGCACGCCCTCGCCACCGGCGAGCAGCCCGCCGGGTTCGTCCGCGCCGTCGTCGACCGCGTCATCCCGTCCATCGTGAACATCACCGCGGCGAACGGCGGCGGGTTCGCCTCCGTGAGTGCCGACGTCCTGCGTCGGGAGCACGTGCGGCACACGGTCGCCATGCTCCACTCCTACTCCGCCGGGCTCGCCGCGGCGGTCGCCGAGGGGCGCTGCGCCATCGTCGGCGTCGAGTACGACCTCGCCGACGGGCACGCGCGCCTCGTCGAGGTCGTGGGCGACATCGGGGACGTGCCGCTCGACGTCTGACCCGCCCCGCGGCCGCTCGATCGGCGTCGAACAGGTGGGGCACCATAGACCCATGACTTCCACACCTGACGCCGACGTCACCACCGAGTACCGGATCGAGCACGACACCATGGGCGAGGTCCGCGTGCCCGCGCACGCCCTCTACCGGGCGCAGACCCAGCGCGCGGTCGAGAACTTCCCGATCTCCGGGACCACGCTCGAGCGGGGGCACATCGAGGCCCTCGCCCGTGTGAAGAAGGCCGCCGCACGCGCCAACGCCGAGCTCGGCGTCCTCGAGGCCGACGTCGCCGAGGCGATCGTCACCGCCGCCGACGAGGTCGCCGCCGGCGCTCACGACGAGCACTTCCCCGTCGACGTCTTCCAGACGGGCTCGGGCACGTCGTCCAACATGAACACCAACGAGGTGCTCGCCACCCTCGCCACCCGCAGCCTGGGCCGCGACGTGCACCCCAACGACCACGTCAACGCCTCGCAGTCGTCCAACGACGTGTTCCCCACCTCGGTCCACGTCGCCGCGACCGCGGGCGTCGTCCACCAGCTGGTCCCCGCGCTCGAGCACCTCGCGACGGCGCTCGAGGCCAAGGCGACCGAGTTCGCCGAGGTCGTCAAGGCCGGGCGGACCCACCTCATGGACGCCACGCCCGTGACCCTCGGCCAGGAGTTCGGTGGCTACGCCGCCGCCGTCCGCTACGGCATCGAGCGCCTGCAGACGGCGCTGCCGCGTGCGGCCGAGGTCCCGCTCGGCGGGACGGCCGTCGGGACGGGCATCAACACCCCCGCGGGCTTCCCCCAGCGCGTCATCGAGCTCCTGGTCGAGGACACCGGGCTGCCCCTCACCGAGGCCCGGGACCACTTCGAGGCCCAGTCGTCGCGCGACGGCCTCGTCGAGCTCTCCGGAGCTCTGCGCACCATCGCCGTCTCCCTGACGAAGATCTGCAACGACCTGCGCTGGATGGGCTCCGGCCCCAACACCGGCCTCGGCGAGATCGCTATCCCGGACCTGCAGCCCGGCTCCTCGATCATGCCCGGCAAGGTCAACCCCGTGATCCCCGAGGCCGTCCTCATGGTCGCCGCTCGGGTCGTCGGGAACGACGCCACCGTCGCGTGGGCCGGCGCCAGCGGGTCGTTCGAGCTCAACGTCCAGATCCCCGTCATCGCCCTCGGCGTCCTCGAGTCGGTCCGCCTCCTGTCGACCGCGAGCGTCGTCCTCGCCGACAAGACCGTCGACGGCATCACCGCGAACGTCGACCGCGCGCGGTCGCTCGCCGAGTCGTCGCCGTCGATCGTCACGCCCCTCAACCGGGTCATCGGCTACGAGGCGGCCGCCAAGGTCGCCAAGCACTCCGTCGCGAAGGGCCTCACCGTGCGCGAGGCCGTCGTCGACCTCGGGTTCGTCGAGCGCGGCGAGGTCACCGAGGAGCAGCTCGACACGGCGCTCGACGTCCTGTCGATGACGCGCCCGCCGCAGGCCTGACCGCCAGGCTGCGGGCCGGCGGTGGCGCCGGCCCGCAGCCGTGGGACGTCACACCTCGATACCCTCGAGCATCTCCGTGATGAGCGCGGCCACCGGCGACCGCTCCGACCGGGTGAGCGTGACGTGCGCGAACAACGGGTGCCCCTTGAGCGCCTCGATCACGGCCGCCACCCCGTCGTGCCGCCCGACGCGCAGGTTGTCGCGCTGCGCCACGTCGTGCGTGAGGACCACCCGGGACGACTGCCCGATCCGCGAGAGCACGGTGAGGAGCACGTTGCGCTCCAAGGACTGCGCCTCGTCGACGATGACGAACGCGTCGTGCAGCGACCGTCCCCGGATGTGGGTGAGCGGCAGCACCTCGAGGATCTCGCGCTCGAGGACCTCCTCGATGACCTCCGTACCCACGAGCGCCCCGAGCGTGTCGAACACGGCCTGCGCCCACGGGTTCATCTTCTCGGCCTCCGACCCCGGCAGGTAGCCGAGCTCCTGGCCGCCCACCGCGTAGAGGGGCCGGAACACCATGATCTTGCGGTGCTTGCGCCGCTCGAGGACCGCCTCGAGACCGGCGCAGAGAGCGAGCGCGGACTTGCCCGTCCCGGCGCGGCCCCCGAGCGAGACGATCCCCACGGAGTCGTCCAGGAGGAGGTCGATCGCGATGCGCTGCTCCGCGGACCGGCCGTGCACCCCGAAGACCTCCTGGTCGCCGCGGACCAGCTGGACGTGCTTGTCGGCGGTCACCCGCCCGAGAGCGGACCCGCGGGACGACTGCAGCACCAGTCCCTGGTGGCAGTAGAGCGGGCTCGCCTCGGCGACGGTGCCCGGGTCGAGCTGCGCGAGCTCGACGGACTCCGCCTCCCACAACGCCGCCATCTGCTCCTCACCCAGGGGCATCTCCCCCATGCCGGTCCACCCGGAGTCGACGGCGAGCTCGGCCCGGTACTCCTCGGCGTTGAGCCCCACCGCGGAGGCCTTGACGCGCATCGGCAGGTCCTTCGAGACGACGGTGACCTGGCTGCCCTCGGCCGCCAGGTTCGCGGCGACGGCGAGGATCCGCGTGTCGTTGTCGCCCAGCCGGAACCCGTCGGGCAACGCACCGGGGTCCGTGTGGTTGAGCTCCACGCGCAGCGTGCCCCCGGCGCTGCCCACGTCCAGCGGGCGGTCCAGGCCGCCGTGCCGGATCCTCAGGTCGTCGAGCATGCGCAGCGCGCTGCGCGCGAAGTACCCGAGCTCAGGGTGGTGGCGCTTGGCCTCGAGCTCGGTGATGACCACGATGGGCAGGACCACGTCGTGCTCGGCGAAGCGCAGCAGCGCCTTGGGGTCCGAGAGCAGGACCGAGGTGTCCAGCACGAAGGTTCGACGAGTCTCCACAGCAGGCTCCCTCCGGCGCTCGCGCGCCTAGGTGCTCCGACGCGGTCACGCGCGGCGTGGACCGGGCCGGGGCGGTCGGGCGGGGCGGTCGGTCTGCCCGGTGCCGAGGAGCGCGACCGGACCGGCCTCCCTGCTCGGAGCTCGAACTCCATGGGCGGACCTCCCGGGGACGGCGGTGTGTCGTCCCTCACATGCAAACTACGCCCGTGTAAGCCGTGTGGCGAGGCCCACGCCACCGCGTCGCGGAGAAGTCACGTGCTGTTCACCTCAGCGGTGGCTCACCGCACCACGTCTCGTAGACTTGGGCACGGTGTGCCGGGAAGTCTGGTCGGCGTCCGCCTTGCCGACCCCCGACACGGGAGACCCATGAACTCGTCCTCACCAGCCCCCCACTCCTCCCCGCAGACACCGGGCGGCCCCCAGTTCACCCCGCCGCCGTCGCGGCGCGGACGGGCCCGCAACTGGGTCGCACGCGAGACCACCGGCGGCGCCCTCCTCATCGTCGCCGCCACCCTCGCCCTCGTCTGGGCCAACTCCCCCTGGCGCGAGGCGTACCAGGACCTGTCGGCGACGACGGTGGGCCCCCACCTCGACTGGCTCCACCTCGACCTCTCGCTGTCGACGTGGGCCGCCGACGGTCTCCTCGCCATCTTCTTCTTCGTGGTGGGCCTCGAGCTCAAGCACGAGTTCGTCGCCGGGTCCCTGCGCCAGCCCAAGACCGCGGGCGTCCCGATGATCGCGGCCGTCGGGGGCATGGCCGTCCCGGCCCTCGTCTTCGCCGGTGTCGTCGTCGTCACGGGCGACACCACGGCCCTCGGCGGATGGGCCATCCCCACCGCCACCGACATCGCCTTCGCGCTGGCCGTGCTCGCCGTCTTCGGCAAGGGGCTGCCCGCGGCGATCCGGACGTTCCTGCTCACGCTCGCCGTCGTCGACGACCTGCTCGCGATCATCGTCATCGCCGTCTTCTACACCGCGACCGTCTCCTGGGGCCCCCTCGGCCTCGCAGCGCTGGGGCTCGTCCTCTTCCGCGTCCTCGTCACGCTGCGTCGCCCGCCGCTCTGGGCGATCGTCCCGCTCGCCGTGGTCGTGTGGGTCCTCGTCCACGAGTCCGGGGTGCACGCGACCGTCGCCGGAGTCGCGATGGGCTTCCTCGTCCCCGCCCTCGCCGTCCACGGCGAGGAGACGACCAGGACCAGCCGCTTCGAGCACTTCTGGAGCCCCATCTCCGCCGGCATCGCCCTGCCGGTCTTCGCGTTCTTCGCGGCCGGGGTCTCCATGGTCGACGACGGCGGGCTCCTCGAGGTCCTCGGGCAGGGTGTCGCGCTCGGGATCATCGCAGGCCTCCTCGTGGGCAAGTGCATCGGGATCCTCGGGACCACGTGGCTCCTCACGCGCTTCACCCCCCTGCGCCTCGCGCCCGGCATCGGCCTTCGCGACCTGCTCCCCGTAGGCCTGCTCGCCGGGATCGGGTTCACGGTGTCCCTGCTCATCTCCGAGCTGTCGTTCGGTGAGGAGTCCATCCACGGCCACGGCGCCAAGGCCGCCGTCCTCACGGCGTCCGTCCTCGCCGCCGTCCTCGCCGCCTTCGCCCTGCGTCACGACGCCCGGCGGAACGACCGGACCGACGACATGAACGACGACGGCATGCCCGACGACGTCGACCGCTTCATCGGCGACCCGGAGCGCGAGGGCTGACCAGCCCGGCACGACCGGCCCGACACGACGACGGCCGCCGGGGACGCACCGATGAGGTGTCGTCCCCGGCGGCCGTCGTCGTCCGCGTCAGCGCAGGACGCGCGCCCTACCCCCGCCGGCGAGCTTCGCCACCTCGGCCAGGCTGGCGGTCGAGGTGTCCCCCGGCGTCGTCATGGCGATGGCTCCGTGCGCGGCCCCGTACTCGACGGCCGACCGGATGTCGCCGATCTCCATGAGCCCGTACGCGAGGCCGGACGCGAACGAGTCACCGCCGCCCACGCGGTCGAGGATCTCCAGGTGCGGGCGGTGCGTCGACTCGGCAAAGCCCTCGGCACGGCTCCAGGCGATGGCACCCCAGTCGTTGTCGCTCGCGCTGTGCACGCCGCGCATCGTGGTGGCGATGACCTGGAAGTTCTCGTAGGTCGCGGCGGCCTTCTCGATCATCGCGCGGAAGGCCCCGGTGTCCAGGTCGGTGAGGTTCTCGTCGACACCCTCGACCTCGAAACCGAGGCTCGCGGTGAAGTCCTCCTCGTTGCCGATCATCACGTCGACGTACCGCGCGAGCCGCGTGTTGACCTCCTGCGCACGGGCCGGACCGCCGATGCCCTTCCACAGGGAGGGCCGGTAGTTGAGGTCGTAGGAGACGACGGTGCCGTGCTCGCGAGCGGACCGCATGGCGGCCTCCGCGACGTCGGCGGAGGACTCGGAGAGCGCCGCGAAGATGCCTCCGGTGTGGAGCCAGCGCACGCCACGACGACCGAAGAGGTCGTCCCAGTCGACGTCGCCCGGCTGCATCTGGGAGATGGCCGTGTTGCCCCGGTCGGAGACACCGACGGCACCGCGGACCCCGAACCCGCGCTCGGTGAAGTTCAGGCCGTTGCGCACCGTGCGCCCGATCCCGTCGTAGTCGACCCAGCGCACGTAGCTCGTGTCGAGCCCACCGGTGAGCATGAGGTCCTCGACCAGGCGGCCCACCTCGTTGTCGGCGAGCGCGGTGACGATCGCCCCGCGCAGCCCGAAGCACCGGCGCAGGCCGCGGGCGACGTTGTACTCGCCGCCGCCCTCCCATGCGTCGAAGCTGCGGGTGGTCTTGATGCGGCGCTCGCCCGGGTCGAGGCGGAGCATGACCTCGCCGAGGGAGACGACGTCGAAGTCGCAGTCCGCGGCGCTCTTCACGGTCAGGGAGCGGGTCTGGTGGGTCTGGTCGGTCATGCTCGTGCTCCGATCTGTGCGGCGAGGGCGACGGCCTCGGCGGTGCGGCGGGTGATCTCGGCCCAGTCCTCGGCCTCGACGAGGGCGCGGTCGACCATCCAGGAGCCGCCTGCGGCGAGGACGGACGGCAGGGAGAGGTAGTCGGTGAGGTTCGCGGCGCTGATACCCCCGGTGGGGACGAACCTCAGCCCGGGGAAGGGCGCGGAGAACGCCTTGACGGCGGCGGCGCCGCCGACCGTGGCGGCGGGGAAGAGCTTGACGACGTCGAGCCCGAGGTCCAGCGCGGCCATGATGTCCGACGGCGTGGCGACGCCGGGGAGGATCGGCAGGCCGGCGTCCTGGGCGCGGCGCACGACGGCGGGACTGAGGCCGGGTGAGACGAGGAACTGTGCGCCTGCTGCGGCGGCCGAGTCCACCTGGTCCGGGCGGACGACGGTGCCTGCTCCGACGAGGAGCTCGGGGAGCTCCTGGAGGGCGGTGAGGCAGTCCTGGGCGGCTGCGGTGCGGTAGGTGACCTCGATGACGTCCAGGCCTCCGTCGAGGAGAGCGCGCCCGAGAGGCAGGGCGTGGGCGGGGTCCTCGAGGACGACGACGGGGACGATGCGGGCTGCTGCGAGAGCGTCGGTGATCTGCTGGGAGCTGGGCATGACCGTGTGGTCTCTTCTCCTGGTCGCGCGTTCGTCTGATAAGTTTCGTCATGGCAAACGCTTGTTCCTGATGACGAAACCACCATAGCAAAGGAGGGACCTGTGGTCCCCCACGACGAGGCTCCCGTCAGGGGCGGTGACACGCGACGATCCGAGATCTCGCCCGTCCAGAGCGTCGACAAGGCGCTCCTCGCCCTGCAGGAGCTCAGCCGCGCGGGGCGCGGCGGTCTTGCCCTCCAGGACCTCGCCGCGACGCTCGAGCTCAACAAGACGTCGCTCCACCGCACCCTCTCCGCGCTGCGCTTCCGAGGGTTCGTCGACCAGTCACCGCAGGACGGCAGGTACGTCCTCGGGGCGGCCGCCTCGGCGCTGTCGTCCGCCTTCTTCGCCGACGAGAACCTGCCCGCCCTCCTGCGCGGCGCCCTCGTCGCCCTCTGCTCCGAGACCGACGAGCTCGTCCACCTCGGCGTCCTGTCCGGCGCCGAGATCCTCTACCTCGACAAGGTCGAGCCGGCCCGCGCCGTCCGCGTGTGGTCCGCCGTGGGACGACGGCAACCGGCCGCCACCACCGCCCTCGGACGGGCGATCCTCGCCCACGGCCCGCTCGACGCCGCGACGGTGCGCTGGTACGCGGGCGACCGCCTCGACCCGGACCGTCTCCACGAGATCCTCGACGCCGCACTCGCCGGCGGATTCGCCACGGAGAGCGAGGAGAACGAGGCCGGGATCAGCTGCCTCGCCGTCCCGCTCCTGCGGGACGGCGCACCGCTCGCCGCCGTGAGCATCACCGCCCCGGCGGACCGCATGACCGACGCACGACGGGCCAGGCTCGCCCGCACCGTAACGACGACCGTCGCCCCGCTGCTCCCCGCCGGCCTCACGCTACCCGCGGTCCTGGACCACGCATGACGGCGCGCCCCGCCCCGCACTGCGCCCCACCTGCGCATAGGCTGTGACCCGTCGGACCCGGGCGAGTCCTCTCGTCCGGCACATGGCAGCGGCACGCGGCAGCGACAAGGGATGGGGCGGCATGACGGTTCTCGTGGCATACAACGAAACCCCGCAGGGAGAGGCCGCGTTCGCCGCGGCCTCGGAGGAGGCCGCGCGGCGCGGCGCCACCCTCACGGTGCTCGTCCTCACCCCGCAACCGGACGAGGCACCCGTGCCCACCCACCTCGCGCACCTGCTCACCACGGTGCCCGCCGAACGCGGGACCGTGGACGTCGCGTTCCGCTCCGACCGGATCGACGTGGCGGACGCCATCCTCGACCACGCCGACGCCGTCGCCGCCGAGGTCATCGTCATCGGGTCGCGCAAGCGGTCGCCCGTCGGGAAGTTCCTCCTGGGCAGCACCACCCAGCGAGTCCTCCTCGACGCCGCCGTCCCGGTCCTCGTCATCAAGGCGCAACGCTAGCCACCCGGATCCGGCCGGGGGACTCGCGCCCGCCCGCGCACAGGCCCGTCCTGCTCACACCTCGCGCAGAGCCAACCGGTACCCCCGCTTGACGACGGTCTTGATGAGCGCCCGGTCCCCCATCGCGTCACGCAGCCGTGCGATGGCCACGTCGGCAGCGTGCGAGTCGCGCGACTCCCCCGGCAGGGCGCGCAGCACCTCCGCCCGCGGCACGACACCACCGCGCGCCGCGGCGAGCACACGCATGACCTCGACCCCTCCGCGCGAGAGGGGGACCACCTCCTCGTCGAGCACGACGCTCGTCGCCCGCACCTGCAACGACCCCGCGACGGTCTGCAGGGCCTGCTCGCCGAGCCCCGCGTAGTACGCGACCATGGCGCGCACGAGGGACCCGAGGCGACCCCGGTCCGGGACCAGCGGGGCGATCCCCTCGTCCACCAGGGGCTTCGCGGTGATCGGACCGACGGCGACGGCGAGCAACGACTCGTCGAGCGCCCGCCCCACGATCCCCGGGAGCGCATCCTCGGACCGCGCCACGTCCAGCCACGCCGCCGCACCCGGGGCGGAGGTGAAGACGACCGAGTCGATCTCCCCCGCAGCGGTGGCGCGCACCGACGCCGCGAGCGCGGCCGGGTCCGGTGGCGGGCCCCAGCGGTAGACGACGAGGCTCTGGACGTGGGCGCCCGCGTCGCGGAACGACTGGTCGAGGCCGTCCGACCCGGCCCCGTGGTGCTGGATGGCGACGCGCAACCCGTCGACGCCCTCGCCCAGGAGGTACTCGGCGACCTCGGCCGACGTCTCGGACTCCGCCACCCAGTCGGTCTGGAGACCCACCTGCTGGACCGCCCCGCGGGCCTTGGGGCCGCGGGCCACGATGCGGGCGCGCGCGAGGACGTCGTGGAGCTCGGGGGCCAGGCCCACCGCGTCGGCGGCCTCGATCCAGCTGCGGAACCCGATACCCGTGGTGGCGACGACGACGTCCGGGGGGGCGGCGATCACGGCGCGCGTGTCCGCGACCAGGCGTTCGTCGTCGTGGTTGGGGACCATGCTCAGCGCGGGGGCGTACCGGAGCTCTGCGCCCCGCCTCGCGAGGGCGGCCCCGAGCTCCGCGGACCTCCGGTCGGCCGTGACGAGCACCGCGCATCCTGCCAGGGGTCGTCCGACGTTCACGCTCATCAGGCCATCCTCTCCGCCGTGACCGGCAGAGTCGACCCGTCGAGGAGCTGTTCGAGGTCCACCTCGAGCAGCCCGGGTGCGGCGACGTCCCCGATGACCACCACCGCGGGGGACGTCACCTCGCGGCGCCGGGCGACGGCGACGACCGTCGCGAGCTCGGCCCGGGTGACCCGCTGGGTCGGGGTGCAGCCCCGCTCGACGATGGCCACGGGCGTGGTGGGCGAGGCACCGCGGACTAGCGCCCGGTGCACGGTGGCGGCGAGGGTCGCGACCCCCATGAGGACGACGACGGTGGCGGAGCGGTCCCGGACGGCGAGGCACGCGGCGTCGGAGAGCTCGTCGTGCCCGTTGACGATGTGCACGGCGGCGACGGTGCCCCGGTGCGTCAGCGGGATCCCCGCCGCGGCGGGTGCGGCCACGGCGCTGCTCACACCGGGCACCACCTCGACGCTCACACCGGCCTCCCGGCAGGCGACGACCTCCTCGCCGCCGCGCCCGAGGACGAAGGGATCGCCACCCTTGAGCCGGACGACGGTCTGCCCGCGCCGGGCGCGGTCGACGAGGATGCGGTTGATCTCGTTCTGGGGCACGGGGTGGCGGCCCGGTGCCTTGCCGACGTCGACGACCTCCACGCCCGGACCGAGCTCGTCGAGGACGGCGACGGGACCGAGGCGGTCGGTGACGACGACGTCCGCGAGGGCGAGCGCCCGCCGTCCCCGGACGGTGAGGAGGTCGACGTCCCCGGGCCCGCCGCCGACGAGGACGACCCGGCCGGGGTGGTCCCGCCGGGTCACGGGGTCGGGCCGGGCGACCCTGCGACCCGGCGGGAGCGCACCGCTGCCGGCGAGCGCGACGTTCACCTCGTCCGCGGTGGGCACCCGCGCGGACGCGGCGGCGCCGACGGCGCCCGGGGTGACGCCGGGCGCACCGGCGGTGAGGCACCACACCCGTCGGCTCTCCGCCCAGGCGGCCACCCGGGCATCGGTGGCGAGGTCCCCCGTCGCGGTGTGCACGAGCCACACGTCGTCGAGGTCGTCCGGCGTCACGACGTCCCGGCGCCACTCGACGTGACCGTCGATGTGCAGGTCCACGAGCGCCTCGCAGATGCGGGGCGCGACCACCAGCACGTGCGCCCCCTCGAGCGCGAGGGCCGCCGCCCGGTGCGCGGCCGCGGGTCCCCCGCCCACGACGAGCACCTTCCTGCCTGCGGTGTCGACAGCCAGCAGAGTCGTCATGGTCCCCCCTCGGGTCCGTCGTCGGCGGCGGAGCGCGCTCCGTGGTCCCGGACCGCACCCCGTCGGTCCGGCTACCGTACGAAGTCGACGTTTCGGTCGGGTTGGTGCGGTGTTTCCCCGGTGCGTCGGAGTTCTCACACCGTCGACGTCGGGCTTGAGAGACCAGGGCTGCGGGCGCCGTGGCCGCCGATCGTGGGGGCAGCGGCTGTAGCATCGACGGGATGAGTACGGTCTCCCTCGGCATCCCGACGGTCGGACCGCGGGCCGAGGGGCTCGCGCTCCCGGCCCCCGGAGCGACGTCCGGGGAGAGGGCGGCGGGGGCCGGTCTCGTGGACAGGTTCGGCCGCGTGGCCCGGGACCTGCGCGTCTCGCTCACCGAGAAGTGCTCGTTGCGGTGCACCTACTGCATGCCCGCCGAGGGCCTGCCCCCGATCGCGCGCAGCAAGCTCCTCACGCCCGACGAGATCGCCCGGCTGGTGCGCATCGGCGTCGGGCTCGGCATCGAGGAGGTCCGCTTCACAGGTGGCGAGCCGCTCGTGCGCCGCGACCTCGTGGACGTCCTGCGCGCCACCCGGGACGCCGCCCCCGGCATCCCGTTGGCGATGACCACCAACGGCATCGGGCTCGACCGTGTCGCCGAGGACCTCGTCGAGGCGGGGCTCACGCGGGTCAACGTCTCGCTCGACAGCATCGACCGCGCGCACTTCGCGGAGCTCACCCGCCGGGACCGGCTGCCCGACGTCCTCGCGGGGATCGCCGCGGCGGCCCGGGCCGGCCTGGGGCCGGTGAAGATCAACGCCGTCCTCATGCCGGAGACCCTCTCCGGGGCCTGCGACCTGCTCGCCTGGGCCGTCGAGCACGGGTGCCGGCTGCGGTTCATCGAGCAGATGCCCCTGGACGCCGACCAGCGCTGGACCCGTGAGACGCTCGTCCCGGCGGCCACGCTCGTCGACACCCTGTCCCAGCGGTTCGACCTCACGGAGGCGGGGCGTGACGACCCGTCGTCGCCGGCCGAGGACTGGCTCGTCGACGGCGGCCCGGCCACCGTGGGGATCATCGCGTCCGTCACCCGGTCCTTCTGCGGGGACTGCGACCGGACCCGCATCACTGCCGAGGGGACGGTCCGGTCGTGCCTGTTCTCCGACGCGGAGACCGACGTGCGCGTGCTCCTGCGGGACGGAGCGGACGACGAGGAGATCGCGGCTGCCTGGCAGCAGGCGATGTGGGGCAAGCCGTTCGCGCACGGTCTGGACGCCCCCGAGGGCGAGCGACCCTCGCGAGAGCTCGGGCGGACCGAGACGTTCGCCGTGTCGGCACGGAGCATGGGAGCCATCGGTGGCTGAGTCGAGCACCCGCACCGTCCGGGTGCGGTACTACGCGGCGGCGGCCGAGGCCGCGGGCCGCACCGAGGAGACCGTCGACCTCGCGGGCAGCACCGTCGGGGATCTCAAGGTGCACCTGCGCGCCCGCTACGGGGCCCCCATGAGCACGGTGCTCGCACGCGCGTCGTTCCTCGTGGACTCGCGTGTCACGCGCGAGGACGCGCGCCCGCTCGGCGCGACGGTCGACGTCCTCCCGCCCTTCGCGGGCGGCTGAGGCCCGACGGTCGGGTCAGAGCCCGACCCACTCCGACACGCCGTCGGTGAAGTGCTGGCGCTTCCACACCGGGACCTCCGCCTTGATGCGCTCGACGAGCTCCGCGCACGCCGCGAAGCCCTCCGCCCGGTGCCCGCTGGCGACCGCCGCCACCAGGGCGACGTCCCCGACGCGCAGCTCACCGACGCGGTGCACCGCCGCGACCCGCAGGCCGGTGCGCTCCGTGACGTCGGCGCAGCACCGGGCGAGGAGCTCCTCGGCCTGCGGGTGCGCCTCGTAGTCGAGCCCGACGACGGACCTGTCCGCGTCGTTGTCCCGCACGACGCCGCGGAACGTCACCACCGCGCCGCACTCCGGGCCCGCGACCGCGGCCTCGACGGCACGCACCACGTCCTCGTCCACGACGTCCGACGTCACCCGTGCGACGAGCGGCACCCCGTCGGTGGTCCCTCGCTCATCCGTCATGACGGCCGCCGCCCCGCACCTGGTCCAGGACGTGCTCGAGGACCTCGTCGAGGACCGACAGCCCGTCGCGGACGCCACCGGGCGAGCCCGGGAGGTTCGCGACGAGGGTCCGACCGGCGAGCCCGACGAGCGCCCTGCTGAGCACCGCCGTCGGGGTGGCCGCGGTGCCGCGGCGGCGGATCTCCTCCGCGACGCCCGGGAGCTCCTCCGTGAGGACGGCTCGCGTCGCCTCCGGGGTGCGGTCCGTCCCGGAGATCCCCGTGCCCCCGGTGGTCACCACGACGTGGGGCTCGCCCGCGACGTGCGCCGCGAGGACCTCCGCGACCTCCGCGTCGGCGACGACCACGGGCCCCTCGACGTCGAAGCCCCGCTCCGCGAGCCACCCGACGATCACCGGGCCGGTCGTGTCCTCGCGCTCACCACGAGCCCCGCTCGTCGACGCGACGACGACGACCGCCCGCCGCGGGTCGCCCGTCACCCGGGTGGACTCCGCCTCCTCGGCGGCGCCGGGGCCGGGCTCCTCGTCGCCGGCGACTCCCGGGCGGGTCCACCGACCGTGCTTGCCACCGGTCTTCTCGACGAGCCGGATCTCCCCGAGGACGGCCGCAGGGTCGATGGCCTTGACCATGTCGTGGAGCGTCAGGCCTGCGACGGCGACCGCGGTGAGCGCCTCCATCTCGACCCCGGTGGGCGCCTTGGTCCGTGCCGTCGCCTCGATGCGCACGGACGTCTCCTCGAGCTCGAACGACACGTTCACGCCCGACAGGGGGATCTGGTGGCACAGCGGGACGAGCTCCCAGGTGTGCTTCGCGGCGCTGATCCCCGCGAGCCGAGCCGTCGCGAGCACGTCCGCCTTGGGCAGCCCCTCCGCGCGCACGAGGGCGACCACCTCGGCCGTCGTCTCGAGACGACCGTGCGCGACCGCGGTCCGCGCGGTGACCGCCTTGTGCCCGACGTCGACCATCCTCGCGCGGCCGTCGTCGTCGAGATGGGTGAGCTCGGTCATGCGGCACCTGTTCCTGCGTCGGAGGCGGGGGTCGACGCGTCATGCTATCGCCGGTCGCGTCGGGGCACCTAGGTCCGCGGGTACACGGCGATCTCGTCCCGCGGGAGGGTCAGGGTCACGGGGGTCCCCTCGTGGAGACGGCCCGACGCGACGTCCGCCGGGTGGACGTCCACCCAGGCGGACGGCCTCCCCGTCGCCCCCGGGAGCGGGTCGACGAGGACCCGCACACGGTCGGTGTGCATCTCGAGCAGGCTGATCCGCCCGTCCCAGACCAGTGCCTCCTGCCCCGCGCCGGACGACCTCGTCGTAGAGGGCTCCCCCGGCTCCGTCACCCGGAGGACGACCGCCGACGGGCGGACGGCCGCCAGGGTCCGCGTGCCGGGGACCACCTCACCGAGCCGGTCGGGGAGGTGGTCCGCGGAGAACAGGCCGGTGCCGACGAGGGACGCCACGTAGGGCGACGCGGGCCGGGCCGCGACGTCCGCGGGCGTCCCCGACTGCGCCGCCCGCCCGCCCTCGAGGACGACGACGTGCTGGGCGAGGATCATCGCGTCGAGCGGGTCGTGCGTGACGAGGAGGGCCGTGGTGCGGACGTCGGCGAGGTGCCGGGCCAGGTCCCGGCGCACGTGCGCGCGGGTCTCGGCGTCGAGGGCCGCGAGCGGCTCGTCGAGGAGGAGCGCGTCCGGTCCGGTGACGAGGGCGCGCGCGAGCGCGACGCGCTGCGCCTGCCCCCCGGAGAGCTCGCCCGGCCGTCGTGCCGCGAGGCCGGCGAGCCCGAGCCGGTCGAGCCACCGGGACGCGTCCTCCCGCGCCCGGGCCGCCGGCACGCCTGCGGCCCGCAGCCCGAAGGCGGTGTTCCCGAGGACGTCGAGGTGGTCGAAGAGCCGGTGGTCCTGGAAGACGACGCCCAGCCGACGGTCGGCGGCGGGCAGACGGACGTCGGGCTCGCCCGTGGCGGAACCGGACCGCTCGAGGACGCGCCCTCCGAGGACGACGCTGCCGGAGCCGACCCTCTCGAGCCCCGCCACCGCCCGCAGGAGGGTGGTCTTCCCCGCGCCGTTGGGACCGAGGACCGCGACGACCTGCCCCGCGTCCGCCCGGACGTCCACGTCCAGGGCGAACGAGCCCTTCTCGACCCTGACCCGCGCCTGCAGACCACCCGGGGTCACAGCGCGCTCCCCTTCGACCAACGGTCACGCAGGAGCACGAGGACCACGACGCACACGGCGAGCAGCACGAGGCTCAGGGCGACGGCGGCGTCGGGGTCGCGCTGGAGCGCGAGGTACACCTGGAGGGGGACGGTCCGGGTGGTCCCCGGGAAGTTGCCCGCGAAGGTGATCGTCGCCCCGAACTCGCCCAGCGCCCGCGCCCAGCAGAGCACCGCCCCCGCGACGAGGGACGGGCGCAGCGCGGGCAGCGTGACGTGCAGGAAGGTGTACCCACGGGATGCTCCCAGGGTGGCCGCCGCCTCCTCGAGCCGACCGTCGAGGCCACGCAGGGCGCCGTCCACCGCGAGCACGAGGAACGGCATGGCGACGAACGTCTGGGCCACGACGACGGCGACCGTGGTGAAGGGGATGCTCACCCCGAACCACACGTCGAGGTGGCGGCCGACGAGCCCCGACCTCCCGAGCGCCAGGAGCAGGGCCACACCACCGACGACCGGGGGCAGCACGACGGGCACCGTCACGAGGGCTCGCGCCACGCCCCGGCCCGGCAGGCGCGTGCGCGCGAGCACCAGGGCGAGCGGCACGCCGCACACGGTCGACACGACGGTCGCCGCCGTGGCCGTCCCCAGGGAGAGCACGAGCGCGTCCACGAGCTCCGGTGACGCGAGGAGCGGGAGCAGCCGCCCCCACGGGGCGCGCACGACGAGAGCCACGAGCGGCAGCACGAGAAAGACCAGCCCGAGGGCCGCCGGTCCGTGGACCGCCGCGGGCAGGCGCGCTTCCGCAGGTGCGGACGCCCCTGTCACGGTGGGCCGAACCCCGCGTCGGCGAGGACCGCCTGCCCCCGCGGGCCGAGGACGTGCTCGACGAACACCTCGGCGAGGTCCCCCGCGGGCGCGTCCGCGAGCGCCGCGACGGGGTACGTGGTGCGCCCCGCTCCTCCGGAGGCGTCGACGACGGGTGCGAGCGGCACCCCGGTGACGTCGCCCGCGGCAGCACGGACGTCGGTCCTGTACACGAGGCCGGCGTCCACCTCACCGAGACGTACCTTGGTGAGCACGGCACGTACGTCCGTCTCGAGCGTCACGGGGACGATGTCGATACCGGCCGTGGTCAGCAGGTCCCGGGTGGCCTCCCCGCACGGCACCTCCGGGGCGCACACCGCGACCGTCACCCCGGGCCGGGCGAGGTCGGGGAGCCCCTCGACGCCTGCCGGGTCCCCGACGGGCACGGCGATCTCCAGCGTGTTCGTCGCGAAGGTCCGCGGGGCGGTGACGAGGACCGCGTCGGTGAGCAGGTCCATGGTGCTGGTGCTCGCCGTCGCGACGACGTCTGCCGGTGCGCCCGCGAGGACCTGCTGGACGACCTCGGCGCTCCCGGCGAGCCCGAGCTCCACCTCGACGTCCGGGTGCGCGGCCTCGAAGTCCTCGGCGATCATCGTGAACGTCTCCGTGAGCGACGCGGCGGCGAGCACGACGAGCGTGCGCCCGGAGCCCGTCTCCTCCTGCCCACCGGCCGCCTGGGAGCACGCGGCGACAGCCGCCCCGGTGACGAGGAGGACCACGCACCCGACGACGCTGCGCCCCCGGCGGGTGCGACCGCCCCTAACGGGGCACCTCGACGACGACGTCGGTGGCCTTCACCGAGGCGGAGGCGAGCACGCCCGGCTCGAGCCCGAGCTCGTCCGCCGCCTCCCGGCTGATGAGGGACACGACCCGGTGGGGCCCGGCCTGGATCTCCACCTGCGCCATGACCGTGTCCCGGACGACGCGGGTGACGAGCCCCGTGAAGGTGTTGCGTGCCGACCGCCGCTGCGGGCCGGCCGCCTGGTCGGGTGCGGACGCCGCGTCCTGCGCGAGCCGGGCGAGCTCCGTGCCGTCGACCGTGGTCACCCCGTCCGTGCGCGTGGTCGCCACCCGACCCGCGTCGATCCAGCGCCGCAGGGTGTCGTCGCTCACGCCGAGCAGAGCAGCGGCCTCACGGACACGGAAGATGGGAGCAGGCATACGACCCAGCCTACGCCGACCTCCGCACCTGCGGTCGGTGCGGGCCCGGATGATCCGCGCGTGCGGTCCGTCAGACGTTCCGGGCGAGCATCTCGAGCATCATCCGTTCGGCCTCGCGCAGGACGTGGTCGGCATCACCGATGCCGACGACGCTCGGCACCACGCAGATCCGGGCCCGCTCGCCCACGTACTCCCGGACGACCTCGACCCGCTCCTCGAGGTCCTCCGGCGCCACGCAGTCGAGGAGCACGGCGACCTCGTCCGGCGCACGCATGGTCGCGGTGTCCCCGGCGCCGAGGACCTCCCGCACGGCGTCGACCACCGCGTCGAGGTCCGACTCGGCCCGTCGTCCACCGTCACCGTCGGCCCGGGGGGCGAGGCGCAGGAGCACGACCGAGCAGTCGTAGCCAGGCAGCCGCTGCGCGCGCTCGACGGCACCGTCGAGCCGGTCCGCGAAGACATCCAGGTGGACCAGACCGGGGACGGCGTCCCGCACCGCGAAGCGGCGCAGCGCCTGCTCCTGACGCTTGCTCTCGGAGAGGTCGGTCATGGCACCGACCATCCTCCCCGGGCACCCCGCCTCGTTGAGCACGGTCACGGCGCGGCACAGGACCCACCGGTACTCCCCCGACGCCGTGAGGATGCGCTGCTCGAGCACGAGCGGCTCCTCGACCCCGGCCAGCTGGGCAGCGATGGCCGTGGACAGCTCGTCCCTGTCGTCCGGGTGCACCCGGTCCGTCCACTCCTCGAGCGACGAGCCGATCTCCGACTCCTCGTACCCGAGCGCGCTCTTCCACCGCGACGAGTAGTAGACCGCACCGGTGAGCACGTCCCAGTCCCACATCCCGTCGTACAGCGCCATCGAGGCCAGCGCGTACCTCTCCTCGCTCGCCCGGACCGCCTCGGCGAGCTCCCTCTCACGCATCGCGGAGACCTCCAGGGCCGCCCGCTGCTCACGCAACGACGTGAGCATCTGCTCGTGGTCGAGCGCCACGGCGAGCATCGCCGCCCAGTGGTTGTACTTGTCCCGCGCGCTCGTCGACCGCGTGTCCACGGGACCACCGATGGACAGCAGCCCCCAGTCGCTGTCCGCGAAGGTCACCGGGATGACGAAGGTGAGGTCGGGACGGGTGCCGGTCGTGCGTGTCAGCGCCACCGGCGGGAACTCGCGCATCGGGAGGATCATCCCCACGAGCCGGCTGCCCGTCGACCCCACGTCTCGGGTGCCCACGATCTCGAGCTCACGGTCCCCGTCGGCCGTCCGGTGCCCGGTCCAGAGCGCGAGCGCGGCGGGTCCCCGGTGGGCGGCGGGCAACCAGCTGAGGCTGCGGGGGCTCGCCCCGTCGGAGCGCATGAGGGCGAGGTCGATCTCGTACTGGTTGACCAGCGTCCGCTCCAGGTGACCCGACCGGGCGAGCAGGCCTCGCGAGCACCCCTTGGTGAGCGCCACGGACACACCGATCGACGCAGCGCGCACCGCGCGGGCGTGCGACGGGGACCCCCCGGGCACCTCGGCGGCGGCCTCGAGCTCGAGCGCGCGGACCACGACGAGGAGCTGCTCGAGCGCCTCCGGGTGGGGGTGGAGGGCCGTCGTCGCGTCGGCGAGGCGATTGAGGACCGTCCCCCCGGGGACGACGGCGCGCTGCGACGCGGCGACGAGGATCTCGACGATGCTCCGCACCCAGGACCGCACGTCGACCGGCGCACCGACGTCGCCCGCGGCGGCACCGAAGAGGACGGCCCGCGCCACGTCCGAGAGCTGCGCGGCGGCGGACACGGGGCCCCTGTTGGAGACACCGTCGACGAGGAGCCCGGCACGCGTGGAGTCGATGCAGCCGCACGACTCCCGGGTCACGAGGGTCGTCTCCGACAGGTGCGCCCCCGCCCCGACGACCTCTCCCCCGAGCCTGGCGAGCAGCAGACCGGCGGCGAGCTCACCCACCCGGTCGTGGTGCGGGTCGACGCTCGAGAGCCGCGGACGGGACCGCGCGCCGCCCTCGATGTGGTCGAAGCCGATCACGGCGTGGTCGGCCGGCAGGGACACCCCCTCGGACCGCAGGGCGCGGACGAAGCCGAGCGCGTTGCGGTCCGTCGCGGCCACCGTCGCCGTCGTCGGCATCCCCCTCGACATCAGGACGCCCGCCGCGGCCCCGCCGCTCGCCTCCTGGTTGTCGGCCGTGGTGAGCACCCACTCGTCGCGCGGCTCGATACCGTTCGCCACCAGCGTCGACCGGTAGGCCTCGTACCGCTCGCGGATGTCCAGCTGCTGGGGGTTGCCGAGGAACCCGATCCGCGAGTGCCCGTGGTCGACGAGGTGCTCGACGGCCGCACGCACCCCGCCCCGGTTGTCCGGCGTGACCATCGGGGCGCGCAGGCCCGCGTCCTGCTCGCTCACGACGACCAGCGGGGTGCCGGAGGCGTCGAGCTCCCGCAGCGTGTCGCGGTCCACCGCCGACGTGATGACGATGACTCCGTCCACCGCGTCGAGCCCGACGGACACGTCGTACCGCGGTCCGTCGGGGAACCGCTCCCGGTCGAGGTCCGCCGCGTAGGTCTGGATGGCGACCACCTGGTGGCCGCCGGCGCGCAGGGCCCGGGCGATCCCGGAGAGCACCTTCCCGAAGTAGGACCCCCCGACCACGGGCGAGAGGACCCCCACCGTGAATGGCCCCGCCTGAGATCCCCTCGATGCGTTCGTGCCGGTCATCGCAGCGTCACCATCGTCGCCCCCCTGCTCTGTCGCCGCCCCGCCGTGAGGACGGCGAGGATGCGCGCATGCGCTCCGTCGAGCATGCTTCGTCTCGTGACATCCGAGACTCCACCCGAATTTACGCATTCGGGGTCTAAACGTCCAACGATCACCGACGTCGCCCGCGCCGCCGGCGTCTCGATCGCCGTGGTGTCCTACGCGCTCAACGGCAGACCCGGGGTCTCCGCCGCGACACGCGACCGGGTGCTGCGCATCGCCGACGAGCACGGCTGGCGCCCCAACGCCGCCGCACGGTCGCTGCGGACGACGACACGCTCGATCGGGCTGGCGCTCGTGCGCGGCGACAGCGCGACGACCCACCCGGCCGCGTTCATGGAGCTGCTCGACGGAATCCAGGGCACCCTCGCGGCGAAGGGACTGGCCCTCGTCCTCCAGGTCGTCGAGGACCACGACGCCGCAGCCACCCTGTACCGGACGTGGTGGGCCGAGCGGCGGTTCGACGCCCTGCTCCTCACCGACGTCCTCGTGGACGACCCGCGCGTGGAGGCGCTCCGCTCCGCCCGCATCCCCGCAGTCGCGCTCTGCCACCCGGGCGCGGCCCGTGGGCTCGCGTCGGTGCACCTCGACGAGAGCGAGGCGTACGCCCGGACCGGGCGGCTCCTCACGGGCCTCGGGCACCGGAGGGTCGGGCTGGTCACCGGCCCGGAGGCGCTCGACAGCACCGCGCGCCGGGTGTCCGCGCTGCGCGCGGCGGTCGAGGAGGCGGGCGGGGCACTGGTCGACGCGCCCGACGCCGCGACGCAGGAGGACGCCGCGGCAGCGACACGGGTGATGCTCACCTCCGAGGAGGCGCCGTCCGCGGTGGTCCTCAGCAGCGACCTCGCCGCGGTCACGGCGCTCGACGTCGCCCGCCGCCTCCACAGGGACGTCCCGTGGGACGTCTCGATCGTCGCGGGCCGGGACGCGCCCGGCTGCCGGCTCGCGACCCCGTCGGTCACGACGCTGCCGCTGCCCCTCACCGCCCTCGGGGAGGCTGCGGGGAATGCCGTGCTCGACCTCCTCGACGGCGAGCGGCCCGTCGAGCGCGTGGTGCCGGTAGGTGCGCTGACGATCCGGGGCACGACGGCCCCCTTCCGCCGCTGACCTCGCGCGACGCACGACGGACCGGTTCGTCGGACGGTCCGGGCGCGCCTCACCGACCCGAGATTTCGGGTCACGTTTTGGTAACGGGCCTTGCCCTAAACCTTTCACGGCATATCGGCGGTCTGTGGCACATGTCACGTTCACTGGGTCGCGGCACCAGCCGCGGACGGTCCGCCCGCCGATGAGGTCGCAGCGGACCGGCACTGAACCCGACACCCGGAGGACCCTGTGTCTCAAGTCCCGAAGCGGCTGCGCAACGGCGCGACAGCCGTCACCGTGGGAGCGCTCCTCTCAGCACCACTCGCCATGAGCGGCACCCTCACCGCGTCGAGCGCGGAAGCGCACGTCGACAACCCCTTCGCCGGGGCCGTCCAGTACGTCAACCCGGAATGGACCGCCAAGGTGGAGGCCGAGGCCGCGGCCGTCGCCGCCGACGACCCCACCCTCGCGGCACGGATGCTCGCCATCAAGGACGAGCCCACGGCCGTCTGGATGGACCGCATCGGAGCCATCGGTGGGAACGTCGACGGTCCCGGCCTGAAGTTCCACCTCGACGAGGCGCTCGAGCAGAAGCAGGGCAGCACGCCGCTCGTCATCAACGTGGTCATCTACGACCTCCCCGGACGCGACTGCTTCGCGCTCGCCTCCAACGGGGAGCTCCCCGCCACGCCCGAGGGCATGAACCGCTACAAGACCGAGTACATCGACGTCATCGCCGACCTCCTCGACGAGCCCGAGTACGCCGACCTGCGCATCGTCACGACGATCGAGCCCGACTCGCTGCCCAACCTCACGACGAACATGAGCGAGCCGAAGTGCCAGGAGTCGGCGCCGTACTACAAGGAGGGCGTCGCGTACGCCCTCGACAAGCTCCACGCGATCCCCAACGTCTACACGTACGTGGACGCCGCCCACTCCGGCTGGCTCGGATGGCCCGACAACGCAGCCGGATCCGTCCAGACCTTCGTCGAGGTGGCCCAGTCCACCGAGGACGGCTTCGCCTCGATCGACGGCTTCGTGACGAACACCGCGAACACCACGCCGCTCGTCGAGCCCAACCTGCCCGACCCGTCGCTGAACATCAACGGGATGCCCATCCGCTCGTCGTCGTTCTACGAGTGGAACTTCAACTTCGGTGAGATCGACTGGACTGCCGACCTCTACTCGCGCCTGGTCGCCGCCGGCTTCCCGTCGTCGATCGGCATGCTCGTCGACACGTCCCGCAACGGCTGGGGCGGCCCGGACCGGCCCGCCGGCCCGAGCAGCGCCACGAACATCGACACCTACGTCGACGAGTCCCGCATCGACCGTCGCATCCACCGCGGCGCCTGGTGCAACCCGGCCGGTGCCGGCATCGGGGAGCGGCCCCAGGCCAACCCCGCCGGCTACGCCGACTCGCACCTCGACGCGTTCGTGTGGGTGAAGCCCCCGGGTGAGTCCGACGGCTCGTCGTCCGAGATCCCCAACGACGAGGGCAAGGGCTTCGACCGCATGTGCGACCCGACCTTCGTGTCGCCCAAGCTCGAGAACCAGCTCACGGGCGCGCTGCCCGGAGCCCCCGTCTCCGGCAAGTGGTTCTCCGCACAGTTCCAGGAGCTCGTCGCCAACGCCTACCCGGTGATCCCGGCCACGGGCGAGCCCGACCCGACGCCGGACCCCGACCCGGAGCCGACGCCGGACCCCGAGCCGACGCCGGACCCGGAGCCCACCCCGGACCCCGACCCGGAGCCCACCCCGGACCCCGACCCGACCGATGAGCCCACGGACGAGCCGACCGACCCGGCGCCGGGTGCCACGTGCGACGTCGCGTACACCACGAACGACTGGAACACCGGGTTCACCGCGTCGGTGACCATCACCAACACCGGCACCACCGCGCTGACCGGCTGGAACCTCGCCTTCCAGTTCCCCGCCGGCCAGCAGATCACCCAGGCCTGGTCCA
>NZ_JAEINH010000007.1 GCF_016342785.1 Sanguibacter suaedae
CGGGCCCGCGCGTCCGGGCGACGTACTTCGGTGCGTCGAGCGGGGCCGACCTGCGGCACCTCCTGGGTGCCGTGGACGTCCCCGTCGCCGTCCTCGCGGGGACGGAGGACCGCACCGTGCCGCTGGCCGACGTCCGCGCCACGGCGCGCGGTCTGGGTCTCCTCGGGCCCGTGGAGCTCGCCGGGCGGGGCCACGCGCTGCCCGTCGAGGCTCCTGGGGACCTCGTGCGCGCCGTCCTGGGCGTGCTGCACGGCTCCGTCGCCCGGGGAGACCGGGGTCCCGAGCGGGCGACCGCCGACGTGGACCGTCCCGACGCCGAGGTGGATACGGGGGCGTATGTGCCTGAGCCGGTCACGCATTCCGGGGACGTCCCGGAGCGCGTTGCATAGGGGTGACGGGGAAGGCCGACCGTCGTCCGGGGATTTCAAGATGGAGAAGAGGAACATCATGCTGGTCATCGGTGGAACGGGAAAGACAGGTCGACGCGTCGTGGAGCGGCTCCGGGAGCGGGGCGTCGACGTGCGCGTCGGCTCGCGCACGGGCGACCCGGCCTTCGACTGGGAGGACCGCACCACGTGGGCTCCCGCTGTGCGGGGCATGAAGGCCGCCTACGTGACCTACTACCCGGACCTCGCGTTCCCCGGGGTGTCGGACATCATCGCGGACTTCTCCGCGGTGGCCGCGGCCGAGGGCGTGGAGAAGCTCGTGCTCCTCTCCGGTCGGGGCGAGGAGGGTGCGCTCGCGAGCGAGCGTGCCGTGCAGGACTCGGGGGTGCGCTGGACGATCGTGCGCTGCAACTGGTTCAACCAGAACTTCGACGAGAGCTTCTTCCTCGGCGCTGTGCGCGAGGGCGTCATCAGCATCCCCGCGGGTGACGCCGTGGAGCCCTTCGTGGACGCGGAGGACATCGCCGACGTGGTCGTGGCGTCGCTCCTCGAGGACGGGCACGACGGACAGGTGTACGAGCTGTCCGGTCCTCGGCTCCTGAGCTTCGAGGACGTCGCGGAGGAGCTCTCCGGTGCTACCGGTCGGCGGGTCGTCTACCAGCCCGTGAGCCCCGAGGAGTACGGCGAGATGCTCGAGAAGGAGGGCCTCCCGCAGGACTTCGTCGAGCTGTTCACGGTCATCCTCGACGGCCGCAACGCCAGCCTCACGGACGGTGTGACCCGGGCGCTGGGGCGTCCCCCGCGCGACTTCAAGGACTACGCCGCAGCAGCAGCCGCCACCGGCGTCTGGGAGTGATCCTCCGATGAACGCCGTCGCCGTCGGGACCGACCCGCGCAGCACCCCCACCTCACGCACCACCGTCGCCGGGGTACCACGAGACCTCGACCTGCCCGACGAGCCGACGAGGATCGTCGTCATGGTCCGGTGCTCGAACGAGCTCGCCGCTCGCGCGCACGCCGACCGGTGGGACGAGGGTGGCGGTCGCGAGGTGCAGGTCGGCCACGACGGCGACGGCCTCGTCGTCGGTGCGACGTTCGCGAGCGTCTTCGACGCGCTCTTCGTGCTCGGCGCGGTGACGAGCGAGATGACGCTCGCGCCGGACGAGGCGGCGGCCGTCGTCGCGGGCCCTGCCTCTCACGGCGCGTCCGGCGCGGTGTCGACGGACCAGGGGCGTGCCGGCGACGCGGCACGAGGCCGGTCGGGCACCCGGGAGCGTGCGGCGCAGCTGCTCGGCACAGCTCTGCCGGGCCAGTGCCTCGTCCTCGCCGACGTCGGGCTCATCGCCGGGCCGCTCCTGGGCCCCGGGCTCGACCTCGTCGCCGCCGGTGCGCGCGGCCGCCACGGCTTCGTGTGCGGCCCGGGCGTCTACGACATCCGGGCGGCGCGGGGCGAGGGGCGGCGCAGCAGCTGCACCAGACCGCAGTGGGCGAGGCGCCGTGTCCACGGTGCGCCTGGCCCGTCGGGTGTCGCCGTCGCTCCGAGGACGACGTCGGTGCCGGAGCCGGCGCCCTCCGCCGCGGCACGGGTCGTGTGCTTCGTCGGGCCGCTGCGGGGCGCGCTCGAGGTCGCGACCGCCCAGGCGGCGCTCGCCGCGCACGCCGACGGCTCGCAGGTCCTGCGCGTGCAGGGCCGGCCCGGTGACCGCCGGGAGCTCGCCGCTCTCGTCGAGCTGGTGTCCGCGTACGCCCACGACCGCGGACCGGACCTGGTCGCGGACGACCTCTGCGACGAGCTCGACGCCATCGCGGTCATGCTCCCCGACCTCGCGGCCCGCATCGGTGCGGCACGCCCGTCGGGTCGTCGTGCCCGGACCCGGGCCCGCACCAGCTCGAACCTCGGCCGGGACCGGCTCGACCTCGTCGACCGGGTCCTGCGGACCATCGTGTCGAACGGCCCGACGACGATCGTCGCGACGTCCGTCGACGACATCGACGCGCTGAGCCAGGTCGTCGTCGAGCGTGTCGTGGGTGACCGGCGCCTGCACGACGTCCGCCTCGTCGTCGGGGGCCTGCAGCGTGCGCCCAGGCTGGTGGGACGGCTCAAGGACCAGCTCGGCGCCCTCGAGGTCGTGGAGGTCGAGGCCTGAGGGCCTGCCGGGCCGGTCCGCCCGGCCGGCTCAGCGGGGGTCGAACGGGGCGAGCGTCACCACCCGCGGGCTGACGATGCCGCGGGCCTCCTCGCGGAGCGAGCGTGCCGCGATCGTGTCCCCGGGGGTGCGCCGGCGGTCCAGGACCGACGCCATCACGAGCTGGTGCGCCGCGACCCACACCCGGGAGCCGGCCCGGGACACGGACGACAGGCCCGTGTGGAGGAGCCTCTCCGCGTCGTCGAAGTCCCCTTCGGCGGCCGCCAGACGGGCGAGGTGGAACGACATGGGTCCCACCGACGTCCGGTAGCCGTGACCGGCGGCGACCAGCGCGACGGGCGCGATCCGGCGTCGGGTCTCGTCGACGAGACCGGTGTCGCCCGTGGCGACCGCGACGATCGCGAGCACCGCGGCGTCGTGGAGCGACGAGTCGTCGACAGCCACGGGCAGGTCGAGGCTCATCATCATCCTCAGCCGCGACCGGGCCGAGGGCAGCCGGTCCGCGAGGACGTCCGCGAGGCACGCGTCGACCCACGCGGCGGCTCCGCCGGCGGAGAACGACGTCGGGGGCGGAGCCTCTCCCGCGGCAGGCGACCAGACGCTCGGATGGCGGAACCCGAGCCACCGCGCCACGAGCCGTTGACGGCCGCGCAGGTCGCCTGCGAGGGCGACCGGCAGAGCGGCCGGCAGGGGAGGGGGCGCCGAGGTGCCTGGGGTGGGTCCGGGCGGGGCGTCGTCGCCGAACGCCGCCGCGCCGACCGCCGCGACGAGGTCGCGCTCTGCCGACAGGTGCGCGTAGCGGGCGGGGTCGGGGTGCGCCGCGAGTGCGTCCGCCCACCGTCGCCCGAACTCCCGCATCTCGTCCGGGCAGTGCCGGACCGCGGCGGCGGACGACCCGTGGTGCGCGGCGACGACGAGGGCGTCGACGTCACCGGCGGCGGTGGCGAGGTCCGCGAGCTCGCGTGCCAGCGCCGCGCGGTGCGCGGCGTCCCGCGGGTGGGTGCTCTCCTCCGTGAGCTCGGCCAGCGAGCGCACCGCGCGGCGCAGCAGCTCGGGCGGTCCCGCGGTCGTGCCGGTGCGTGCGTGGCGTGCGAGGAACCTGGCGAGGTGGCGGCCGGTGTCCGGGTCGTCGAACGTGGCCGGTGCCACCAGGGCGAGGTGCTCCACGACCTGGTCGGAGGTCGACCGGGCGTCCTCGACGGTCCGCGGGTCGGCTGCGAGGTCGTCGACGAGGGTGCTCGCGGCGCACAGGCCTGCGCCGACCGCCCCGGAGGTCGTCCCGAGGAGGGCCGCACGCAGGAGGTGACCGCGAGCGGATGCCAGACCGGCACGGAGCTCGCTCGTCCCGAGCGCGTTGAGGGCCTCGGCGCGCAGGGAGGCCTCGTCCTGCTCGACGAGCTCGAGGACCTGGGCGCGCAGGCGGACGGCCTCGGTGCGGTCGCCCAGCTCCTCGGCGACGTCCGCCGCGCGCCACCGGACGCGGACCGGGCCGTCGAGGCGGTCGGGTGCGGTGGAGACGGTCGACGTCCGGGCGAACACCTCGCACCGCGAGTCGCTCAGGGCCGCCGTCTCGAGCTGGGCGAGCTGTTCGGAGATCCTCCGGTGGAGGCGCACCCGCTCGGTCTTGGGGAGCTCCGCGTAGATCGCGTCGCAGACGGCACCGTGGACGAAGTGGTAGTCCTCCGAGCGGTGCCCGTCCTGGGCGGCCTCGTCGTGGTCGTCGCACGCCACGAGCTCCGCACGCTCGAGCTCCGCGAGGGTGTCGGCGACGTCCTCGGGCGCCACCCCGCACGCCCGGGCCACGACGTCGACGTCGAAGACCGGCCCCGCGACGGCGGCCACCCGCAGCAGGCGTGAGGCGTCGGTGCTCAGCGCGGCCGTGCGGATCCGCGTGTAGTCGCGCATGCCGTCGACGACGGTCGACATCACGTCGTGCCGGTCCGGGTCCGACTCGACGAGCCTCGCCAGGAGGTAGGGGTTCCCGCCAGAGGCCGTCACGAGGCGGCCGAGCTGCGCTGCGTTCTCGCGCGTCGCGGCGGGCAGCGTGGACACGAGCTCGTGGGCGTCGAGGAGGCCGAAGCGCGGGAGGTCGATGCGTCGGGTGGTGCCGTGGCGTCCGAGGTCGTGCAGGACCCGGAGCCGAGCCGCGTCGAGGCGTGCCGACTCGGCGGTGGCGAGGAGCAGCACCCCGGGTCCACCGGACGTGTCCCGGAAGAACGCGCGGAGGGCACCGAGGGTCGTCGGGTCGGCCTCGTCGATGTCGTCGACGACCACGAGGGAGGGGCCTCCCGCCGTGACCTCCCGGAGCGCCGCCTCCATGAGCCGGACGGCGTGCACCCCGTCGTCGCGGACCGCGCGCTCCGCCGCGCGGACGAGGGGTTCGACGGTGGCACGGACCTCGGGGTCCAGCGCCGGCAGGTGGTCCCCGACCGCCTTGACGACGGCGGAGTGCTGACGGTCGACGGTGCGGCCCGCGCACGTGATCACGGTCGCGGGGAGCTGGGCCACCCGTCGGGCGAACTCGTTCGCGACGCTCGTCTTCCCGAGGCCCAGCTCGCCGGTGACCAGGCAGAGCGCCGCCTCGCCCGGTGCGACGGCCTCCCACGCCTGCGTGAGCTCGTCGAGCACACCTGTGCGGGCCACGAACGGTCGCCGCCGGGGCTGCCGGGACCGGGCGGGGGCGGGACGTGCGCCGTCGGAGCCCGTCGACAGGATCCGGAAGTACAGCTCCTCCGTCTCGGGTGACGGGTCGATCCCGAGCTCGTCGCTGAGCATGGTGCGCAACCGGGCGAAGACGGCGAGGGCCTCACCCCTGTTGCCGGTGCCCAGGTGGGCCTCCATGAGGACCCTGTACCCGCTCTCGCGCAGCGGCGCGACGTCGATGAGCGCCCGGGCGGAGCGCAGGGCGCCGGCCTCGTCCCCGAGGGAGAGGGCGGCGTGGGCCGCGATGTCGTGGGCGTCGACGCGGCTGTCCGCGACCTCCTGGCGGACCGTGTTGGCCCACTCGCAGTCGTGGTCCGGCAGGAATCCTCGCTCGAGCGCGATGAGGGCCCGCAGGGCCTTCTCGCGTGCTTCCTCCGTCCTGCCCTCGGCGAGGTGGTCGCCGGCCTCGGTGAGCACGCTCCGCGCGTCCTCGAGGTCGACGACGACGGTGGGGGGCAGCCGCAGCACGTACCTGCCTCCCACCGACTCGAGGGAGACGTCCGGGGCGATCTCCTCGAGGAGGCGGCGGACCCGTGTGACGACCCCGCGCAGGGCCGACGCCCAGGTGTCGGGGAGGGTCTCGGGCCAGATCGTCGACGCCAGCTCGAGCCTGCTGGTGCCCGACCTGCGTCGTTCGAGGACGAGCCGTGCCGCGGCGATCTGCGCCTGGGCGCTGCTCAGCGACGAGGAGGTCCCGTCCGGACCGACCACCGACACGTCACCGAGGATCTGGAGGTGCACCATGCGCATGCTGTGGCTTCCTGGAGGCGGGGCTCAGGCAGGGGTCCCGGGAGGTCTGGGATGCGCTCCGACCTTAACCGAGATGTCTGTTCTGCGCGGTGCGCGCCGCGCCGACGACGAAGGCGATCGTCGCGCCCGCGGAGAGGGCGGCGCGCACGGTGTTCCCTGCGGTCCACTCCTCGACGAAGGCGGTCCACGGCGCCACCGACGCGGGCGACATCGGGTCGAGGACGGCGAGCGCGTCGTTGCGCGGGACGTGGAAGGCGACGGTGATCGCGAACCCGGTGAGGTAGGCGGCGCCGGCCCCGATCCGCACGAGAGACCGGTCGCCGCGCGGGCGGCGCGTCTCCGCGGCGATCACGGCGACGCTCAGGGCGGCGGCACCGAAGAAGCAGAGCATGAACGGTGGCTGGACGGCGTCCCGGTTGAACTCCTGCATGCGTGCGAGGCCGTCGGCGGCGGGGAGGGAGGCGAGGCGGGGCATGGTGCTCGTCGAGAACACGGTGTACACGGCGGCGGTGACGCCGGCGGGGATGATGGCTGCGGCGGAGAGGATGCGGCGCGATGTCGACATGGGGGTGCCTTTCGAGTGTCGGATGATGCCATCCCACCGCCACGGGGGTCGGGGCAGAATCCGCGACCCGCTCAGCTTCATGCGAGGACGTCTCTTTCGAGCGCGACCGTCTATTCTGGACAATATGGACCCATTGACGGATTTCCTCGACGGTCCGAGGGCACGCAAGGCATTCCTCCTCCAGGTGGTCATGAGTCCGCCGTGGTCGATCGCCGTCGACGACGGGGCTCCGCTGACGGTCGTGGCGGTCCTCCACGGCAAGAGCTGGGTGGTGTGCGACGGGGCGGAGCCGCAGGAGCTCGCGGCGGGGGACATCCTCCTGGTCCGTGGCGACGACCCCTACCTCCTGTCGTCCGAGCTCGGGCTCGTCCCGTCGGTCCGGGTGGGCAGGGACCAGCAGTGCTCCGGTGCGGACGGCAGGGACCTCTCGGCAGAGCTGGCCAGCGGTGTGCGCACCTGGGGCAACGACCCCGCCGGCGACGACGTCCTCCTCGTCGGGACGTTCCGCAGCGCGGGGGAGGTGGGCAAGATCCTCCTCGCCGCGCTGCCCCCGAGCCTCGTGGTGCGCTCGGCCCAGAACCCCATGGTCGACGTCCTCGCCCAGGAGGTCGTGCGCGACGGGATCGCCCAGGCCAGCGTCCTCGACAGGCTCCTCGACCTGGTCCTCATCGGAGCGGTCCGCGCGTGGGCCCAGACCACGCGTGACCCGCGCTCGGTGTGGCTGAACGCGTCCCGCGACCCGATCGTCCGGGAGGTCATCACCCTCATCCACGAGGACCCGGGGCGCGCATGGACCGTCGAGCTGCTCGCCACGAGCGTGAGCACGTCGCGGGCGTCGTTGGCCCGGCGGTTCGCGGAGGAGGTGGGCACGTCCCCGATCGCCTACCTCACGCAGTGGCGCCTGACGCTCGCAGCCGACCTCCTCACCGACCCCCACCTGACGCTCACGACGATCTCGCAGCGCGTGGGCTACTCGACCCCGTTCAGCTTCAGCGCCGCCTTCAAGAAGTACTACGGCGTCAGCCCCAGGGCGTACCGGGCGAGCTGACCGGACGCGACGGTGCCCCCGGCGCAGCCCGGGGCGCCACCCCGTGTGCGGCCACCTCGCGTCCCCCTTGCGCCCGTCTTGCGGCAGCCCCGTTCCATGAGTGACGTCACGATCCGACGCCACGAAGGACGCGAGGCAGATGACCACACTCACCAGCACCGACGCAGCCCCCGCCGGGGCCGCGACACCCGCCGCCGAGGCGCTCGCGCTGAAGCTCGCCGCGACGCGCCGACGCGTCGGGGCGCTCGAGTCGAGCGCGCACCGCCGGAACAGCTTCATGCCGTACACGCCCGTCGCCGGCACCCCGTACGTCGAGCTCGACGGTCAGCGTCTGCTCATGATGTCCGGGTACAGCTACCTGGGCCTCGCCGGTGATCCCCGGCTCGCCGCGGCGGCCGCCCGCGCCGTCGACACCTACGGCACCGGTGCGCACGGGGTCCGGGCGCTCGCCGGCACGACGCCCCTGCACCAGGAGCTCGAGGCCGAGGTGGCGCGCTTCACCGAGCGCGAGAGCGCGCTCGTCTTCTCCTCCGGCTACGCGGCGAACGTCGGGACGATCGGCGCGCTGTGCGGTCCGGGCGACCACGTCTTCGTGGACAAGCTCGACCACGCGTCCATCGTCGACGGGTGCCAGCTGAGCGGTGCCACCGTCACCCGCTTCCGGCACAACGACCCGGAGCACCTCGACAGCAGGCTCCGTGCCGCGCCGGCCACCGGCGTGCGGCTCGTCGTCGTCGACAGCGTCTACTCCATGGATGGGGACGTCGCGCCCCTCCCGGCGCTGCGCGAGGTCTGCGACGCCCACGGCGCGCTGCTCATGGTCGACGAGGCGCACGCGCTCGGCGTCATCGGGGCGACCGGCCGCGGCATCGAGGAGCACTACGACCGTCAGGTCCGGGTGGATGTCAAGCTCGGCACCCTCTCGAAGGGCATCCCGTCGATGGGCGGGTGGGTGGCTGGGTCGCCCGACCTCGTCTACCACCTGCGCTACGGGGCGCGTCCCTTCCTGTTCTCGGCCGCGCTCGCACCCGCGCAGTGCGGCGCCGCGCTCGAGGCGCTGCGCATCCTCGACCGCGAGCCGCACCGCGTCGCGCACATCCAGTCGGAGTCGGCGCGGTTCCGCACGGCGATGACCGACGTGGGGATGCGGGTGGGCGACAGCACGACGGCCGTCGTCCCCCTGATCATCGGTACCGACACCCAGGCCTACGACTACGCGACGACCTGCCGCGAGGAGGGCGTCGTCGGCCTCCCCGTCGTCACGCCGGCCGTGCCCAACGGTCTCGCCCGCCTGCGGATCGCCATCACGGCGGCGCACACGAGCGAGCACGTCGACACGGCGATCGACGCGTTCGTCCGGGCGGCCGAGCGTCGCGCCGTGGCCCGGGCATGACGCCCTCGGGGCGCGCCGAGGTCGTCGTCACGGGCGCGGGCGTCGTGACGCCCGCGGGCAACGACGTCGAGGCGGTGTGGCAGGCGGTCCTCGCAGGCCGGTCGACCGCACGGGTGATCGACCGGTTCGACCCCGTGGACCACCCGGTCCGCATCGGCTGCCAGGTCGACGCCCCGCCCGCCCCGCCGGGCGTCGCGGAGAAGCTCTACCGGCGCCTCGACCCCTTCGCCCGCTACGGGCTGGCCGCCGCGCTCGACGCCCACGCGGACGCCGGGTCACCCGCCGTGGACCCCGCCCGGACCGCCGTGGTCGTCGGCAACGCCGTCGGCGGCCGCACCACGAGCGACACTGAGAGCCTGCGGTTCGGCCAGGGCGGCCCCGCCGCCGTGAGCCCCCTCATGCCGGTGGTGACGATGCCCAACGCGGCCGCCGTCGCGATCTCCATCGCACTCGGCACCACGGGCCCGGCCCTCACGCTCGCGACGACCTGCGCCAGCGGGGCCGACGCGATCGGCACCGCCACCGCCATGTTGCGCGCCGGGACCGTCGACCTCGTCGTCGCCGGGGGGTGCGAGGCGACCCTCACGCCCGTGACCCTGGCCGCCTTCGCCCGGCTCGGAGCGCTCTCGACCCGCGACGGCGACCCCGCGCTCGCGTGCCGACCGTTCGACGAGTCCCGTGACGGCTTCGTCATGGGGGAGGGGGCGGCGTTCGTCGTCCTCGAGCGGGAGGCCGACGCCCGGGCCCGGGGTGCCCGGAGCCACGGCTCCGTCCTCGGCTACGCCGCCGGCGCCGACGCGCACCACCTGTCCATGCCGCACCCCCGCGGGGACGGCGCCTACTCCGTGATGTCCGCGGCGCTGCGCGACGCGGACATCGCCCCGGCCGACGTTCGCCACGTCAACGCCCACGGCACCTCGACGCTCCTCAACGACGCCGTCGAGTCGCGCGCCGTCCACCGCGTCTTCGGCGACGACGCACCTCCGGTCACCGCACCCAAGGGCGTCACCGGGCACCTCCTGGGCGCGTCCGGTGCCCTCGAGGTCGTCCTCGCCCTGCTCACCGCACGACGGGGCCTCGTCCCGCCCGTCGCGAACCACGACCGCACGGGCAGCGACATCCCCGTCGACGTCGTCTCCGGGGCGCCCCGCCCCGTCGACCCCGGACCCGCACTGACCAGCTCCTTCGGCTTCGGCGGGCACAACGCGTGCCTCGTCGTCGCATGACCATGCCAGGAGGCACCCGCTCATGAGCCCCGCACCTGCGCCACCGGCGCTCTCCACCGCCCCGTCACCCGCCCGCCTCGACGCCGCCGAGGCCCACGACCTCCGCGTCCTCGCACGGTCGACCATGACAGCGACGACAGCGACGACCGCTCCGGCGCCCGACGGCGTCAACCCGGTGTCGGCCTTCATCGCACTCCACCCGGCGCTGGACGCCTTCCTCGCGCAGCGTGCCCCACGCCCCGCCCACGTCGTCCACCTCGCCCAGGAGCTCCACCTGACCGGTGCCCTCGTGCCCGCCACCTACGACGTCGGTCACGAGCTCGTCGAGGTCCGCCCCGACCCGCGCGGGTGCCGGGTCCGGGTGCGCAGCACCCTCACCGACCAGGACGGCTCACCCGCCGCCCGGGCGGTCGCCGACGTCCTCCTCGGCGGGGTCGACCCCGCCGACGTCCGCGCCGACGCATCCCCGGCCGCCCCGCAGCCGCCCCGTCCTGCCGTCCGGGCCCTGCCCGGGGCAGGACCCGAGGTGCGCACAGCCGTCATCACCCCGGCCACGACGGCTCGGTACGCGGCGGTGTCGCACGACGAGAACCCGATCCACCTCGACGACGACGCCGCCCGCCGGGCAGGCTTCGACGGCCCCATCGCCCACGGGATGAGCGTCGTCGCGGTGGCCTGCGAGGCGGCCGCCGACGCGCTCGCGGACGGGGACGTCTCGCGGCTGCGCGCCCTCGGCGTGCGGTTCTCCGCACCCGTGCGCTGCGGCGACGAGATCACCGTCGAGCTCTCCGCGACGGCGGACCCGCGCGTCCACGCCCTCCGTGTCCTCACCGCGGCGGGACCGGCCCTCAAGTCCGGCTGGATCGAGATCGAGGGGCCCGAGCCGTCATGACCATCGACGAGATGCCGGCCACCATCACCGCCGCCGCCGTCGTCACCGACCGCGCCGACCGCACCGATCTCGCCGTCGACTCCCTCGCAGGGCGCATCCAGGCGCACGCGTCCCTCACCCCGGACGCACCGGCCGTCGTCGACGGCACCCGCACCACGTCGTACGCCGAGCTCCTGGCCGTCGCGACCGGGTCGGTCGCGGCCCTGCCCGGGTGCACCGACGACCGGGTCGCGGTCGTCGTCCACAAGACGACGGCGACCGTCGCCCTCGTCCTCGGGTGCCTCGTCGCACGACGCCCCGTCCTCCTCCTGGCACCGACCATGCTGCCGGAGAGGCGGGACGCCGTCCTGCGGGACGCGGGGATACTGCACCTCGTCGACGACCCGGAGCGCCTGGCGACCCCCGGGATCCCCGCGACGTCGTCAGGACCCGACCGGGCGCAGGGCCCGGCGAGCGGCACGGACGACGCGCTCCTCCTCACCACCTCCGGCACGACCGGCACACCGAAGGTGGTGCCGCTCGGCCGCACCGCGATCGACCGCTTCGTGCTCTGGGCCGGCGAGGAGCTCGCGCTCGGCCCGGGCACCACCGTCCTGAGCCTCGCCCCGCTGAACTTCGACATCTCCCTGCTCGACGTCTGGGCGACGCTCGCCGCGGGCGGACGCGCCGTCCTCGTCCCGCCCACCCGGGCGGTCCGGGGCCGGGTGGTGCTCGACCTCCTCGAGTCCGAGCGGGCCGAGGTCGTCCAGGCGGTCCCCACCTTCTTCCGACTCATGATCGACGCCGCCGCGGGCAGGCAGGTGCCCGGCGTGCGCGAGGTCGTCCTCACCGGCGAGCCGGTGGACCACGCGACCGTCGCCGGGGTCCGCCGCGTCTTCCCGTCCGCCCGGGTCCGCAACGTCTACGGCATGACCGAGACCAACGACAGCCTCATGCACGTCCTCACCGGCGACGAGCCGACGGACCGGCCCGTCCCCGTCGGGCACCCCCTGCCCGGGGTGGACGTCCTCGTCCACACGGAGGACGGAGGGTACGCACCGTTCGGGGACGGCGAGCTCCTCGTCCGCACCCCCTTCCAGGCGGACCGGTACCTCGGCGACCGCGGCAGCGCGGAGCGCTTCGTCACCGTCTGGACCAGCCGTGGGAGCCGGGAGTACGTCCGCACGGGCGACCTCGTGCGCAGGCGTCCCGGGGAACCCGCGGTGCTCGTGGGGCGCGTCGACCGCCGGGTGAAGGTCCGCGGCATCGCCGTCGACCTCGCCGACGTCGAGCTGGTCCTCGAGGAGCACCCGATGGTGACCGCGGCCGCCGTCGTCGCCGAGACGGACGACCTCGAGGGACACCGCCTGGCGGGCGTCGTCCGCCGGTCGCCCGGGTCCGACCTCGACCTCGTCACGCTGCGCCGGTACTGCACGTCCCGGCTCCCTACGGGCAGCACCCTCCCCGAGCTGCACCTGACCGACGAACCCTTCCCGCTGACCATCACGGGCAAGACCGACCGACCGAGAACGCTCCGGGCAGCGCGCCAGGAGCACGAGAGGACACGCCATGGACACCACGCTCACCACCTCTGACCTCGTCCGCGACTACGTGATCGACGAGTTCCTGCCCGGCGCGGACCCGGAGCAGGTCACCCCGCAGACCGACCTGCTCAACAGCGGCATCATCGACAGCCTCGGCCTCCTCAAGCTCATCGCCTGGCTCGAGACGCGCTTCGAGATCGGCATCGACGACACCGACCTCGACCCGGAGAACTTCCGGAACCTGAACACCATCACCGCGTTCGTGGAGCGCCCTCGCCCGACCCCGGGGTCCGTGTGACCGGCGCACCGGTCGCCGTCGACCCCGTCCCCGTCACGGACGTCCGTGACGGGGACGGGGGGCGCCCCGTCGACTGGGTGCGGTTCTGGGAGGGGCTGGACGACGGAACCGCGACGGCCGACGTCCTCGTCGGCACCCTCGCCGCCGTCTCGCAGGAGCTGCCCGACGACGACGGGCTCGTGGCGTTCGTGCGGTCCGTCGTGCCCGACGGCCCGCTCCCCGCGGTCGACGCCGTGAACATCGTCGGCATCGGCGGCGGCCCGTCGACGATGAACGTCTCCACCGCGGCGGCGGTCGTCGCCGCCGCGGCCGGCGCGGCCGTCGTGAAGTCCGGGTCGCGTGCCTACACGTCGGTCCTCGGGTCGACGGAGCTCCTCGGCCTCGCGGGCGTCGCCACGACCACGTCGACGGACGACCTCCGGGACCGGCTCGCCCGGCACCGCCTCGCCTTCGCCGGGCAGCACGTCTACCCGCGCGGGCTCACCCGTCTCGCACGGCGCATCGTGCCCGTCGGCATGAAGGAGTTCGGGGGATTCCTCAACGTCGTCGGGCCGTACCTGCCCGCGCTCGGGCTCCGCGCCCAGGTCACCGGGCGCTCCGGCCGTGCCACCCCGGAGGCGGTCCGCCGGCTCGCCACCGGGCGCGGCCTCACCCAGTGGGTGTGCTCGAGCGACCTCGGCGCCGACGAGCTCCTCAGCGTCTGCCCGAGCACGGTCACCCACCCCGACGGGCGCACCGAGCGCATCGTGCCCGGGACCCTCGTGACGGGCGCGGGGTCACTCGAGGACCTGCGCCCCGCGGAGCCCGGGAGGAGCGTGGAGCACTTCGCCGCCGCGCTGGCCGGCGACCTGGCCGTCGCCGTCACCGAGACCATCGTCCTCAACGCCGCCGTCGTGCTCCTCGCGTCGGGCACGGCCCCCACCCTCCGCGACGCCTGCGCGAGCGCCCACGAGGCGATCTCCTCCGGTGCCGCGCACGGCCTCTTCGAGACGCTCCGCGGCCAGGCACCCGCAGGTGCCGCGGTCACCCGGGACGGTCGAGGGGGTGCCGACCATGGGGTCGTCTGACACGACGCCACGCGCCGTGTTCCCCGGCCGCACGCCGGGGGTCCCGCGGATCGCGCTCTTCCTCAACGCCGGCGACCCCGACGACGAGGAGATGGTGGAGATCGTGCGGCTCATGGACGCCGCACGGGTCGACTGCCTGGAGCTCGCCGTCCCCTTCCCCGACTCGGTCACCGACGGGCCCGTCGTCCGGGCGAGCGCCACCCGCGCCCTCGACCGCGGCACGGACCTCCCGAGGGTGCTGCGCCTCGTCGAACGGCTGCGCGCCACGACCACCCACACGCGCATCGTCCTGCTCGTCGACTGGAGCCACTCGCTCAGGCCCACCGACCTCGCCCGGTCGGTCGACGAGATCCGCGGGTCGGGCGCGGACGGGCTCCTCGTGCACGGTCTGCCCCCGATGCTGCGCGGCCGGACCACCGAGCTCTGCCTCGCGGCAGGGCTCCCCACCGTCCAGACCTGCTACCACGGCACCTCGACGGGGGAGACGTTCGCCGCGGCAGCACGCGACGCGACGGCGTACGTCTACCTCGTCGCCCGCTACGGGCGCAGCGGCACCCCCGGAGGGGACGCGCTCGCCTCCGTCCGCAGCTCGGTCGACCGCCTCCGGGAGCTCACCGACGCACCGGTCGCCGTCGGGTTCGGCATCTCCACGGCCGACGACGTCCGACGGGTCACCGACGCCGGTGCCGACGCCGCAGTCGTCGGCACCGCGTGCGTCCGCGCCGTCGAGCAGGGGATCGGCGACCACGACGTGGTCGGGTCCTTCGCGGCGTTCCTCGAGCGTCTCCTCCCCGCGCCGCAGCCCGCCCTCCCACGACCCTGATCCCCGAACGCCCACCGCACCACACCCACCAGAGAGGCCACGCACATGTTCATCCGCAGACGTGACGAAGTGAACACCGTCAACTGGGGCAACGGCGCGAGCAGCCGCCTCGTCGTCGAGGCCGACGGCCTCGGCTTCGCGGTCGCCCACACCGTCGTCACCGCCGGGACCACCTCGAAGCTCCAGTACCGGCGCCACCTGGAGGCCTGCTACTGCGTGTCCGGGTCCGGCGTCGTCGTCGACTCCACGGGCGCCCGCCACGAGATCGTCCCCGGCACCCTCTACGGGCTCGACCAGCACGACGCGCACGAGCTGCGGGCGTCGGAGGACGCCGACCTCCACCTCGTGTCCGTCTTCAACCCGCCCATCAAGGGCGACGAGCGGCACTCCCTCGACGCCACCGGCTACTCCCAGTACTGAGACGAGGCCGACCATGAGCGCCCAGACCGTCCAGACCGCTCCCAGCCTGACGCCCGAGGCCCTCGGCAGGGACCTCGACGACGCGTTCGACACCCGCCACGACACGCCCCACGACGAGACGGTCTTCGACCGTGCGGCCTGGGGCAGGATGACCGCGACGGGTCTGCTCGCCGCACCGTTCGCCGTGGAGCACGGGGGCCACGGCATGTCCCTCGTCGACACCCTGCGCAGCCTCGAGTACCTCGGTCGGGTGAACGACGACGCAGGGCTGTCGTTCGCCGCGATCACGAGCATGGCCAGCACGGCCGTCGCCCTCACCCGCTTCGGGACTCCGGAGCAGCGTGCGCGGCACCTGCCCGGCGTGCTCTCCGGCAGGACGGTCGGAGCGCACGCCATCACCGAGCCGGAGCACGGCTCGGACGCCCTCGGGATGTCCGCACGCGCAGTCCGGGACGGCGACCACTTCGTCCTCGACGGCGACAAGACGTTCATCACGAACGCCGGGATCGCCGACCTCTACGTCGTCTACGCCCGGACAGGTGACGTCCCCGGCCCGCTCGGGCTCACCGCGTTCCTCGTGCCCGCGGGGACGCCGGGCTTCACCGTCGGCCGGCGCCTGGGAACCATGGGGTTGTCCGGCACGCCGCTCGCCGAGCTCCACCTGACGGGCTGCCGCATCCCCGCGCACGACGTGCTCGGCCGGGTGGGCGGCGGCTTCCTCGTCCTCGACCACGTCATGGAGCGCGAGATCCTCTTCTCCTTCATGGTCAACGTCGGCGAGATGCAGCGACGCCTCGACCGCTGCGTCACGTGGTGCCGCGAGCGCGAGCAGTACGGCAGGGCCATCGGTGGCTACCAGGCGGTCGCCAGGCGCGTGGTCGACATGAGGATCGCCGTCGACACCGCGCGCCTGTGGCTGCTGTCCGCGGCCGAGCTGCTCGACGCGGGAAAGCCCGCGGCGACGGAGATCTCCATCGCGAAGCTCGTCACCAGCACCGCGAACCTCCGGTCCAGCCTCGACGCGGTCGAGGTCTTCGGCGGGCGCGGGTACGTCACCGAGCACGGGATCGAGCGCGGGGTGCGCGACGCGGTCGCCGGCACCCTCTACTCGGGCTCCAACGACATCCAGTACAACAGGGTCGCGTCGATGATCGGGCTGCGATGAGCGCGGCCACGATGATCAAGGTCTGCGGGCTCGTGGACCCCACCGAGATGGAGCTGCTCGGTGCCACCGGGGTCACGCACGCAGGCGTGTGGTGGGAGGTGCCCGGCTCATCACGGTCGCTCGACACCGACGGTCTACGCCGCATGGCGGTACCGGGCGGCCCCGACGGATGCCTCGTGACGTTCTCCGCGGACGTCGAGGGGATCGCGGACGCGCTCGCGGCCCTGGGCGGGTCGTGCGTCCAGCTCCACGCGTTCCAGCCGCCGTCGGCGGTGGCTGCGCTCCGCCGACGCGTCCCGTCGACCACCCGGATCCTCAAGGTCCTGCACGTCGACCGCGGCCGCCTGCTGGAGCGCCCGTTCGTCGGGGCGTACACGAGGGCGGGCGTGGACGCCTACGTCGTCGACACGATCGACGGCGGACGGATCGGGAGCACGGGCGTCGCGACGGACCCCGGGACGCTCCTCGCGATCGGTGCGTGCCTGGACCGGCCGTTCGTCGTGGCCGGAGGGGTCGACGCCTCCCGAGCGGGAGAGCTCGACGCGGTCCGGCGCCACCCGGGATGGCACGGCATCGACGTCGACTCGAGCGCGCGTGACGAGCACGGCGCGCTCGACCCGGCACGCATCGACGACCTCGTCGCCGCGTGGGGCGCGGGCTCCCTGGTGGGGGCCGGGGCCGTGCCGGTCGCGGAGCCCGCGGCATGAGCCCCGGGACGCCGTCGACGTTCGTCGAGGCGGTCCTCGCCGCCGCTGTCCCGCTCGTCATGGAGGTCAAGCGCAGGTCCGCGGACGGGACGGACCTCATGGGCGGTCGCAGCGCGACCGACCTCGTGCGGGCGTACGAGGAGGCCGGTGCGCCGTGCGTGTCCGTCGTGTCGGGCCGGTGGTTCGGGGGCGACGCCTCGCTCGTCCAGGAGGTGGTCCGCAGCACGGAGCGGCCCGTCCTCCAGAAGGACTTCTTCACGCGGCGCGACCAGCTCCTGGCGGCCCGCGCCGCGGGCGTCAGCGCCGTGCTCCTCACGGCGCAGCTGCTCGACCGGGGCACCCTGGCGGTGCTCGTCGCCCACGCCCTGGACCTGGGCCTCACCCCGTTCGTCGAGGTGGTCTCCGAGGCGGAGGCGGCGGCCGTGCCGTGCCCGGAGCTCTGCGTCGTCGCGGTCAACAACAAGGACATCCGGGACCAGGAGCGGGGGGCGGCCGGTGTCGCGAGGAGCGAGCGGATGATCGGGCACGTGCTGGGCACCGGGACGCCGCTGCCCATGAGCGCGAGCGGCATCGAGAGCCGCGACTCGGCCGCCGGTCTGCTCGCGCTCGGGTACCGCGGGCTCCTCGTGGGCACGGCCCTGCTCACGGCGGGCTCGCTCGACCCCGTGGAGGTGGCGTCGTGGGCGTCGGCGACGTGAGCGCGGGACCTCGCCCCGAGCCCGGGGCTCCCGACGCAGGCCTGCCGACGGTGGTCCTCCTCCCGCCGGCCGGAGGGTCGGCGGTCCTGGGACGCGCCTGGTCCGCTGCGCTCGTCGGCACGGCCCGGGTCGAGCCGCTCCGGGTGCCGCGCGCGGCCGGAGGCGGCTTGGGGGAGAGCGCGCGGGTCGTCGCCGGGAGGACGCCGCGCTCCGGACTGTGGATCCTCGCGGGCCACAGCCTCGGCGGCCTGCTCGCCTTCGAGGT
This sequence comes from Sanguibacter suaedae, assembly GCF_016342785.1. Lineage (GTDB taxonomy): Bacteria > Actinomycetota > Actinomycetes > Actinomycetales > Cellulomonadaceae > Sanguibacter > Sanguibacter suaedae. The sequence continues at coordinate 18,077 of NZ_JAEINH010000007.1, forward strand.
CGTGCGCGTCCTCGAGGCCGGCGGTCTGCACCTGCCGGAGCACGTCGTCGTCATGGGCAGCAGGCCGCCCCACCAGGCCACCGGACCGCTCTTCGCCGGCCTCGTGGACCTGCCCGACGACGAGATGCTCGCCGGGCTCGCCCGGACGGGCGCGGTCGAGGCGTCGCTGCCCGAGCACCCCATGCGGAGGCTCTTCGTGCCGGGGCTCCGGGCCGACCTGCGGCTGCTCGTGGACACCCCCGCGGCCCCCGCCGACGCGACGGTCGGTGTCCCGGTGCACGCCTGGCACGGCACGGACGACCGTCTCGCTCTTCCGGCGGCCGCCCGAGGGTGGGCGACGCATGCCGCAGGACCGTTCCACAGCCGCACCTTCCGGGGCGGCCACTTCTTCCCGGTCGAGCAGGTGACGGAGGTGGTCGCGGCCCTCCCGCTGCCGGCCCTACCCGTGGGCGCTCAGGCGCCGGCGAAGAACGCCCCGACGGCAGCCGCGAGCGCGGCGGGGTCGTCGACGTGGCACATCTCCCGCGCCGAGTGCATCGAGAGCAGGGCGATGCCGACGTCGACGGTCCGCACGCCGGAGCGGGTGGCCGTGAGAGGCCCGATGGTCGAGCCGCACGGGACCGAGTTGTTCGACACGAAGTCCTGAGAGGTGACACCGGCGGCACGGCACGCCCGGGCCCAGACCGCGGCACCGTGCGCGTCCGTCGCGTACCGCTGGTTCGCGTTGATCTTGAGGATCGGCCCGCCGCCGGCGGTGGGCCGGTTGGCGGGGTCGTGACGCTCCGGGTAGTTGGGGTGGACGGCGTGCCCGACGTCGGAGGACAGGCACCACGACGCGGCGAGCGCGCGGTGGAGGTCCTCGGGGGTCCCGGCGGACAGGCGTGACAGGACGTCCGTGAGGAGCGGACCGCTGGCGCCGGAGCGTGACTCGGACCCGAGCTCCTCGTGGTCGAAGGCCGCGAGGACCGTCGTCGCGCCCTCCGGCTCGGGGTGCTCGAGGAGCGCGACGAGGCCCGCGTGGACCGAGACGAGGTCGTCCATGCGTCCCGCGGCGAACAGGGAGCCGTCGAGGCCGAACCTCGCCGGCGCGGCGGCGTCCGCCGTGAGCACGTCGTACCCCGCGACGTCGTCGCGGTCGAGGCCCGCGAGCGCTGCGAGGTGGCCGACGACGTCCCCGTGGTCGCCGACGCCGAAGACGGGCTGCGTGTGCCGCTGCCGGTCGAGTGCGAGCGACTCGTTGGCGCTGCGGTCGAGGTGGATCGCGAGCTGCGGGATGCGCAGCCACGGGCCGGTGCGCACGAGGTGCTCGGTGCCGTCGTGGGCGACGAGGCGCCCGGCGAGCTCGAGCTCGCGGTCGAGCCAGGAGTTGAGCAGGGGCCCGCCGTAGACCTCGACGCCCGCCTGCAGCCAGCCGTGGGTGGTGACGGTGGGGTGCGGCTTGAGCTTGAAGCCGGGGGAGTCGGTGTGGGCGCCGAGGACGCGGAAGGGGGTGGTCGGGGCGGCGTCGTCGGGCCGGACCCAGGCGATCACGGCACCGTCGCGCAGCAGGAAGCCGCGGCGGTGTGCCGGGTCCCACGCCTGCGTCTCGTGGTGGCGGACGAACCCGGCGTCCTCGAGGCGGCGCGCCACCTCGTGGGCGGCGTGGTAGGAGGAGGGCGAGGCGGTGAGGAACCGGGCGAGGTCGTCGATGTGGGCGGCCGTTGCAGTCATGCGCCCATCCAACCACCGACGGGAGGGTGTCCCGGGTGCGTGCCGCTCTCCCGTGGACGTCCTGTGGAGGGAGTGGCGTGGTCGTGCGCGGGTGCCCCGGTCGTGGCGTCCGGCGTCGGCGGTGGCCTCGCGCGGCTTATAGAGTTGAGCCCCCGTGCGTGGTCCGCACGTGGAAGGCTGCGAGAGCGCCCGGCCGTCCGGTCGTCGGGTGCCGTGCGGCCCGAGGTGGCACGGAGGAATGGTCATGGGACTCCTGGAGAAGATCCAGTCACCGGCGGACGTGCGCCGGCTCACGCCGACGCAGACGGTGGAGCTCGCCGAGGAGATCCGCGGGTTCCTCGTCCGGACGGTGTCGCGGACGGGTGGGCACCTCGGCCCCAACCTCGGCGTCGTCGAGCTGACCATCGGCATGCACCGGGTGTTCAGCTCGCCCAAGGACACGTTCGTCTTCGACACCGGGCACCAGTCGTACGTCCACAAGCTCCTCACGGGGCGGCAGGCCTTCGGGGACCTGCGCCAGCGCGGCGGGCTCTCCGGGTACCCGAGCCGCGCGGAGTCGGAGCACGACGTGGTGGAGAACTCGCACGCGTCGACGGCCCTGAGCTGGGCCGACGGCATCGCCAAGGCGAACGTCGTGCGCGGGCTCAACGACCGGCACGTCGTCGCGCTCATCGGTGACGGCGCGCTCACGGGCGGCATGGCCTGGGAGGCGCTCAACAACATCGCCGCCGGTCACGACCGTCGGCTCATCATGATCGTCAACGACAACGGCCGTTCGTACGCGCCCACCATCGGGGGGATGGCGCACCACCTCGACACGCTGCGCACCACCCGCGGGTACGAGTCCTTCCTCGAGTGGGGCAAGCGCACGCTGCGCCGCTCGGGCCCGCCCGGACGCCTCGCCTACGACGCCCTCCACGGCCTGAAGAAGGGCATCAAGGACGTCGTGTCCCCGCAGGGGATGTTCGAGGACCTCGGGATCAAGTACGTCGGACCCGTCGACGGCCACGACGTCGACGACGTCGAGCGTGCCCTCGCCCGCGCGAAGGCCTTCGGGGCCCCGGTCCTCGTCCACGTCATCACCGAGAAGGGGCGCGGCTACAGCCCCGCCGAGCAGGACGTCGCCGACCGGTTCCACGCGGTCGGGCAGATCCACCCCGAGACGGGTCTGCCCGTGGCACCGTCACGCTTCGGGTGGACCAAGGTCTTCGCCGACGAGATCGTGGCGATCGGCCACGACCGGCCCGACGTCGTGGCGATCACGGCGGCCATGCTCGCCCCCGTCGGACTGGCGCCGTTCGAGAAGGCGTTCCCGGCACGCACCTTCGACGTCGGCATCGCCGAGCAGCACGCGGCCACGTCGGCCGCGGGGATGGCCTTCGCAGGGCTGCACCCCGTGGTCGCCCTCTACGCGACGTTCCTCAACAGGGCGTTCGACCAGGTCCTCATGGACGTCGCCCTCCACAAGGCCGGCGTGACCTTCGTCCTCGACCGCGCGGGCATCACCGGGTCCGACGGCGCCAGCCACAACGGGATGTGGGACATCGCGATGCTGCGCATCGTCCCCGGGCTGCACCTCGCGGCCCCGCGCGACGAGGCCACGCTGCGCGCCGCGCTGCGGACCGCGGTGGACATCGACGACGCACCGAGCGTCGTGCGGTACCCCAAGGGTGCGCTGGGCGACCCCATGCCGGCGCTCGACACCCTCGACGGCGTCGACGTCCTCGCGAGGGAGACCGGGACGGGGACCGGGGGAGCCGGTGCACGGCGCCGCGTCCTGGTCGTGGGCATCGGCGCCATGGCAGGCACGGCCCTCGAGGTGAGCACCGCGCTCGCGGCCCACGGGGTCGACACCACGGTCGCGTCGCCCACGTGGGTCCTGCCGATGCCGTCGGCGCTGGTGAAGCTCGCCGGTGAGCACGACCTCGTCGTGGCCATCGAGGACGGCATCGCAGAAGGAGGCGCGGGTGCGCTCCTCGGCGAGCACGCAGCCCTGGCGCGCGTGACCACCCCTGTCCGCACGGTCGGTCTCCCCACGGAGTTCCTCGACCACGCGTCCCGTGAGCAGATCGTCGTCGGCCACCGTCTCACCGCGGCCGACGTCGTCCGCGACGTCCTGGACGACCTCTCCCGAGGGTGACCCCCGGACGCGGTGTGCCGCCCGTCGATATCCTCCTCGTCGCGGGGGCGAGCGGGGTGGGCAAGACGAGCGTGGTGCACGAGGTCAGCGCGATCCTGCGCCGGTCCCGGGTGGCGCACGCGGTCGTCGACGGCGACGACATGGATGCGAGCCACCCGGGGCCCGGGGAGTCGGACCGTCCCTGGGTGACGGCGACCAACCTCGCGAAGGTGTGGGCCACCTACCGGGCCGTCGGGCAGCACCGCCTCGTCTACGTGAACACCGTGAGCGTCCTCGAGGCGGGCACGCTCACCGCCGCCGTGGACCAGGAGGCGCGGTGCCTGGGCGTGCTCCTCGAGGCCGACCCGCCGACGCTCGCCGCGCGGCTCGCCGCCCGGGAGACCGGGTCCGAGGAACAGGTCCACGTCGCGAGGAGCCTCGCGCGCCACGAGGAGCTGTCCGCCTCCGCACCGGCCTGGGTGCTCCGTGTCCCGACCGTGGGGCGCTCCGTCGAGGAGGTCGCGGCCGCCGTCGTCGCGCACACCGGGTGGGAGGCGGCCGCAGCGGCCCGCAGGACCTCGCCCGACGCGTGGGGCTGAGGTCCTGCGCCGTCTCCGGCGTCGCCGGCCGGCGGCAGGTCCGTGACCAGCGCTTCTCCGGCGACGACGCACGAGGGCGCGGACGCAAGAGACCTCCGTCCCGTCCCGACGGGCGCACGGTGTGACGCACGGCTCACGTTCCGGGCGTCCCTCGGGCCGAAGGTCCCAAGTCGTCCCATCAATCCGTTCCTAGTGTGGAAGACACGATCACCACTCGATCAGGTTCGACCAAGGAGACGGCGATGACCACCACAGCAGACGGCACCACGACCACCCCCGCGGGTGCCCCGACCCCTGGCGCCTGGACCGGGTTCGTCACCGGGCCCTGGAACGACGCGATCGACGTGCGGGACTTCATCCAGCGCAACTACGAGCCCTACGAGGGTGACGCCTCGTTCCTCGCTGGCCCCACCGAGCGCACCACCGGCGTGTGGGCCAAGCTCTCCGAGATGTTCCCCGAGGAGCGCGAGAAGGGCGTCTACGACGTCGACGCCACCACCCCCTCGAGCATCACCGCGCACGCCCCCGGCTACATCGACGAGAGCAACGAGGTCATCGTCGGCCTGCAGACCGACGCCCCCCTCAAGCGGGCGATCATGCCGTACGGCGGATGGCGGATGGTCGAGACGTCGCTGAAGACGTACGGCTACGAGGTCGACGAGACCCTCAAGGAGATCTTCACCAAGTACCGCAAGACCCACAACGCCGGGGTCTTCGACGTGTACCCGCCCAACGTCCGCGCCGCCCGCTCCAGCCACATCGTCACGGGCCTGCCCGACGCCTACGGCCGCGGCCGGATCATCGGCGACTACCGCCGCGTCGCCCTCTACGGGGTCGACGCCCTCATCGCCGCCAAGAAGGTCGAGCGGGCCGAGCTCGACATGGAGCGCTCGACCGAGGACATCATCCGGGACCGCGAGGAGAACGCCGAGCAGATCCGTGCGCTCGGCGAGCTCAAGCAGATGGCCGCGACCTACGGGTACGACATCTCCGGCCCCGCCACCACGGCCCGTGAGGCCGTCCAGTGGCTGTACTTCGCGTACCTCGCCGCCGTGAAGGAGCAGAACGGCGCGGCGATGTCCCTCGGGCGCACCTCGACCTTCCTCGACGTGTACATCCAGCGCGACCTCGCCGCCGGCGTCCTCACCGAGGAGCAGGCGCAGGAGATCATCGACGACTTCGTCATCAAGCTCCGCATCGTGCGGTTCCTGCGCACCCCCGAGTACGACCAGCTGTTCTCGGGCGACCCGACCTGGGTCACCGAGACCATCGCCGGTATGGGTGAGGACGACCGTCCCCTCGTCACGCGGACGTCGTTCCGGTACCTCCAGACCCTCTACAACCTGGGCCCGGCGCCCGAGCCCAACCTCACGGTCTTCTGGTCCGACCGCCTGCCGGAGGGCTTCAAGGCGTTCTGCGCCCAGGTCTCCATCGACACCTCCGCCATCCAGTACGAGTCCGACGAGCTCATCCGTCCGATGTGGGGCGACGACGCCGCGATCGCCTGCTGCGTGTCCCCGATGCGGGTCGGCAAGCAGATGCAGTTCTTCGGAGCGCGCGTCAACCTCGCCAAGGCCCTCCTGTACGCGATCAACGGCGGCCGCGACGAGATGACCGGCGACCAGGTCTCGCCGGCACGTCCGTCCGTCGCCCGCGAGGGCACGCCGCTCGACTACGACGAGGTGCGCGCCGCCTTCGACCTCGAGATGGACTGGCTCGCCGAGACGTACGTGGACGCCCTGAACTGCATCCACTACATGCACGACAAGTACGCGTACGAGCGCATCGAGATGGCGCTCCACGACCGGTCGGTCCTGCGCACGCTCGCCTGCGGCATCGCGGGCCTGTCCGTCGCCGCCGACGCCCTCGCGGCGATCAGGTACGCGAAGGTCACCCCCGTGCTCGACGAGACCGGGCTCGCGGTCGACTACGTCATCGACGGCGACTTCCCCATGTACGGCAACGACGACGACCGCGTGGACGGCATCGCCGTCGAGCTCGTCAAGGCCTTCATGGAGCGCATCAAGAAGCAGCCCACGTACCGCGACGCCATGCACACCCAGTCGGTGCTGACCATCACCTCGAACGTCGTCTACGGCAAGTCCACCGGGAACACGCCCGACGGCCGCCGCGCGGGTGAGCCCTTCGCCCCGGGTGCCAACCCGATGAACGGGCGCGACACGCACGGCATGCTCGCCTCGGCGCTGTCCGTCGCGAAGCTCCCGTACGGCGAGGCGCTCGACGGGATCTCCCTGACGAACACCACGGTGCCCTCCGGCCTCGGCCGCACCAAGGAGGAGCAGGTCACCAACCTCGTCGGGCTCATGGACGCGGTGAACCGGTCCGACGGGTACCACCTCAACGTCAACGTCCTCAACCGGGAGACGCTGCTCGACGCGATGGAGAACCCCGAGAACTACCCACAGCTCACCATCCGCGTGTCGGGGTACGCGGTGAACTTCGTGCGGCTCACCCGTGAGCAGCAGCTCGACGTCCTCAACCGGACGTTCCACGGGTCGCTCTGACCCCACCGCTCGAGCGACCGACCACCCATCCGCAGGACGCACGGAACCGGAGACGACCATGACACCCACCACCGCCCACGGTGCGGCAGGAACGTCGACCGACCCGTGCGTCCTGCCCGTCCCCCCGATCCCCAGCGACACCGTCGCGACGGCGCCGGCGGCACCCGGGCACGGCCCGGCGACCCGGCGGGCCGCCGCGGGTACCGAGGGGCTCGAGGTCACCGCCCTGGACCGCGGCTCGAAGTTCGAGCAGATGCGTGCCGGGCAGCTCGGGGCGATCCACTCCTGGGAGCTCGTCACCGCCGTCGACGGGCCGGGCACCCGCATGACGGTGTTCTTCGCCGGGTGCCCCCTGCGGTGCCTCTACTGCCACAACCCCGACACGATGAAGATGAAGGACGGCGAGACCGTCACCGCGGACGAGCTCCTGCGCCGTATCCGTCGCTACGTCCCCATCTTCCAGACCACCGGCGGCGGGCTCACCCTCTCCGGCGGCGAGGTGCTCATGCAGCCCGCCTTCGCGGCCACCGTCCTCGCCGGTGCCAAGGCGATGGGGATCCACACCACCATCGACACCTCCGGATACCTCGGGGCGTCCTGCACGGACGCCATGCTCGACGACATCGACCTCGTGCTGCTCGACGTGAAGTCGGGGGACCCGGACACGTACCGCCGGGTCACCGGCCAGAAGCTCCAGCCGACGCTCGACTTCGGCCGCCGCCTGTCGGACAAGGGCATCGAGACGTGGGTCCGGTTCGTCCTCGTGCCCGGCCTCACCGACGACGTGGACAACGTCGAGAAGGTCGCCGAGTACGCCGCGTCCCTGGCGAGCGTCACCCGCGTCGAGGTCCTGCCGTTCCACCAGATGGGCAAGGACAAGTGGGCGACCCTGGGCATGACCTACGAGCTCGAGGACGCCCAGCCCCCGACGAACGCCGAGACCGAGCGCGTCCGTCAGCAGTTCCGGGCACGCGGCCTCACCGTCTACTGAGCCGACCCGCCGGAGCACGGCGCGCCCCGCCCCGTCGGCAGGACACGGCCGTGCGCCGGTGGCAGGGTGGTGGCATGGCCATCACCGAGATCCAGACGTTCTCCGTCCCCGTCTCCGACCAGGACCGCTCGCGTGACTTCTACCGCGACGTCCTCGGGTTCCAGGTCCTCGGGGACCAGCAGTTCACCCCCGAGATGCGGTGGGTGCAGCTCGCGCCGCCGAGCGGCACCACGTCCATCTCCCTCGTCACCTGGTTCCCGACGATGTCGCCGGGGGACCTCAAGGGGATCGTCGTGGAGACGGACGACCTCGAGGGCGACGTCGCCCGCCTCACGGACGCGGGGGTCGCGTTCACGTCGTCGATCGAGGAGCAGCCGTGGGGCCGCTTCGCGACCTTCGACGACCCCGACGGCAACGGCATCGTGCTGCAGCACACCACCAACCGCGTCCTCATCTGAGCCCGCTCAGTCGAGCCGCACGTCCACCCGGGTGGTGCCCACCTCGGCGGTCACGGGCGCCCCGCCCGTGACGCCGGGTGCCAGGACCCGCACCTCCCACCGGCCGGGGGCCGCGTAGAAGCGGAAGGTCCCCTCCGGTCCGCTCACCACCTCGGCGGTGAACTCGCCCGACGCGTCGTGCAGCCGCACGTAGGCTCCGGCGACGGGCGCCCCCGCCCGGAGGACGGCGCCCTCGACGACGGTCGCGCCGGGTGCGGCCAGCGACGGGCCGCTCTGGTCCGGTGCTGCGCAGGACATCGCGGGCCTCAGCGCTCGACGGGGACGCCGACGAGGGAGCCGTACTCGACCCACGAGCCGTCGTAGTTCTTCACGTCCTCCTGACCGAGGAGCTGGCTGAGCACGAACCAGCTGTGGCTGGAGCGCTCCCCGATGCGGCAGTAGGCGATGGTGGGGCGGCTCGTGTCGAGCCCGGCGGCGCCGTAGAGCGCGGCGAGCTCCTCGTCGGAGCGGAAGGTGCCGTCGTCGTTCGCGGCCCGGCTCCACGGGATGTTGATCGCCGACGGGACGTGCCCTCCGCGCTGCGCGTGCTCCTGGGGGAGGTGCGCCGGGCCGAGGATGGTCCCGGCGAACTCCTCGGGGGAGCGGACGTCCACGAGGTTCTTCTGGCCGATGGACGCCACGACCTCGTCGCGGAACGCGCGCAGCGACAGGTCCTGGTCCTGGGCGACGTACGTCGTCGTGGGGCGCACGACGGGCTCGGCGCTCAGGGGGCGACCGTCGAGCTCCCACTTCTTGCGCCCGCCGTCGATCAGCCGGACGTCCTGGTGCCCGTAGAGCTTGAGGTACCAGAACGCGTACGCGGCGAACCAGTTGTTGTTCCCGCCGTAGAGGACGACGGTGTCGTCGTTGGCGATGCCCTTGGCGGAGAGGAGAGCCTCGAACTGGGTCCGGTCCACGAAGTCGCGCCGGACGGGGTCCTGGAGGTCCAGCCGCCAGTCGAGCTTCACCGCACCCTCGAGGTGGCCGGTGTCGTACGCGGCGGTGTCCTCGTCGACCTCCACGAAGACGATCCCGGGAGTGCCGAGGTTGGCCTCCGCCCAGTCGGCCGGGACGAGGACGTCGGTGCGTGCCATGGGTGCTCCTGCGGTCGGCCCGCGGGCGTGCCCCCGGGCGGCTGGCGTGTCGGGGCGACGCTATCCGAGCGCTCCGCACCCCTACCGGCCGTCTCGCGATCAGAGATTTCGACGCGGCCAGCCGCGCGATATCAACGATTCACGGCCCTTCTCAGCATCTCGCGATGCGAGACGACTAGGTGGCCGCGCCACGGTGCGGGCGGCTCGGGTTTTCCTCGGACATGCCGCGGGGCCCCGCTCCGAGGTGGAGCGGGGCCCGCGGCACACCCGAGCACAACCTGCGTCAGGACCCGACGTCGGCGACCCCGCGTGCGTTGAGGCGCCGACCGAGAACCCGCTCCGAGCACCCCGTGCGGTCGAGGTACGGGGTGATCCCCCCGGAGCTGAACGGCCACCCCGCACCGAGGATCATGCAGAGGTCGATCTGCTGCGGTCCGGCCACGACACCCTCGTCGAGCATGAGCCCCACCTCCCGGGTGAGGGAGGTGAGCACCTGGTCGAGGACCCCGGCCTCGTCGAGCGGTGCGCCGCGGTCGCCCGCCACGGAGTCGAACACGTCCTGCAGCGCAGGGTCGACGTCCGCGGGGATGCCCTTGGCCGGCGCGGGGAGGACGACGGGCGTGCCGTCCGCGACGATCTTCTCGAGGCCGGGGGACCGGGGGAACCGCTCACCGAGGTCCTCGCGCAGCGACGTGAGGACGTGCAGCCCGACGGCAGGACCCACGAGGTCGAACAGCGCGAACGGTCCCATCGGCAGCCCGAGTGGACGCAGCGCCCGGTCCGCGACCTCCACCGGTGTGCCCCGCTCCACGGCGCCCACGATCTCGCCCATGAGCAGGACGAGCAGGCGGTTCACCACGAATCCGGGCCGGTCGGCGACGAGCACGGCCGTCTTGCGCAGACGCTTCGCGACCGCGAACGCCGTCGCGAGCGCCTCCGGCGACGTCCGGTCGGCCTGGACCACCTCGACGAGCGGCATCTGCGCGACCGGGTTGAAGAAGTGCAGACCCACCACACGCTCCGGGTGGCGCAGGTCCGCGGCCATCGTCGAGACGGAGAGCGCCGACGTGTTCGTCGCCAGCACCGTCTCCGGGGACACGATGTCCTCGAGCTCGGCGAACACCGCCTTCTTCACGGCCATCACCTCGGTGACCGCCTCGATGACGAGGTCGCAGGATGCGAGGTCCTCGATGGCCGTCGTCCCGCGCACCGCACCGACGACCTTCGCACCCGCGTCCTCGGACATGCGACCGGACCGGACCAGACGCTCCACCGTGGACCGGACCGCGGACAGGCCGCCCTCCACACGCTCGGTGTCGAGGTCCCGCATGATCACCGGCACGCCGAGGCGCTGGGCGAGCAGGAGCGCGAGCTGGGAGGCCATGAGGCCCGCCCCGACGACGCCCACCGACGTCACGGGCCGTGCCAGGTCGGCGTCCGGCGCCCCGGTCGGCCGCTTGCCCTTGTTCACCGTCTGGAACGCGTAGACGCTCGCCCGCATCTCGTCCGACATGATGAGGTCGGTCAGGGCGTCCTCCTCGGCGGCGAGCGCCTCGTCGGGGTCGCGGTCCCGGGCCTTCTCGAGGAGGTCCAGCGCCCGGTAGGGCGCGGGACGTGCCCCGTGCACCACGGCGTCCAGCCGCTGTCGCGCGGCGTCGACGGACGCCTGCCACTGCTCGGCCGACGCGGGCCCGGGACGGTCGACGACGATCTCGCCGCGCACCACGGCTGCGGCCCAGGCGATCGACTGCTCGAGGAAGTCGGCCGCGTCGAAGATCGCGTCGGCCACGCCGATCTCGACGGCCTCCTGCGCCTTGTACGGCTTGTTGGCGGCGGGGCGGCTGATGATCATCTCCAGCGCCCGGTCGATCCCGACGAGGCGCGGCAGGAGCGTCGACCCGCCCCAGCCCGGCACCAGGCCCAACGACGTCTCCGGAAGGCCGACTGCCGGGACGTCGGCCGCGATGGTGCGGTACGTGCAGCTCAGCGCGAGCTCCAGGCCTCCGCCGAGGGCCAGCCCGTTGACGAACGCGAACGTCGGGACGCTCATCTCCGTCAGCCCGCGGTACGCCGCGTGCCCTGCCGCCGCCAGCGCCCTGGCGCCCTCGGCGTCGGCGACCGCGCCCACGGAGGTGAGGTCGGCCCCGGCGACGAAGAAGTAGGGCTTGCCGGTCACTGCGGCGGCGACGATCTCGCCTGCCGCGGCGCGCTCGGCGACGCGGGAGACGGCCTCCTGGAGGCCCGCGAGCCCGGCCGGGCCGAGCGTCGACGGCTTCGTGTGGTCGAGCCCGTTGTCGAGGGTGATGAGGGCGAGCGTGCCTGCTCCGGAGGGGAGCTCGACGTCACGCACGAGGGAACGGGTCACGCGCTCGCCGGTGGTCGCCCCGCCGGCTGCTGTGGTCGTGTCGGCCATGGTGTCCTCTCAGTTCTCGGTGGGGGCGGTGGTGTGCCCGGAGTAGTCGGCGTGGTGCGGGTTCTCCCAGACGACGGTGCCGCCCATGCCCAGCCCCACGCACATGGTGGTGATGCCGTAGCGGACGTCGGGGTGCTCGGCGAACTGCCGGGCGAGCTGGGTCATGAGGCGCACGCCGGAGGAGGCGAGCGGGTGCCCGACGGCGATGGCGCCGCCGTACCTGTTCACGCGGGGGTCGTCGTCGGCCATCCCGAAGTGGTCGAGGAAGGACAGGACCTGGACGGCGAAGGCCTCGTTGATCTCGACGAGGCCGATGTCGTCGATGGTGAGCCCGGCGTTGGCGAGGGCCCGCTCCGTGGAGGGGATCGGGCCGATGCCCATGACCTCCGGGGCGACGCCCATGTAGGAGAAGGAGACCATGCGCATCCGTGCGGGCAGGCCGAGGTCGGCGACGACGTCGCCCGCGACGAGGAGGCACACGGCGGCGCCGTCGGTGAGGGGCGAGGCGTTGCCCGCCGTGATGCGCCCGGCGGGCCGGAACGGGGTCTTGAGGTCGGCGATGCTCTCGACCGTCGTGCCGGGGCGCGCGAGCTCGTCGCGGGTGGCGAGGCCCCAGCCGAGTTCGGGGGAGCGGACGGCGACGGGCGCGAGGTCCGGGGTGATCTGCCCGGCGGCCAGGGCCGCGGCGTACTTCTGCTGGCTCGCGACGGCGTAGGCGTCGGCCCGCTCCTTGGTGAGGTGGGGGAAGCGGTCGTGGAGGTTCTCGGCGGTGGATCCCATGACGAGGGCCGTGGGCTCGACGAGCTTCTCGGACACGAACCGCGGGTTGGGGTCGGAGTCGAAGCCCATGGGGTGGTGCCCCATGTGCTCGACGCCGCCGGCGAGGGCGACGTCCTGCTGCCCGACGCCGATCGCCGACGCGGTGGTGGTGACGGCGGTCATGGCACCGGCGCACATGCGGTCGACGGCGAACCCGGGGACGGACCGGGGGAGCCCGGCGAGCACGGCGACGGAGCGCCCGAGGGTGAGGCCCTGGTCACCGGTCTGGGTGGTCGCGGCGAGGGCGACCTCGTCGACGCGCTCGACGGGGAGCTCGGGTCGGCGGCGCAGCAGCTCGCGGACGGCCTTCACCGCGAGGTCGTCGGCCCGGGTGTCGGCGTACAGGCCGTCGGGGCGGGCCTTGCCGAACGGTGTTCTCACCCCCTCGACGAAGACGACGTCACGCACCGCTGGACGATGAGCCGAGATGGCCATGAGAGCTCCTGACTGGGGACGACGGTGTCCGGTGCGGGAGGCTCGACCCCCTGCGCCGCGGTACAGGCTACCGGCAGTCTCAGGAAAAACACACCCGTGTGCCGCGATCTGCCGGGCTTCCCGCCCTTGGCCGTCGTCGCCCTGGCCGGTTCCCTCGAGCTGGTACTGGTGGGATCCGTGCTACTGGCGCGCGGCGGCGGCAATGGCCGGACGGGCCGAGGCCGCAAGTGGCTCTACGAGGACACCCTGACCCGCGACGTCGACTACGCCCGCTGGGTCCTGCGCCCCGGATGGGCCAAGGACTCCGGGCCGCGCCCGATCGACGCCCGGTTGGAGACCGAGGCCACGAACGGCATGTTCCGCTCGTCGTTCGCCCGCCAACGGTGCGTGGTCCCGATGAGCGGGTACTACGAGTGGGAGGCCACCCCCAGCGGCAAGCAGCCCCACGACATCCACGGTGACGGGCTCCTTGCGGCCGCTGGCCTCTACACCGCCGGCAAGGACGAGACCACCGGCCAGTGGGCCCTGACGTTCACGGTCATCACCCGTGAGTCCCGCGACGCCTCCGGTGAGGTCCACGACCAGATGCCGGTCTTCCTCGAGCGCCACGTGTGGGACGAGTGGCTGCACCCCGACAAGCTCGACGACGCCGCAGCGGTGGTGTCGACGATCGTGGCGAGCTCCCAGGGGATCGCCACCACCATCACGACGTACCCAGTCAGGCGAGCCGTGAACAATGTCCGCACGGCCGACCCCGCCGACCCCGCACTCATCCACGTGATCTAGGTACGCCAGCGCACGGCCGTGTCGCACCGCCGATCTACGATCAGCGCGTGATCCACCTCGAGGCCCCGACCCACCGCATCCCCTCAGACCAGACTGGCGCCGACCAACAGCCCGGACCACTTCTGACCGCGTCGGGCGAGAACTACGCCGAGGCCATCGCTGACACCACCGACCACCTGCCCAACGACCACCGGCTGACATCGATCCGCCGGCTGCCGACGCCCTAGGCGCCCAGCGCAGCGAAGCGGCTCTTCACCGCGACTGGTACTTGGGCTGGGCCCGCGGGCAGGTGGTGGGATCCAATCTCCAGGTCGCGTCAGACATTCCCTATCCGGAGTGATTCGATCGTGCGCAAATCGTCCAAGAGCGCCTCGATATCTGCTTTCGGTATATCTGGCAGGCCGAGACAATTGTAGAGGAGTGCCCCGCCTTGCGAAATTCTGAAGCCATTCGCGTTCCCAAGGGTTATAGGTAACCTGCCGTTGGGAGTGGTTCCTGAGGGCGCAGCCAAGAATTCCCGTCGCCCAAACCCGAGTTCACGCCACTCCTCGGTGAGGCCCCAGGTGTGCCAACTGTCGAGTTTTCCCTGGTGCATATCGATCGCCGGAATGACAAACTTATCTTTTTGTTGGACCAGCGCCAGAATGAGGTATTGCCTCCATGTCAGCTCCTGAGCCGTTTTGATCATCCAGGAGGCAAGCGTCGGGGTGATGGTTTCATCGATAGCGATCATCGCTAGGAGCTTCGCGTAGAACTGCAACTTTCGCTCGGCTGGCTCCCGCTGGGCGGCCAGCAGCACCCCTTCGATAGCTTCATGCGCTGGTGTGGTCCCATCAGGCTGCACGCTGAAGAAGCCATCGGTCCTGAGGTAGCGCCCTCGCCCTCGCTCCTCCGAGAGATACTCGACAGCCAGCGCAAACGTCGCGCCAACGCGCTCTCGTTCACGCGTGCTCATCACGCGGTCAGCCAGGTCGTTGATGGCCCACGTGAGTACTGGGGCTCCTGCGCCACTAACCAGTGCACCGACAGGACCACCCAGGAGGAGTCCGATCCCAGCTGATGCGAGGCCTCCGAGGAGTCCACATCCAGCTCCGACCGCTCGCCTAGCGTTCTCGCTCAGTTCGTCCGGTTCGTTGACCATGGAGTAATCCTAAGGTCGAGCGCTGGCGGACTCTGTGAGAGGGACGGCGACGCGTCAGGAGGGCATCACCAGGGCCGCGGGGACGGGTGCTGCATCGCTGTTTGAGCGCCTTCGGCGCGCTGTCTTGTTGGGGCGCCTCGGTGTGTCGGTGTGTCGGGGTGGTTGCGCGTCTCGCGTGGCCGGTACACCCCTGCGCTCCCCAGACAACCCGGCCACCGCCGGCAGTCGGGCAGGTGGTTGGGGACGGTGCTCCGCACCAGGGACCAAGCCTCGAGCTCGAGGGGACCGGTGGTGGCCGGGTGGCTCTGGGGGCCCCTTGCTCCGGGGTGTACCTCGTGCCGTGCCGGTGAGGCCCGAAAGACGCGGGCACACACCGGCCGACCCACAGGCCGACATCCAACCCGCGAGGAGCCCCCCATGACGACCACACCAGACCTGTTCGACCTGCTCGCAGCCGACGACGAGCGCGAGGTCCTTCACATGGTCCTGCCCGACATGGCCACCGCGTGCGGCCTCGACCTCCTCGAGCTCCTCGAGCTCCTCGCGGCAGCCCGCATCACCGGTAACCGCCTGACCACCCTCACCACCACCGAAACCACCTGCCCGGACTGCCTCGCCGTAGGCGACCTCTCAGCGCTCTGCAGGGCCATGCAGCGCCGCCAGGCGCCCGCCGCAGGATGACTCGGTGAGAGTGGCGGAGTTCCGCCACTCTCACCCCTTCGGGTGCACCACTGCGCCCGCCGACGTCGTGGCCGGCGACACACACTGGTCCGGCCTCCGCTCGGCCGCGACTGCCCCACTGGAAGGATCAACCTCATGAACTCACCGACGCCGCGCCTGGCCCGCACGACTGGGCCCGGCTCAGCCTCGGGACCCTCCATGTCTGGTAGGCGTGGACTCTCGGGCCCCATGGAGCTCGCGCGAGTGCGTGACGTACCCGTCCTCGCGTGGATCCTCGCCAGCAAGTTCGCCGTGTCGAGCCACCGCAAGGTCATCCGTCGCATCCACGCGGTTCTGCTCGTGCCACTCTTCGCCGTCGAGGTGTGGCTCTTCCTCCCGCACACCTACACACGCGTGGGACACCCTCGTCAGACCGCAGCCATCGTCCACCGCAGCCTCCAGCGAGCCCCGGGCCTCCTCCTGGGCATCTTTTCTCCGGACACTTCCGATCGCAGCGCTACTGGTCCTGCTCTGGTCACAGATGCGACCAGAGCTCGTGGTCGCCGTCGTCGTGCTCGTCCTCGTTCCCCTCGCGCCCATCGTCCGTCGAACATCGAAGCGAACGAGCGCGCCGCCCGCGGACTGGCACATCGACGGGGTAGCCAGCCGCTCGCTCGGCGCGCTCGTCGAGCTCAGGCGCCTGCTGGGGACGATCGGAGAGGCCGGCGAAACGATCGGGGTCGTTGCCGCATCGCAGGAGCACCAAGCGGTACAACTAGGGTTCCGCGAGGTCGCCCCAGGCTCCCTCGCGATGATCGGGAGTATTCCCCGCACCAGTTGGCGTGATCAGGAAGCCTAGCCTTCAAACCCGCCAATGATGCCCGCCACGCGTGGCGCCACGTTGACACGACTGAGCGGCCTCTTTGCGGCGAGCAAGGCCAAGACGCCAACCACGTTGACCGAGAGGCTCTGAAACAACTGACGGTTCTAAGTCTCCTTGTCCGATAGATTGGCGGAGCGACGTTGGTGACGAACGTCGAGGGCTCGGGTTAGGAGTTCAACTCATCTTGAATCAGAGCGCTAGTCATGGTGGTTCGATGTCCTTTGTACCAATAGGCCCGTCCTGAATCCTGCAGGGCGCGGACAATGTACTCGTCCGCGGGTTGGTCAAGTTCTGAAAGCCAGTCAAGAATTCGTCCTTGAGTGAAGAACTGGTTTCTCTCGTTGTCGACCTCGAACATGACTTTCGCCGCCCCCTCCGCGTTCATGTAGTGACGGCCTGAGATCATTCCCCTAACGACGTCTAGTATCCACAGAATACCGGTGTCGTATCGCGCGAAACCATCGCCTCCCAGGAAGTCTTTCATGATACAACCGGACCAACCCTCGCACAGAGCCTGCGCCTGGTCCGGAAAGTGCGATCCAAGTGCAAAGGCGGTGGCCCTAGAGGTTTTCACAACCTCCTTATAGACGAATGTATTATCAGCGTTCTCGCTGATCAGTTGCCACGTCTCGATCGAGACCTGGTCGCCCTCTTCATTCAGCCGTGCCTGAATTTCTCGTGTGACGCCGCCGCCTCGTGGGCGGAGGCGACGCTCTAGCTGCGCGATCGCTTCGGCCATGCCCTGCGGTCGGCGGCCTGCCTCTGATTGCGTACAGATCTTGATCCAGTCTCGCCAGGGGCCCTCTGGTAGGTCATCGAAATTCATGTCGCTGTCGGTGAGTAGCCGTAGTGCCACTCTTCCCAAACTAAAAACGTCTGCCGCCGCGGTTGCTCTGGTCGTCTCAGAGAACATCTCGGGTGCTGAGTAATTGAACGTGTAAAAGATGCTACCCTGCTGCTTCGTGAGCATCGTTGTTTGTCCAGCCGGCCGCCTCACTACGCCCCAGTCAGCGATGACCCATCGGGCCTCGTTCGGGTCGTCCTCGCAGGGAAGGAGGAGAATATTCTGAGGTTTGACGTCGCGATGGACAAAACCATGGTCGTGGGCCGACTGAAGGCCGGAGGCCACTTCTTTGATGATGTTTTCGATCAGGGCGTGGTTGTCTTTTCTGACCCGTCCGCTCGTGGCTAGGTGTTCCAGGTCGCCCGTCGCGAGAGGCATGACAAACCAGTCGCCCTCGTCTCCTGCGTCGAGGATGGGCATGACATGCGGGTGTTCGAGAGTCTTCTGGACCTCGATCTCACGTCGCATTCGAGCCAGCGCGCCGGGCATAACTTCTTCGCTGAATGGAACCTTGAGCGCGTACGTGATCGACGTGTCTTCGCGGCTGGCGGAGAAAACTCTAGCGAATCCACCTGAGCCCAGGAGGGTCGCTGTGCGGTATTTAGCGTGTGATGGCACGATTTCCTAAGGTGAGCGTCGGAGGTCGATCCTGGGGCACGCAGGTACGGCAGTCTTTGAACTATTCATACACCAGGCCTCTAGGGGATTTTGCGATGTGCCCACACAGGGTCGCTCGCGACATGCCGAGGTCGCGAGTTACCTGAGCGGCTGGCTCGCCCGCAGTGATGAGGCGTTGGGCGTTGCGGATCTGGCTGTCGGTGCACTGGGGCCGGCGTCCGCCGAGGTCTTTGCCGGCGGCGCGACGTTTGGTGACGGAGTCGCTGATCCGTTCGCGTTTGATCTCGAGATCCATCTGGGCGAGGGCGGCCATGACGGTGAAGATCATGGCGCCGGTCGCGGTGGAGGTGTCTATGCCCGCGCCGCCGAGGTTGAGCACGCGCAGCGCCGCTCCTCGAGCACGCAACTCCTCGGCGAGTGTGAGCATGTTGGCCGTGGAGCGCCCGAGGCGATCCAGCGTCGTGATGACGAGGGCGTCGCCGACATGGAGGGCGTCGAGGGCCCGGTCGAACTCCGGCCGGCGTGCTCGAGCTCCGCTGACTCCGTGGTCGACGTAGAGGTCGTCGCGTCGGACGCCGGCGTCGACGAGGTCGACAACCTGGCGGTCGGTGCTCTGATGGCGGGTCGAGACGCGCGCGTAGCCGATGAGTTTTCCGCTCGACGGCGTCATGGTGTCTCGCAACCCAGGTTCATGACACTGAAAGTACCGCTGACATGTGAGACATAGCTGCGAGACACGCGGGTCGCGGGTCCCGTGCCCTTCCCGCGTCATCGCGGCTCGTACTGACGAGACGTCTTGCAACCCTTGGCAGGTGAGACTGCTCGTCGGCTGGCCGGCGCTCCGATCGCTGTCAATACAAGAGAGCGCGTGGGGCGAGAGCGCACGTCGAGGTGCTGCGTCGGTTGGTTGAAGAGCCCACGCTACGATCCACAGGTGAAACGACCCGCGACCAAGTCGCCATTAGCCCTCGCTGCCGCCGTGCTGCTCTTTACGTTGGCGGCGTGTGCTGAGCCCTCGACAGCCACTAACCGTCTCGCGGGCTCTCCGGCGGCCAGCCCTGCAGCGGCTCCCGCGGTACCCGTCGCGGACCCGGCGTGGCAAAGCGATGGAAACCTCCTGCCTGAATCCGCCTGCCAGGGAGATTCGTCCTGTCTCCTTGATCGGCAATATTATCTATCTGCGTTGGACTGGCTCGGAACCCAGAAGTCCGCGCGCAATGCCTGTGATACTTATTCATCCTGCGCTCAGGCCGAGTATGGGATCGAATTTGCCGAGGACGATCTTGCTTTCGCTCTCCAACAAATTGGCCCCTACGAGCGTAATCTGTCAGTACCCGGCGTCGGAGGCACGCATGTTCGCTGCAAGGACGGCACCTCATCTTCCGCAGGTGGAAGAAGAGGAGCTTGCTCGCATCACGGTGGTGTGATGGATTAGCGGGACTGAAAATATCTCGAGTGCTTCGGTGAGAGCGACCTGCTTATGCCGGACGGCGCTCGCTAGTACCGCGAAGATCCCTTGTCGATGTTCGCGGCACTGTAATCCACGCTACCCGACCGCGGAAACACCTAATTTCACCCTATGTCCGAGCCCTCGAACCGAGATGATGCGTGACATGAAGAATCCATGGCCTTCTTGGATGACCTATGAGCTGTCCTCTGTTACGACAGTGCAACGAAAGGAGCCATCCTCAAAATCCAGCCTTCAGGCTGCCCGCGATATCCTGATTGCCATTAATGGAATCGTGCTATTGGGGCCGGTCGGTGGGGTGATGTGGCGGTGGCAAGCGGACATCGATTGGCGTCTTGAGTCGAAGTCGGCTCGAATCGGTGTGACCCCTCAAGAAGTGTTTACGCACGAGCAGTCGATGATCGATGCTGCGCGAACTATCGGCGCCGAGGGGCCCAGCATATGGGCGACTGGGAAATGCTGGCGAAAATGGGTCACCACGGTGCCGCTACTCGATTGATCGACGTGACCCGCGACCCACTCATCACTCTCTGGTTCTTGTGCGACGATGACGCAATTATTGATGGAGTAAGCGTTCGGAATAAGACTGGTGTCTTGCTAGCCTTGCAGAGACACGTTCGGCGCGATTAGGCGCCCTTATGAACGTGATAGTTGCAACGAGATTCGAACCAGAAGACCTGCGCGGCTAATTTCGGCGACTCCTCCGATTGACCCTCGAACAGCCGCACAGCGAGGCTCTTTTATACTTCATAGTCACCCCGTAGATGCGGCCGCCTCAAAAATGTCCGAGCTTGGAGACCTCAATTCTCCTACGGTGGACAATTGAATGAATGATCCATCAGCGGCGCTAGGTAAGATATGTCAGTCCACGATAGATGCGACACAATGTCGCCCGCGAAAGAACTTTCCCGAGGCGATAGGAGTGGTAGTTCCTCCAAATGTCAAGGTGACCCTCTTGAAGATGCTCCAGGAGAATTTTTGATTTACGCGATCATCGATCTACTCAGACTTCAGAGGAATTGCTCAGGTGTGCGCCACCAAGCAACCATAGCTCCGTCGACGCCTGAGGCTCTGGCAGAGTCCTGGAGCCCCGGAGGCATCCGGCGTTTTAGCGGCTCACTCTGAGTTGATGTTGTTCGTCTTCGTTCCGCTCCACCAGGAAAGATAGTCGAGTAGTGCAGCAGAGAGCATTGCAGCCTGGACAAAGTTGCGGAAGCTCAACGCCTGACGCCCTGTGACATCGTGGGCTACGCCGTGCCTCGCGAAGGACGTCGAGAGGGTGCGCTGCTCCTCTGTTTCCATTTTTCGATAAGCAAACCATATCGGGCGGAATACCATCGCTGATTGGGCTGGAAGTTCGGTGAAGTGATCCATTGGGTGCTGGGCCTTCGGGTGCCGCACAAGACGTAGGCGTGAAGATTCTTCTATTTCGTTACGCATAATCGTGTCGATGACGCTTGCGAGGTGCGAGATTGCCGGCCCAACATAGCCAGCCTGGCCAGCAGCGATTGCCTTCTCCAACTCCCGCGCGTGCGGAGCGTAGGGGCCCGCTGCCGCGTGAGCTGCTATGGACCGACAGTCCTCAAGGATCGCCTGACCTCGGCGGCCTAGAACCTCTCGACGGGCGCCGTAGGTTGGTGCATCAATGAGTCGCTGCGCGATCTCTGGCCTGGGAACAGACCAGAGAACGATCCCCTCATCGGCGAGTCTCCTCAGATCCTCGACTGAGAAATCCACGGAGTGCAGGTTGAGAGGTAGAAGCCGGCGACGGTGCGCGTCTAGCCCCTCCGCGAGACCTTCGAGGGATGGTGCGATCGACGCGATGGCTCGGGACCAGGACTGCGTGAGGTCAGGCATCACGAACGGTGGGATCGACGTGATCGACGCGATGGCTCGGGACCAGGACTGCGTGAGGTCAGGCATCACGAACGGTGGGATCGACGTGACGGCCTCGGCGGGCGGTTGCGAGGCCTCTGCCTCATGTTGTGCTTCTTCCTCTGCACTCGGTGAATCTGCCTCGTGGGGATCGTCCATGTCGAGAAGATACCCCGTAGCGCGCGGGGCACGGGCGTTGTGACGACTGTCCACGCGAGGGGCTCGACATCCGATCAGCAAGTCGCGGGCGTCTCCTGTCTGGTCATAAATGCCCCTACGGCGGTGTGTCTGGTTCGCATCTAGACAATGGCATCGCCGAGGTCGTGGTACGACGGCAACTCGGAAGCGATGCAGACCCAACATCCAGCACGCTGTCGAGTGCGTCTATGCACGTGTGAACGAGAACGCGACGAAGCTCGATTCCGTCGTGGACATCACCGGGCTGTCTGCCGCGCTCGTCCTGGAGCGGATCTTCCTCGACCTCGTGCTCGACGTGATCGGCCTGCCGCACGGCTGGGCCGAGGACTACCTGACCCCTGCACAAGGGGAACTGCCCGTCGACGACAGTTGCTCTCCGCGTCGTCCGAGGTTTCGAGGCGTCACCGCAGAGTACGCGGGACCTTGATGCCCGTGCTCTGCAAGTCGCTCGTCGATCAACCGGCCTGGAGGCACTCGTCCAACTTCTTCTGCGCAGCACCGATCAGTGTCGTGAGGGCCTCGTTCGCAGTGATGACTCGAGCATCGGGTGCTTCGACGGCCTGCATCGGTTCGCCCCGCACGCCTTCCGTCGGATGTCGGGGCACCACGACGACACGGCCCCCTTCGTCTCATCACGATGGACGTGACCGGTCGCCGTGCAGGGGAGGGCGGTGCAGACAACCGCGTCAGCCCCGCGGAGCGTCGGCCTGGGTGCCGTGGTGGTCCGCCTGCGCGCCCGCAGGCGCCTCGGTCACGGCGAGCGCCTCGACGAGAGCGGGAGTGCACAGGCCCACCTGCCACTCGCGGGCGCCGCCCTCGCGCAACCGGTCGGCCACGCCGTCCGCCGAGGTGTCGGCGGGCGGGCGCCAGCAGACACGGCGCAGCAGGTCGGGCTGGAGGAGGTTCTCCACGGGGACGGAGTGCTCCTCGGAGAGGGCCACCACGCCCGCGCGGGCGACGGTGAGGCGGGCTGCGGCCACGGGGTCGCGGTCCGCCCATGCCCGGGGCGGCGGAGGTGCGTCGGTGCGGGGGCCGCGTGTGTCGGGCAGGGCGTTGTCCGGGAGGGCGAGAGCGGTGTCGATCGCCTTCTGCCACGTGGTGGCGCGTCGACGTGTCGCGGGACCGCCGAAGGCGTGCACCTTGGTGAGCTCGCCGACGGAGCGTGGCATGGCCTGGGCGGCGGCGACGATGGCCCGGTCCGGCAGGACCCGTCCGGGCGCGACGTCGCGGGAGCGGGCGAGGCGGTCGCGGGCGAGCCACAGCTCGCGCACGACGGCGAGCATGCGGCGGTTGCGCAGGGCGTGCACGCCTGAGACGCGACGCCACGGGTCGACCCGGGGTGCGGGTGGCGGTGCCAGTCGCACGGCCTCGAACTCCTGCGCGGCCCAGTCGCTCTTCCCGGCGACCTCGAGACGGCGCGCCATGACGTCCCGCAGCTCGACGAGGACCTCGACGTCCAGGGCCGCGTAGCGCAGCCACTCGTCGGGAAGCGGGCGCGTGGACCAGTCGACCGCCGAGTGCTCCTTCGCGAGCCCGAGACCCAGGAGCTCGGCGACGACGGCGGCGAGGCCCACCCGTTCCATCCCGAGGAGACGGGCCCCGAGCTCGGTGTCGAAGACCCGCGACGGGTGCATCCCCTGCTCGGCGAGACCGGGCAGGTCCTGGGACGCCGCGTGGAGGACCCACTCGACGCCCTCGAGGGCGTCGGAGAGCGGGGAGAGGTCGGGGAGGGCGACCGGGTCGATCAGCGCGGTGCCCGCCCCTGCGCGTCGGAGCTGCACGAGATAGGTGCGCTGGCCGTACCGGTAGCCCGAGGCACGTTCCGCGTCGACGGCGACCGGACCGGTGCCGGCGGCGAAGAGCCGGACGGCCCGTGCGAGGTCCGCCTGCGTCGTGAGCACGCGCGGGACGCCCTCGGCGGGTTCCGTGAGAAGGGTGATGCCGGGGTCGTCGTCGGTGGGGACGGGGGCGTCCGTGGACGTCATCGTCAGACCACTCCTCGAGGTCCGCGGGTCAGCGGGGTGACGCCGTCGGGGTAGGTGGGCAGGCCGGTCGTCGTGCACATGAGGTTCGCCCACGCGGCCAGGTGAGGGCCGAGGTCGACGGGGGCTCCCGGCCCCCCGGGGCCGCGGGGCGACCAAGACGCCCGGATCTCGACCTCCGTCTCCTGCTCGCGCGACGCGAGCGTCCCGAAGCTCTCGGAGGCGACCCTGGTCACCGTCCCGCCCTGCGCGTGGGCCACCGCTCCCGTGCGGGCCAGCGCCTCCTCGACCCACGACCACGCGACCTCGGTGAGCAGCGGGTCTGCGCCCATCTCCGGGTCCAGGGTGGCCCGCACGAGCGTCACCATCCGGTACGTGCCCTCCCACGCGTCCTGACCCCGCGGGTCGTGGAGCACGATGAAGCGCCCCGACGCGCTGTGCCCCGTGCGCTCGAGCTCTCCGGAGGCGACCTCACCGTTGAGCGCCGCGGCGTACGGTGCGATGCGCCGGGGCGCAGGAACCTCGGTCAGGCGGACCTCAGGACGGACCTGGGCCGCGCGCAACGAGCGCAGCGCGGCGAGGAAGTCCTCGGGAACCTCTGTCTGGTCGGCCGTGATCACCGGAGCAGACTACGTGCGGGTCCCGCCATCTGAGCGGTACGGCGCGCGGACCGGTGCGATTCGAGATGATCGCACTAGGGTTGGGCGGGTATCCGCCCCCCTGCACGGGCGCCGTCGTGCGCGTGCACCCTCCGCGACCAAGGAGAACTCCAGAATGTCCGAACTCGCACAGATCGGCGTCACCGGTCTGGCTGTCATGGGCCGCAACCTGGCGCGCAACTTCGCGCGGCACGGGTACACGGTCGCCGTGCACAACAGGTCCTTCGCGAAGACGGAGTCGCTCGTCGCCGACCACGGTGACGACGGGACGTTCCTGCCGTCGGAGTCGATGGCGGACTTCGTCGCGTCGATCGAGCGCCCGCGCAAGGTCGTCGTCATGGTCAAGGCCGGCGGCCCGACCGACGCCGTCATCGACGAGCTCATCCCCCTGCTCGAGGAGGGGGACATCGTCATCGACGCCGGAAACGCGCACTTCCCCGACACGCGACGGCGCGAGGAGCGCCTCAGGGAGCACGGCCTGCACTTCGTCGGTTCGGGCGTGTCCGGCGGTGAGGAGGGCGCCCTCAACGGGCCGTCCATCATGCCGGGTGGATCCGCCGAGTCGTACGTGACGCTCGGCCCGATCCTCGAGGACATCTCCGCCAAGGTCGACGGCGTGCCGTGCTGCACGTACGTGGGGCCGGACGGTGCCGGTCACTTCGTGAAGATGGTCCACAACGGCATCGAGTACGCCGACATGCAGCTCATCGCCGAGGCCTACGACCTCCTCAAGCAGGGCCTGGGCGCCTCCGCAGCGGAGATCGGCCAGATCTTCGCCGAGTGGAACACCGGCGACCTCGAGTCGTTCCTCATCGAGATCACGGCGGACGTCCTCCAGCACGTCGACGCCGAGACGGGCAGCGCGTTCGTCGACGTCATCCTCGACCGTGCCGAGCAGAAGGGCACCGGTCGCTGGACCGTGCAGAACGGCCTCGACCTCGGGGTGCCCATCACCGGCATCGCGGAGGCGACCTTCGCGCGCGCCCTCTCCGGGTCGGTCCCGCAGCGCACCGCGGCCGCAGGCGTGCTGCGTGCCGAGGCCGGCGCCTGGGACGTCACCGATCGTGACGCGTTCGTCGAGGACGTTCGCCTCGCCCTCTACGCGTCGAAGGTGGTCGCCTACTCGCAGGGGTTCGACCAGATCGCCGCCGCCTCCGAGGAGTTCGGCTGGGACATCGACCGCGGGGCCATGGCTCGCATCTGGCGCGGCGGCTGCATCATCCGTGCGCGCTTCCTCAACCGCATCACCGAGGCCTACGAGCGCGACGCGGACCTGCCGCTCCTCCTCGCCGACCCGTACTTCACCGAGTCGGTCGGCAACGGCGTCCCCGCGTGGCGCCGCATCGTGTCGCTCGCGGCGCTGAACGGCGTGCCCACGCCGGCGTTCTCGTCGTCGCTCGCCTACTACGACGGTGTCCGTGCCGACCGCCTGCCCGCGGCGCTCGTCCAGGCACAGCGCGACTTCTTCGGGGCGCACACGTACCAGCGCGTCGACAAGCCCGGTGTCTTCCACACCGAGTGGTCCCTCGACCGCACGGAGACCGCACAGTGACCCACGGCTCTCCCGCCTCCGGTGCTGCGCCCACGAGCGCGGCACCGGAGGGGCTCCTCCCCGTCATCCTCGGCGCCGACATCGGCGTCTACGCCCTCGCCCGGTCCTTCCACGAGGCCTACGGCGTCCGGTCGATCGTCGTCAGCGGCGCCGCCCTCGGGCCCATCGCCGACTCCGCGATCATCGACAACTCGCTCGTCGAGAACGGTCACGACCCGCGTCAGCTCGTCGACCGGCTCCTCGAGGTCGCCCGCCAGCACCCCGGGCGCAGGCTCGTGCTCCTGGCGAACTCTGACTGGCTGGTGCGCGTCGTCGTCCAGCACCGCGCCGAGCTCGAGCCGTTCTACGTCGTGCCGTTCCTGTCCGCCGAGCTCCTGGACCGGATCTCCGACAAGGCGACCTTCGCGGAGATCTGCACGGAGCTGGGCATCAGCGTGCCCCGGACGATCGTCCAGGACTTCGCCCGGGCGTCCGAGCCCGGCTGGGCCCCGGTGCCGGTCGACGTCCCCTACCCGCTCATCGCGAAGGCGGCGAGCAGCGCCGACTACCAGGACGTCGAGTTCGAGGGCAAGAAGAAGGTCTTCGAGATCGGCACGCCCGAGGAGCTCGACGCCCTGTGGGTGTCGCTGCGCGAGGCGGGCTTCACCGGGCGGTTCGTCGTCCAGGAGCTCGTCCCCGGGGACGACACGCAGATGCGGTCGATCACCGCGTACGTCGACAGCCGTGGTTCCATCACGATGATGTGCTCCGCGCACGTGCTCCTCGAGGAGCACACCCCCTCCGGGCTCGGGAACCCCGCCGCGATGGTCACCCGACGCTTCGACGGGATGCTCGCGCAGGCACGTACCTTCCTCGAGGCCACGGGCTACGTGGGGTTCGCGAACTTCGACGTGAAGGTCGACCCGCGTGACGGGTCGTTCCGGTTCTTCGAGGTGAACCCGCGCATCGGGCGCAACAACTACTACGTGACCGCGGCCGGTGGGAACCCCGTGCGCTTCCTCGTCGAGGACCGGGTCCTCGGGAACGCGGTCGACCCCGTGGTGGTCGACGAGGAGATCCTCTACTCCATCCTCCCGAGCAAGCTCCTGCTCCACTACGTCGTCGACCCGCAGCTGCGGGCCGACGTCGAGGGACTCATCAAGGCGCGCCGGGTGGTCCACCCGCTGCGGTACGCCAAGGACGGGTCCATCAAGCGCCGCATGTACGTCACCGCCGCGCTGCTCAACCAGGTGAAGAAGTTCCGCACCTACTACCCGAACCCCACGAGCACGGGGTTCTGACGCGCACGTCGTCCTGACGAGCGCGAGGGGCGGCACCCTGCACGGGTGCCGCCCCTCGCGCGTCCCAGCGGCTCAGCCGAGGGTGCTCGTCCGTGTGTACAGGTGCAGCACCGGTACGTGGAGCTCCTCCCGGGCGCGCGACGCCCAGTCGCGGCGGAACGTGTCCTCGAGCGCGTGGGGGTACGTCACCACGACGATCTCCCGGACGCTGCCGGCGGCGACCGCCGTCCGCAGGGCAGGCAGCGGGTCGTCCTCCACGACGGTCCCGCTCGCCACGGCGCCCACGGACTGGAACTCGGCGATCGACCCCGCGAGCTGCTCGGAGGCCTCTGCGCGGGCCTCCCGCTCGGACGGCTCGCCGCTCGTCGCGTCCTCCCACGCCTCCTTGAGCTGCCATGAGGCGAGGTGGTCGATGATCGAGCCGAGCATGCTCCGTTCGGTGTCCGCGGGGACGAGCACCCGGTAGTCGAGCTCGTCGTCGGGGTGGAGCCCCACGATGTGCTGCACGTCGGAGGAGTCGAGGGTGTCTTCGGTCAGTACGAGGATGGTCTCCGTCACATCACTCACCCTACCGGCGACGTCCCGTCCGTGCGGAGGTTCCACCGCGCCAGCAGCACGCCGTCGGCGTGCAGCAGGTGCTCGAGCCGCGCCTCCCGCGCGGGGGAGAGGACCTCCGACCCCGACACGGCCCGGGGTGACGGCCCGCCGACGACCGTCGGCGCCGTGGACAGGCACAGCTCGTCCACGAGGTCCTCCTCGAGCATGCTCGACAGCAGCCCGGGGCCACCCTCGCACAGCACCCGGCGCAGACCGTGGTCCGCGAGGGCGGCGAGGGCCGTCGCGAGGTCCACGTCGTCCTCACCGGCCACCACCACGCGGTCCTCCCGCACGTGCTCCACGGCACGCACCGCACCGGACCGCGTCGTCACGACCCACACGGGACCGGCACCGTCCGGTCGTGCAGCAGCGTCGGCAAGCCGTTCCGGCACCCCGCCGGACCCAGTGACGACCGCAACCGCGAGGGGAGCGGAACCCACCGTGCGCTCGCGGAGCCCGACGAGGTCGGTCGGCGCGGACAGCGCCGTGTACCCCTCCGACCGGGCGGTCCCCGCACCGACGAGCACGACGTCGGCCAGGGCCCGCATCACACGGAACGCCCGCCAGTCGGCAGGACCGTTGATGGACCCCGACCGGCCGTCGGCGCCCGCGACGGCCCCGTCGACGGTCGAGATCATGTTCGCCCGCACCCACGGACGGGACGGGGAGCCGGTCGGGTATCCGTAGAGGCGCGCGAGCGCCGGTTCGCCGGGCTCCGGCGCGAGCACGCTCTCCCCGCCCGACGCGCCCGACCGGTCGACGAGGACCTCGGCCACGGGCAGGTCGACCGTCACGACGCGCGGCCGTCGTCGAGGCGCTCCCGGACCTGCCTCTGCACCCTGCCGAGCAGCGACGTCATCCCCGCCACCCGCAACGGGCTCACCAGCTCTGGGAGACCCAACCGTGCCGGCAGGTCGGCCGGGACCGCGAGGACCTCGGACGCGTCCATGCCCTCGAGCCCCTCGGTGAGGACGCCGGCGAACCCGCGCGTCGTGGGCGCCTCCTTCGGCGCGGACACGTGCAGGGTGACGCGCCCGGAGCTCGGCGGGTCGGCCGGCTCGAGCTCGACGGCGACGAACACCGGCGACTGGCACTCCACCACCTGTTCCATGAGACCGGTGTCGGAGGCGTACGGCTCGGGCACGGCGCGGACGCTCGCCCCGAGCTCGACGAGCATCTCGAGGCGCTGCGCCGCGGGCAGCGCCTCGAGGTCCTCGGCGATCTCCGCGAGGACCGGGGGGAGCGGGACGTCGGACGGGGGAGGAGTGGTGAGTGACACAACCCCACCCTAGGCCGTGCGCCGGTAGGCTCGACCGTTGTGAACGCCCCACCCAGGCACCTGACCGACGTCCACCCCAGCGTCCCGCCCGAGCGACTCCTCGCCGACCTCGTCCCGCCCCGCCACTTCGCGGACGCGTCCTTCGGGTCGTACCGGCCGGACCCCGCGCACCCGAGCCAGCAGGCGACCGTCGACAGGCTCGTCGAGGTCGCCGCCACGCTCGACGCGGAGCAGGGCGGATGGCGCCGCCGCCTCGGGCTCGCGTCACGCACCACGCCCCCCGCGATCTACCTCGACGGCGGCTTCGGCGTCGGCAAGACCCACCTGCTCACGTCGCTCGCCCACGCCGTCGGCACACGGTCGAGCTCCTACGGCACCTTCGTCGAGTACACCAACCTCGTCGGCGCCCTCGGGTTCGCCCGGACCGTCGACGCGCTCGCCTCCAAGCGGCTCGTGTGCATCGACGAGTTCGAGCTCGACGACCCGGGTGACACCGTGCTCATGTCCCGGCTCCTGCGTGAGCTCGCCGACCGGGGCGTCGCGCTCGCGGCGACGTCGAACACGCTCCCGGACTCGCTGGGGGAGGGGCGCTTCGCGGCCGAGGACTTCCTCCGTGAGATCCAGGCGCTGGCGGCCCGCTTCGAGGTGCTCCGCGTCGACGGCGACGACTACCGCCACCGGGCTGCGGTGACGGGGGCCCAGGGGCTCGAGGACCGTGAGGTGGCGGAGGTCGTCGACGGTCGGGACGGGGCGGCGCTCGACGACTTCGACGCCCTCCTGAGCCACCTGTCGCAGGTCCACCCGAGCCGGTACGGGGCCCTGCTCGACGGTGTCGACCTCCTGGGCCTCATCGGTGTGCATCCCGTCACGGAGCAGTCGACCGCGCTGCGCCTGGTGGTCCTCGTGGACCGCCTCTACGACCGGGACGTGCCGGTCCTCCTCGGCGGCTCCGGGGGGACGGACCTGTTCACCGAGGAGATGCTCGCGGGCGGGTACCGGAAGAAGTACTACCGTGCGCTGTCGAGGCTCGGGTCGCTCGCGGAGGACGGGCGGCGCCTGGTCTCGTCGCCGGCCTGACCGCGGTCGCGAGGCGCCGGTCCGGGTGGCTCAGGACGCGGCCAGACGCGCCTTCTCGTGCTCGACGTCGAACTCGGCGCGCGGCCATCCGAGGTCGAGGTCCTCGAAGGTGTCGAGGAGGAGCTGCGAGATGGCCAGTCGCGCGTACCACTTGCGATCGGCGGGGACCACGTGCCACGGGGCGACGTCGGTGCTCGTCCGGTCGAGGACGGCCTGGTACGCCTCCTGGTACCGGGGCCACTCGAGCCGCGCGTCGATGTCGCTCGGGTCGTACTTCCAGTGCTTGTCCGGACGCTCCAGGCGCTTCGCGAGGCGTTCGCGCTGCTCGTCGAGCGACACGAAGAGCGCGGCCTTGACGATCCTCGTGCCGGAGGCGGCGACCTCCTCCTCGAAGGCGTTGATCTCGTCGTAGCGCTGCGACCACTCGGACTCGGGCACGAGCTCCTTGACGCGGACGATGAGGACGTCCTCGTAGTGCGACCGGTCGAAGACGCCCAGGTAGCCGGGCTCCGGCAGCGCCCGCCGCACGCGCCACAGGTAGTGCTGCGACCGTTCCTCCTCGGTGGGTGCGCCGAACGCGTGGTGCTGCACACCCTGGGGGTCGACGAGCCCGACGACGTGCCGCACGATCCCACCCTTGCCGGCGGTGTCCATGCCCTGCAGGACGAGCAGCACGGAGCGGTCGCCACCCGTGCGCCCGTCCGCGAAGAGGCGTTCCTGGAGCTCGGACAGGCGGTCGCCGTGCGCGGACAGCAGGGCCTTGCCGGCGGACTTCCCGGCCGTCCAGCCGGGGGTCGAGCGCCGGTCGAGGCCTGCGAGGTCGAACCCGGGGCGGACGCGGAGCGCCGCGGCGGGGCTCGTCTCCCAGACGGCCGACGTAGGTGACTGCTCCGGTCGTCCGGGCATGGGTCCTCCTGAGGGGGTGGGGTGTCAGGTATGGGTGGGCTCGCGGTACACCGCGACGCCCCGTGCGGGGACCTCGACGTGGATCTCAGCGTCCTGGGCGCCGGGCCCGTCCGTCGGGCGGACGGTGACGTCGCCCCACCCGGCGAGCAGCGTCGTCCCTGCCGGACCCGCGAGCGCCGTGGCCGTGGTCCCGAGATTCAGCACGACGCGCACGGCACCGCGGCGCAGGACGAGCACCTGGCCGTCGGAGTCGCTGTCGAGGGTGCAGGCATCGAGGTCTCCCGATGCGATGTCCGGGTCCTCGCGTCGCAGCCGGACCAGGGTGCGGTACCAGTCGAGGAGCCGCGCGTGGCGCGGGTGGTCGAGCTCGTGCCAGTCGAGGACGCTCGCGTCGCGCGTGGCCGGGTCCTGCGGGTCGGGGACCTCGAAGCCCTCGGGGTAGAGGGCGTCCCAGCCGTGACCCGAGAACTCGCGGGTCCGTCCCTCGGTGACGGCGCGGCCGAGGTCGGCGTCGGCGAAGTCGGTGAAGTACCGCCAGTCGGTGCGTGCACCCCACTCCTCGCCCATGAAGAGCATCGGGGTGAAGGGGGACAGGAGCACGAGGGCCGCGGAGGCGGCGAGGCCCCCGTCGTCGAGGTGCGCCGACGGCCGGTCGCCGCGCGCCCGGTTGCCCACCTGGTCGTGGTCCTGCGAGAAGACGACGAATCGACGAGCGTCGATGCCACGGGGGACGGGGTGGCCCCACGGCTCGCCGCGGAAGGTGGACATCGACCCGTCGTGGACGAAGACCCCGGTGAGGGCCTTGCGCAGGACGTCCACCGAGCCGAAGTCCACGTAGTAGCCGTGCTGCTCGCCGGTCATGAAGGCGTGGATCGCGTGGTGTACGTCGTCCGCCCACTGCGCGGTCATGCCACGCCCGCCGTCGGTCACCGCGGTGACCGTCGCGGGGTCGTTCTCGTCCGACTCCGCCACGAGGCTCAGCGGCCGACTCACCTCGCGGGAGAGCCCAGCGACGGCGTCGGACAGCTCGGCGAGGACGTGCGTCGGGGAGTCGTCCACGAGGGCGTGGACGGCATCGAGGCGCAGCGCGTCGACGTGGAAGTCCCGGAGCCAGCGCAGGGCGTTGTCCACGATCCATCGACGGACCTCGAAGGACCCCTCGGCATCGAGGTTCACCGCTGAACCCCACGGCGTGCTGTGGGTGTCCGTGAAGTACGGCCCCATCTCGGCGAGGTAGTTGCCGGTCGGACCGAGGTGGTTGTAGACGACGTCGAGCGCGACACCCAGGCCTGCGGCGTGCGCGGCGTCGACGAAGCGCTGGAGCGCCTCGGGTCCGCCGTACGCCTCGTGGACCGCGTACAGCGCGACACCGTCGTACCCCCATCCGTGGCGCCCCTCGAAGGCGGCCAGCGGCATGAGCTCGACGACGTCCACGCCGAGGTCGACGAGATGTCCGAGCCTGCCGGTCGCGGCGTCGAGGGTGCCCTCCTCGGTGAACGTCCCCACGTGGAGCTCGTAGACGACACCCCCGAGGAGAGGCGTGCCGTTCCACGTCTCGTCGGTCCACTCGAAGGCGTCGGTGTCGAACACCTCGCTCGGGCCGTGGACGCCGAGCGGCTGCCGGGGCGAGCGCGGGTCCGGCCGGGCTGGTCCGCCGTCGACGGAGAACCCGTAGCGGGTCCCGGGGGCGAGCTCGTGGTCGCCGGTCCACCATCCGTCGCCCAGCCCGGGAGCGGGAGCCGGGGTGAGCGCGACGCGGACGTCGTCCTCCGTGAAGCCCGCCGCGTCGACGGGGGGCAGGACGACGTCGACACGTTGCGCGGACGGCGCCCAGACGCTGGGGCGGTACGGGGTCTGTGTCATGAGCTCTCCTCGGGGACGAACAGGGCGACCGGCAGGTCCTCGAGCAGCGGGGCGACGGGCTGGTGCCCGCCGTCGACGCTGCGGCCGGTGAGGACGTCCTGCCAGCGCCCCTCCGGAAGCATCACGGTGTGGGTCCCCCACCCGCCGAGCCGCTCGAGCTCGCCGGCGGTGCGGGTCGAGAGGGTCACGACGCGGGACGCGTCGTCCTCGGTGCGCGTGAACGCCAGGGTGCAGCCCGAGGAGACCGCGAGCGGCCGGTAGCCGGCCCCGGACCCGACGAACGTCTCCGGGTGCGCCCGGCGCACGCGAAGCGCCCGGGACGTCACGAGGAGCTTCTCCTCGCCGAGGGTGCGCGGTGACGCCCCGCCGTCGAGGCGTTCGAGACGTTCCGCGAGGTCGGTGGCGTCCACGGGCCGCCGGTTGTCCGGGTCGACGAGGGTGGGCTCGAAGGACTCGGAGCCCTGGTAGACGTCCGCGACGCCGGGCATCGTGAGCTGGACGAGCTTGATGCCGAGGCTCGCCGCCCGCACGGCCGGGGCGGTGCGCTCGGCCCACCCGCCGAGGAGCTCCAGGACCACGGGGTCCTCCAGGGCGTGCGTGGCGAGACCGGTGACGGCCGACTCGTACGCCTCGTCGGGAGAGGTCCACGACGTCCGTGTCTTCGCCTCGCGGGTCGCCTTGGTGAGGTACGCGGTGAGCCGCTCGGCGCTGATGGGTCCGTCCTCGGACCAGGTGCCCACGAGGGTCTGCCACAGGAGGTACTCGGTGCGCCCGTCGAGCAGCGTGGAGCGGACGCGCGCCGTGTGCCTGCGGAGCGCGTCCACGAGGTCCGCCCACTCGTCGGCGTACTCGGAGAGCACCCCGAGGCGCGCCCGGGTGTCCTCGTTGCGCTTGGTGTCGTGCGTGGACCCGGTCGTGAGCGCCACCGGCGTCTGGGACCCGAGGCGCTCCGCGAACGCGTGGAACGCGTCGGTGCTCACGGCGAAGTGCCCGGGCTCCCCACCGACCTCGCAGAGCGACGTGAGGTGCGTCCACCGGTAGAAGGCCGTGTCCTCGACGCCCTTGGCCATGACGGCCCCGCACACCTGCTGGAAGCGCACGACGAGCTCGTCCCGCCGGGCCTCGCGGCGTCGGCCGGCGCTGCCGACCTCGTGGCCGAGGAGGAGCTCGACGAGGACGTCGAACGTCTCCTGCCGCTCCGCGTCGACGCGTCGCCGGGCGATCTCGGCTGCCTCGTGGAGCGCGGCCACGCTCTCCCGCCGTGTCTCGGTGCCCGGCACCACGTATGCCCGGTAGCGGTCGAAGGCGACGAGGAGCTCGGCGAGGCACTCGCCGAGAGCCCGCCACGTGTGGTCCCGCAGGCGGGGGTCGTCCCGGCAGATCGCCGCGGCGAGGTCGGTGAGGCGGTGGACCTCGGCGTAGAGAGGGCCCTCGACGATCTCCCGCTTGGACGCCTCGACGAGACCGGGCAGCCCGTCGCCCTCGTCGCCGGTCACCCGGTGCATGACGCTCGCGAGGCGGGACTCGCCGCGCGGCTCGAGGAACGTCGACTGCAGCCTCCACAGGCCCTCGTACCCCGTGGTGCCCACGGTCTCCCAGTCCCGGGGGAGCTGCTCCTCCCCGGCGAGGATCTTCTCCACCGCGACCCACACCCCGCCGGACGTCTCGGCGAGCCGCGACAGGTAGCCCGAGGGGTCGGCGAGGCCGTCCGGGTGGTCGATGCGCAGGCCGTCGACGACGCCCTGCTCGACGAGCTCGAGGATGAGGGCGTGCGTGGCGTCGAACACGTCGTCGTCCTCGACGCGGATCGCGGCGAGGGTGCCGACGTCGAAGAACCGGCGGTAGTTCAGCTCCTCGTCGCCCACGCGCCAGTGGGCGAGCCGGTAGTGCTGGCGGTCGACGAGCTCCGTGAGCGGCAGCGACTCCGTGCCGGCCCGGACGGGGAAGACGTGGTCGTAGTAGCGCAGGACGGTGACGTCGGTCCCGTGGCCGGGGACGTCGCAGACGTCGAGGGCGAGCTCACCGGAGGCGAGGACCTCGCCGATGCGGCTGCCGAGCACCGGCATGAGCAGGGCGCCGTCACCGCCCGACCAGTCGACGTCGAACCATGCGGCGTAGGGGGAGTCGGGGCCGGTCTCGAGGACCGACCACAGGGCCGCGTTGTGCCACGCGGGGGTGGGGACCGCCATGTGGTTCGGCACGATGTCGAGCACGATGCCCAGCCCGGCGGCGCGGGCCCGGGCGGAGAGGCGCTCGAGGCCCTCCCGGCCGCCCAGGACCGCGCTCACCGTCGTGTGGTCGACGACGTCGTACCCGTGCGTCGATCCTGGCGCCGCCGTGAGGATCGGTGACAGGTACAGGTGCGTCACCCCGAGCGACGCGTAGTAGTCGACGCGCGCGGCCGCGTCGTCGAACGTCAGGTCCGCCCCGAGCTGCAACCGGTACGTGGAGACGGGCACCGTCCGGCCCGGTGCGGGGTAGCGGCGGGGCGAGGCGACCGCCCCGCCGTGCTCGGGGTGGTCGGGGTGGTCGTGCGCCATGGGGGTTCCTTCGAGGTGTCGCGGACGGTGGGGTGGTGCCTGGCGCTGCTAGTCGCCCAGCGGCGACCTCGCGAGGAGCACCATGCTGCGCCCGGACACGCAGATCGTCTCGCCGGCGGTGACGGTGCGCGACGCGACCGTCGGGAGCTCGACGGGGGTGGGTGCGGCGATCGAGGGCGACTCGTCGAGCGGCGGGTCGGCGGTGTCGAAGACGATCGCCCACTCGGACCCGAAGCGCTCGTCCGGGACGGTGAAGTCGAGCTCGTCGCGGTGCGCGTTGAAGAAGATCAGGAAGCTGTCGTCGACGATCCGCTCGCCGCGCATGTCGGGCTCGTGGATGGCCTCGCCGTTGAGGAAGACGGCGACGGACCGCGCGTAGCCCTCGTTCCAGGCGTCGTCCTGCATGTGCTCGCCGTCGACGTTGAGCCACGCGATGTCGCCGAGCTCCCCGTCGGACCAGTCGTGGTCCCCGGCGAAGAACCTGCGGCGCCGCAGGACGGGGTGCCGCAGCCTGAGGTGGACGAGCTGCTGGGCGAAGCGCAGGAGCTCGGCGTTCTCCGTGCTGAGGTCCCAGTCCATCCACGCCAGCTCGTTGTCCTGGCAGTAGACGTTGTTGTTCCCGCGCTGGGTGCGGCCGATCTCGTCGCCGTGGGCGATCATCGGGACACCCTGGGACAGCAGGAGGGTCGCGAGGACGTTGCGCTGCTGGCGGCGCCGCAGGGCGTTGACCTCGGGGTCGTCCGTGGGGCCTTCCGCGCCGCAGTTCCACGAGCGGTTGTGGCTCTCCCCGTCGTTGTTGTCCTCACCGTTGGCCGCGTTGTGCTTCTCGTTGTACGAGACGAGGTCGGCGAGGGTGAAGCCGTCGTGGGCGATGACGAAGTTGATCGACGAGATGGGCTTGCGGCCGGTGTGCTCGTAGAGGTCCGAGGACCCGGAGATGCGGCTCGCGAACTCGGCGAGGGTGGCGGGCTCGCCGCGCCAGAAGTCACGGACGGTGTCCCGGTACTTGCCGTTCCACTCGCTCCACAGCGACGGGAAGCCGCCCACCTGGTAGCCGCCGTCCCCGAGATCCCACGGCTCGGCGATGAGCTTGACCTGGCTGACGACCGGGTCCTGGTGGACGAGGTCGAAGAACGCCGAGAGGCGGTCGACCTCGTGGAACTGGCGGGCCAGGGTCGACGCGAGGTCGAACCGGAACCCGTCGACGTGCATCTCGGTGACCCAGTAGCGCAGGGAGTCCATGATGAGCTGCAGCACGTGCGGGTGGCGCATGAGCAGGGAGTTGCCGGTGCCCGTGGTGTCGAAGTAGTGCTCCTGGGCATCGTCGACGAGCCGGTAGTACGCGGCGTTGTCGATGCCCCGGAAGCTCAGGGTGGGGCCCAGGTGGTTCCCCTCGGCGGTGTGGTTGTACACGACGTCGAGGATGACCTCGATGTTCGCCTCGTGGAGGGCCTTGACGAGGAGCTTGAACTCCTGCACCTGCTGGCCGGCGGTCCCGGACGACGCGTAGCCGTTGTGCGGCGCGAAGAACCCGATGGTGTTGTAGCCCCAGTAGTTCGACAGGCCCTTCTCGACGAGCGTGGAGTCGTTGACGAACTGGTGCACGGGCATGAGCTCGACGGCCGTGACCCCGAGCTCGGTGAGGTGCGCGATGACCGCGGGGTGCGCCATGCCGGCGTAGGTGCCCCGCAGCTCCTCGGGGACGTCCGGGTGCTGCTGCGTCATGCCGCGCACGTGCGCCTCGTAGATCACGGACTCGTGGTACTCGTGGTTCGGCGGACGGTCGTGGCCCCAGTCGAAGAACGGGTTGACGACCACGGACATCATCGTGTGACCGGCCGAGTCGTCGTCGTTGCGCACCTCGGGGGAGCCGAACGTGTAGGAGAAGAGGCTCTGGTCCCCGTCGACCGCACCGTCGATCGCCTTCGCGTAGGGGTCGAGGAGCAGCTTGGACGGGTTGCACCGGTGGCCGTGCTCGGGGTCGTAGGGTCCGTGCACCCGGAATCCGTAGTGCTGTCCGGGCTGCACCGAGGGCAGGTAGGCGTGCCAGACGAACGAGTCGACCTCGACGAGGTCGATGCGGGTCTCCTCGCCGGTCTCGTCGAAGAGGCAGAGCTCGATGCGCTCGGCCACCTCCGAGAAGATCGCGAAGTTCGTTCCGCTGCCGTCGAAGGTCGCGCCGAGGGGGTAGGGGGCTCCAGGCCAGATCTGCATGCAGAAAGACTGCCCCACGAACGGGCTCCCGTCATCCGCGCGAGCCCGCGGCCCGAGGCCGGGCGGACGCCCCAGGCGTCCCGGCTCGCGTCGTCCCGGTCCTCTGGCAGGAACACGCAGAGTTTGGTGGGATGAGGCATGACCACCGACGAACCCGCCCCGGACGCACCCCGTCGCCGCGGTGCCACACCCCAGCCCGAGCGCCGTGACGCCCGGTACTACGACGAGGACCGCCCCGGGATGGGCGACGTCCTGACCGGGGGCGACGCGACGCGCGCTCCCCGCTCCCTGCGCGAGAGCGAGCGGCGCGCGAAGGACGGCAAGATCCTCGCGGGCGACGACTGGGACAACCCCGAGGACATCTGAACGTGTCCGACGTCACAGCACCCGGGGCGATGCCCGTGCAGTCGCGGGCGACCCACCCCGCCGCCATGATGTGAGCATGGCTCCCGACGACGCGACCGCCCGGCCCCAGCAGGACGACGAGATCCAGCACCTCGTCGTCATGGGGGTCTCGGGGTCCGGCAAGACGACCCTGGCGACCAACCTGTCCGAGCGGCTCGGGTGGCCCGTCGCCGAGGCGGACACCTTCCACCCGCCCGAGAACATCGCCAAGATGACGGCCGGCACACCCCTCACCGACGAGGACCGCTGGCCCTGGCTCGACGCCATCCGCGACTGGCTCACCAGCCAGGCGCAGACCGGCAGGAGCACCATCGTCACCTGCTCCGCGCTGCGCCGTGCCTACCGGGACGTCCTCGGCGACGCGCAGGGCCGCGTCCGCTTCCTCCACGTCACCGCGGCGCCCGAGGTCATCGGCGAGCGGCTGTCCCGGCGCAGCGGCCACTTCATGCCCCCCACGCTCCTGCCGTCCCAGCTGAGCACCCTCGAACCCCTCACGGACGACGAGGACGGGACGACGCTCGCCGTCGACGTCCCCCCGGACGTCGTCATGGACCGTGCCCTCGAGGCGCTCGGACTCACGACCGAGAGCTGACGGAGCGCGGCAGCTCCTCCACCACCCCACCGAGCCAGGAGACACCGATGCCCCCCGAGGACTGGACCCAGACCCTCACCGCAGGACCCCTGCTCGCGATCGCCGCCGGTGCGATCGTCGTGCTCCTGGTCCTCATCATCAAGCTCAGGCTCCACGCGTTCCTCGCACTGATCCTCGTCTCCGTGCTCACGGCATTCGCCGCGCGGATCCCCCCGTCCGCCGTCATCGACGTCATCACCACCGGGTTCGGCACGACGCTCGGCTCCGTCGCGCTCCTCGTCGGCCTCGGGGCCATGCTCGGGCGGATGGTCGAGACCTCCGGCGGGGCGAAGGTCATGGCCGACACCCTCGTCTCCCGCTTCGGGGAGGACAGGGCGCCCCTCGCCCTCGGCGTCGCGTCCCTGATCTTCGGCTTCCCCATCTTCTTCGACGCAGGCCTCGTCGTCATGCTCCCCATCGTGTTCGCCGTCGCACGGCGCCTGGGCGCCGGGGTCCTCACCTACGGCCTGCCCGTCGCCGGCGCCTTCTCCGTGATGCACATCTTCGTGCCACCCCACCCGGGCCCCGTCGCCGCGTCGGAGCTCCTCGGCGCGGAGCCCGGTGTCGTCATCCTCCTCGGTCTCGTCGTCGCGATCCCCACCTGGTACGTGACCTCCTACCTCTACGGCGTCTGGGCAGGACGCCGGTGGGTGCTGCCCGTCCCCGAGATCCTCGGGAAGACCGACGACGAGGACGCTCCCCCCAACCCCCCGTCCTTCGGGACGGTCCTCGCGCTCCTCCTGCTGCCGCTCGTCCTGATCTTCGTCAACACCGGTCTCGACCTCCTCGGCACCGCCGGGACGGTCGACGAGGACGCCACCTGGTTCGCCGTCGGCCGCGCGCTCGGCTCCACGCCCGTCGCACTCCTCGTCGCCGTCCTCGTCGCCGCCTGGGTCCTCGGCCGACGTCGCGGACGCGACAAGAACGTCATCGAGAAGCTCCTCGACTCCTCCCTCGGCCCCGTGGCCTCCGTCATCCTCATCACCGGGGCCGGTGGCATGTTCGGAGCGGTCCTGCGGGCCTCGGGCATCGGCGACGCGCTCGCGGACGTCCTCGGCGACCTCGGCGTCCCGGTCATCGTCGCCGGCTTCCTCATCGCCACCATCCTGCGCGTCGCACAGGGGTCGGCGACCGTCGCGCTCATCACCGCGGCCGGGCTCATCGAGCCGGCCGTCGCCGCCGGGGACTTCAACGGCTTCCAGCTCGCCTCGATCGTCATCGCCGTCGCGGCCGGGTCGGTCATGGCGTCGCACGTCAACGACTCGGGCTTCTGGCTCGTGGGCCGGTTCTTCGACATGGACGTCAAGACGAC
Source organism: Sanguibacter suaedae (assembly GCF_016342785.1). Lineage (GTDB taxonomy): Bacteria > Actinomycetota > Actinomycetes > Actinomycetales > Cellulomonadaceae > Sanguibacter > Sanguibacter suaedae. Next base: position 58,049 of record NZ_JAEINH010000007.1, read on the forward strand.
GTTGAAGACGTGGACCGTCCTCGAGACCCTCATCGGCCTCATGGGCTTCGCGATCGCCGGGCTCGTCTATCTCGTCGCATGACCGGCGCGGGACGACGGAGCGCACGGTGGGTGTGAGGGGTTCTGCGGGCCCGAGCGTGGAGCGAGGTCGTGCGGAGCTGTGGACCTGGCCCGCGGCGGCGGCGGTTGCGGCTGCGCTGACGGTGCCGCTCCTCACGCACATCGAGGCGCCCGCGGGCTCCGTGCTGGCCCGCATCGTGTGGCCGGGCGACGTCGCTGCTGCGGCGAGCCTCATGCAGACCGTCGCGACCGCGGCCATGAGCATCGTCTCGCTGACCTTCTCCCTCACCGTGGTCGCGCTCCAGCTCGCGTCGCAGCAGTTCTCGCCGCGCCTGCTGCGCGACTTCACGAGGGACAGGGTCACCAAGGCGGTCCTCGCCGTCCTCGTCGCGACCTTCGTGTTCGCCGTGCTCGTCCTGCGGTCGCTGCGCGAGGAGGACGACGTCCCTGTCCTGGCGGTAGGTGTGACCATCCTGCTGGCGTTCGGGTCGCTCGCCGCGGTGCTCGGGTTCATCACCCACATCACGAGGAAGCTCAGGGTGGACACGATGATGCTCACGGTCCACGGCGAGGCACGCGCCGCGATCCGTGCGTTCTACCCCGCGTACGGGTCGGGCGCCGCACGCTCGCCCGGTGCCGCGGAGCAGATCGACGGTGCGTGGACGTTGCTGCCGGCGCGGAGCAGCGGGTTCGTCCGCTCCGTGAGCGTGGACGACCTCGTGTCGGCGGCCGTCGAGCACGACTGTCTGGTGCGGGTCGTGGCGAGGCCGGGGGACCACGTGGTGCAGGGCACCCTCCTCGCCGCCGTCCGTCTCGGCGCGGGACACGACGCGCCCGAGGACCTCTCGCGTCGGGTCGTCGGCGCCGTCGCGCTCGGCTACGAGCGGACGGTCGAGCAGGACGCCGCGTTCGGCTTCCGCCAGCTCGTGGACATCGCGGTCCGCGCCTTGTCCCCGGGGGTGAACGACCCGGTGACCGCCATGCACTGCCTCGGTCACCTCACGGACCTGCTCGTCGAGCTCACGGGACGCAGGCTCGGTCCCACGCTGCACGAGGACGACGAGGGCCGAGGCAGGGCGGTCGTCGAGGACAGGGACCTGCGCTACTACCTCGATCTCGCGTGCGGGCAGGTTCGTCGCTACGGGCGACAGGAGCCGACGGTGCTCGTCGGACTCCTGAGGATGCTCCGCGACGTCGGTCTCGCCACGCGGGACGACGAGCAGCGCGCCGAGGTCCTGCACCAGGTCGGCCTGGTGCTCGACGTCGTCCCGGACGCGTACCTGCCGGTCGAACGCGAGCAGCTCGGTCAGGTCGCCGAGCAGGTGCGGGCAGCGGTCCGTCAGGACCCCCTCGCGGCCTTCCTCGACCGGAGCGGCGAGACCCGCTCCGTCTGATCCGCGCGGCTCCCGTGGGATCCGCCCGGCGACGGACGGGCCCTGAGGGCACGGACGGACGGGCCGTGAGGGGCACGTGGCTCCATCACGGCCCGTCCTGGTGGGCGTATCGGCCGTCGTGCGGTCAGCGGCCGTGGAGCCTGCCGCCGAGGGGACGCTGCTGCTCTCCCTGCTGCGCGGCGAGGACGATGAGGACGCCGGTGAGCGCGGGGATGGCCCACTGGAGCGCCTTCTGCTTCTCCTGCGCCGCGGTGAGCTCGGCGGAGGAGGAGCGTGACGCCTCGGTCGCGCCGGGCGCTCCCTCGTCGGCGTGCTCGTGCTGAGTCTTGCCGACGCCACCTGCGTAGAGGGTGGTGGCTGCCGCTGCGACGGTGAGCAGGCCCTTGACGACGGTGTTGGTGCGGGCGCCCTCCTGGTGCTCGAGGCGCTTGGCGTTCCCGGCGATGAGACCGATGCTGCCGAGCGTGTGCAGACCGACCGACGCGACGACGACGGGGGTCCAGCGGGCCCAGCCCTTCGCGGCGAGGGCCACGCGCTCCTGGGGGTCCTTGGCCGCCGCGGCCGCGCCGTTGAGCCCGACGGCGCCCATGAGGGAACCTCCGAACCAGGACGCGAGCCCGATGTCGTGCATGCTTCGGACGAGGGTGTGGCGTGCTGACATGACAACCTCCGGTGGTGGGGACGACGTACCACCCCACTCTCGGTGGGCTCGTCCCGACCGGCAACCGGGGCGCCCTGCACGGGCGCCCCGGCCGCACCGGGTCAGTCGACGACGGTGAAGGTGGCGCGCTGCAGCACCTCGTCCCGCGACGAGGGCCCGACGAGGAGCTCGAAGTCACCTGCCTCGACGACGCGGCGCCCCTCGGCGTCGACGAGCGTGCAGTCCGCGACGGGCAGCTCGAGCTCGACGGTCCGACGCTCGCCCGGGGCGAGCTCGACCTGGCGGTGCGCCTTGAGCTCCTTGGTGGCCCACGTGACGGTCGCGACGACGTCGTGGACGTACACCTGGACGGTCTCGAGGGACGGCCGGGCGCCCGTGTTGTGGAGCGTGACCTCGGCCCTCACCGTGTCCCCCCGGCCGACGGTCGTCTCGAGGACGCGCAGGTCGGAGTAGTCGACGGTGGTGTAGCTCAGGCCCTCGCCGAAGGCGAAGGGCCGCCGCTGCGTGAGGTCCGCGTAGCGGGTCCCGTGCTGCCCGGGCAGCTCGTTGTAGTACACGGGCAGCTGCCCGGCGTGCTGGGCGAACGAGATGGGCAGGCGTCCTGACGGCTCGACGAGCCCGAGGACCATCTCCGCGAGGGCGCGTCCGCCTGCCATGCCGGGGTTGGCCGCCCAGACGATGGCCGCGGCGGAGTGCGCGGACGGCGGGAGCACGAGGGGCTTGGACGCGACGACCACGACGACCATGGGCGTGCCGGTCGCGGCGAGGGCGTCGAGCAGGGCGACCTGACCGCCGAGGAGGTCGAGGGTGGCGGTGGAGCGGCCCTCGCCGACGAGCTCGATGCGGTCCCCGACGACGGCGACCACGTAGTCGGCGGCCTCCGCGGCGGCGACGGCCTCGGCGATCAGCTCGGGGTCCGGGTCGACGGGGACGGCGACGGCGGGGCGCGGCTGCCCGTCGGGGAAGAACTCTCCCTCGGGGTCCTTGCCGACGCTGATGATGTCGGCACCGCGGGCGTGCGTGACGGTCCAGTCGGACGGGACGTGGTCGCGGAACCCGTCGAGGACGGTCGTGGTGAGCTCGCGGGGGTGGCCGTCCGGGAGCCAGTCGGCCTGCCCGGAGCTGCCCGCCCAGTCGCCGAGCTGGGTGTGCTGGTCGTCGGCGTTGGGACCGACGACGGCGACGGTGCGCGGCGCGGGACCGCCGGCGGCACGCCCGTCGGGTCCGGCGACGAGCCCGCCGTCGAGCGGCAGCGTCCCGTCGTTGGTGAGGAGCACCAGGGAGCGGCGGGCGACCTCGAGGTTGAGCTCCGCGTGCTCGGCGGAGCCGATGACGGTGGCCTGGGCGGCGGGGTCGGGGTGGCGCGGGTCCTCGAAGAGGCCGAGCTCCATCTTCACGGTGAGGATGCGGGCGACGGCGGCGTCGATGGCCGACTCGTCGAGCATGCCTCGGCGCACGGCGTCCTGGGCGCCCTCGAAGAACGAGGGGGTGGTCATGACCATGTCGTTGCCGGCGCGGACCGCGGCCGCGGCGGCGTGGGTGTGGTCGGGCTGGATGTGCTGCTCCCACACCATGCGGCCGACGTTGTCCCAGTCGGTGACGAGCATCCCCGTGTAGCCCCACTCGCCGCGCAGGACGTCGCCGAGGAGCCACTCGTTGATGGTGATGGGCACCCCGTCCATGGACTGGTAGCCGAGCATGAACGTGCGGCAGCCCTCGCGGGCGACGCGCTCGAAGGGCGGCAGGAACCAGGAGCGGAGCTTGCGCCGGGAGATGTCCGCCTCGGTGGCGTCCCGGCCGCCCTGGGTCTCGGAGTACCCGGCGAAGTGCTTGGCGGTCGCGAGGATGGCCGTGGGGTCGTCGAGGCCGTCGCCCTGGTACCCGCGGACCATTGCGGAGGCGAGCTCGCCGATGAGGTAGGGGTCCTCGCCGAACGTCTCGCTCACGCGCCCCCACCGCAGGTCACGGGCGATGCAGAGCACGGGGGAGAAGGTCCAGTGGACGCCGGTGGGGACGACCTCGCGAGCTGTCGCGCGGGCGACGCGCTCCACGAGCTCGGCGTCCCAGGTGGCCGCCATGCCCAGCTGTGTGGGGTAGATGGTGGCGCCCTCCCAGAAGGAGTGCCCGTGGATGCAGTCCTCACCGACGAGGAGAGGGATCTGCAGGCGTGTGCGCGCCGTGGCGGCGTGCGCCTCGCGGACGCGCTCGGGGGAGGCGTGGAGGATGGACCCGACGTGCATGTCCTGCACGAGGTGCTCGACGCCGTCCTGCGCGGTGAGCTGGAGCATCTGGCCCACCTTCTCCTCGAGCGTCATGCGCTCGACGAGGTCGGCGACGCGGTCGGCGACGGGGAGTCCTGCGTCCTTGTAGGGGAGCGGGGCGTTCATGCGGAGTCCTTCCGTGGGAGCGCTGCCACAGTGCGGCGCCGGTGCGGTTCTCGAAACGATTCGAGACGAGCGTACCCGGGAAGGGCGCAGGCCGGAAGGGACGGCCCGCGATCCCCTCCGACGGCTCAGACGACGGTGTCGTGGTCCAGCGCGTCGGTGAGCAGGCCGGCGAGGGCGTCGAGCTGGACGGTCGTCGACGCGTCGCTGTCGTCCTCGCTGGCCCCGTCGAGCGCGCGTGCCGCCAGGCCCGACTTGCTGTCGATGAGCTCGGCGATCCTCGGGTCGATCGTCTGTGCGGCGACGATCCGCCACGCGGTGACGGGCTCGTCCTGGCCGATCCGGTGGATGCGGTCGATCGCCTGGGTCTGCTCGGCGAACGTCCAGGACAGCTCGGCGAGCACGAGGTTCGACGCGACCTGGAGGTTGAGGCCGACCCCGGCAGCGGTCAGGGAGCACACCACGATCGACACGTCCGGGTCGTCCGTGAAGGCCGCGATGTTCTTCTCGCGGGCCTTGGAGGTCTGGTCGCCGCGGATCGAGGCGTAGCGGATGCCGCGCTCGGCGAACACCTGCTCGGCGTGGTCCATGACGTCGACGTGCTTGGCGAAGAACACGACCTTCCCGACGCTGCGGGCCAGCTGGGCGGCGTAGTCGGCCGCCAGGCCCGCCTTCGCCTGGCCGATCCGACGCACCATGGTGAACACGTTCTCGCCCTTGGCCTTCGAGGTCGAGTCCTTGAGCTCCGCGGCCGCGACACGGCGGACGAGCTCGTGGTCGACCCCGTCGGCGGCGACGTCGCCGCGCATCTCCAGAGCGGTCCGGTATCGCTGGACGAGCCGCTCGACGAGCGCGGCCTCGGCCGCGCGCACGGACCGGCCGGCCGCCCCGTCGAGCTCGACGACGAGGTCCGCGACGCGGCGTGCCGGGATGTCGGCGACGACGTCGCTCTTGCGGCGGCGCACGATGCCCATCTCGGTCACGCTGGTCCGCGCGGCGGCGGAGAAGCCCGGGTCGGCTGGCGTGAGGCCCGTGTCCTCGAGCGCGGACCGCAGCCTGCCCAGCGGGACCGTGTCGTCGATCCAGCCGAGGAACTGCCAGATCGCCCGGAAGTCCTCGATGTCGTTGATCAGCGGGGTGCCTGTCAGCGCCATGAGCAGCGGCTTGCCGACGCGGGTCCGGATCCGCTCGGACAGGGCGAGGACGTGCTGGGAGCGTTGCGAGGTCCTGTTCTTGATGAAGTGCGCCTCGTCGACGATCATGCCGCGGAAGCCCAGCTCGCCGAGCCACCCGACGTGGCGGTCCAGGAGCTCGTAGTTGACGATCACGACGTCCGCGAAGCCGTCCATCCGGTCGCCGTCCCCGTGGACCACCGTGGACCGGCGTGACGGCGTCCACAGCGCCACCTCGTTGGCCCAGTTCGCCTTGACGACGTTGGGCACCACGACGAGCAGCGGGTACGCGTCGGCGGCCTGGGCCGCCAGGAGGGCCTGCGCCGTCTTGCCGAGACCTGGCTCGTCGGCGAGCAGGAACGTGTGGTGACCGCGCGCCGCCGCCGTGACGACCTGGGCCTGGTGCGGCATCACGTCCCGGCCGCGCGGCACGGACACCGGCCCGGGGGCCGGCAGCGCCATGCACGCGGGTGATCCCGGCGTGGCCCGCTCGAAGGACCGGAACAGCGGCTCGAGGAGCTCCCAGCCTGCCAGGCGTCCGGCCCGTGCCGCGGTCCGCTCGGCCGCGGCCTCGTAGTCGGGGGCCAGGAACGGGTTGGCCATCTGGCGCGAGACGACGGAGCGCGGCACCACCTGAGTGGATGCGCCCGCCTGTGGTGGGGTCGGCTCCGCAGGTGCCGGGGCCTCCTCGGGCTCGGGCGGCTCCAGGCCGCCGGCGCGCATCACCGATGCCCTGTATGCACGTGCTGCGTCGGAGACCCGGGCGTCGTCGGCGAGGAGCTCGAGCAGCGAGGTGTCCCGGGCCGCGGTCCGGGCCAGCATCGTCGCGATGCCGTCGAGGCGCTTGAGCACCTCGGCGCGTCGGGCCGTGCTCAGGCTGTCGTCGGAGGTCGCACGCGCCTTCTCCTCGCGCACGAGGAGCGCGACGACCTGGAACTTCGTGCGCACCCCCGGACGCGTGGAGGTCCGCTGCACGGCGTCGTCGACCTCGCGAGCGACGTCGGCGAGCACGGAGACCAGGTCCTGCCGGGTGCGGCGCGGGGCGCGTCGGCGCTGGGCCCCGCCACCCTTGATGGCGGCACCCTTGGCGCCCGAGCTCTTGGAACCGGCACCCTTGGCGCCCGAGCTCTTGGAACCGCCGCCCTTGGCGCCCGTGCGCTTGGAGCCGGCGCCGTCCGCGCCAGCTCCCTGTGCGCCACCGGACCGTCCTCGGCCTCGTCGAGCCACGTCATCTCCTCCTCAGCGTCCGTGCGCCGCGTCGGCGCCGTGCGGCCTTGCCACGTCGACACCGGGGCCGCGTGCTCGTCGGAGCCGATCCCGCGTCAGCGGGAGACCCACGACCCCACACCCGGTCGTCGTGATCCGGGTCAGCCCCCGGCGAGGGCGCTGACCCCGGACGACGCAAGAGGCCGCCCCGGATCTCTCCGGAACGGCCTCTGAATACTGGTGGGCGATACTGGGATCGAACCAGTGACCTCTTCCGTGTCAGGGAAGCGCGCTACCGCTGCGCCAATCGCCCATTGTCGTGCAGGACAGACCCGGTCGTGCGGTCGGTCGATGCGAGGTGGAGACGGGATTCGAACCCGTGTATACGGCTTTGCAGGCCGCTGCCTCGCCTCTCGGCCACTCCACCGCTGAGACCCAGCCCCGAGTGTGACCTCGAGAGTCTGTCTCCGAGCGGACGACGGGATTCGAACCCGCGACCCTCACCTTGGCAAGGTGATGCTCTACCACTGAGCCACGTCCGCATGCTCTCCGGAAGGCCGGGTTTTTCTCCCCGGCGTTTTCGGCGCGTCCCAGACTCTAATAGACCTTTGCGGCCTGAGTCCAACTGACGTCGCCCCCGGGGCTCTTTCACGGTCGGGATCCGCAGGATCCTGCGGAAAAGTTGCTGGTGTGGGCTGCCCCACGGCTGTCGGTAGCGTGGTGCCGTGGACGGATACGCGCAGTTCGGGCGCCTCGAGGGGCGCTCACCGGTGGAGGTCGTCGACCTCGCCGACACGCCCGAGGCCCTGGACCGAGGGGGAGTGTGGTTCGTCGTCGCCGAGTTCGACGGGCGGGCGAGGGCCTGGCGGTTCGCCGACGTCCGCAGGGGGCCGGTCGGCAGCGTCGCCGCTGCCGCGACACCGAGGGCGCGCACCGCGTGGGCGGGCCCTGCACGCGACGGGTGGACCAGCTCGCTGGACCAGGACGGTTACGAGGCTGCCGTGCGGACGGTCCGCGAGCACGTGCGTGCCGGGGACGTCTACCAGGTGAACGTCTGCCGCGTGCTCTCCGCGCCCCTCGCACCAGGAGGGCCGGACGGAACGCCCGCGGAGCCCGACGCGCGGGCCCTCGCCCAGCGCCTCGCCGCCGGGAACCCCGCCCCGTACCAGGGGGTCCTCCACGTCCCGGCGTCCTCCGGCATCGACCCGGTGTGGGTGGTGTGCGCCTCCCCGGAGCTCTTCCTGCGCCTCGACGCCCGTCCCGCCGGCATCACGACCCTCACGTCGGGTCCCATCAAGGGCACCGCGACGTCACCGGAGGGGCTGGGCGACAAGGACCGCGCGGAGAACGTCATGATCACCGACCTCGTCCGCAACGACCTCCAGCGCGTCTGCGCTCCGGGGACCGTCGAGGTCACCTCCCTCCTCGGCGTCGAGCACCACCCAGGGCTCGTCCACCTCGTGTCGACCGTCACCGGGCGCCTGCGGCCCGACGTCGTCACCGGCCCGGGGACCTGGGCGCGTGTCCTCGCCGCGACCTTCCCGCCCGCCTCGGTGTCCGGTGCGCCCAAGTCGTCGGCGCTGCGCATCATCCGCGACCTCGAACCGGTGCCCCGCGGCCCCTACTGCGGGGCGGTCGGGTGGGTCGACGCAGACGCGGGCACCGCGGAGCTCGCCGTCGGCATCCGCACCTTCTGGTGGGACCGCGGCACCGACGGCCGCAGCCCGGCGCTCCGCTTCGGGACGGGGGCCGGCATCACCTGGGGCAGCGACCCCCACGGGGAGTGGCTGGAGACGGAGCTCAAGGCGCGACGCCTCGTGGACCTCGCGTCTGCGGCACACTGACCCCATGACCCTCGTGCTGTGGAAGGACGGGCGCTTCGTCGCGCCCGAGGAGCCCGCCGTCAGCGTCCTCGACCACGGGCTCACGGTCGGCGACGGCGTCTTCGAGACGTGCTCCGTCACGGACGGACGGGCCTTCGCCCTGGGCAGGCACCTGCGCCGGCTCGCCCGGTCCGCGACCGGGCTGGGGATCACCGTGCCCGACGAGGCGACCCTCAGGGACGCCGTGGACGCCGTCCTCGCACGGTCCACGCCGGAGACCGGGCGCCTGCGCATCACCCTCACAGCCGGCCTCGGTCCCCTCGGCTCCGCGCGCGGGGACGGGCCGCCGACGCTCATGGTCGCCGCCGGGCCGGCGGTGCGCACCGTCGACGCCCGCGTCGTGCGCCTGCCGTGGATCCGCAACGAACGGTCCGCCGTCGCCGGCCTCAAGACGACGTCCTACGCCGAGAACGCCGTCGGCCTCGCACACGCCACCCGGCACGGCGCCGACGAGGGGCTCATGGCCAACACCGTCGGAGCCCTCTGCGAGGGCACCGCCTCGAACGTCCTCGTCGAGCGCGACGGCGAGCTCCTCACCCCCCACCTCATGACCGGATGCCTCGCGGGCATCACCCGCGAGCTGCTCCTCGAGTGGGCGCTCGCGGACGGTCTGCCCGCCCGCGAGGCGGAGGTCGACGAGCTCCCGTTCACGGTCCTCGACGACGTCCTCGCAGGCCGAACGTCGCTCGGCCTCGCCGGGAGCATCCGCAACGTCGTGCCGGTGGTCGGGCTCGACGGGCAGCGGGTCGTCCCAGGTCCGCTCACGCTCGCCGCGCAGGAGCTCTTCGCGCGACGAGCGGCCGAGCTCGTCGACCCCTGATCGGGGCCGGTTCGCTTCCTGGCGTCCTGACCGGTTACGATCTTCCACGAACACCGCGCAGCACGGGTGTCCAGGCCCGTCGTGGCACTGGACACGGGTGCGGAACGGTGGAGACGGGCGATTGGCGCAGTGGTAGCGCGCTTCGTTCACACCGAAGAGGTCACTGGTTCGAACCCAGTATCGCCCACGTCGCAGCACACGAAGGCCGCACCCCTAGGGGTGCGGCCTTCGTCGTTCCCACGGCGGCACACCGGTGGTCCCCGGGTTCAGACGGGGTGGAGGCCCCACCGTCGCGGGTCCAGCGACCGCACGGCGTCGCGCATCGCGAGGACCGACGGCATGGCCTCGACCTCCGGGGGCAGCACGAGGTGCACGGTCCTGTGGTCACCGCCCGCAGGACGGCGGGCGACCACGCCGCTCGGCAGCGGGGCTCCCGTGACGGCGAGGCTCGGCAGCATCGCGACACCGAGACCTGCCGCGACCATCCCGAGCACGGCCGGGACGTTGTCCGTCTCGTAGGCGATGCTCGGCACGAAGCCGGCCGCACCGCAGGTCGCCAGGAGGTGCGCACGGCACCGCGGGCAGCCGCCGATCCAGCGGTCCTGCGCGAGGTCGCTCACGGCCACCTCCCGGGTTGCCGGACCTCGGGCGCGGGCGTTCGTCGCGGGGAGCACGAGCACCATGGTGTCGCGCCACAGCGCGACCGAGGTCAGGCCGGACGTGCTGTCCCCGTGTGGGTCCTGCGGATCGCCGGGATAGCTGAACGTCAGCGCGACGTCCGCGAGACCGTCCCGGACCGCTGCCACCGCCTCGGGTGGCTCCGCCTCGAGGTAGCTGGTGCGCACCCCGGGGGAGCGGGCAGCCATCGCGCCGAGCACCGACGGCACCAGCGTCGACGACGCCGACGGGAAGCCCGTGAGCCTCGCCTGCCCTGCCCGTGCCCCTGCGAGCTCGGTGAGCTCGTCGGCCGCGGCGTCGATGGACCGCAGCACCACGGTCGCGTGCCGGGCCACGACGCGTCCCGCTTCCGTGAGGCGCACCCCGCGGCCTGCGCGGGCGAGGACGGTCATGCCGATCCGCGCCTCGAGCCGACGGATCGCCTGGCTCAGCGCCGGCTGGCTGTAACCGAGGGCCGCGGCTGCTGCCGTCACCGAGCCGTGGTCGGCGATCGCGCGCACGACGCGCAGCGAGTGGGAGTCGAGGTCCTCGGGGGTGACACCCGGCGAGGGGGCAGGGTCGCTGGTCACGGTCGATCATAACGTTGCCTTATGAATCGGATCATGACCTGGGCCTAGTCGAATGCTCGACGGGTCGCCAGGCTGGAACCATGCTCCTCACCGTCGACCAGGCACGCACCCACTTCTCCCGCGGCGCCGGGTACCTCTCCGCCTGCACCATGGGGCTGCCCACCGACGCCACCCTCACCGCCCTCCGCGCCGACCTCGACGACTGGTCCCACGCCCGCACCGGCCCGGCCCGCTACGGGGACGTCGTCGAGACCACCCGCACCGCCTACGCCGCGCTCGTCGGAGTCCCCGTCGACCACGTCGCCATCGGCTCCCAGACGTCGGCCATGGTCTCCGTGCTCGCCGCCGCCGTCCCGCCCGGGCGCGAGGTGCTCTGCGTCGACGGGGACTTCAGCTCCGTGGTCTACCCGTTCCTCGCCGCCGCCGACCGCGGGGTCCGCGTCCGGCACGTGCCGCTCGACCGGCTCGCCGCCAGCATCACGGCGGACACCCACCTCGTGTCCTTCTCCCTCGTCCAGTCCGCCACCGGCGCGGTCGCCGACGTCGACGCCATCGTCACCGCCGCACGCCACCACGGTTCACGCACCCTGTGCGACACGACGCAGGCCGCCGGGGCCATGCCCGTCGACGCCTCAGTCTTCGACGCCACGGTCTGCCACGCCTACAAGTGGCTGTGCGCCCCCCGCGGCGTGGCGTTCCTCACCCTCGGGGACGAGTACCGGTCATCCCTCGTCCCGCTCCAGGCAGGCTGGTACGCGGGCGACGACGTCTGGGGCTCCTGCTACGGACCGCGCATGGACCTCGCCACCGACGCCCGAGCCTTCGACGTCTCGCCCGCCTGGCAGGCCTGGGTCGGGGCAGCGCCCGCCGTCGACCTCTTCGCCCGGACCGACCTCGCCGCCCTCCACCACCGCAGCACGAGCCTCGGCGACGCGCTTTGCGACGGGCTCGGGATACCCCGCCTCGGCCAGGCGATCATCACCTGGCCCGACGCCGACGGCCAGGACCTGGCCGCGCTCGCCGACGCCGGGGTCGTCGCCTCCGGGCGCGCCGGGCGCGCACGCGTCGCCTTCCACCTGTGGAACGACGAGGACGACGTCGAGCGCGTCCTCACGGCGCTGCGACCCGGCATGGCCCGCCCCCGCCGCCCGTGAGGCGTGCCCGCGGACGGTGCCGGTATCGGTAACATCGAGGGGCGCGTGCCACCAGGCAGCGCCCCTCGAACGTCATTGGAGCAGCCCCCGTGTCTGAGTCGTCACCGCTGGACCAGTCCCTCACCGTCACCGTCGACGGTCAGCTGACGACGGTCACCCCCGGGACCACCGGCACCGAGCTCTTCGCGGAACGACGCGACGTCGTCGTGCTCCGCGTCGGCGGGAACCTCGTCGACCTCTCCACCGCGCTCGCGGACGGCGACGTGGTCGAGGGGGTCACCATCGACTCGCCCGACGGCCTCGACGTCCTGCGCCACTCCGCGGCCCACGTGCTCGCGCAGGCCGTGCAGCAGGTGAACCCGTCCGCACGGCTGGGCATCGGACCGCCCGTCAAGGACGGCTTCTACTACGACTTCGACGTCACCGAGCCCTTCACCCCCGAGGACCTCAAGGCTCTCGAGAAGGCGATGATGCGCATCGTCAAGGAGGGCCAGACGTTCCGACGTCGCGTGGTCACCGACACCGACGCCCTCGCCGAGCTCGCCGACGAGCCCTACAAGATCGAGCTCGTCGGCCTCAAGGGCAGCAGCGACACCGCTGCCGAGGGCGCGTCCGTCGAGGTCGGCGCCGGTGAGCTCACCATCTACGACAACGTCCGCCGCAACGGCGACGTCGCCTGGTCCGACCTCTGCCGCGGTCCCCACCTGCCGAGCACCAGGCTCATCGGGAACGGCTACCAGCTCATGCGCAGCGCCGCCGCGTACTGGCGCGGCAGCGAGAAGAACCCGCAGCTGCAGCGCATCTACGGCACCGCGTGGCCCACCAAGGACGAGCTCAAGGCGTACCTCGAGCGCCTCGCCGAGGCCGAGCGCCGCGACCACCGCCGCCTGGGCACCGAGCTCGACCTCTTCTCCTTCCCCGACGAGATCGGCTCCGGCCTCGCGGTGTTCCACCCCAAGGGCGGGATCATCCGCTCCGAGATGGAGCAGTACTCCCGCAAGCGGCACGTCGAGGAGGGCTACTCCTTCGTCAACACCCCGCACATCACCAAGGAACAGCTCTTCCAGACCTCCGGTCACCTCGACTGGTACTCCGAGGGCATGTACCCCCCCATGCAGCTCGACGAGGAGCGCGACGCCGACGGCGTGGTGCGCAAGGCCGGGCAGAACTACTACCTCAAGCCCATGAACTGCCCCATGCACAACCTCGTGTTCGCCTCACGCGGCCGCTCCTACCGCGAGCTCCCGCTGCGGCTCTTCGAGTTCGGCACCGTCTACCGCTACGAGAAGTCCGGCGTCGTCCACGGTCTCACCCGGGCCCGCGGCTTCACGCAGGACGACGCCCACATCTACTGCTCCCGGGAGCAGATGAAGTCCGAGCTCACCGATGCACTGAACTTCGTCCTCGGGCTGCTCAAGGACTACGGGCTCGACGACTTCTACCTCGAGCTCTCCACCCGCGACCCCGAGAAGTCCGTGGGTTCCGACGAGGTGTGGGAGGAAGCCACCCGCACCCTCGAGGAGGTCGCCACCGAGTCCGGCCTCGAGCTCGTCGCAGACCCCGAGGGCGCCGCGTTCTACGGACCCAAGATCTCCGTCCAGGCGAAGGACGCCATCGGGCGCACCTGGCAGATGTCCACCATCCAGCTCGACTTCAACCTCCCCGAGAAGTTCGACCTCGAGTACGCCGCCGCCGACGGCACCCGCCAGCGCCCCGTGATGATCCACCGGGCCCTCTTCGGATCCATCGAACGCTTCTTCGCGGTCCTCACCGAGCACTACGCCGGAGCGTTCCCCGCGTGGCTCGCACCCGTCCAGGTCCTCGCCGTCCCCGTCGCCGAGCCCTTCAACGACTACCTCGCCGACGTCGTCGCCCAGCTGCGCACCCACGGGATCCGCGCCGAGCTCGACGACAGCAGCGACCGCTTCGCCAAGAAGATCCGCACCGCCAGCACCCAGAAGATCCCGTTCGTGCTCATCGCCGGGGGAGAGGACGCCGAGGCCGGCGCCGTGTCCTTCCGGTACCGCGACGGCCGCCAGGACAACGGCGTCCCCGTCGCCGAGGCGATCGACCGCGTCGTCGCCGCCGTGCGGGACAGGGTCCAGGTGTGAGCGAGACCGCCGACGACCACGCCGGGGTGCCCGACGCCCTCGAACGCCTGTGGACCCCGCACCGCCTGGTCTACATCGGCGGGCAGGACAAGCCAGCCGACTCCTCCGAGGGGGCGTGCCCGTTCTGCACGGTCCCCGGGCGCGACGACGAGGACGGCCTCGTCGTCGCGCGCGGGACGCACGCCTTCGTCGTGCTCAACCTCTACCCGTACAACTCGGGCCACCTCCTCGTGTGCCCCTACCGGCACGTCGCCGACTACACGGACCTCACCGACGACGAGGTCACCGAGGTCGCGGACCTCACCCGTACCGCCATGCGCGTCGTTCGCTCCGTGTCCGCCCCCCACGGCTTCAACCTCGGCATGAACCAGGGGGACGTCGCCGGAGCCGGGATCGCCGCCCATCTCCACCAGCACGTCGTGCCCCGATGGGCCGGGGACGCGAACTTCCTGCCCATCGTCGCCCGCACCAAGGCCCTGCCACAGCTCCTCGCGCAGACACGCCAGCTCCTCGCCGACGCCTGGCCCGCCCGCGACGCCCCCACCCCCCAGGAGGACGCACCGTGCTCAGCCGACTGAGGGGCGCGATGGCAGCCCTCCTCACCCCCCTCGCACGAGTGCTGCTCCGCATCGGGGTCACCCCCGACGCCGTGACCGTCCTCGGCACAGTCGGTGTCGTCGCCGTCGCGCTGTGGGCGTTCCCCACCGACCGCCTCACGCTCGGAGCCGTCGTCATCGGGCTCTTCGCCGTCCTCGACTCCCTCGACGGCACCATGGCCCGCCTCTCCGGGCGGTCAGGGCCCTGGGGCGCCTTCCTCGACTCGACCCTCGACCGTGCCGCCGACGCCGGCATCTTCTGCGGGCTCCTCGCCTTCTTCCTCCTCCACACCGACGGCACCCTCCGCACCTGGGGGATGGTGTCGGCGCTCTGCTGCCTCGTCCTCGGCAACCTCGTCTCCTACGCGCGCGCACGTGCCGAGGGCCTCGACATGACGGCCTCCGTCGGCATCGCCGAGCGCGCCGAACGACTCGTCGTCTCGCTCCTCGCCGCAGGCCTCGTCGGTCTCGGCCTGCCCGTCGTCGTCCTCGTCGTGGCGCTCGCCGTCCTCGCCGCAGCCAGCGGCGTCACCGTCGTCCAGCGCATGGCCACCGTGCGCACCCAGGCGCTCGCGACACGGACGACGCCCGGTGCGGCGCCCTCCCCGGGAGGCTGACCCGTGGCGCTCGACACCGCACGCCTCCACCACCTCGCGTGGCAGCACGCCTCGAAGGTCCCGGCGCCGCTCCTGCGCGGCGCCGCGGCGCTCGGCGCCGACGTCGCGACGCTCCTGCGACCGGCCGGGGTCCGCCGGCTCGCGACCAACCTCGCCCGCGTGCGGCCCGACGCGGGACCACGCGAGCTGCGCCGGCTGGTGCGTCGTGCCATGCGGTCGTACATGCGGTACTTCGGAGAGGTCTTCGTCCTCGCGTCCGCCACACCGGAGCAGGTCGCCGCACGCGTGCGCGTCGAGGGACGGGACGAGTGCACGCGCGCCCTCGCCACCGGGACCAGCCCCGTCGTCGCCCTCACCCACCAGGGCAACTGGGACCTCGCCGGCGTCTGGGCGTCCACCCACCTCGCCCCGGTGACCACCGTCGCCGAGCGCCTCGAGCCCCCGGCGCTCTACGAGGACTTCATGGTGTTCCGGGAGTCCCTCGGCATGACGATCCTCACCGCCGGGGACGACGGCGTCTTCCGCGCCCTGCTGCGCGTCGCCGCAGCCCCCGGGCGGCTCGTCTGCCTCCTCGCCGACCGCGACCTCTCGCGCACCGGCGTCCAGGTCGACCTCCTCGGGCACCCGGCACGCGTCGCACCCGGACCCGCGGCCGTCGCCGTCGCCACCGGCGCACCGCTCCTGCCGGCCGGCATCTTCTACGAACGCCTCACCGGAGCGCGCAGACGCGCGGCCGGGACCCCCTGGGGCATCGTCATCCGCTTCCACCCGGCCGTCGAGGTCCCCACCGACGGCACGCCCGCCGAGCGGCTGCGCACCACCACCCAGGGCTGGGTCGACGCCCTCGCCCACGACATCCACGAGCACCCCGAGGACTGGCACATGCTGCAGAAGGTGTTCGTCGCCGACCTGGACCCCGAACGCCTCGCCCGGGCGGAGGCCCGCCCATGAACGACACCACCCACCCGGAGATCGGCCGGCCCCTGCGCGTCGGCATCGTCTGCCCCTACTCCTTCGACGTCCCGGGCGGCGTCCAGTTCCACATCCGCGACCTCGCCGAGGCCCTCATCGAGCAGGGTCACGAGGTCTCCGTCCTCGCACCCGCCGACGACGACACCCCCATCCCCGACTACATCACCTCCGCGGGGAAGGCCATCCCGGTCCGCTACAACGGGTCCGTGGCCCGCATGACCTTCGGCCCCCGTACGGCGGCCAAGGTCCGCCGCTGGCTCAAGGAGGGACACTTCGACGTCCTCCACCTGCACGAGCCCGTCACCCCCAGCCTGAGCATGCTCGCCCTGTGGATCGCCCGAGGACCCATCGTCGCCACCTTCCACACGGCGCTCCTGCGCTCCCGGGCCCTCCAGGTGGTCCACCCCCTCGTGCGCCCGAGCCTCGAGAAGATCGCGGCCCGCATCGCCGTCTCGGAGGACGCACGCCGCACGCTCGTCGAGCACATGGGCGGCGACGCGGTCGTCATCCCCAACGGCGTCTACGTCGACACCTTCGCCGACGCCCGCGCCGTCGACCGCTGGACCGGCACCCCCGACGCGCCGACGATCGCGTTCCTCGGGCGCCTCGACGAACCGCGCAAGGGCCTCCCGGTCCTCACCGATGCGGTCCCCGAGATCCTCCGCCACGTCCCCGGTGCCCGGGTCCTCGTGGCGGGCCGTGGCGACGAGGGTCGCGACGCCGCCCTCGCCCGCCTCGGCGAGCACGCCGCGTCCGTCGAGTTCCTCGGGTCCGTGTCGGACGCCGAGAAGGCCGAGCTCCTGTCCTCCGTCGACCTCTACATCGCGCCCCAGACCGGCGGGGAGAGCTTCGGCATCGTCCTCGTGGAGGCCATGAGCGCCGGGGCGTGCGTCGTCGCCAGCGACCTCGGGGCCTTCCAGCGCGTCCTCGACGACGGGAAGGCCGGGTACGTCTTCCGCGTCGGCGACAGCGACGACCTCGCCCGCACCGTCGTCGAGGCGCTCCGCGACCCCGACGAACGGGCACGGCGCGCCGGCCTCGCCACCGCCACCGTCCGCCAGTACGACTGGTCCACCGTCACCGCCCAGGTCCTCACGGTCTACGAGATGGTCCTCGAGGCGACACGAGCCCTGGGCGGTGTCGAGGAGGACCCCTCGTCCCGCGCGCAGCGGCGGGGCTGGACGGAGGTCACCTCATGACGTGGTCCGAGACTCTCGTCCTCGTCTGCGCGGTCCTCGCGCTCGCGGGGTGGAGCATGTGGGTGTCCGCGACCCGGCTCGACCGGCTGCACCGCAAGGTCGTCGCCAGCCGCCTGGCGCTCGACGCCCAGCTGGTCCGCCGTGCCGCGGCCGCGACGGACCTCGCGACGTCCGGGCTCCTCGACCCGGTGAGCTCGGTCCTCGTCGTCGAGGCCGCCCACGAGGCCTCCGGGGGTGACGCGGCAGCGGACCGTGAGCTCGCCGTGGCGGTCCCCGACCTGGCGTCCTACGTCCTGACGCCGCGCGTGGGCCAGAGCCCCTCCGTGCGGAGGCGCGGACCGTCACGGAGCACCGTGGAGCGCGCCCTCGACAGCACGATGGGCGATGATCGCGCCCGGGCCGAGAGCGACCTGTCGGCGACGTTGCGCACGGTCCTCGACGAACCGGAGGAGGCCGCCGACCTCTACGACGACCCGTCGAGCGCAGGTCTCCTCGACGCGCTGGCCGCCGCCTGGTACCGCGTCCAGCTGGCGCGACGGTTCCACAACGAGGCCGTCGCCCAGACGCAGCGCGTGCGCGCCAAGGCGCTGGTGCGGCTCGTGCGCCTCGCGGGTCACGCCGCGCTGCCCCAGACGGTGGAGCTCGACGACGCCTGGCCGGCGGGCCTGCGGCGTCCCGGACCGGGCGCGGGACCGTCGGTGCCCCCGGCGTAGGATGAAGACCTGGGCGCGGCCGACGGGGCCGCGCACCCACCCGACGTACGACTGAGTGAGGTTTGCTGTGCCAAGCGAGAACACGTCACCCGAGGGAAACGCCGCGGCTCAGGACGTCGTGGGCAGCGCCCGCGTCAAGCGGGGCATGGCCGAGATGCTCAAGGGTGGCGTCATCATGGACGTCGTCACGCCCGACCAGGCGAAGATCGCCGAGGACGCCGGTGCCGTGGCCGTCATGGCGCTCGAGCGCGTCCCCGCCGACATCCGTGCGCAGGGCGGCGTGTCGCGGATGAGCGACCCGGACATGATCGACGGCATCATCGCCGCGGTGTCCATCCCGGTCATGGCCAAGGCCCGCATCGGGCACTTCGTCGAGGCCCAGGTGCTCCAGTCCCTCGGTGTCGACTACATCGACGAGTCCGAGGTCCTCACCCCGGCCGACTACGCGCACCACATCGACAAGTGGGCGTTCACCGCGCCGTTCGTCTGCGGGGCCACGAACCTCGGTGAGGCGCTCCGCCGTATCAACGAGGGCGCGGCGATGATCCGCTCCAAGGGCGAGGCCGGTACGGGCGACGTGTCGAACGCCACCACGCACATGCGGACGATCCGTGCGGAGATCCGCCGGCTGTCCTCCCTCCCCGAGGACGAGCTGTTCGTGGCCGCCAAGGAGCTCCAGGCGCCGTACGAGCTCGTCAAGGAGGTCGCCGCGACCGGGAAGCTCCCCGTCGTCGTCTTCACCGCTGGTGGCATCGCCACCCCGGCCGACGCCGCGATGATGATGCAGCTCGGCGCCGAGGGCGTGTTCGTCGGGTCCGGGATCTTCAAGTCGGGCAACCCCGCGGAGCGGGCGTCCGCCATCGTCAAGGCCACGACCTTCTTCGACGACCCCGACGTCATCGCCAACGTGTCGCGTGGTCTGGGTGAGGCGATGGTGGGCATCAACGTCGACGAGATCCCCGAGCCCCACCGTCTCGCCGAGCGCGGTTGGTGACGACGGACGACGAGGTCGCCGTCGGCGCGAGCGGTCAGCTCGACGACGGTTGGCGTAACGGCCCGGGCGGCATGCGCACGAGGCGCGCCGCCCGGGTCGTCCTGCTCGACCCCGACGGGCGGGTGCTCCTCGTCCGCGGCCACGACGCGGACGACCCCGGACGGCACTGGTGGTTCACCGTGGGCGGCGGCATCGACCCGGGGGAGTCCGTCCGTGAGGCGGCCGTCCGTGAGGTCCTCGAGGAGACAGGGCTGCAGCTCGAGGTCGACGACCTCGTGGGGCCCGTGGTCACCCGGTCGGCGATCTTCGACTTCGCGAGGGAGAGCTGCCTGCAGCACGAGGAGCTCTTCCTCGCGCACGTGAGCGGCGATGCCACGTTGAGCCGCGCACGGTGGACGGCGCTCGAGGCGAGCTTCCTCGACGCCGTCGAGTGGCTCAGCGTGGACGAGCTGCGGGCGGTGACCGACGAGGTGTTCCCGGCCGAGCTGCCCGAGATCGTCGAGAGCCTCAGGGCGGGCTGGGACGGGACCGTCCGGCACCTCGGGGTCCAGGACGAGCAGGCATCGGTCGGCTGATCACCACCGAGCGGGTGCGGCGAGGGCGGCGCGCTTGCGGGCGCCGTGGCGCACGCCCCACCAGATGCCGCCCGCGACGGCGATCCCCAGACCGACCACGCTGACCAGCGCGCCCGCGGCGACGATCCCCACGGTCCGGAGCCCACCCACGAGGAGGTCCTCGAGGACCTCGTCGTCGACGACCGCGATGTCGCCCCCGACGGACGCCGACGTCCCCGAGACGGTCAACGTGTAGCTGCCGGCCTCCGTGGTCCGGAAGGACGCGACCTCGACGTTCGTCTGGCCACCGATCTCCAGCCGCCGCTCGACGTTCCTGTCCTCGACGGACACCGGCTCCCCGTCCGGGCCGGCGATCCGGACGTCCCCGGGCTGGACCTCGGGCCCGCTCGACGTCGAGTGCAGGACGGAGTACCGGTGGTCGGCGAGCCCTGTGAGCTGCAGGGCTTCGCCGACCGGTCCTGCCTCCGCCCCCAGGAGCTCCTCGGACGACTCGCTCGCCTCCACGACGGACCGCAACCCGTCGGCGAGGCGCGTCGCGCCGAAAGCGACGGCGGCGATCCCGATCAGGAGGAGGACGATGCCCACGCCCGTGAGGATCTTCGGCCCGCGGGTCGTCGGCAGGCTGGTGGTCATGGTGGGTCCTCCGTGTCGGTGCGGCTCACGGCCGGCCCGTGGCGTCGCACCGGACACCCTATCGGCGTGGAGGGGACGCGCACGGACGTCCCCGGCTCCGCGTAGCATGGGCGACCGTGAGTCCCACCATCGGTGTCCTGGCCCTCCAGGGCGACGTCCGCGAGCACCGCACAGCCCTCGAGTCCGCGGGTGCCCGCTGGACGAGCGTGCGCCGGCCCGCTGAGCTCGACGGTCTCGACGGCCTCGTCCTGCCTGGCGGGGAGTCGACGACCATCGACAAGCTCCTCCGCATCTTCGAGCTGCACGAGCCCCTCCGGGAGGCGATCGCCTCGGGGCTGCCCGTCTACGGGTCCTGCGCCGGGATGATCCTCCTCGCGGACCGGGTGCTGGACGGCACCTCCGACCAGCAGACGCTCGGGGGCCTGGACGTCACGGTGAGGCGCAACGCGTTCGGCCGGCAGGTCGACTCGTTCGAGACGCACGTCGACGTCGAGGGCGTCGGTGGTCCGGGGGTCCGGGCGGCGTTCATCAGGGCGCCGTGGGTCGAGGAGGTGGGGCCACGTGCCACGGTCCTCGCCACGATCGGTGCAGGCCCCGCCGCCGGTAGGATTGTCGCAGTCCGCCAGGGCTCGCTGCTCGCGACGTCGTTCCACCCGGAGATCACGGGGGACGCGCGCATCCACGAGCTGTTCGTATCGATCGTTCGCAAGGAGTACTAAGGCATGTCAGGTCACTCCAAATGGGCCACCACCAAGCACAAGAAGGCTGCCATCGACGCCAAGCGCGGCAAGCTCTTCGCCAAGCTGATCAAGAACATCGAGGTGGCGGCCCGGACCGGTGGTGGTGACGTCGCCGGGAACCCCACGCTCTTCGACGCGATCCAGAAGGCGAAGAAGACGTCGGTCCCCAACGACAACATCGACCGCGCGGTCAAGCGCGGTTCCGGCCAGGAGGCCGGCGGGGCGGACTACCAGACGATCATGTACGAGGGGTACGCCTCCGGTGGCGTCGCGCTCCTCGTCGAGTGCCTCACGGACAACCGCAACCGCGCCGCGGCGGAGGTCCGCACGGCGTTCTCCCGCAACGGCGGGCAGATGGCCGACCCGGGCTCGGTGTCCTACCTGTTCTCCCGCAAGGGCGTCGTCATGGTGCCCAAGGAGGGCACGGACGAGGACTCCGTCATGGAGGCCGTCCTCGAGGCCGGGGGCGAGGAGGTCAACGACTACGGGGACTCCTTCGAGGTGCTGTCCGAGGCGACCGATCTCGTCGCGGTCCGGACCGCGCTCCAGGACGCGGGGATCGAGTACGACTCCGCCGACGTCGTGTTCTACCCGTCCATGCAGATCGAGGTCGACGCCGAGGGTGCGCGCAAGGTCCTGCGGCTCATCGACGCCCTCGAGGACTCCGACGACGTGCAGAACGTGTACTCGAACTTCGACGCCTCCGACGAGGTCATGGCCGAGCTCGAGGACGACTGACCCGTCCCGTCCGGACCCGGACGGAGCGGCCGGGGCGAGGGAGGACGTGGCGAGTGCGTGTGCTCGGTGTTGATCCGGGACTGACCCGGTGCGGGATCGGCGTCGTCGACTCCCGCCAGGGCCGTCGCGCCGACCTCGTGGCCGTCGGCGTCGCGACGTCGTCGACCGACCTGTCCGTCGACGTCCGGCTGCTGCGGATCTCGACGGAGCTCGACCGGTGGATGGACCTCCACGTCCCCGACGTCGTCGCGGTCGAGCGGGTCTTCGCCCAGCACAACGTGTCGACGGTGATGGGGACGGCGCAGGTCGCCGGTCTCGCGATGGTCGCTGCCGCGCGCCGTGGTGTCCCGGTCGCCATGCACACGCCCAGCGAGGTGAAGGCGGCCGTCACCGGCAGCGGCCGGGCCGGCAAGGAACAGGTCCAGAAGATGGTCGCGTCCATCCTCGGCCTCGCCGAGGTGCCGCGCCCGGCCGACGCCGCCGACGCGCTCGCGATCGCGATCTGCCAGCTCTGGCGTCCGGCAGCGCTCATGGACCGCGCGGAGCGGCTCGAGCTCACCCCGGCCCAGCGGGCGTGGGCGGCGGCCGAGCAGGCGGCGCGTCGGGCGAAGGGCACCCGCTGAGCGTTGCTACGGTGGCTCGTCGTACAGGTGTTCGGAGAACGCGACCGTCGACGGACGGTCGCGGACATGTCCCGCGTCAGCGCGGGCGGAGGGTGAGGACTGCGTGATCGCGTCGTTGAGCGGAACGGTCCAGGCGGTACGTCTGGACTCGGCGGTCCTCGTCGTCGGGGGAGTGGGGTACCTCGTCCACGCGACGCCGTCGACCCTCTCGACGCTGCGCGTCGGGTCGGAGGCGTCGCTCTCGACGACCCTCGTCGTCCGCGAGGACTCCATGACCCTCTACGGGTTCGCCGACGACGACGAGCGCGCGGTGTTCGAGTCCGCCCAGACCGTGAGCGGCGTGGGACCGCGCCTGGCGCTCGCCATGCTCGCGGTCCACACACCGGACGGCCTGCGGGGCGCCGTCGCGGCCGGCGACGTCAAGGCCTTGACCCGCGTCCCGGGCATCGGGCAGAAGGGCGCGCAGCGCCTGATCCTCGAGCTCGGGGGAAAGCTCGGTGCGCCCTCGGGTGTCCCGGGTGCCGCCGCCGCGCGCCCTGCCGCGGGGGATCACGCCGACCAGGTGGTCGACGCTCTCGTCGGTCTCGGCTGGTCCGCGAAGCTCGCGGAGGAGGCGATCGCCGTCGTCCTCGCGGACACGGGGGCGGACCAGGTGGGTTCCGGGGACGTCGCGGTGGTCCTGCGTGCCGCGCTCAAGACCCTCGGCGGCCACCGTGGATGACGCCACCGACCGCTCCGACGCGCTGGGCATCGACCTCGCCGCGGACCGCCTGACGCGCACCAGCGCCGACGACATCGAACGCGCCGCCGAGGCCGCGCTCCGCCCACGCAGCCTCGACGAGTTCGTCGGACAGCACGTGGTCCGGGACCAGCTCTCGCTCGTCCTCCAGGCCGCGCTGGGCCGCGGGACGCCACCCGACCACGTCCTCCTCTCCGGCCCACCGGGGCTGGGCAAGACGACGCTCGCGATGATCATCGCCGCTGAGCTCGGGACCTCCCTGCGCGTGACGTCCGGCCCGGCGATCCAGCACGCGGGCGACCTCGCAGCCGTCCTGTCGTCGCTCGACGAGGGCGAGGTCCTGTTCATCGACGAGATCCATCGCCTCGCCCGGCCCGCGGAGGAGCTCCTCTACGTCGCCATGGAGGACTTCCGCGTCGACGTCGTCGTCGGAAAGGGCGCCGGCGCCTCCGCGATCCCCCTGAGCCTGCCCCGCTTCACGACCGTCGGGGCGACCACCCGTGCCGGGCTGCTGCCGGCGCCGCTGCGCGACAGGTTCGGCTTCACCGCGCACCTCGACTTCTACTCCGCCGACGAGCTCGAGCGGGTCCTCCTGCGGTCCGCAGGTCTCCTCGGGACGGCGCTCGACGCGGAGGCCGCGTCCGAGATCGCCTCCCGCTCCCGCGGCACCCCTCGGATCGCCAACCGGCTCCTGCGGCGCGTGCGTGACTGGGCGCAGGTGCGCGGCGACGGCTCCCTCGACCTCCGGGCGGCGCAGGCCGCCCTCGAGGTCTACGAGGTCGACGCGCTGGGTCTCGACCGTCTCGACAGGTCGGTCCTCGAGGCGCTCTGCGTCCGGTTCGGCGGTGGGCCCGTCGGCCTGACGACGTTGGCCGTGACGGTCGGCGAGGAGCCCGAGACGGTCGAGACCGTCGCCGAGCCGTACCTCGTGCGGGAGGGGCTCGTGGGGAGGACGCCGCGAGGTCGTGTCGCCACACCTGCCGCGTGGGCGCACCTGGGACTGGTGCCCCCCTCGGCGGGCGGGACGCTGTTCGCCTGAGAGCGCTCGACGACCCCGCCGACCGGTGTGGGCACTTTCGGTGGATCCTGCTCGTTGGTGTCTTGGGCGGCCCACCGCCTAGACTCCGGTAGTTCCCTATGCAGAACAGGAGACGTGATCCCACGTCATGGAAATTCTTCTCATCGGCGCGTTCGCCGTCGGCGCGATGTTCTTGATGACCAACGGGTCCCGCAAGAAGCAGCGCGAGGCGATGACCTTCAGGGACAACCTGGAGGTCGGCCACGAGGTCATGACCGGGTCCGGCTTCTTCGGCACGGTCGTAGCCGTCGACGACGACGTGATCACCCTCGAGTCGACCCCCGGGAACAGGTCGCGCTGGCTGCGGGCCGCCATCGCGAAGCAGGTCGAGCCGACACAGGCCGCGACCGCTGGGGAGACGGGCGAGGCGACGTCGGCCACGTCCGAGGACGCGGCGTTCGCGATCCCGGACGACATCTCCGGTCTCATCAAGAAGCCCACGACGGACGACCCCGAGAAGAAGTAGCCCAGAAACTCCCCGACAGGACGGCCCGCGCAGCTGCGGGTCCCGAACCGGCAGGGGGCGCGCCTCAGGGTGGGCCTCTGCGCGCACGAGAAGAGACATCCGTTGGCCACCACCAACCGCAAGAAGTCGAGACCGACCCGTCAGCTCGTCGGGCTCGGCGTCGTCGTCGTCGCCCTGTTCGGGTCCATCCTCGCCGGGAACGTCTGGTCCACGGCGACCTGGGCGCCGAAGCTCGCGCTCGACCTCGAGGGCGGGACGCAGATCATCCTGCGGCCCGTCACCGACAACGGCGAGGAGGTGACCACCGAGGACGTCAACCAGGCGATCGCGATCATCCGCCAGCGCGTGGACTCCTCCGGTGTCGCCGAGGCCGAGATCACCAGCCAGGGTGGGAGCAACATCGTCGTCGCGCTCCCCGGCACGCCGTCCGAGGAGACGCTCCAGCTGGTGCGCGAGTCGGCACAGATGCAGTTCCGGCCCGTCCTCTACTTCGGGGGCCCTGCCGGGACGGACCTGGGTGAGGACCCCGCCGCGGACCCGACCGGCGAGGCCACGGAGGAAGAGGTGCCGTCGGCAGAGGCTCCTGCGGGCGAGCCGCCCGCCGAGGAGCCGACAGTCGAGCCGACCGCGGTCCCGGAGACCGCCCCGACCGACGAGGAGCTCGACTTCGACCCGTTCGCCCCTCAGCAGGGCAGTGCGGAGAACCCCAGCGACTTCGCCCAGG
This sequence comes from Sanguibacter suaedae, assembly GCF_016342785.1. Lineage (GTDB taxonomy): Bacteria > Actinomycetota > Actinomycetes > Actinomycetales > Cellulomonadaceae > Sanguibacter > Sanguibacter suaedae. The sequence goes on from NZ_JAEINH010000007.1 coordinate 83,548, forward strand.
TGACCACCGAGCTCCTCGAGGAGTTCGCCGCGCTCGACTGCACCGACGAGGCCAACCTCAGCGGCGGCGGGTCGCAGCCGAGCGACAGCGCCGTGATCGCGTGCGCGGACGACGGTTCCGTGAAGTACATCCTCGGACCGGTCGAGATCTCCGGCACGGAGATCGCCAGCGCCGACTCCGGGCTCCGGGTGAACTCCCAGGGCGTCACCCTCAACGAGTGGGCCGTGAACATCGAGTTCGACTCCGCGGGGACCAAGAAGTTCACCGAGGTCACCACGCGGCTCTCCCAGCTGCCCACCTACGAGCAGTGGATCGCCACCCCCCAGCCTGTCCAGGCACCGGGCATGTTCGCGATGGTCCTCGACAACCTCGTGATCTCCGCCCCCACCTCGAGCGTGATCATCCCCGACGGCAAGGCGGAGATCACCGGGACCTTCACCCGTGAGTCGGCGACGACCCTCGCCAACCAGCTGAACTTCGGGGCGCTCCCGCTGACCTTCGAGGTGCAGAGCGAGTCGCAGGTGTCCGCCACCCTCGGCAGCGAGCAGCTGCAGAAGGGCCTGATCGCCGGCGTCATCGGCCTGGTGCTGGTCTTCGTGTACTCGCTCGTCCAGTACCGCGCCCTCGGGTTCGTGACCGTCGCGTCGCTGAGCATCGCCGGGATCCTCGCCTACGGCTTCATCGCGCTGCTCTCCTGGTTGCAGGGGTACCGTCTGTCGCTGCCGGGCGTCGCCGGCCTCATCGTCGCGATCGGCATCACCGCCGACTCCTTCATCGTGTACTTCGAGCGCATCCGCGACGAGCTCCGCGACGGGAAGTCCCTCGCGACGGCCGTGGACACCGCCTGGGTCCGGGCACGTCGGACCATCCTCGCGTCCGACGCGGTCAGCCTCCTCGCGGCCGTCGTCCTCTACTTCCTCGCGGTCGGCGGGGTCCGCGGGTTCGCCTTCACCCTCGGGCTGACCACCGTGATCGACGTCCTCGTCGTCTTCCTCTTCACGCACCCCCTCATGAAGCTCCTGGCCCGCACCCGGTTCTTCAGCAGCGGGCACCCTGCGTCCGGCCTCGACCCGAAGACCCTCGGGGTGGAGAGCATCCGGTACGCGGGCCGCGGCCGCACCTCCGTGCCCCGCGCGGCGGGTACGGCCAAGGGCGCGGCCCCGTCGAAGGTCCTCGTCGGTGCAGGAGGCCCCGGGACGGACGGCAGGACGATGACGATCGCGGAGCGACGTGCCGCTCAGGCGCGCGAGGACGCAGAGCGGGACACGGCGGGGACCGGAGCGTCCCCTGACCCGAGTCACGAGACCACCGCGGGGACGGACGGCGTCGCACCGAGCGCCGGCACCGATGAGCGCAAGGACGGGAACCACTGATGGCCGCGGGATTCGCACGCTGGGGCAACGACCTCTACACCGGTCGTCGCTCGTACGACGTCGTCGGCCACCGCAGGCGCTTCTACTGGGTGTCCGCCGCGCTCGTCGTGCTGAGCGTCGTCATCCTCCTGGTCCGAGGGTTCAACCTCGGCATCGAGTTCCGTGGAGGGTCCGAGTTCACCATCACGAACCCGTCCTCGCTCAGCCAGACGGAGGCCGCCGAGGCCGTTGCCGACGTCGCTCCCGCCGAGGCGCCACGGATCTCCACGGTCGGGACGTCGTCGCTGCGCGTGCAGACCGTCGAGCTCACCGAGGAGGAGGTCGTCGATGTCCGTGAGGCGCTGGCCGAGGCGTACGGCGTGGCCCCGGCGGACGTGACGAGCAACTTCATCGGCCCGACCTGGGGTGAGGACGTCTCCCAGAAGGCCATCATCGGCATCGTCGTCTTCCTGCTCCTCGTGAGCGTCGTCATGACCCTCTACTTCCGGGCATGGCGGATGGCTCTCGCAGCGATCCTCGCGCTCTTCCACGACCTCGTCATCACCGCCGGCATCTACGCCCTCATCGGCTGGGAGGTCACCCCGGCCACGGTCATCGGGTTCCTCACCATCCTCGGATACTCCATCTACGACACGGTGGTGGTCTTCGACAAGGTGCGCGAGAACACCGACGGCGTGCTCTCGCAGAGCCGATCCACCTACGCCGAGCGCGCCAACCTCGCCATCAACCAGACGCTCGTGCGCTCCATCAACACCTCGGTCGTCGCGCTCCTGCCCGTCGCAGCGATCCTCTTCATCGGGACGTTCGTCCTCGGCGCCGGGAACCTGCGCGACATCTCCCTCGCGCTCTTCGTCGGCATGACCGTCGGGACCTACTCGTCGATCTTCCTCGCGACACCGCTCGAGGTGTCCTTGCGCACCAGGGAGCACGACGTCGCGGAGCACACGGAGAGGGTCCTCACCTCCCGCGAGCCCAGCTCGACCGTCCCGGAGACGACGGCGGACCCGGTCCCTGCAGGCGCGTCGAGCCGGCAGTACACCGGGCAGCTCCAGCCCGGTGGGCACCTGGGCAACAAAGCCCAGCCCCGACGACGCAAGGGCGGACGATGAGCGGCGTGGCCTCCGGGGTACCGGCGGACACTCTCCTCGCGCACGTCCGGGACGTCCCCGACTTCCCGGAGCCGGGGATCGTCTTCAAGGACATCACCGGGCTCCTCGTCGACGGGGAGGCGTTCGCCGAGGCCGTGCGCAGGCTCGCCGACATCGTCCCGGAAGGTGTCGAGCTCATCGCCGGGATGGAGGCCCGAGGCTTCATCGTCGGTGCAGCCCTCGCGGCGCACCTCGGGATCGGCTTCGTCCCTATCCGTAAGGCCGGCAAGCTGCCGCCCCCCACCCACCGCGCGAGCTACGCCCTCGAGTACGGGGAGGCCGTCCTCGAGGTCCGCGAGGGCACCGTCAGCCCGGGCGCACGCGTGCTGCTCGTGGACGACATCCTCGCGACGGGTGGGACCGCGGCTGCCGCGGCGGACCTCGTCGAGCAGGTCGGGGCCGAGGTCGTCGGTGTCACGTTCCTCCTCGAGCTCCTCGGCCTCGGCGGTCGCGACCGACTGGGCGGTCGCGTCGTGTCGGCCGTCCTGAGCGTCGAGCCGTAGAATCGGTCCCCTGGGCACGTGCCCAGGGGAACCTCGAGGGGGCGCGCATGAGTGACGGCACACGGACGACGCCGGCGCCGAAGGGGCCAGCACCGCAGCCCGGCGCAGCGGGCGCCAGTGCGCCGACGGGGGAGAGCAGCACGGTCGGCCCCCCGCCACCGCTCGGTTCCGCTTCCCGCGTCCGGTCCCGGCTCGTGCGCTTCGGTTCGCGGCACGCCGTGGGGACCCCCGCGCTCGAGCCGCTCCTGCGTGCCGTCCGTGCCAACCACCCGAAGTCGGACGTCGCCATCATCGAGCGGGCGTACGTCACGGCAGAGCGGGCGCACCGTGGCCAGCTCCGCAAGAGCGGCGACCCCTACATCACGCACCCCGTCGCGGTCGCGACGATCCTCGCGGAGCTCGGCATGACACCACCGACGCTCGCCGCCGCGCTGCTCCACGACACCGTCGAGGACACCGAGTACTCCCTCGACCAGCTGCGCAGCGACTACGGCGACGAGATCACCATGCTCGTCGACGGCGTCACCAAGCTCGACAAGGTGACCTACGGGGACGCCGCGCAGGCGGAGACGGTCCGCAAGATGGTCGTCGCGATGGCGCGCGACATCCGGGTGCTCGTCATCAAGCTCGCCGACCGTCTGCACAACGCCCGGACCTGGAAGTTCGTCCCTTCGGCGTCCGCGCAGCGCAAGGCGCGCGAGACCATCGAGATCTACGCCCCCCTCGCACACCGGCTCGGCATGAACACGATCAAGTGGGAGCTCGAGGACCTGTCGTTCCAGGCCCTCTACCCCAAGGTCTACGAGGAGATCGTCCACCTCGTCGCCGAGCGAGCCCCCGCCCGGGAGGAGTACCTCGCGCTCGTCCGCGAGCAGGTCACGGCGGACCTGCGATCGGCGAAGATCCGGGCCACCGTCACGGGGCGCCCCAAGCACTACTACTCGATCTACCAGAAGATGATCGTCCGCGGCCACGACTTCGCGGACATCTACGACCTCGTCGGCACCCGCGTCCTCGTCGACTCGGTCCGCGACTGCTACGCAGCCCTCGGGTCCCTGCACGCCCGGTGGAACCCGGTGCCCGGCAGGTTCAAGGACTACATCGCCATGCCCAAGTTCAACATGTACCAGTCGTTGCACACGACGGTCATCGGACCGGGGGGCAAGCCGGTCGAGATCCAGATCCGCACCCACGAGATGCACCGGCGTGCGGAGTACGGTGTCGCCGCCCACTGGAAGTACAAGGAGGCCGACAAGACGGCGAAGGCCGAGGCCGGCGGCAACGACATGCAGTGGCTGCGTCAGCTCGTCGACTGGCAGCGCGAGACTGCCGACCCCGCGGAGTTCCTCGACTCCCTGCGCTTCGAGATCAGCGGGGGCGAGGTGTACGTCTTCACCCCCAAGGGGGACGTCGTGGCCCTGCCCTCGGGGTCGACGCCCGTGGACTTCGCGTACTCCGTCCACACCGAGGTGGGTCACCGCACCATGGGTGCGCGGGTCAACGGGCGTCTCGTGCCCCTGGACTCGGCTCTCGACAACGGTGACGTCGTCGACGTCCTCACCTCGAAGTCGGAGACCGCCGGGCCGAGCCGGGACTGGATGTCCTTCGTCAAGAGCCCGCGCGCCAAGAACAAGATCCGCCAGTGGTTCTCGAAGGAGCGCCGAGAGGAGGCCATCGAGCAGGGCAAGGACGCCATCGCGAAGGCGATGCGCAAGCAGAACCTTCCCATCCAGCGGCTCCTGTCCCACGAGTCGATGGTGACGACGGCGCACGAGATGCGTTTCGCCGACGTGTCCTCCCTCTACGCGGCGATCGGCGAGGGGCAGGTGTCGGCGGCGAACGTCGTCCACCGCCTGGTGCAGTCGATGGGTGGCGAGGAGGGCAACGCGGAGGACCTCGCCGAGACGGCCCGGCCAGGTCACCCGGCCCGCAGGCCTCGGACGGGCGATCCGGGCGTGGTCGTCAAGGGCGTCGAGGACATCTGGGTCAAGCTCGCGAAGTGCTGCACCCCGGTCCCGGGCGACGACATCATCGGGTTCATCACTCGCGGCCAGGGCGTGAGCGTCCACCGCGGTGACTGTGCGAACGTCGTGGGTCTGCGCGACCAGCCCGAGCGGATCGTCGACGTGTCCTGGACCACGGGCGGGAACGCCCTGTTCCTCGTCCAGATCCAGGTCGAGGCCCTCGACCGGTCCCGGCTGCTGTCTGACGTCACTCGGGTCCTGTCGGACAACCACGTGAACATCCTGTCCGCCACGGTGTCGACGTCGACGGACCGGGTCGCCATCTCGAAGTTCGTGTTCGAGATGGCCGAGCCCGCTCACCTGGCCACCGTCCTCACGTCGGTCCGGAAGATCGACGGCGTGTTCGACGTCTACCGCATCACCGGGTCGAAGGTCGTCGAACCGAGCATGCTCACCTGACAGTTCGGCGGTCCGGCCCTCTCGAGGAGGGGACGCCGCTCAGGCAGCAGGCGCAGCGCCCGCGGCACGCAGCAGACGTGCGCGCGCCCGTTCCGCGCTGCGCCAGTGAGCGTGCGTCGTGAGCCGGACGACCGCCTCCTCGAGGTCGACGCCGTGGCGGGCGAGGCGCACGAGCACGGTGTGCGCGTCGTCGTCCTCGCACCACGTGGCGACGTCCAGCGCGGTCCGCTCGGGCGTCGTCACCTGGACGCCACCGACGGGCTGCGACTCCCAGGTCCGCATGGTCGCCTGCGCGACCTCCAGGTGCGGAGCGTCCCGCGGCCGGTAGCCGTGCGGCGCGTAGAGCACGCTCACCTTGTCGGGACGTCGCCCACCGGTGTGCACCCATGCGGCGCTCCGACGACCCACGACGACCTCCCGCGGGACGCGTGTGGCGAGGGAGCGGGCACGTGCCTGCGGTGAACCCAGCGTGCCGGCGAGCACACCGAACCCCGCGTGCACCTCGTCGACGAGACCGTCCCTGAGGAGGGCTTCCCATGTCGTGCGGCCACCGACACCCTCGGTCGTGTACGGGGGAGCGGCGCGAGGTGGCGTTGCGACCAGCACGGAGAAGGACGTGGCGGACCGGGACGCGGCGGAAGCTGGCATGCCCCCAGCCTGGCCCAGGTCGCCCTACGGACAGAAGACGGGCCCGTCATCTGTGGATGACGGGCCCGTCTGACGTCCTCGACGTCGGAGGATCAGCCGCGGGAGTCCTCGGCCGCCTTGACGACCTGCTCGAGCCAGAGCTTGCGGGCTGCGAGAGCGGACTCGAGCTCCCCGGTGGCCCGGGCGTCCCCCTTGGCGCGGGCGGCGGCGAGGTCGGCCTCGAGTCCGGCGATCGCTGCCTCGAGCTGCGCGGCCGCGCCTTCGGCACGCGCCCGCGTCTCCGGGTTGGACCGGGTCCACTTCTCCTGCTCGGCGTCCCGCACGGCGTTCTCGACGGCCCGCATACGGGCCTCGATGCGCTGCACGTCGCCCCGGGGGACCTTCCCCGCGGACTCCCAGCGCTCCTGGAGGGCGCGGAGGGTCGTCTTCGCCTGACCCAGGTCGGTCACGGGGACGAGCGCCTCGGCCTCGGCGAGGATCGCTTCCTTGACCACGAGGTTCTCCGCGTACTCGGCGTCCGTCTCCGCGTTGGCCGCGTCCCGCGCCGAGAAGAACGCGTCCTGCGCCGCCCGGAAGCGGGCCCAGAGAGCGTCGTCGTCCTTGCGGTTGGCGCGGCCGGCGGACTTCCACCGGGTCATGAGGTCGCGGTAGGCGCCGGCCGTCGCGCCCCAGTCCGTGCTCGACGAGAGCTTCTCGGCCTCGTCGACGAGCGCGGCCTTGGTCGACCGAGCGTCCGAGTTCTGCTTCTCGAGCTCCGCGAAGAAGTGCCGACGCTCACGGTCGAAGGTGGTGCGGGCGTGGCTGAACCGCTTCCAGAGCGCCTCCTCCGAGGGGCGGTCCAGACGTGGCCCGGACCGCTGCGCCGTCTTCCACCGCTCCAGGAGCGCCCGGAGCTCCTCGCCCGCGGGCTTCCACTGGATCTTCGCGGGGTCTGCGGTCGCAAGACGCTCGGCGGCCTCCACGATCTCGGTGCGGGCCGCGAGCGCGGCCTCCTTCGCCGCCGCGCGCTCCGCGTCGAGCTCCGCGCGACGACCCGCGGCGATCGACCGCAGGGCTTCCACGCGGGCTCGCAACCCGTCGAGGTCACCGACCGCCGCGGGCTCGGCGACCTCCTCGGTGAGCTTCACCAGCGTCGCGTCGATCTCCTTGGGAGTGAGCTCGGCGGTGCCGAGCCTCGCCTCGAACAGGGCGACCTTGGACTGGAGGTCCAGGTACCGGCGGACGTACAGGCTCATCGCCTCGTCGGGGGTCACCCCGGGGAACTGGCCGACGACTCGCTCGCCGGCCGCCTCGGTGACGTGCACCGTCCCGTCCTCGTCGACCCGCCCGAACGCGACGGCCGCCTGGATCTGTGCCTGCTCGTCCGGGACGACGGCAGCGACAGCCGGTGCCGCGGAGGCCGTCGCGGGCGCTGTCGCCGGCCGCGCAGCCGGGCGGGGCACGGGGCGCGGGACTGGACGGGGGCGAGGAGCCGAGCCCGGCGCGGGGTCGGTGGGAGCGGCCTCGACCGCCTCCTCCGAGGGGGCGCCGGAGCCGGCCTCGGCCGGCTGAGCGTCGGCGGGCGGCAGCGCAGCGTCCTGTGTGACGTCCGTCGCGTGATCGGTGCTCTCGCTCACTGGGTCTCAACTCCTTGGATGATGACAGCCGACGACGGTGGTCCCGTCGCCCTGTGTCAGCGACCGTCCGGGGAGGGCCCCGGACCGAATGTCTCCCGCTCACCCGGCCGCCGCCGCGAGGGCGGCGCGAGGGTGCGCGCACAGACAGTCTAGGGAAGTTCCCGTGCCGACGCTGACGGCACGCGGGCCGCGGATGCCCCGTCCTCGTTCCGGCCCGCGCGACGGATCTGGGAGGATCTACAGCTATGGCCCGACCCACACCCCTGTCCGGTTTCCCCGAATGGCTCCCCGCGGACCGCATCGTCGAGCAGCACGTCCTCGACACGGTGCGACGAACGTTCGAGCTCCACGGCTTCGCGAGCGTCGAGACCCGAGCCGTCGAACCCCTCGACCAGCTCCTGCGCAAGGGCGAGACGTCCAAGGAGGTCTACGTCCTGCGTCGCCTCCAGGGCACGGAGACCGACGAGGTCGCGTCCACTGGTGATACCGGGGGACTCGGCCTCCACTTCGACCTCACCGTGCCCTTCGCGCGGTACGTCCTCGAGCACGCGGGGCACCTCGCGTTCCCCTTCAAGCGCTACCAGATCCAGAAGGTGTGGCGCGGGGAGCGCCCCCAGGACGGGCGCTTCCGGGAGTTCACCCAGGCCGACATCGACGTCGTCGGCGCCGGTGATCTGCCCTACCACTTCGAGGTCGAGGTGCCCCTCGTCATGGCGGAGGCCCTCGCCGCGCTGCGCCCCGCAGGCGTCCCGGAGGTCCGCATCCTCGTGAACAACCGCAAGGTCGCCGAGGGGTTCTACCGGGGTCTCGGCCTCGAGGACGTCGACGCGGTCCTGCGCTCCGTCGACAAGCTCGACAAGGTCGGGCCGGAGCGCGTCGCCGCGCTCCTCGTCGACGAGGCCGGCGCGACCGCGGAGCAGGCCGCCGCGTGCCTGGCGCTCGCCGCGATCTCCGGTGAGGACCGGGGCGTCGTCGACGACGTCCGCGTGCTGGCGGACGCGCAGGGCATCACCTCGGAGCTCCTGGAGGAGGGGTTGCGGGAGCTCGAGGCCCTCGTCGTCGCCGCGTCCGAGCGCGCACCCGGCGTCGTGCGCGCGGACCTGAAGATCGCCCGAGGGCTCGACTACTACACGGGGTCCGTGTACGAGACCGTCCTCGTGGGCCACGAGGACCTCGGGTCGATCTGCTCGGGCGGACGGTACGACACGCTCGCCTCCGACGGTACGACCACGTACCCGGGCGTGGGGCTGTCCATCGGGATCTCGCGGCTCGTCTCGCGCCTGGTCGGCGCGCGCCTCGTGTCGGCCACCCGCTCCGTCCCCAGCGCGGTGGTCGTCGCCGTGACCACGGAGGACACGCGGCCGACGTCGGACGCTGTCGCGACCGCGCTGCGTGCCCGCGGCATCCCCGTCGAGGTCGCCCCCGCGGCCGCGAAGTTCGGCAAGCAGATCAGGTACGCCGACCGACGCGGCGTGCCGTTCGTGTGGTTCCCCGCGACGACGGCGCCCGACGGCGAGGCCGTGCCCCACCAGGTCAAGGACATCCGCTCCGGGGAGCAGGTCGCGGCAGATCCGACCACGTGGCAGCCGCCCGCGGACGATCTCTGGCCGTCGGTCCGCACCACGGACTGAGGTCCGGGAACCTGCCGAGGGGCGATGGGGACTCTTCCCCATCGCCCCTCGGGCCGTGGTCAGGGAGGATCGCACAGCGCACCCGATGGCGTCGCCGACCCGAGCGGCGACGCCCAGACAGCCCGCCGCACCGACCGCACCGACCCAGGGGTTACTCGCATGAGCAGCAGCACGACCGCGCCCGCGGTGGACCGCAGGCGCCAACGCGAAGAGCGAGGCGTCCGCAGCTCCCAGAGCGCGAAGGTGCCCAGCGACCGGCTCCCCGCTGCTCCACGCGAGCGCCGCCCCCTGCTCGCAGCGCTCGCCGTCCTGCTCATCGTCGGGGGAGCGACCGTCGCAGGGCTCCTGGCGCTCCGTGTCGACGACAGGGTTCCCGTCCTCGTCGCAGCACAGGACATCTCCGCGGGCGCACTCATCACCGAGGACCTGGTGACGACCACCCCGGTCGCCTCCGAGGGGACGAGTCTCGTCCCGGAGGAGGACGCCTCGCTCGTGGTGGGCACCTACGCGCGCAACGCCATAGAGCAGGGCCAGCTCATCGACGCGCGCGCCGGCAGCGCCTCACCGGCGCTGGCGGGTGACGTCGAGTCCATCGGTGCGGCGCTCGCCCCCGGGCGGCTGCCCGCCGGGGGACTGCAGCCCGGGGACGTCGTGCGCCTCGTGTCCACGGCGACCCCAGACGGGGAGACCCTCTTCGACGACGCGCGTGTCGCGTCGTTCGTGTCCGCGGGGTCCGGCGCGTACGACGGGTCCTCCGGCGGCACCGTGAGCATCCTCGTCCCCGACGCCGACCCGTCCGCGATCGATCGTCTCGCCTCGGTCATCGCGGCCGAGCAGCTCACCGTGGTGCTCGTCTCCCGCGGCGAGCCCTTCGAGGTCGACTGATGCTCGTCGCACTCGCCTCTGCGAAAGGAGCCCCGGGGGTCTCGACCACCGCGGTCGCACTCGGGAGCGTCTGGCCCACGGACGTCGTCGTCGTCGACGCGGACGCCGCGGGCGGTGACCTCGGGTACCGCCTGCGCACCTCGGACGGTCGACCGCTCGACCACGACCGGGGACTCCTCGGCCTCGCCGCCGAGGCCCGGCGGGGACTCACCCCACGGTCCGTCGCGGACCAGGTGCAGACGGCCGACGGCGGTCTCGACGTCCTGCTGGGCGTCGAGCGGCCCGAGCAGGTCGCCGGTCTCGGGCCCGTCTGGACCACCGTCGCCGGTGCTCTCGCAGGAGCATCCGGCCCCGACGTCCTCGCCGATTGCGGTCGCATCGCACCGGGCACCCCGCTCCAGCCGCTGCTGTCCGCCGCGCACGCGGTCATCGTGTGCGTGGAGCCCTCGGTCGAGGCCTACGCCCACCTGCGTGACCGGCTGCGATGGTTGCTGCACACCACGACCGAACGGCCACCGGCGGTCGGTGTCGTCCTGCGGAGCGCGTGGTCCGACACGGCGGCTGCAGCGGACCTCGAGAAGCTCCTCGCGCACAGCGGTCTGTCCGTCCCCGTCCTCGGGCGCATCGCCGAGGACGCTCGCGCGGCAGACGTCCTCGCGGGGCGTACCTCCCGCGGCATCGGCCGGTCCCTCCTCGTGCGCTCGGCGCGGAGCCTCGTCGATCCGGTCCGAACCCTCGCGACGACGCGTCCGCGCGTCCACGCCCAGCCGTAGGAGGAACCGTGGACCAAGCACTGGTACGTGCGCTCCGCGAGGAGGTCGCCGACATCCTCGCCCGCCAGCGGCGCGACGACGCGACCGCGGGCGTCGCGCCGATGTCCAGCGAGGACGAACGACAGTTCGCACGCGCCGTCATCAACCGTGTTCTCGACGGATACGCCCGATCGGAGATCAACGCAGGCCGTACACCGCCGGCGCCCCAGGACGAGGAGGACCTCTCCGCCGGCATCCACGCCGCGCTCTTCGGTGTCGGTCGCCTGCAGCCGCTCCTCGAGGACCTCGACGTCGAGAACATCGACATCAACGGCCACGACAACGTGTTCGTCCAGTACTCCGACGGGCGCGAGGTCCGCGGTGCACCGGTCGCCGACAGCGACGACGAGCTCGTCGAGCTCGTCCAGATCCTCGCCGCCTACTCCGGCCTCACGAGCCGCCCCTTCGACTCGGCGAACCCACAGCTCGACCTGCGTCTGCCCGACGGGAGCCGTCTGTCCGCCGTCATGGACGTCTGTGCCCGTCCGTCCATCTCCGTGCGCCGCGCCCGCCTGTCCCGCGTCATGCTCGACGACCTCGTCACCTACGGGTCGGTCACCCCCGAGATCGCCGCCTTCCTGTCCGCGGCCGTCGGCGCTCGCAAGAACATCATGATCGCCGGTGCGACGAACGCCGGGAAGACGACGCTCCTGCGTGCGCTCGCCAACGAGATCCCTCCGAACGAACGCCTCATCACCGTCGAGCGGGCGCTCGAGCTCGGCCTGGGGGAGTTCGCGGACCTCCACCCCAACGTCGTCGCCTTCGAGGAACGCCTGCCGAACTCCGAGGGCAACGGTCACGTGAGCATGGCGGAGCTCGTCCGACGCAGCCTGCGCATGAACCCCAGCCGCGTCATCGTCGGTGAGGTCCTCGGTGACGAGATCGTCACCATGCTCAACGCCATGAGCCAGGGCAACGACGGTTCGCTGTCCACCATCCACGCGAACTCCTCGCTCGAGGTGTTCAACAGGATCTCCACCTACGCCATCCAGTCGCGCGAGCGCCTGCCCCTCGAGGCCAGCCAGATGCTCATCGCCGGCGCGGTCGACCTCGTCGTCTTCGTCCAGAAGCAGAACGACTTCACGACAGGTGGTCGCCTGCGCCGGTTCGTGACCAGCATCCGCGAGGTCAACGGCATCGACGGTCGAGTCCTGTCGAGCGAGGTCTTCGCCCCCGGGCCCGACGGTCTCGCCGTGCCCGCCGCACCGGTGTCCTGCATGGACGACCTCGTCGCCGCCGGATACCAGGCGCCCAGCACGGGCCAGGGGTACTGAGATGACACCCACCGGGCTCGCGGTCATCGCTCTCGGAGCGCTCACCGGAGGGGGAGTGCTCCTCCTCGTCGTCGCGCTGCGTGGCACACCACCCCGACCGACGCGGCCCGCCGCCGGACTGAGCGCAGGCCTCGAACGTCTCGGGCGCCTCGGTGTCGCGGCCCTCCTCGCAGGCCTCGTCGTCCTCGTCCTCACCCGATGGGTCGTCGTCGCCCTCGCCGCCGCTGCTCTCGTCCTCGCCTGGCCCGCGCTGTTCGGCGGGGGGCGCGCCGAGCGCGAGGCCACCCAACGGGTCGAGGGGCTCGCCGCCTGGATCGAGTCGTTGCGTGACACCATCGCAGGCGCCGTCGGCCTCGAGCAGGCGATCCCCGCGACGCTCTACGCCTCCGCACCGTCCATCCGACCCCAGCTGCGGCTCCTGGTGGACCGTCTCCGTGTGCGCGTCCCGCTGCACGTCGCGCTCCAGCGGTTCGCGGACGACCTCGACGACCCCAGCGCCGACCTCGTCGTCGCCGCCCTCGTCCTCAACTCCAAGATGCGCGGACCAGGGCTGCGCCAGGTCCTCGGATCCCTCGCCGACGCCGCCCGCGCCGAGCTCGACATGCGCCAACGGGTCGCCGCCGGTCGCAGCGGCACACGCAAGTCCGCACAGATCGTCATGGGGTTCTCCGTCCTCGTCATCCTGCTGCTCGCGGTCTTCAACCGTGAGTACGTCGCCCCGTACAGCACGCCCACCGGTCAGCTCGTGCTTCTCGTGGTCGTCGCCTGCTTCGCCGGTGGCTTCCTCTGGATGAAGCGCCTGTCGGGAGTCGACCTGCCCGAGAGGTTCCTCGTCCAGCCCGCCGACCCAGCGACCGTCGCAGCGGCGACCCGCCAGGAGACCTCATGACTGCCGTGATCGTCGCCGGTGCCGTCGCCGGGACCGGGATCCTCGTCCTCATCCTCACTCTCGTACCGCCGAGGACGCTCCCGGCCTCCACACTCGCCCAGCTCGACCTGCAGAGATCCCAGCAGCGCGCCCGCGCCACCGCCGAGCAGCTCGACCCACGAGCCCGCGTCGGCCTCCGCCGAGACCTCGGGATGCGCCTCGTCAGACCCCTCAACAGCCTCGGTGTGGAGCTGGGTCCGGTGCGCAGCGATCTCGCCATCCTCGGCCGCACGCTCGAGAACCATGTGGCCACGAGCGTCCTCGTCGCCACCGCCGGATTCCTCGCCCCGCTCGTCCTCGCAGCCGTCCTGGCTCTCCTCACCGGCACCCTGAGCATCCCGCTCCCCGCAGCGCTCTCCGTCGCAGCAGCCGCGGCCGGGCTCGTCGTCCCCACCCTCGTGGCGCACGCCCACGCAGAGGGCCGCCGACGCGACTTCCGTCACGTCGTGGGGTCCTTCCTCGACCTCGTGGCCATGAGCCTCGCCGGTGGACGAGGCGTCCCCGAAGCACTCCAGAGCGCCGCGGCCCTCAGCGACGGCTGGGCCATGGTGCGCATCCGCAACGCCCTGCAGTCCGCCCGCCTCCACGGCCAGACCCCCTGGTCCGCTCTCGGTGAGCTCGGCGACGAGCTCCGGATCGACGAGCTCCGCGACATGGCCTCCGCACTGGCCCTCGTCGCCGAGGACGGTGCCAAGGTCCGCGAGTCCCTCAGCGCCCGCGCGAACTCGATGCGCCGTCGAGAGCTCGCAGAGGCCGAGGGCAAGGCCGGAGAACGCTCACAGTCCATGCTCGTCGCCCAGCTCCTGCTGTGCGTCGGGTTCCTCGTCTTCCTCATCTACCCGGCGATCGTCAAGGTCCTGGGCACCGACTGACCAGCACGACCGAGAGAAAGGCACTCCCATGAACGACGCGACCACCGGGTGGCTCTGGCTCACCCTCCGCCGCCGGCTCGACCGTGCCCGCGCCACCCAGGACCTCGGCGCGTCCGCCGTCGAGTGGGTCATCATCACCGGCGTCCTCCTCGCCCTCGCAGGGGCCGTGGGGTGGGCCATCTACCGCATGGTCGACGGGGAGGCCGCCAACCTCGACATGCCCGACCTCCCGGGCAGCGGCGGCGGTGGCGGAGGTGGGGGAGCCAACGGCTGACGCCGACCCGGCAGGCCAGGACGCAGCAGACCGCACGACACCATGCGACGAACCAGGAGGTCCACCGGTGTACCGCACGCCCCACCGAGGTCCTGACCGCCCGTGCTGCCCGGCCCGCTCGGACGTGCGCCGGGGGGCGGGCGAACGTGGCGCGTCCTCCGTCGAGCTCCTCGTGTACGCCCCGGTGCTCATGCTCGTGATCTTCCTCGCGGTGCAGCTTGCACTCACGTGGCACGGCAACTCCGTGGCCGGGGCGGTCGCCCGGGAGACCGCACGCGTCGCCCGCACAGGTGCGACCGACGCGACCTCCCTCGCCGCAGCACGCGACCGGGGCTACGCGACAGCCGCAGAGGTGGGAGGACGGACCCTCACCGACGTGCAGATCACCGTGCGCATCGTCGACGCGGACGGTGATCTCCCTGGCCCGGGAGAGGACGAGCAGTACGTCGCGGTCACCGTGACGGGACGTGCGATCGAGCTGGTCGCGGGACTCCCACCCCGGGTGAGCGCTACGGCGCACGCGCCCCTGGAGACCTTCCGGGGCGACCTGTGACGCACCGCCTCGGCCCCGTGCACCGGGCCCGCCCCGCAGACACAGGGTCCATGGCCGTCGAGATGGTCGTCCTCGTCCCCGTGCTCCTCCTTGTCGCGCTCCTCGTGGTGGCCGGCGGGCGCCACGTCTCCACCCAGGGCGAGGTCCAGGCACTCGCCCGAGACGCAGCCCGTGCGGCATCGCTCGAACGTGACACCGGCTCCGCGCGCACCGCCGCGCAGAGCGTCGTCACCCAGGCCTCCTCCACCGCAGCCTGGCTCGACCGGTGCAGGATCTCCACGTTCGGCGGCACCTTCGTCTCCGGCGGCGACGTGGTCATCGACGTGACCTGCGACGTCAGCCTCGGCGACCTCGGCATCCTCGGGCTGTCGAGGACCGTGGCCATCACCGGGACCAGCACCGCGCCCATCGACACCTACCGGAGGACCCAGTGAGCAGGCGACACCCACCACGGCACGTCCACCTTCACACACGACCCGTGGCGCCCGCACCGATCGGCACGGCACACGCCCGACGTGACCGAGGATCCGTCTCCGTGTTCGTCATCGGGCTCGTGGTCGCGCTCTTCCTCGTGGCAGGGCTCGTCATCGACGGAGGACGCGCCCTGAACGCCCGCATGCGCATCACGGACGACGCCGAGAACGCGGCCCGCACCGGAGGCAACCAGCTCGACGAGGCAGCCCTCCGCAGCGGAGGGGAACCCCGGATCGACCGACGAGCGGCCGAGACCGCAGCCCGCCAGTACCTCACCGACCGCGGCTACACCGACATCACCTTCGACCGCACCGTCGGCCCCGACGAGTTCCGGGTCCTCGTCGACGACACCGTCCCCACCACCATCCTCTCGGCCATCTTCATCCACGACTTCGACGTCTCCGGAGCGGCCACCGTCCGCGCCGCCGGCGGCATCTCCTGCGAAGGGGTGGAAACCGCATGCGGATGACACGACAGCACCACCCCCCGACGGCGCCGCCGACCCAGGGGCCCGCACGCTTCCAGCGGACGTCGCACGCCGAGGCGCACCCAGGGGTCCTCACCGCTGCCGGCGCCGGCCTCGCGCTCCTCGGTCTCGTCATCGGCGTGCCAACCGCGCTCCTCCTGCTCGCAGGCACCCCCGACGTCCCCACGACACTCCCCACGCGCGAGACGCTCACCGCAGCGCTGGACCTCCACACGGTCCTCACGGTCCTCCTGTGGGTCGTGTGGCTCGCCTGGCTGCAGTTCGTCGTCTGCGTCGTCGTCGAGACCATCAGCGCACTGCGCGGCGTCGGCCTGCCCCGCAAGGTCCCCCTCGCCGGCCCCTCCCAGCACACCGCCCGCGCCCTCGTCGCAGCAGTGCTCCTCCTCGCCACCGCGACCGGCACCGCCGGTGCCCTCGCGCCGTCCCATGCGGTCACCACCCCCGACCAGGCCATCGCGAGCCACACCACCACCGACCGCCCCACCGACGCGACCACGGGCGCGCTCGCTGACGGGGCCGCACAGGCGCACGCGCCCACGGTCCCGACACGCCCCTCCGAGGACCACCCGCAGACCGCCACCGCTGCGGCACCGCAGCAGTACCGCCTGGGGGACCTCGCGCTCACCGCCGAGGAAGGAGCCGAGCTCCTCGGCCAGACCGTCTACGTGGTCCACCCACCCGAAGGACGCCACCACGACAACCTCTGGGACATCGCCGAACGGACCCTCGGCGACGGCAGGCGCTATGTCGAGATCTTCGACCTCAACGTCGGGCGATCCCAGCCCGACGGGCGCCAGCTGACCCTCGAGCGCCTCATCCAACCCGGCTGGCTGCTCGTGGTCCCCGCCGACGCCACCGGCGTCGACGTCGTCACCGTCACCGGGACGAGCAACGGCCACCAGGAACCGCTCGTCCCCGACGACACCTCGGCTCCCGACGAGAACACCACGGCACCCGACTCCGTCGACACCCGCCACGACGACACGCCGACCGACGACGCTCCCACCGTCGACCACACCGCCGACCCCGAAGAACACCACACCGTGGCACCGGCGACCCAGGCCGAGAGCACTCCTCCCGGAACCACCCAGGACAGTCCCGACACGGCCCAGGGCCTCCTCGGAGCCGGCCTCCTGGCCGCCGGACTCCTCACCGCCGTCGAGAGCACGAGACGCAGACGACGCACCGCCGAACCCTCCGACCGAGCCCTCGACGCCGAGCTCGCGCTACGGATCAGCGCCGACCACCACCGCACCGCCCGCCTCGACGCCGCACTGCGAGCACTCACCACCGCCGCGACCACGACACGGAGACCTCTTCCGCCCGTGTACGCCGCCCGGGTCGACGACACCGTCATCGAGCTCGCCCTCCACCCGGCCGAGCCCGTAGCCCCCGCCCCGTGGACCGTCCTCGACCAAGGCACACGCTGGCGCCTCGACGCCACCGACGAGCACGCGCTCCCCGCGCAGCCCACCCCGCCCGCCCCGCCTGCTCTCCCCGCACTCGTCTCGCTCGGGCACGACGGCACCGGGGCCGACGTCCTCCTCGACCTCGCAGCCGCCCGCGGGATCGTCACCGTCACCGGCGACCCCCGGGCAGCACGCGAGATCCTCACCGCGATCGCCGCCGAGCTCGCCACCAACCCGTGGGCCGCAGCACGACCTGTCACCGGCACCGGCCTCCCACCCGCGCTCGCAGCCATCGGCGCAGGACGCTACGAGACGGTCACCAGCGCCCGGCAGTGGCTCGACCGACCCGACGACCTCCCACCCGCACACCTCGTCCTCGGTGCCACACCCACCGCCGAGGACGCCCACGCGATCACCGCGCGACTACTCCACGCAGGACCGTCGACCGGCGTCGTCGCCCACGGCCCCGTCGACACCGCACGGTGGACCCTCACCGCGACCGCCGACGGCGCGGTGCACGTCGACGTCCTCGGCCTCACGCTCGTCGCGAACCGTCTCCCCGACGACGTCGCCGACCTCGTCGCCGAGCTCCTCACCGACGCACCACCCAGCACCCGCGACCAGACCGCCCCCGGAGGCTTCCCGGGGCACGCACCCACCAGACACCTCGCACCCACCACGACCACACCCCCCGACACGACCTCCCTGTCCCGCTCCACCGCGCGCGTCCACGTCCTCGGGGCACCCCACGTCCACACCACGCAACCCGTCGACCCGGACCGCCGCGCACTGCTCACCGAGCTCGTCGTCCACCTCGCCCTCCACCCCACGGGCGTCCACCCCACGGTCCTCGGCGCATGCCTGTGGCCACGAGGGGTCCCAGACGAGGTCCGCGACGCCACCGTCGACCGCGCCCGCACCTGGCTCGGGCACGACGAGGACGGCCGACCGAACCTCCGCACCACCGACGACGGACGACTCGCCCTCGGACCCGGCGTCACGCTCGACTGGACCGTCGTGCAGCGCCACCTCGACGCAGCCGGCGCGACCCCTGACACCACCACCGAGCGCCAGCACCTCCGTGACGCGCTCAGGCACGTCCGCGGACCCGTCCTCCGCCCACGCGCCCCAGGGACCTACGACTGGCTCGCCAGGGTCAGGCTCGAGCGCGCCGTCGAGGAGCACCTCCTCGGCGCCGCCCACCGCCTCGCCGTCCTCGAGAGCGACACCGACGTCTCCGCAGCCCTCGCTGCGCTCGCGGTCGGACTGAGGGTGCGCGACACGGACGAGATCCTCTGGAGGGAGAAGATGCGGCTGGCCGCCCGGACGGGCGGCACGGACGGGGTGCGTGCCGTCGTCGCCGAGCTCGAGCAGGTCCTCCGGTCGGCCGGGACCACCCGGATGGAGGCACAGACCGTTGCTCTCCTCGAGGAGCTGGCCCCGGGTGCCCGTCCCCGTGCGGTGCCGGCCTGAGGTCCGCGCCTGGTCGCCGCGTGACCAGGTGGGGCAGGTCCGTGCGACGCACTAGACTCGGACGACCGTCCCGCCCGGTGAACCCGGGCGGTCATACCCACTCCTGAAGGGCTTCTCCGTGCTGCGCACTCACACCGCCGGATCGTTGCGGGCCGAGCACATCGGCCAGACCGTCACCCTCACGGGGTGGGTCGATCGCCGTCGTGACCACGGGGGAGTGGCCTTCATCGATCTTCGTGACGCGAGCGGCGTCGCACAGGTGGTCATCCGTGACGAGGCCGTCGCGCACCCGTTGCGCGCGGAGTACGTGCTCCAGGTGACGGGGGAGGTGTCGGCTCGCCCCGAGGGGAACGAGAACACCAACCTCGCGACCGGACAGGTGGAGGTCGTGGCGAGCGACGTCGTCGTCCTCAACGAGTCCGCCCCGCTGCCCTTCCAGGTCTCCACCGCGCTCGACGGCACCGAGACCATCGGTGAGGAGGCGCGGCTCAAGCACCGCTACCTCGACCTGCGCCGTCCCAGGCCGGCCGCCGCGCTGCGACTGCGCGCCAAGGCCAACGCTGCCGCCCGCCGGGTCCTGGACGCGCAGGAGTTCGTCGAGATCGAGACACCCACCCTCACGCGGTCGACGCCGGAGGGCGCGCGCGACTTCCTCGTCCCCGCGCGTCTGGCGCCCGGGTCCTGGTACGCGCTCCCGCAGTCGCCGCAGCTGTTCAAGCAGCTCCTCATGGTCTCCGGCATGGAGCGCTACTACCAGATCGCTCGCTGCTACCGCGACGAGGACTTCCGAGCCGACCGTCAGCCGGAGTTCACCCAGCTGGACGTCGAGATGAGCTTCGTCGAGCAGGACGACGTCATCGCGCTGGGCGAGCAGATCCTCGTCGCACTGTGGGACCTCATCGGCTACACCGTCCCCACGCCCATCCCTCGCATGACGTTCAAGGACGCCATGGAGCGTTTCGGTTCCGACAAGCCCGACCTGCGTTTCGGCCTCGAGCTCACGGACCTCACCGCGTACTTCGCGGACACGTCGTTCCGGGTCTTCCAGGCACCGTACGTCGGTGCTGTCGTCATGCCCGGGGGTGCTGCGACCCCGCGTCGCGGGTTCGACGCCTGGCAGGAGTGGGCCAAGCAGCGTGGGGCCAAGGGCCTCGCCTACGTCACCTTCGCCGAGGACGGGACCCTCGGCGGTCCCGTCGCCAAGAACCTCACCGACACGGAGCGGGACGGTCTCGCTGCAGCGACCGGTGCGAACCCGGGCGACGCCGTCTTCTTCGCCGCCGGCAAGCCGACCGATGCCCGCGCGCTCCTCGGCGCAGCCCGCCTCGAGATCGGCAAGAAGGCAGGCCTCATCGACGAGAGCGAGTGGGCGTTCGTCTGGGTGGTCGACGCCCCGCTGTTCAAGCCGACCGGTGAGGACGACGACGTCGCCGTCGGCGAAGGCGCCTGGACGGCCGTGCACCACGCGTTCACGTCCCCCACACCCGAGTGGATCGACACGTTCGAGGAGAACCCGGGCGAGGCGCTCGCGTACGCCTACGACATCGTCTGCAACGGCAACGAGATCGGTGGCGGGTCGATCCGTATCCACCGCCAGGACGTGCAGAAGCGTGTCTTCGACGTCATGGGCATCGGTGAGGAGGAGGCGCAGGAGAAGTTCGGGTTCCTCCTCGACGCGTTCGCGTTCGGTGCGCCGCCCCACGGCGGGATCGCGTTCGGCTGGGACCGGATCCTCACGCTCCTCACCGGCTCGGAGTCCATCCGCGACGTCATCGCGTTCCCCAAGTCCGGTGGAGGGTTCGACCCTCTGACCCAGGCGCCCGCGCCCATCACCGCGCAGCAGCGCAAGGAGGCCGGCGTCGACGCCAAGCCTGTGCCCGCGGACAGCTGACAGCGGTCCCGCGCGGGTGACGGCCCTCCGTCGCCCGCGCGGTCCGCGCGGGACCGTCACCGGTGACGGTCACCACCGACGGGGTGGTTCCTGGGTGCCGTCGAAGGATCCGTGGCGGCGTGCAGCGGGGGAGTCGGGGAGCTCGGGCAGCACGAGCGGTCCCGGACGCCGGCGGAGGAACGTCACCCACGCGCGGAGACCGAACCAGACGACCGCGACGCTCACGACGAGGACGAAGAACGCGGCGGGCGCGAAGCTGCGATCGCCGGTGCCGGACGCGATAGCCGCGTCACGCGCCGCGAGGACGGTGACCCAGGACGCCGCCACTGGGAGGGCCACGAGAGCCGTGGCGAGCATCCGCAGCCTCACCGCCCGCTGGAACGACATCCGTGCGTTCTCGTGCTCGAGACCGGCTGCGGCGCGCCGCGCGCGGACGTCCAGCTCGAGAGCTGCTCGCTCGCGGCGGTCGCGGTCGCGGCGGGACCAGTCGTCCCAGGTGTCGGGATCCCACGGGGCGGGGTCGCGAAGTCCCGGACCGTTCTCCTCGGGCGTCGGACGACCGGCTGCCACCGTCAACGGCTCTCGGGCCTGTAGGTCCGCATCGACGCGGGGACGGACCCGAACGGTCGAGGGTTCGCCTCAGCGGTGTCCGCGTCCACGGCGATCCTGAGCATGCCGTGCGGGAACCGGGGCTCCGCCGGTCGTCCGAGGAGCGTGCAGATCTCGTCCTTCCACAGAAGCCACCCCACGAGGAGCGCCAGCGGGGAGACCGTCATGGGCCAGGGCACGGACGCCCCCTGGACAAGTCTCAGGCTCCCGACGAGCCCCAGCAGGGTCGCGGCCAGGAGCAGGAGAGTCACGGTGCGCACGGCGATCGTCCAGCGGCGCGCGACGGCGACAGCCCGAGCGTGCTCGGCGAAGACCGCGCGGACCGCCCGACCGGCGGAGTGGGGCTCAGCGGGGGTCACCGTCACATGATGACACCGGTCAGTGGATAATCCCGAGGCGTTCGTGGACCGCGCGCAACGGGCGTGGTGCCCACCAGTTCCACCGGCCAAGCATCGTCATCGTGGCGGGCACGAGGAGCATGCGGACGATGGTCGCGTCGAGGAGCACGGCCACGGCGAGCGCGAAGCCCACCTGCTTGATGACGAGCAGCTGGCCGAAGACGAAGCCCGCGAACACGACGATGATGATGAGCGCCGCGGACGTGATGATCCGGCCCGAGCGCTGGAGCCCTCGGCGCACGGCCTCCTCGGACTCCACCCCGGCGTCGTGCAGCTCCTTGATCCGGGACAGGAGGAAAACCTCGTAGTCCATGGCGAGCCCGAACGCGAAGGCCACGACGAGCGCCACGACGAACGTCTCGATGCCCCCCGTGGATGTGAAGTCGAGGAGGCCGGACAGGTGCCCGTCCTGGAAGACCCACACGAGCACGCCCATCGAGGCGAGGATCGACAGGGCGTTGGTCAGGAGGGCCTTGAGCGGGATCACCAGCGACCCTGTCATGAGGAAGAGCAGGACGAACGTCGCGGTGACCACGATGGCCGCTGCCCACCACATGCGGTCGGCCAGGGCCTCCACGAAGTCGGCCTGGCCGGCTGCCTGCCCCACGACCCAGAAGTCGGTTCCCGGGTCGAGGGCGCGGATCGCCCCGACGACGTCCAGGGCCTCCTGCCCCCCGGGGTCGCCCGACGCCAGGCTCACGCCGACGGTCGAGTACGTGCCGTCCACGTCCGAGACCTCGACGCTCTCGACGCCCTCCACGCCGGCCACCTCCGGCGACCACGCCTCGGTCTCCTCGACGGACGCGCGCACCAGCACGGTGACCTCGGGCGACGCCGTCCCCGGGTAGCTCTCGGCCAACCGGGTGACGAAGACCCGCTGGCTGGCGTCCTCGGGGAGCAGGTCGATGCCGGAGTTGCGCATCTGCAGGCCGAGGACCGGTGACGCGAGGACCAGGAGCACCAGGACGCACGCGGCGGCCACGAGACCCGGCCGACGCTGGACGCGCCCGGCGAGCGCCGAGAAGGCGCCCTCGTCGCGCTCGACGTCCGCCGTCCGCGCCAGGACGTGGCTCACGCCGGGGATGGTGGACAGGATCCCCGGCCGCACCAGACGCCTCCCGGCGAGGCGCAGGAGCGCCGGGACGAGCGTGAGGGCCGTGGCCACCGCGATGAGGATCACCGCCAGCCCGGCGGCACCGATCGAACGGAGGATGTCGGGCTCGAACACCATGAGACCGGCGATCGAGATCGCGACCGTGAGCGCCGAGAACGCGACGGTCCGTCCCGCCGTCGCCATCGTCCTCACGAGGGCGACCTCCACGTCCTCGTCCGACCTGCTCCGGCGGCGCGGCGCCCCCGCCCGCGGCGGCGCGGCCGACTGCAGCTCCTCACGGAACCGCGAGACGATGAGCAGCCCGTAGTCGATCGACAGCCCCAGACCCAGGAGGGTCACGACGTTCACGACCGACGCGTCGACGTCCACGAGGTAGGACAACCAGAGCAGGAATCCGAGGCCCACGCCGATCGACGCGAACGCCCCCGCCATCGGCATGGCGGCTGCGAGGAACCCCCCGAAGACGACCACCATGATCACGAGGGCGATGGGCAGCGCGATCGCCTCGCCCGTCGTGAGGTCCTGCTCCACCTGGTGCGTGATCGCCTCGAGGACCAGCGGCGTCCCGCCCACGATGCCCGTGGCCCCCGGCACGGCAGCAGCGATGTCGGGGACCACCGCACGGAGCTCCTCCGTGACGGCGTCGACCACCACGGCCTCCTCGTCGGCCGTGAGACCCGGGTCCAGGGTCACCACCACGAGGAACCCGTCACCGTCCAGAGAGGTGAACAGCCGACCCACGTCGCTGTCCGGCCCCTCGGGGACCACCCACGGGTCGAGGACCGACACCACGTCGTCGTCGGCGAGCAACGAGTCGTGCAACGGGTCGAGCGCGTCGGAGACCCCCTCGGCGGTCGGGGCGGCACCCTCCACCGCGAGCGTGAGGTTCACGCCCTCCGCCGTGATCTCGTCGAGGATCCGCGCGCCCTCGACGCTCTGCGACCCCTCCACCCCCGGATCACCGCTCGTCAGCCGCGAGAAGAGACTCTCCCCGTGCACCCCGAGGACGGCGAGCGCCAGACCGGCGGCGGTGAGGAACGCCCACACCACGACGGCGGAGCGAGGACGTGCGGCGACACGGCGACCCAGGGACTCGAACACGCAGGCCAGCATCCCACCTCCCGGGCCGCCGGTGCCATGCGGCACCTACCCTGGACCCATGGACCTGTTCGACTCGACCACCACCTCGACCACCGGGGTCCCGACGACAGGTGCCGGATCCCCGCTCGCGGTGCGCATGCGCCCGACGTCCCTCGACGAGGTCGCCGGACAGTCCCACCTCCTCGTCCCAGGCTCGCCGCTGCGCCGCCTCGTCGAGCCCGCGGGGGAGTCGTCGCGCCGCGCAGCACCGGGCTCGGTGATCCTCTGGGGCCCGCCCGGCACCGGCAAGACCACCCTCGCCTACCTCATCGCCACGTCCTCAGCCCGGCGCTTCGTCGAGCTGTCCGCCGTGACCGCGGGCGTCAAGGACGTCCGAGCCGTCATCGAGGACGCGCGACGACGCCTCACCACCAGCGGCGGCGAGACCGTCCTGTTCATCGACGAGGTCCACCGCTTCTCCAAGTCCCAGCAGGACGCCCTCCTGCCGAGCGTCGAGAACAGGTGGGTCACCCTCGTCGCAGCCACCACGGAGAACCCCAGCTTCTCCGTCAACTCCCCCCTGCTGTCCCGGTCCCTCCTCCTCACCCTCCGCCCCCTCACCACCGACGACGTCCGCGCCCTCGTCCAGCGCGCCGTCACCGACCCCCGCGGGCTCGACGGCAGCGTCACCCTCGACGACGACGCACTCGAACACCTCCTGCGCCTCGCCGGCGGCGACGCCCGCAAGGCCCTGACGATCCTCGAGGCCGCCGCCGGAGCGGTCCTCTCCGACAGCCCCGCCGACACCGAGGGCGACGGACCCGACCCCGCCCGCGTCGACCTCGACGCCATGGAGCGCGCCGTCGACGTCGCCGCCGTCCGCTACGACCGCGACGGCGACCAGCACTACGACGTCATCAGCGCCTTCATCAAGTCCATGCGCGGATCCGACGTCGACGCCTCCCTCCACTACCTGGCACGCATGATCGCGGCAGGCGAGGACCCCCGGTTCATCGCACGCCGCATCGTCATCGCCGCCGCCGAGGAGGTCGGCATGGCCGACCCCAGCGCCCTCCAGACCGCCACCGCCGCAGCCCACGCCGTCGCCCTCATCGGCATGCCCGAGGCGTCCCTCGTCCTCGCCGAGGCCGTCGTCCACGTCGCCACCGCACCTAAGTCCAACGCCTCCTACACCGCGATCGGCGCGGCGCTCGCGGACGTCAGGGCGGGGAAGGCGGGGCCCGTCCCCGCCCACCTGCGCGACGCGCACTACGCGGGGGCCAAGGGCATCGGGCACGGCGTCGGGTACCGGTACGCCCACGACGAGGCGCACGCCGTGGCGTCGCAGCAGTACCTTCCCGACGACCTCGTCGGGACCACGTACTACACGCCGAGCGACCGGGGCTTCGAGCGGAGCGTCGGCGAGCGGCTCGAGCGGGTGCGTCAGATCCTCCGCGGGTCCTGAGGCGCGGACCGGTCCGGGACGGGCGGGTCGGGGCGATCGCGGGACGGTCGGTGCCCCGCCGGACCGGCCGCGGTCCCGACGGTGCTAGGATCGTCAGGTTGCCCTCACGGGCGGCCACCTGGGACCTCAGCCCCGGCGGACCGGACGCCTCGCGTCGGTCGTGCCACGTCGGCTGGTCCCGCACCCGGCGCGTCCGCGCACGGGTGTGACGTCACTACGACAGGAACGGACGTACACGCATGTCCAACGTCACCCGTTCGCGCCGCCAGGTCCGCCTGAGCCGCGCGCTGGGGATCGCGCTCACCCCGAAGGCCGTCAAGCACTTCGAGAAGCGCCCCTACCCGCCCGGCGAGCACGGTCGTGCCCGTCGTCGCACCGAGTCCGACTACGCGGTCCGTCTGCGCGAGAAGCAGCGTCTGCGCGCCCAGTACGGCCTCCGCGAGAAGCAGATGGCCCGTGCGTTCGAGGAGGCCCGCAAGGCCCCGGGCCTGACCGGTGAGGCGCTCGTCGAGATCCTCGAGAGCCGTCTCGACGCGCTGGTGCTCCGCGCCGGTATCGCCCGCACCACGCTGCAGGCGCGCCAGGCCGTGGTCCACCGCCACATCCTCGTCGACGGCAAGATCGTCGACCGCCCCTCGTTCAAGGTGAAGCCGGGCCAGACGGTCCAGGTCAAGCCGAAGAGCCAGGCCATGGTTCCGTTCCAGGTCGCCGCCGCAGGCGCCCACCGGGACGTCCTGCCCAAGGTCCCCGCGTACCTCGACGTGCAGCTCGAGAAGCTGTCG
Organism: Sanguibacter suaedae; assembly: GCF_016342785.1. Taxonomy (GTDB): domain Bacteria; phylum Actinomycetota; class Actinomycetes; order Actinomycetales; family Cellulomonadaceae; genus Sanguibacter; species Sanguibacter suaedae. The sequence continues at coordinate 109,670 of NZ_JAEINH010000007.1, forward strand.
TTCATCCTCGTTCGCGCCCCCAAGCGCGCAGAGGTCCCCGTGACCTGCGAGGTCCAGCTCGTCGTCGAGCACTACTCGCGCTGATCCACCGCACCACCGGACGCCCCGCCCGCAGCCCTGCTGCGCGCGGGGCGTCCGTGCGTGCAGGTAGGGTCGTCGCAGGTAATCGCCGGGCCCCGTGGCCGGTGTCGGACTCGATGCAGGGAGTTGTGGAGTGATCGGTCAAATCGCAGGGCTCATCGCGGCTGTGGCGTTCGTGGCGCTCGTGGGCCTCCTCGCCGTGCCCCTCGTGAAGCTCGGTCGGGTGCTCGACACCGCGACCGAGAGCATCAAGGACATCACCGCGCACTCGGTGCCCATCCTCGACGAGTCCGCGCAGACCGTCGCGAGCGCCAACAGCCAGCTCGTCAAGGTCGACACCATCACGACGGCCGCGTCCGAGGTGAGCCAGAACGTCTCCGCCCTCACGGGTCTCTACGCCGCCACCTTCGGAGCGCCGCTCGTCAAGGTCGCCGCGTTCTCGTACGGCGTGCGTCAGGCCTTCGGTCGTGCCGCGGAGCGCTTCGGCGCGGGGGAGAAGACGCGCTGATGGCACGACTCTTCTGGGTCGGCACGGGAGCCGCGCTCACCGTGGCCGTGGTGCTCAAGGGGCGCCAGGTCGCCCGCAGGTACGCCCCGGCGGCGCTCGTGGACCGCGCCACCGAGTCCGTGAGCACGGGCCGGGACGCGCTCGGCGCGGCAGCGGGTGGTTTCATGGTCGACTTCCGCGCCGCACGTGACTCCAGGGCCGCCGAGCTCGAGGAGGCGCTGCTCGCCCCCACCCAGGGGACGGCCGCCGACCTCCGTGCGCGCCGCGACTCCTCGCGCGACCGTGCGACCGCCGCGCGCTACGCGGCCGACCATGACCAGGACGACGACGAGGACACCCTCGGCTACTCCTTCTGACGCGCCACCCCGGCGACGACGCTCGTCGGGGACGAGGCTCGCCGACGACGACCGTCGATCTCCCGGCGGCGTCCTGGTGCCGACTACCATGGACGCTCGCCCCAGCACCACCCGCAGCCCGAACCCCTGCCCTGATTGAGGACTTCATGCGTACCGCCGAGATCCGCCAGCGTTGGCTCGACTACTTCGCCGAGCGCGACCACACCGTCGTCCCGTCGGCGTCCCTCGTGTCCGAGGACCCCACGCTGATGTTCACGGTGGCCGGAATGGTCCCCTTCATCCCGTACATGACCGGGCAGCGGACCCCGCCCTGGCAGCGGGCGACGAGCGTCCAGAAGTGCGTGCGGACCCTCGACATCGACGAGGTCGGCAAGACCACGCGCCACGGGACGTTCTTCCAGATGAACGGGAACTTCTCCTTCGGCGACTACTTCAAGGCCGAGGCCATCCAGTACGCCTGGGACCTCGTCACGGGCCCGCGCGAGCAGGGACGGTACGGGTTCGACCCCGACACGATCTGGGTCACCGTCTACCAGGACGACGACGAGGCACGGGCCCTGTGGCGCTCCATCGCCGGCCTTCCCGACGAGCGCATCCAGAGCCGCGGCAAGAAGGACAACTACTGGCACACGGGCCAGCCCGGCCCCGCCGGGCCCTGCTCCGAGATCTACGTCGACCGCGGGCCCGAGTTCGGTGCCGAGGGCGGGCCGGTCGTCGACGAGGACCGGTACCTGGAGATCTGGAACCTCGTGTTCATGCAGTACGAGATCGACCAGGTCAGCGGCAAGGAGGACTTCCGGGTCGTCGCACCGCTCGCGCAGAAGAACATCGACACCGGCATGGGGCTGGAGCGCGTCGCGTACCTCCTGCAGGGTGTCGACAACATGTACGAGATCGACGAGGTCTTCCCCGTGATCTCCGCCGCACAGGCGCTCTCCGGGCGGACCTACGGCGCCTCCGGGACCGACGACGTCCGCATGCGCGTCGTCGCCGACCACGTCCGGTCGTCGCTCATGCTCATCGGTGACGGGGTCCGCCCGTCCAACGAGGGGCGTGGCTACGTCCTGCGGCGGCTCCTGCGCCGCTCCGTTCGAGCCATGCGGCTGCTCGGGGTGGAGGACCCCGCCCTGCCGCACCTCCTGCCGGCGTCCAAGGACGCGATGCAGGCGTCGTACCCGGAGCTCGGGACCGACTTCGAGCGGATCTCCGCCATCGCCTACGCCGAGGAGGACGCGTTCCGGCGCACCCTCGTCGCGGGGACCACCATCCTCGACACGGCCGTCCAGGGCGCGAAGTCCGCTGCCGGGCCCGCCGGCACCCCGCGCATCGGTGGTCAGGAGGCGTTCGCCCTCCACGACACGTACGGATTCCCCATCGACCTCACCCTCGAGATGGCCTCCGAGCAGGGCGTGGCGGTCGACGAGACCGCGTTCCGCAGCCTCATGCAGGCCCAGCGCGAACGTGCCCGCGCCGACGCCATGGCCAAGCGCACCGGTGGTGCCGACAAGGCCGCCTACGAGGCCCTCCACGGGACCATGGGCAAGCCGGTCGAGTTCGTCGGGTACACGGACACGACGTCCCGCTGCTCCGTCGTCGGACTGGTCGTCGACGGCGTCCCCGGCCCCGTGGCCGTCGCCCCCGCCGCGGTCGAGGTGGTCCTCGACCGCACGCCGTTCTACGCGGAGTCCGGCGGCCAGCTGGCCGACCAGGGGACCATCGTGCTCGACGGCGGTGCGACCATCGAGGTGGACGACGTCCAGGCCCCGATCAAGGGTCTGTCCGTGCACCGCGGTCGCGTGGTCGACGGCACCGTGACGCTGGGCGAGAACGGCACGGCCACCATCGACACCGCCCGCCGCAAGGCGATCAGCCGGGCGCACTCCGCGACCCACATGATCCACAAGGCCCTCCAGGAGTCGCTCGGCAAGGACGCGACCCAGGCGGGTTCCGAGAACGCGCCGAGCCGCATCCGTTTCGACTTCCGGGCGAGCCAGGCTGTGCCGTCCGGCGTCCTCGGCGAGATCGAGGAGCGGGTCAACGTCCAGCTCGCGGAGGACCTCGAGGTCACCGAGCAGGTGATGAACATCGACGAGGCTCGTGCGCTGGGCGCGATGGCGCTCTTCGGCGAGAAGTACGGCGACCGGGTGCGCGTCGTGTCGATCGGCGGCGACTGGTCGCGCGAGCTCTGCGCCGGGACCCACGTCAAGCGGTCCGGGCAGCTCGGGCTGGTGACGCTCCTCGGCGAGGCGTCCATCGGGTCCGGGGTCCGACGGGTCGACGCGCTCGTCGGTGACGGCGCCTACGGGTTCCAGGCGAAGGAGCACGCGCTCGTCGGTCAGCTCACAGGGATGCTCAACGTCCGCACGGACGAGCTCCCCGAGCGCGTCGGGGGCCTCCTGGCCCGGCTCAAGGAGACCGAGAAGGAGCTCGCGACGCTCCGGCAGGGGCAGCTGCTCGCCGCGGCCGGTTCCCTCGCAGCGGGCGCCCCGGTGGTCTCCGGTGCGCGCGTGGTGACGCATGACGCGGGCGAGGTGGCCTCGGCCGACGACCTCCGTGCTCTCGCGCTCGACGTGCGCGGTCGCCTCGGCGAGTCCGAGGCCGCCGTGGTCGCCGTCGGTGGTGCGAGCAAGGGACGTCCGCTCGTGGTCGTCGTGACGAACGTCGCCGCCCGTGAGCGCGGCCTGCGGGCCGGGGCCCTCGCCAAGGGCGCCTCCGGGATCCTCGGCGGCGGTGGCGGCGGCAAGGACGACATGGCGCAGGGCGGGGGACAGGACCTGACGGCCCTGCCCGCGGCGCTCGGCGGGGTCCGCGACGACGTCGCGGCGCAGCTCGGCGCGTGACCACGTCGCCGCAGGAGGGCCTGCCGCGGGGCGCGCGCCTCGCCGTCGACGTCGGTACCGTGCGCGTGGGGCTCGCCGTGAGCGACCCGGACGGGCTCGTGGCCACGCCGGTGGAGACGATCCCCCGGGTCGCCGGCTCCGGGGCCGTGCCGGCGGGTGCCGTCCCCGCGGACATCGCCCGGATCGCGCAGGAGGTGGTCGAGCGCGGTGTGGGGGTCGTGTACGTCGGTCTCCCGAAGCACCTCTCGGGCAAGGAGAGCGCGTCGTCCGCGGCGGCTCGCGGGTACGCTGGTCTGATCGCGCAGGCCGTGGGACCCGTTCCCGTGCACCTGGTCGACGAACGGATGAGTACCGTGAGCGCCCACCAGGCGCTCCACGCGTCGGGCAGGGCGGGCCGCAAGCACCGATCCGTCGTCGATCAGGTCGCTGCCGTCGTGATCTTGCAGTCCGCGCTGGACGTCGAGCGGAACCGGAGCATACGGGCTGGAGAGCGCGTCGGCTAGTGCGGTCTGTCAAATGTTGCACAACTGCAGTAGGTTGTCGGTTTGTCCCCAAGGGTGCAGCGACGACGCGTGACGAGTGTGGAGGCTCCAACCGGTGAACGATCTCTTCGAGGGACCAGCGCTCTCAGAGGACCCAGAGGGTTCGTCGACGCTCTCCCGGGCCGAGCGGCGCGCCCTGCGCGAGGAGCGCCGACTTGCCGCGAAGCGGCGTCAGCGTGCACTCGTGGCCGTGCTCGTGGCTGTGATCGTCATCGGCGCCGGTGGCTACTTCGTGTGGACCCGGGGCGTCGAGTACTTCGGGTCCGTCGACGTGTTCAGCTCCGAGCCCGACGCCCCGACGGACTTCACGGGCCCAGGCACGGGGGAGACGCAGATCACCGTCAGCCCTGGTGACGTGGGGACGGTCATCGGCGACAAGCTCGTCGAGGCCGGGGTCGTCGCGTCGCGCCAGGCGTTCGTCGCCGCATACACGGCGAACCCCGACGCGGCAGGCATCCAGGCAGGGACGTACAACCTCTTCAAGGAGATGAAGGCCTCCGACGCCCTCACCTCGTTGCTCGACATCGAGAACCGCGTCGACTACTACTTCGACATCCAGCCGGGGTTCACCGCGGCTCAAGCCATCGCGCGGATCGCGAAGCACACCGGCCTGTCCGAGGAGGAGATCAACGCGGCCATCGCCGACACGGCGGCGGCCGGGCTCCCCGCCGAGGCCGGTGGGAACTACGAGGGATGGCTCTCCCCGGGGGTCTACCAGTTCGGGCTGGAGACCACACCGCTCGAGATGGTCACGGAGATGGTGGCGCGGACGGTGGCGACCCTCGACACGCTGGGCGTGGCGCCGGAGAACCGGCAGGTGGTGCTGACCAAGGCGTCGATCGTCGAGCGTGAGAGCGCGTCGGCCGTCGACGAGGCGCGCCCCCTGGTCGCCAGCGTCATCGAGAACCGGCTCGAGATCAACCAGAAGCTCGAGATGGACTCCACGGTCCACTACATCTTCGGTGGGACGTCCGACGCGACGACGAGCTCGGAGCAGCGGTCGAGCGACAATCCCTACAACACCTACGTCCACAAGGGCCTGCCGCCCACGGCCATCGCCTCCCCGAGCGAGCAGTCCATCCAGGCGGTCGTGAACCACGCGGACACGGACTACTTCTACTTCGTCACGGTGAACCCGACGACCGGGGAGACGCTCTTCGCGGAGACGTACCCCGAGCACCAGGAGAACCGGAAGCTCTACCAGGAGTGGTTGAGCTCCCAGTGACGGCACGTGTCTCGGGTGCGGACGGTCGTCGGGCAGCCGTCCTCGGTCACCCGGTCGCCCACTCGTTGTCACCGGTGCTGCACCGCGCCGCATACGCCGCCCTCGGCCTGGAGGACTGGCGTTACGACGCGCTGGACGTCACCGAGGACCAGCTGCGCGGGGTGGTCGACGGTCTGGATCACGGCTGGGCCGGGCTGAGCCTGACCATGCCGCTCAAGCAGACGGTCATCCCCATGCTCGACCACGTCGACCCGCTCGCCGAGGTCACCGGGGCCGTGAACACGGTCGTCGTGCAGCGCGTCGGGTCGGGGGTGTCCCTCGTGGGGGCCAACACCGACGTCCATGGTCTCGTCACCGCGCTCCGTGAGGGTCTCGCAGCCCAGGGCATCGCGGAGGCAGCCTCGATGGCCGTCGCCGGTGCAGGGACGCAGCAGCCGCGGGGGAGCGCGGTGGTGCTCGGTGCGGGGGCCACGGCAGCGTCGACGCTCGCCGGGCTCGCGGAGCTCGGATACCCGGAGGTCGACGTCTTCGTGCGGTCCCTCGCCCGGACGGGCGAGCTCCAGCGTGCGGCGCACCGCATGGGGGTGTCGCCCCGGTTCCACACGCTCGCAGGTGCGGCCGCCGCGATGGTGGAGGCCGACCTCGTCGTCTCCACGCTCCCCGCGCACGGCGCGGACGACCTCGCGCGCGAGGTGGGGTCGATCGTCGCAGCACGACCCTCCGACGGTGCGCGCGCGAGCGGTCTCGGCGTCCTCCTCGACGTCGCCTACGAGCCGCGGCGTACGGCGCTGGCCGCGGCCTGGCGCGACGCGGGGGGAGCGAGCGTGGGCGGTGAACGGATGCTGCTCCACCAGGCGGTGGAGCAGGTGCGTCTGATGACCGGACGGGCTGCCCCGGTCGACGCGATGAGCGCCGCCCTCAGCGCCGCCATGCCCGCCTGAGCGCGCTCCCCAGCACACCGCTCCGGCAACTCTCCGGGCCCAACGGCTCACGAACCACCGCCTGCGTGCCGATAAGACCTACCGACGGTCGGTGAAATCGTGGGTGGCACGGTGGCCCGTCGTGGACGGTGAGGAGAGTCGGCATGAAGCAGCTCGGGGAGATCCTGCTCGAGGAAGGTCTGGTGACCGAGGCGCAGCTCATGGCGGCGCTCGACGAGCAGATCGTGCGGGGGACCAGCCTGGGCCGGGTGCTCGTGGAGCTCGGCACCCTCACCGAGGGGCAGCTCGTGTCGGCGCTGGCCGGTCAGGTCGGCATGCAGTTCGTGGACCTCGACTCCTACCCGGTGGACCGGGCGGCCGTGAGCAGGCTCGGCGGCGCCGTGTGCCGCAGGTACACGGTCCTGCCCATCGGTTTCCAGGACGGGTCCATCCTCCTCGCGATGGCCGACCCCGGGAACGTCCTCGCCGTCGACGACGTGCGGTCCCTCACCGGCATGCAGGTGCTCCCCGTGGTCGCGACCCACGAGGACCTGCTCCGTGCCATCGACCGGTACGTCCGCGCCGACGGCGAGATGAACGACCTCACGAGCGCGTTCGAGGAGGAGCAGGAGAAGCTCTCCGACATCGACCTGTCCCGCCTGGGCGACTCCGTCGACGACGACGCACCCATCGTCCGGTACGTGAACCTCATCGTCTCTCAGGCCATCACCGACCGTGCGTCGGACATCCACATCGAGCCCACCGAGCACGACCTGCGCGTGCGGTACCGCATCGACGGCGTGCTCCACGAGATGCAGCGGTCGCCCAAGAACATCTCCGGGGGAGTGATCTCCCGCGTGAAGATCCTCTCGGACATCGACATCGCGGAGCGCCGCAAGCCCCAGGACGGGCGCATGTCCATCAACCACAACGGGCGCAAGATCGACCTGCGTGTGGCGACCCTGCCCACTGTGTGGGGAGAGAAGATCGTCATGCGAATCCTCGACAACTCCACCGCGAGCCTGGACCTGCGCGACCTGTCGTTCGGCGAGGAGAACTACGAGGTCTACTCCGAGGCGTTCCACAAGCCCTACGGCATGATCCTCGTCACCGGCCCCACGGGGTCCGGGAAGTCGACCACCCTGTACGCCACCCTCAACGCCGTGTCCCGGCCGGAGATCAACGTCATCACCGTCGAGGACCCCGTCGAGTACCGCCTGCCCGGGATCAACCAGGTCCAGGTCAACCCCAAGGCGGGCCTGACGTTCGCCGGGGCGCTGCGCTCCATCCTGCGGTCCGACCCGGACGTCGTGCTCCTCGGTGAGATCCGTGACCACGAGACAGCGCAGATCGCCATCGAGGCGGCCCTCACCGGTCACCTGGTGCTCTCCACCCTCCACACGAACGACGCCCCGTCCGCTGTGACGCGTCTGGTGGAGATGGGTATCGAACCGTTCCTCGTGGGGTCCGCCATCGACTGCATCGTCGCCCAGCGACTCGCGCGGCGCCTGTGCGGCAAGTGCAAGGAACCGTACGAGCCGTCCGACGTCGAGCTCGAGGCGTCCCGCTTCCCGTGGCTGCCGGGGGAGGAGAAGCCCGTCCTGCACCGTCCCGGGGGATGCACCACGTGCTCCGGCACCGGGTACCGCGGCCGGTTGGCCCTCCACGAGGTCATGCGTGTCACCGAGGAGATCGAGCGCCACGCCGTCGCTGGGTCGTCGTCGGCCGAGATCATGAAGACCGCGGTGAAGCAGGGCATGCGCACCCTGCGCGACGACGGGTGGATGAAGGTCGTCGACGGACACACGTCTATCGAGGAGATCCTCCGGGTGGTCGCTTAAGAAACGCGGTGCTCCCGCCGATAGGAAGTCGTCACGCACGTGCGCGGCACCCGAGGCGAGAGGCTGACCAGTGAGCGAGTACCACGTCCCGGCCGGAGACCAGCGCGGCCCGGCCGCACCCGACGGAGCGGCCACCCAGCAGTGGCCGGCACCGGTGGCCGGTCAGGCTCCTCCGACGCGCAGGTCCCTCGCGGAGATGACCCCGCCGACGGGTGCGCCCCTCCCCGGCGGGGGCCCTGTCCCGGGGATGGCCCCGCCCGCACCCGCGGTGCCGCAGGCGCAGATGCAGCAGCAGGCCCCGTGGGGTGGGGTGCGGAACGAGCCGGCACCGGCGCCCGTGGTGCGCACGAGCGTCGCGCCGCTGCCCGCCGGGTACCAGGCACCAGCCCCCGCACCCCAGCAGGCTCCCGTGCAGCAGCAGCCGCTCGTGAAGCAGACCGCCCCTCAGCAGGCTGCGCAACCGGGCCGTGCGCCCGCTCAGGCCGCTCGCCCCGCCGCCGCCTCGCCGACCCGTGTGGGGATGAGCCGCGGTGCGGAGGATGGGGACATCGAGCTCGACAAGGTCCTTCGGGAGATGGTCGAGGCCGGTGCGTCCGACCTTCACCTCACCGTCGGGTCGCCGCCCATGATCCGTAAGAACGGGTCCCTCACCGCACTCGACCACGAGCCGGTGTTCCAGGAGAGCCTCCAGCGCACCCTGTACTCGATCCTCACGCAGAAGCAGCGGGAGAAGCTCGAGGCGAACCTCGAGCTCGACTTCTCCCACGCCGTGCGCGGTCTGGCCCGGTTCCGTGTGAACTTCTTCTTCCAGCGCGAGTCCCTCGGTGCTGCGTTCCGTGTGATCCCCTACGAGATCAAGCCGCTCGAGGACCTCGGTGTCCCGGCTGTGGTGTCGAACTTCGCGGGCCTGCCGCGTGGCCTCGTGCTGGTCACCGGCCCCACCGGGTCCGGGAAGTCGACGACCCTCGCGTCGCTCATCGACCTCGCGAACCGCACGCGCTCCGACCACATCATGACCGTCGAGGACCCCATCGAGTTCCTCCACCGCCACAAGAAGTCGATCATCAACCAGCGTGAGGTCGGTGCGGACACGCACAGCTTCGCCAATGCGCTCAAGCACGTGCTGCGCCAGGACCCCGACATCATCCTCGTCGGTGAGATGCGTGACCTCGAGACCATCTCGGTGGCGCTCACCGCCGCCGAGACCGGTCACCTCGTCTTCGCGACCCTCCACACCCAGGACGCCGCGCAGACCGTGGACCGCATCATCGACGTGTTCCCGCCCGAGCAGCAGGGGCAGGTGCGCACCCAGCTCGCCGGCGCGCTCCAGGGCGTGGTGTGCCAGACGCTGTGCAAGCGCACCGGCCGCCCGGGGCGCGTCGTGGCGACCGAGGTGCTCATCGCGACGCCGGCCATCCGGAACCTCGTCCGTGAGGGCAAGACCCACCAGATCTACTCGGCCATGCAGGCCGGGCAGCAGCTGGGCATGCACACCCTCGACCAGCACCTCGCCGACCTGGTGCGTACCGGGCAGATCGCCTACGAGACCGGTCTCGAGAAGTGCCACCACGTCGAGGACTTCAACAAGCTCACCGGCCGCCAGGCCCGCATGAACCAGGGTGGTGCGGCGCTGCAGCAGGCCGCCACCAACATCGGAGGCTTCTGAGATGGCCGCAGCACGCACGTACGAGTACACGCTCCGGGACCCCAAGGGCAAGGTCGTCAAGGGCCGCATCGAGGCCGCCAACCAGTCGGCCGTCGCGAGCCGCCTCAAGACCATGGGCGTGGCACCGCTGTCCATCAGCGAGGTCCAGAACACCGGGCTCCAGCGGGAGATCACGATCCCCGGCATGGGGTCGACGATCAAGATGAAGGACCTGTCGATCATGTCGCGCCAGCTCGCGACGATGATCACGTCCGGCCTGAGCCTCTTGCGGTCGTTCTCGATCCTCGCCGAACAGACGGAGAACAAGGCGCTCGCGAAGGTCCTCGGGTCGGTGCGCTCCGACATCGAGACGGGGTCGTCGCTGTCGGACTCGATGGGCCGGCACCCCGAGGTCTTCCCGCCTCTCATGCTCAACATGATCCGCGCCGGTGAGGTGGGTGGGTTCCTCGACCAGGTGCTCGTCTCCGTCGCCGAGAATTTCGAGGCCGAGGTGAAGCTCCGCGCGAAGATCAAGTCCGCCATGACGTATCCCGTGGTCGTCCTCATCATCGCGCTCCTCGCGGTCGCCGGGATGCTCCTGTTCATCGTTCCCGTGTTCGAGGCGATGTTCACGAACCTCGGCGGTGACCTGCCGCTGCCGACCAAGGTCCTCGTCGTCCTCGCGGACATCCTGAAGTGGACGGCGTTCCCGCTCGTCGCGGTGGGGGTCGGATTCTCTGCGTGGTGGAACAAGCACAAGAACGACGACGCGGTGCTCGAGCGTGTGGACCCGCTCAAGCTCAAACTTCCAATCTTCGGCAAGCTCTTCCAGAAGGTTGCGATCGCCCGCTTCACGCGGAACTTCGGCACCATGCTCCACGCGGGTGTCCCGATCCTCCAGGCGCTGGACATCGTCGGGGACACCAGCGGCAACGTCGTGGTTGCGCACGCGGTCAAGGACGTGCAGCACTCGGTCCGCAGCGGGCAGTCGCTCACCGCGCCGCTCTCCAAGCATGCGGTCTTCCCCGCGATGGTCACGCAGATGATGGCCGTGGGGGAGGACACCGGTGCCCTCGACGAGATGCTCGAGAAGGTCGCCGAGTTCTACGACCAGGAGGTCGAGGCCACCACGGAGCAGCTCACGAGCCTCATCGAGCCGCTGATGATCGCGTTCCTCGGTGGGATCATCGGATCGATGATCGTCGCGCTGTACATGCCGATCTTCAAGATCTTCGACCTGGTCAGCTGACGTGCCGGGAGTCCCCTACCGCCGCCGGCGGGGCCGTGACGAGGCGGGCTTCTCACTCGTGGAGCTTCTCGTGGTCGTCCTCATGATCGGGATCCTCTGTGCGATCGCAATTCCCGTGCTCATCTCGCAGGAGCGCAAGGCGAACGACGCCGCCGCACGGGCCGACGCGCGGGTCCTGGGGCTCGAGGTGACCGCCTGGTTCGCCGACCATGACGTGCCACCCTCGCTCGGGCAGGGCGCGCCCGACTGGGAGTACGTGATCGGCGGTCGCCGCGTCTCGGCATCGAGCGAAGGCGTGCGGCTCTCCGGGAGCCGCTTCACAGACGACGATTGGTGCGTGTGGGTGATACACGACGGGGGAGACGTTGCGGCTTCCGGCGTCGAGTACTCCGCGGCCCACGGTCTGCGCGCCGGCACCTGCGGGTGAAAAGCGGTCTCGACAGCCTCGTCTTCCTCAAGGTCGACGTGCGGCCGGACGATGAGAGGGGTACACACCGAGGCGCTCACCCGCCCGGTGCTTATCCCCTCACCTCGACGCACAGAATCGGAGCAGCACATGCTCGCTCGTATCAACGCCGCCAAGGAGAACGACAAGGGCTTCACGCTCATCGAGCTCCTCGTCGTGATCATCATCATCGGCATCCTCTCCGCCGTGGCCATCCCGCTGTTCCTCAACCAGCAGAAGAAGGCACAGGACGCAGCGGCCAAGGCTGACGTCTCGACGCTCGGCAAGGAGGTTGCGACCTACTACGTGGACAACACCGATGCGCCGACTGTCGCTGCAGGCTCCGGTGCCAACGAAGGCAAGTGGCTCCTCAACTCCGAGTCCGTCGGGAACCAGAGCGAGAACGTCGTTCTCGACTCGACGACCGATGTGTCCACCAAGGACGGCTGGTGTGTCGCGGTGAACAACCCCAAGGGCGACAAGTCCGAGGAGGGCTTCAAGTACTCCGCCGCGGGCGGCCTCGAAGAGGGCAAGTGCTGACCGAGCTGTAGCCGACCGCACCTGAGGTGCGATCACCGGAGTGGGGCGGGGGGCAGGCGCCCTCCGCCCCACTCATGCACTACCCCCATCCAGCACGAGCAGGCGAGAGGGCCGACCGTGAGAGCGAAGCTGCGTGACGTGAGCACCGAACGAGACCGGGGCCTCGGGCTCGTCGAGGTCATCGTCGCGGTGGTCCTCCTCGGGGTGGTGACTTCCGCGGTCCTCGCGATCGTCCTCCAGGCCCAGGCGACAACGGTGAACAACCGGTCTCGCGTGGCTGCCTCGAATCTCGCCGCCCGCGAGATCGACTACGTCCGCGAACAGTTCATGGCCACCGACGCCGGCCCGCTCCAGGTCGCGAACGCCGGCACGGTCGTCAACCCCCACAGCTTCGGTGCCGCCGGCACACCCCTCATCGTCGACGGCCAGTCGTACACGGTGAAGCGTTCGGTCGCCTGGAACGTCACGGGCACCGGTTCGTCCGCGTGCGAAGGGGGCTCCCTCGTGCAGCACCCCACCCTCAACGTCCGCGTCGAGGTGACCTGGCCGTCGATGGGACAGACGAAACCGGTCGTCAACACGACGAACCTCGCTCCGCCCAAGGGTGCAGGTCTGCCGACGAACAGGTCCTACATCGCCGTCAAGGTGCTCGACGCCGATGGGCAGCCCAACCCCGGACGCAGCGTGACGGTCTTCCGTACGTCCGGCGGGGAGTCCCGGATGGGCACCACCGACCAGTCCGGCTGCGCCGTCGTCCAGGTGAGCCCCAACGCCTCCGGGACGTCCTACAGCATGCGTCTCGGCGACGCCGGGTACGTTGACATCTCCGGCAACAGCGCTCCGGAACGCCTCATCGGCATGGTGTCGCAGGGACAGCTCAACTCGTCGGTCGACATCAGCTACGACCGCGCAGCGTCGCTCAGGATCACCCTCGTCGGCGGCGGGGTTCTCGACGCCGACGTCGCAGGCTCGAGCGTGAGCCTCTACCAGTCCGAGTACACGGGCAGCAGCGCCATCACCGCGCACACGGTCTCGGGTGTCACCACCACGATCTCCGGCCTCTGGCCCACGGAGTACGGCGCCTTCCTCGGCACTACCGCTCCCTCGACCTTCAGCACGGTCGACATCCGTCCCGGCGTCACCGCGGCCCTCGAGGTCCCCGTGACGCTCGGCACGTTCACCCTCTCTGCAGTTCCCGCCGGCGCGTCGGTCATCGCCGCACCGCAGACCGCGACGAGCTGTACGGATCCGGGGGCACGGCCGGTCGACCCCGCCGCCGGAGCACTCATGCCTGGCACCTGGGTCTTCTTCGCCCAGTCGGACTCCTTCGGCTGCTCGCCCGGGCCAGGACCGGTACAGGTCACGGACGGTGACAACGGCGACGTGCCCTGGATGCCCTCCACCCTCACGATCACCGCGGCACCCGAGGGCGGCGGGCCCATCTGGGCGGTGTCGAACGCCCGGGTGGCCGGCACGTGCACCGTTCCCGAACCTGCCACGGAGGCGTTCCTCGTCGGCGAGGCCCCGACAGGCACCGTCGCTCTTCCCGCCGGTGATTGGTACGTCTTCACCACGCCCGCAGCAGGAGTCGGCCCAGCACAGGGGCAGCCGTGCGCCAGCACGGGACTCGTCCGGGTCCTGTACGGAACAGACACCATCTTCGCGTGGACCGGTCCATCAGGAGAGCAACCATGATCCGTGCATCGCGCCGCGGGCGCCAGGACGACGGCATGTCCCTCGTCGAGCTCATGGTGACCATGATGATCACCGGACTCATCGCCGCGATGACCGCGGCGCTCGTCATCGGGGTACAACGCACCAATGCGGAGAACGCCGCCCGTCAGGACCAGATCGACGGCGCCCGTGTCGCCGTTGAGGGGATGAGCCGCAGCCTGCGGTCGGCAGTCAAACCGAGCCAGGTCGCCAGGGACTGCACGGGGTGCGCGCAGGAGGCCTTCCTCGCAGGATCCTCGTATGACGTTCAGTTCTACGCAAACATCGACAACCCGGACAACCGGGTCGGCCCCAGCAGGGTGAGTTACACGATCCCGACCACTGGCGCACGGCGGGGTGAGCTCATCGAGACCATCCAGCGCCCCACGTCGAACGTGCCGACAGCGACCGGTTACGCCTATTGCCTCCCCACCTCTGCCACGTGCGCCCCCTACATCACCACCCGCGTCATCGCGCGAGACGTCGTCACGACCGGTACACCGGTCTTCACCTTCTTCGACCTGGCAGGCGACAGAATGGCCACGCCTGCGGCCGGTCTTCCGCCGTCGGCCCTCGCGCAGGTGCGGTCCGTCGAGCTCGTCGTGACCGTCGCCAGCCCTCTCAACGATGGCGCACGATCCACCACGTACATCCAGAGAATGATGCTGCCGAACGCCCAGGCAGTGCTGAAGTCAGGAGCAAGCTGATGCGCCGTGCATTCCGCCGAGATGACGACAGCGGCATCGCCATGGTTCTCGTCGTCGGATCCATGATGACCCTCATGGTGCTCGTGCTCGGCGGACTCGCGTACGTGATGCAGAGCGAGCGGTTCGCCAGGTACGACCAGGACTACACCGCCGCGATGTCGGCAGCCCAGGCGGGTGTGGACGACTACATCAGCAGACTGAACCGCAGCGACACCTACCACGCCGCCCTTGACTGCTCGAACACCGCCATGCGCAAGCCCATGACCGCGTCCAACTCCTGCGGGTGGAACGCGACGACCAAGGTCGGCTGGGCGCCGGTGACGAACGGAGCCGACCCCACGACCACGGCCTCCTTCCACTACGAGGTCGACTCGACCCGCGTCAATACCGAAGGCACGATCCTCCTCACGTCCACCGGGCGCTCCAAGGACGTCTACCGCACCATCGAGGTCGCTGTCGGCAAGGGCGGGTCCACCGACTACGTCTACTACACCGACTTCGAGTCCGCCGACCCCGCCAACACCGTGAGCTACCCCAACGGTGCCCCCAACGACTCCTGCGGCAGGAGCGGCAACAGCCTCGCCAAGTACTTCTGGCAGGGGCGGACCAACTGCTCGGAGATTCAATTCATCTCGAGCGACACACTCGACGGACGAGTCTTCTCCAACGACGCCATCCTCTCCAACGGCGCAACTTTCCAGCAGAGCATCGAATCCGCGAATCCAGGATGCCAAAGGGTAACGGCATCGAGCTCTTCGTGGAGTCAGTGCTTGCGTTCGGGGAGCAGCGGAGCCAACTTTGGTGGTAAGAAGCCCACGCACTCCAGCGCCCTCTACCTCCCTGACAACTCCGCCGCATTCGCGACGCACCCCGGGTGCCATTACTACGGCGCCACCCGGATCGTCTTCAACGCGGCAGGCACCATGACCGTCTGGAGCAAGGACTCCAACTTCACAGGTGCTGTGCTCTCCGTCCCCGGCCCCGACGGCACCGTACCGAGCTGTGGGAGCGGCTCAGCGCTCGCATCGAGCTCGGGAGCGCTCGTGAACGTGCCGAACGACATGGTGATCTACGTCGCAGCAGCCCCGTCCAACGTCCAGCGCCGCGAGCTGTTCGGCGACGAGATCGGCGGTCCGACCACCAGCCAGCTGCCGCTGGGGAACTTCAGTACCGACGCCCTCACCCCCTCAGCCGGGACCAGCTACGTCGCTGACCTCAACATGACCGAGACGACCCGGTATCGCGGAGAAGGGAACCTCTACGTGCAAGGCACCCTCAAGGGCCGGGTGACCGTCGCAGCGGCGCAGTCCATCATCGTCACAGGGGACGTCGTCCTCGCGGGGGGAACGAACGGGAGTGACATGCTCGGCCTCGTCGCCACCAACTCCGTCGAGGTCATGCATCCCCGTATGGCCACACGCACGTACAACCGGGAATGCCAGGCCACCGACCGTCGAGGAAACTGCACCCGCTGGAGCGCGTACCGGTGGTTCAACACGAACGAGGGCGAGGCCGGTGTGAACCCCTACGCAGGCGAGGGCACCTGGCCCAAGCGCGTCACCGACCCGAGCACCAGGACCACCAATCCGTCCACCGGGATCCAGATCGCAGGTTCCATCCAGACCCTCCAGCACAGCTTCTTCGTCCAGCGGTACGACGTGGGCCCGAACAAGGGGACTCTCTTGGTCAGAGGCTCCATCGCCCAACGCTGGCGAGGTGCCGTTGGTACCGGCTCCTCCACGACGGGCTACAGCAAGCTCTACACCTACGATGGGCGTCTCACGTACTCCGCCCCGCCCTACTTCCCCTCGTGGGCCAACTCCGAGTGGTCGCTGCGCTACAGCGGAGAGACACCCACACGAAGCGAGGTCAAGACCGGGTGACCATCACGACGATCACCGCTGCCCTCGCAGGGATGCTCGGACTCGCGGTCGGCTCCTTCCTCAACGTCGTCATCTGGCGGGTACCACGAGGAGAGTCGGTCGTGCATCCGCCCAGTGCTTGCCCGCGGTGCTCCCACCCCATCCGGTCCAAGGACAACGTCCCCGTGATGTCCTGGCTCCTCCTGCGCGGTCGGTGCCGTGACTGCGAGGCACCGATCAGCTGGCGATACCCCCTCGTCGAGCTGACGACCGGGATCGTCTTCGCGCTCATCGCCCTCCTCGGGCCGGACTGGACGACGCCGCTCTACCTGTACGGAGCGGCTATCGCCATCGCGCTCACGCTCATCGACATCGACGTCCACCGACTTCCGGACCGTATCGTCCTGCCCTCCTACCCGGTCGTGCTCGTCCTGCTCGTGCTCGCCAGCTGGGGGGCCGATGACTGGCCTGCCATGCTCCGAGCGGTCATCGGGGGAGCAGCTCTCCTCCTCGCCTACTTCCTCATGGTCCTCGCCTACCCCGCGGGCATGGGCCTCGGCGACGTCAAGCTCGCCGGCATCATCGGGGCATACCTCGCCTGGGCCGGATGGGGGCAGTTCGCGGTCGGTGCCTTCGCGGCCTTCATCCTCGGCGGCGCCTATTCCGTCGGACTGCTCCTCGCACGCAAGGCCAACCGCAAGAGCGGCGTCCCCTTCGGCCCCTGGATGATTGCTGGAGCCCTGCTGGGCCTGCTCTGCGGTACGTCCCTCTGGTCCGCCTACACCGGTCTCTTCACCTAGAGCCGCCAGGGTGAAGTGTGAACAGCGCACCACGACCGCTCAACACCCGCACCCACCTCGCCGATATAGCCGAAGGACCTACTCGAGGCCCGGTGAAGGAGACGATCGGTGGCGAAGTCGCGCGTAATCGGACTGGATATAGGCAGCACCAACGTCCGTGCTGCAGAGGTGGAGTTCGGTAGCAGGGGCCCCGCCGCCTCAAACCCCCCAGAGGTGCTCCGCTTCGGTGAGGTGCCACTGCCCCCTGGCGCAGTCCGCGACGGCGAGGTGGTCGAACCCGAAGCCGTCACCACCGCTATCAAGCACCTCTGGCGTGAGACGAAGTTCAGCACCAAGGACGTCGTCATCGGAGTCGGCAACCAGCGGGTCCTCGTCCGAGACATGGACCTCCCCGCCATGCCGCTCGACCAGATCCGTGCATCCCTGCCCTACCAGGTCCAGGACCAGATCCCCGTCGCCGTCGAGGACGCACTCCTCGACTTCGTGCCGACCGCACTGGCGGACGGCCAGCACGGACCTGTCGTCAAGGGGCTCCTCGTCGCAGCCACCAAGGATTCCGTCGAGGCGAACATCTCGGCCGTCGAGGCGGCAGGGCTGCGGGTGTCGATGGTCGACCTCAACGCGCTCGCTCTCACGCGGAGCCTGACGCGCGGTGCATGGGCCGACCGCACCGTCGCCCTCGTCGACCTCGGGGCCCGCATCACGACGGTGGTCATCGTCGTCGCAGGTCTTCCTCAGTTCGTGCGAGTACTCCCCACCGGCGGTCACGACATGACTGCTGCGATCTCGTCAGCGATGGGTGTGTCCGAGGCGGACGCCGAAGCGATGAAGCGGCAGGTCGGCATCGGCATGTCCGTGCCGCCCGACTACGTCCCGGCAGCCGAGGCCGTCGCCCAGGTGGGTCACGTTCTCGTCGAGGCCGTGCGTGGCACCCTCTCGTACTTCTCGATGAACAACCCGAACGGCGTCCTCGACATGGTGCTCCTCTCGGGCCGAGGAGCGCAGCTCCCGGGCCTCGGCCAGTACCTCTCGTCCGCCGCCCGGGTGAGCGTCTCCCTCGCGACCCCGCTGGCAGCGACGAAGGTCGGGAGCGCGATGCCCAAGGGGCAGCACCTCGAGGAGATCCAGCACGTCCTCGGCGTGCCCCTCGGACTCGCGTTTGGAGTAGCAGCATGAGCACCGCCACGGCTTCCCGATTCACGATCGGCAACAAGAAGGCCTCGAAGGGCGTGGTGGTGGGCGGACGTATCCCCGGCGCTCCGCTGCTCCCTCAGGTCAACCTGCTCCCGAACTCGGTCCGCGCTCGGCGTGCTCTCCAGCGCACCAAGCTCTGGCTGCTGGTCGGGCTCGGAGGAGTGGTCATCTTCGTCCTCCTCGGGTATGTCGCAGCCATGCTCTCGGCGCGTGCAGCCCAGGAGGAGGTCGACGCCGTCCAGGCGACCACCACCCGTCTCCAGCAGGAGCAGACGAAGTACTCCGAGGTGCCGCAGGTGCTCGCTCAGATCCGCGGTGTCGAGAGCGCACGGGACGTCGCGACGAGCACGGAGGTCCTCTGGGCCGCGGTGCTCGTCGAGGTCCTGTCAGCGTTGCCCGAGGGGTCAGCGCTGACGTCGTTCGACACTGAGGTCGTGAACCCGCTCATGGCGCCCACGCTCCCCGCGGACCCGCTCACGACGCCCGGGATCGGTGCGGTCACGATCACCCACAGGTCGCTCACCCTCCCGGACACGTCCGCGTGGGTCGAGGCCCTCAACGAGATCCCAGGACTCCAGGACGCCCAGTTCACCACCGCGTCGATCGCGGAGGAGGACGGACAGGTCTACTACGAGGTCTCGACGGTCCTCGAGATCAGCCCTGAGAAGCTGGCCAACCGCTTCAGCGAGTCGGAGGAGAAGGAATGAGCACGCGAGCCACACCGTGGATCATGGGGGCGGCGCTGCTCTCTGTCGTCGTCCTGGCGTTGGGGTGGTTCCTCGGGATCTCCCCGCAGCTCGACGAGGCTGCCGCCTTGCGGGAACAGGCGGAGCTGGACCGGGAGCGCAACGATCTTCTCGAGGTTCAGGTCGCCCAGCTCAAGAAGGACTTCGAGAACCTCGACTCGTACAAGAGCGAGCTCGCCGGGCTGCAGGAGCTGGTGCCGGGCGGCATCGACCAGGCGAGCTTCAACCGTGAGCTGAGCAGCCTCTCCGAGGGCACGGGGGCGTTCGTCGTCGAGGTCACCTCGGAGACGTCGTTGCCGGTGACAGAGCTCTTCGGCGGTATGGCAGTCGAGGGGGTCACGGCGCCGTCCGCACCTGCGGGGCTCTACGCGGTTCCCATGACGATCATCATCCTGGGCGATCCGCTCGAGACGCTCGCCTACATCAGCGCCGTCCAGACCGAGACGTCCCGACTCTTCCTGGTCTCGGACGTCGCTCTGGCCGGGCAGAAGGAGGCGGGTGCGTCGTCAGGGAGGCCTGCCACCGCTGAGGGCGACGCGGAGATCACCATCACCGGGTACACGTTCGTGCTAGACACCGATGCCGCTGCAGCAGCGAGCGCGGCCGCTTCGGCAGCATCACCCGCTGCTCCGACCACGACCAGCTGAGCACCGCACCATCACCCCGCACGCCGGGCGTCCGTTCTTCGGGCGTCCGGCGTCCGTGCGTGGGGTTCGTGGGAGGATGCACGCATGCTTCGTTGGTTGACGTCCGGTGAGTCGCACGGCCCTGCTCTGGTGGGCATCGTCGAGGGTGTCCCCGCAGGTGTGGAGGTCCTCACGGCGGACGTCCAGGCCGCGCTGGCACGCCGCAGGCTCGGGTACGGGCGCGGTGCGCGGATGAAGTTCGAGCAGGACGAGGTGCGCATCCTCGCCGGCCTGCGGCACGGCGTGACGCAGGGTGGTCCGCTCGCCATCGAGATCGGCAACACCGAGTGGCCCAAGTGGGTGGACGTCATGGCGTCCGACCCCGTGGACCCCGAGCTCCTCAACCGCGCCCGCAACGCGCCGCTCACCCGTCCGCGCCCGGGGCACGCGGACCTCGTGGGGATGCGCAAGTACGGGTTCGACGACGCCCGCCCCGTCCTGGAGCGGGCCTCCGCGCGCGAGACCGCGACGCGCGTGGCGCTCGGGACCGTCGCCGCGAAGTTCCTCGAGCAGACCCTCGGCATCCGCCTCGTCTCGCACGTCACCGGCATCGGTCCGGTCGCCGTCCCGCAGGACGCCCCGCTGCCCACGCCGGACGACGTCGACCACCTCGACGCCGACCCGGTGCGCTGCTTCCACGCCAAGACCTCGGCACGGATGGTCGCCGAGATCGACGAGTGCCACAAGGACGCCGACACGCTCGGGGGAGTGGTCGAGGTCCTCGCCTACGGCGTCCCCTCCGGCCTCGGCAGCTACGTCCACGGCGACCGGCGCCTCGACGCGAAGCTCGCCGCCGCCCTCATGGGCATCCAGGCCATCAAGGGCGTCGAGGTCGGCGACGGGTTCCTCACCGCCACCCGCCGCGGCTCCCAGGCTCACGACGAGATCGAGCGCGGTGACGACGGTCGCATCCGCCGCCTGAGCAACCGCGCCGGCGGCATCGAGGGCGGCATGAGCAACGGCGAGGTCCTCCGCGTCCGCGCCGCCATGAAGCCCATCTCCACCGTGCCCCGCGCGCTCGCGACCGTCGACGTCGCCACAGGTGACGTCGCCAAGGCCCAGCACCAGCGGTCCGACGTGTGCGCCGTCCCGCCTGCCGCCGTCGTCGCCGAAGCCATGGTGGCCCTCACGCTCGCCGACGTCGTCCTCGAGAAGTTCGGGGGCGACTCCGTCGACGAGGTGCGCCGCAACGCCCAGGCATACCTGGACTCCGTCCCCGAGCTCCTCCGCTGAGGAACGCATGAACGCCCCCACGGCAGACGCCGCTCACACAGTCGTGCTCGTCGGCCCACCCGGGTGCGGCAAGTCCACCGCAGCACGGTCTCTCGCGTCCCGCCTCGGATCACCCTGGCGGGACACCGACACGGACATCGAGCGCACCGCCGGCAAGTCGATCTCCGAGATCTTCGTCGACGACGGCGAATCCCATTTCCGCGCCCTGGAGCGCGACGCCGTCGCCACCGCGCTCCGCACTCATCCCGGCATCCTCGCGCTCGGTGGCGGAGCCGTCCTCGACCCCGCCACCCAGGAGCTCCTCACCGGCTACGCGGCCGCAGGTGGCACCGTCGTCTTCCTCGACGTGAGCCTCGCCCACGTCGCCCCCCGCGTCGGCTTCAACCAGTCCCGCCCCCTGCTCCTCGGCAACCCCCGAGCCCGCTGGCAGGCCCTCATGACCGAGCGCCGTCCCGTCTACGAACGCGTCGCCACGCTCCACGTCCACACCGACGGCAAGACCTCCGCGCAGGTCGCCGACGAGATCGTCGCCGCGCTCCGAGCGCGCACACCCACCCCGAAGGACACACCGTGACCGACCCGCAGCCGTCCGTCGTCCAGGTCACCGCCGAGCGCACCTACGACGTCGTCATCGGATCCCACCTCCTCGGCGAGCTTCCACGCCTCCTCGGCACCGGTGTGCGGAAGGTCCTCATCGTCCACACCGAAGCCCTCGAGGCGTCCGCCACCGCTGTCCGCGAAGACCTCCTCGCCGAGGGGTACGAGGCGCTGCTCGCCGTCATCCCCGACGCCGAGGGCGCAAAGTCCGTCGACGTCGTCGCCTTCTGCTGGCAGATCCTCGGCCAGTCCGACTTCACCCGGAGCGACGCCATCGTGTCCATCGGGGGAGGGGCCACCACTGACGTCGCCGGGTTCGTCGCCGCCACGTGGCTGCGCGGCATCACCGTCGTCCACATCCCCACCACGCTCCTCGCGATGGTCGACGCCGCCGTCGGCGGCAAGACCGGCATCAACACCGCCGAGGGCAAGAACCTCGTCGGCGCCTTCCACAGCCCCGGTGGCGTGCTCTGCGACCTCGCCGCTCTCGAGACGCTGCCCCGGTGGGACTTCGTCGCCGGCCTCGCCGAGATCATCAAGACCGGCTTCATCGCCGACCCCGCCATCCTCGACCTCGTGGAGGCCAACGCGGCAGCCCTCCAGGCCTGGCCGGCCGCCGATGAGCACCTGTGGTCCGTCGTCCGAGAGCTCGTCGAACGCTCCGTCGCGGTCAAGGCCCGCGTCGTCAGCGAGGACCTCAAGGAGGCCTCCCTCCGGGAGATCCTCAACTACGGCCACACCCTCGCGCACGCCATCGAGCAGGTCGAGCGCTACAGCTGGCGCCACGGCGCGGCCGTCGCCGTCGGCATGGTGTTCGCCGCCGAGCTCGCACGCCTCGCCGGCAGGCTCGACGACGAGGTCGTCGACCGGCACCGTTCCATCCTCACCTCCGTGGGCCTGCCCGTGACGTACCGCGGGGACCGTTGGGAACAGCTCCTCGCAGTCATGCGCCGCGACAAGAAGTCCCGCGGCGACCTCCTCCGGTTCGTCGTCCTCGAGGACCTCGCCAAGCCTGCCCGCCTCGAAGGACCCGACCCGACGCTCCTCGCGGCCGCCTACGCCGAGATCAGCGCCGACGCACCCACCAGCCGCGCCGTCGCGCTCTGACGACCGCCACCACCCCAGCTCGAGAGGCACCACCATGGCCCGCGTCCTCGTCCTCAACGGCCCCAACCTCGGCAGGCTCGGCGTCCGTGAGCCCGACGTCTACGGCGCCCTGTCCTACACGGACCTCGTCGAGGCAGGCCGCCGGTGGGGGAGCGAGCTGGGCCTCGACGTCGAGGTCCGCCAGACCGACGACGAGAGCGAGCTCGTCCGCTGGATCCACGAGGCCGTCGACACCCGCAGCGACGTCGTCCTCAATCCCGCCGCCTTCACCCACTACTCCTACGCCGTCCGCGACGCAGCCGCCCAGGTGACCAAGAGCGGGCTCCGCCTCGTCGAGGTCCACATCTCCAACCCCTACGCCCGCGAGGAGTTCCGCCACACCTCCGTCGTCGGGGGAGTGGCCACCGGGACGGTCGCCGGGTTCGGCTTCGAGTCGTACCGCCTCGCGCTCATCGCCCTCGCCTAGGGCAGCCCCACGGCCAGAGCCTCAGCTCCCAGCACGCCCGCGGCGTGCACCGATGCGCCGGGCCCGGAGCGGACCTGCTCGTCGAAGTACTCCTCGTGAGATTCCGAAGCGTCCTCTTGCTCAATAAATAGTGTGCCAAGCGCGTTTCGCACTCTTGCAAACGAAACCAGCAAGGACGAACGAGGCTCAAGCCCAGGGGCTTGATTAGGCAGCATCAAGGCCTTAACCTTGATACATGTTCGTCCTGACGATCGACCAGCAGAAGAGCACCACCCGGGGAGACCTCGTCCCTGAGCTCCTGGCCCACCTCGCGCCGCTCACCGAGCGGGCCGGAGGAGCGCGGCTCCCGTTCGAGCGGACCGTCGGCGACGAGGTGCAGGGCGTGGTCGCCTCGCCGGAGACGGCTCTCGCGGTGGTGCTCGGTGTGCTCAGGATCGGGGGATGGCGTATCGGTCTGGGAGCCGGCCCGGTCGACGAGCCGCTCCCTGCACACAGCCGGGAAGCCTCGGGGCCCGCGTTCGTCAGGGCGCGCGCGGCGATCGACCGCGCCAAGCCACGGACGACAGGCGTCCCGGTCGCCGTCGAGGGGGGAGCGGGTGTCCCTGACGCCGAGGCGGTCCTGCGCCTGCTCGGTGCCGTCGTCGAGAGGCGCACCGACCAGGGGTGGGAGGTCGTCGACCTGCTCACCGACGGCACGCCCGGCGGGGCGGGACGGGTACGGACGCAGAAGGAGATCGCCCGTATCCTCGGCATCAGCGAGCAGGCCGTCAGCCAACGGGTGCAGAACGCGCTGTGGGCGGAGGAGCTCGCCGCGTGGCCGCTCGCCGCACGGTTGCTAGGAGAGGCGGACCAGTGAACCCAGCCCTGATGATCCTCGTCGTGATCGCGGTCCTCGCGGGCAGCGTCGCCGGCGGCTACGCCGTCACGCGACTCGTGCTCGCCCTGGCGGCACGCACGAGCCCCGCCGGCGGGACGTCCGGCGATCCCGCCGCGGACTCCGCCGCGGGGCCGACGAGCGCGCGGGCGGTCGCAGCGCTCCGTGGCGGGACGTGGATCGGGCTGCTCGAGCGGTTCGCGATCACCGGCCTCGTGCTCGTCGGCCACCCCTCGGGCGTCGCACTGCTGGTCGCGGTCAAGGGGCTCGGGCGGTACCCCGAGCTCAGGGACAACCCCGAGGCCTCCGAGCGCTTCGTCATCGGGACGCTCGCGTCCATGGTGTGGGCGGGCGGGCTCGGTCTCCTCGGCCGCTGGCTCCTCACCCTGTGAGCCGGCGGTCGCCCGCGGGTTAGACTGGTCTCCGCTCTCGTGCGGTCAACTTCCTGGGGTCAAGCTCGTAGGTGGTCGGCGGGTGCTTCGAACCTTGCACACTCGACAGGAAGACGATCGTGGCGACCACCAACGACATCAAGAACGGCACCGTCCTCAAGCTCGACGGGCAGCTGTGGACCATCATCGAGTTCCAGCACGTCAAGCCCGGCAAGGGTGGCGCGTTCGTCCGCACCAAGATGAAGAACGTGACCTCCGGCAAGACGGTCGACAAGACGTTCAACGCCGGTCTGAAGATCGAGACCGCCAACGTCGACAAGCGCGACATGCAGTACCTGTACAAGGACGGCACGGACTTCGTCTTCATGGACACGTCCACGTACGACCAGATCAACATCCCCGAGGTCACCGTCGGCGACGCCGCCAACTTCCTCCTCGAGAACCAGAACGCTGTGGTCGCCACCAACGAGGGCACCGTCCTCTACGTGGAGCTCCCCGCGTCCGTCATCCTGGAGATCACGTACACGGAGCCGGGCCTGCAGGGTGATCGTTCCACCGGTGGCACCAAGCCGGCGACCCTCGAGACCGGTCACGAGATCCAGGTCCCCCTCTTCCTCGAGCAGGGCACCAAGGTCAAGGTCGACACCCGCGACTCGAGCTACCTGGGCCGAGTGAACGACTGACGTGGGAGCTCGCACCAAGGCGCGCAAGCGCGCCCTCGACGTCCTCTTCGAGGCGGAGCAGCGCCAGATGAGCCCTGTGGCGCTGCTCGCCGACAGGCTCGTCGAGCCCGGGACCGAGTCGTCCCTGCCGCAGTACTCGGTGGACATCGTCGAGGGCATCGTCGAGCACATGGACCGCATCGACGAGCTCCTCGAGACCTACTCGCACGGGTGGACCCTCGACCGCATGCCCGCGGTCGACAGGGCGCTCCTGCGCATCGGGTCCTGGGAGGTCCTCTTCAACGCGGACGTCCCCGACGCCGTCGCCATCGACGAGGCCGTCGAGCTCTCACGGTCCCTGTCCACGGACGACTCGCCGACGTTCGTCAACGGCCTCCTCGGCCGGATCCTCGAGCTCAAGCCGACGATCCTCGCCTGACACGTCGGACCCGAGGATCACGCCGCCCGCCGGGGCGGCGCCTCAGCGCAGGGGAACTGCTGCGGCCGGACGGCCGAGCATGTTCCCCTGCGCTTTCGTCACTCCCAGGGCGACGAGGGCCTCGAGCTCGTCGACCCGCTCGACACCCTCGGCCACGACCTCGAGGCCGTGCGCCGTGGCGAGAGCCACGACCGCCTGGAGCACCGCGTGCCCGGGGACGGTGAGGATGTCCCGGACGAACGACTGGTCGATCTTGAGGATGTCGATCGGCAACGACGCCAGGCGCGCCAGCGAGTTGTAACCCGTCCCGAAGTCGTCGAGCGCGATGCGCGCGCCCTTCTCGCGGAGCTGTTCGAGGATGCTCGCCGTCTGGAGGGAGTCGTGCAGCAGCGCGCTCTCCGTGATCTCGATGGTGAGCATCTCCCAGGCCCGCTCGCCCCACGCGTCGGTGATGTCCTCGAGGAAGCTCGGCTCCGCGAACTGACGTGCGCTGATGTTCACCGCCACGGGGAGGTCGAAGCGCTCGGTCGCCGCGAACGCCTGCCGGAACGTCATGTTCCCGATGCTCACGATGAGCCCGGAGTCCTCGGCATAGGTCAACCAGTCCGCAGGCGCACGCAGGGTCCCGTTGTCCTCCCACCGGGCGAGCGCCTCGAGGCCGAGGACCTGGAGGGTGGTCGTGTCGACGATGGGCTGGAAGTGCACGCAGAAGTCGCCCTGGTCCACGGCCTCGTCGATCTCGCGGCGCAGGCGCGCCTCGGCGGCCACCCGTGACTCGAGGTTCTGGTCGAAGAGCACCACGCCGGCCTTCTTGCGCTTCGCCTCGAGCATGGCCGTGTCCGCGCAGCGCAGGAGTGCGTCGGGATCGATCTGCGTGCCGGGCTCCCAGGTGGTGATGCCGAGGCTGATGCGGGGGACGGACCGGGTGGTCGTCGCCGACTGGAACTCGTGCCGGACCTTGGTGGCGAGCGCGACGAGGTCCGCGTCGGTCCCCGCGCGCTCGATGACGACGACGAACTCGTCACCCCCGATGCGGGCGACCATGACGTCGCTGCCCACGGTCTTGCGCAGGTGCGACGCCGCGAGGACGAGGAGGTGGTCGCCCCACGCGTGCCCGTACTGGTCGTTGGCCCGCTTGAAGCCGTCGAGGTCCGCGTAGAGGACGGCGACCCGGCTGCGTTCCACGTTGGCGCGCTCGAGCGCGTTCACGAGGTGCTGCTCGAGGGAGGGGCGGTTGGGCAGCCCGGTGAGGGCGTCGGTGTACGCCGCGCGGCTCAGGCGGTCGGCGAGGGCGTGGCGCTCGGCGGCCGACGAGACGATGTTCGCGAGAGCGAAGAGGAACTTCCGCTCGGTCGGGTCGGCGACGTTGCGGCCCGCGGGGGCGAGCTCGGTGACGAAGCGCCCCCTGGAGAGGGTGCGGATGGTCCCGCTGACGGACGCGTCGTCGAGGAGGGTGCGTGCCTCGTCCTCGGCACGCCGCAGGAGGGCGTGAGGGTCCTTGACGTACCAGGCGAGGTTGCTGATGCGGGCCTGTGCGTCGCGCATCGAGCTCTGGAGCTCGGCGGCGTGCTGGCCGTGCCGGATGCGGCGCAGGGCGAGGATCTCGAGGCCGACGACGAGCGGGATGAGCCAGGCGCTCGTGAGGGCGGCGCGGAGGTCCGGTCCGGGCAGGACGTAGGAGAGGACGAGCAGGGTGACCGCGAGCGCTGCGGAGGCGAGGAGTGCGGTGCGTGTGCGGCGGCGGGGGGTGCGGAGGATGGTGCTGGTGAGGTAGGTGCCGACGATGGCGGCGGGGACGAGGAAGGTGGTGATGTCGAGGAGGGTGTGGGTGGTGCCGTCGCGGAGCTCGCCGCGGTCGGTGATGGTGCCGGTGGCGAGGAGGAGGATGTGTGCGGTGAAGAGTGTGGTGGCGGTGATGAGGTGCCATCGGTAGGGGGGGCCGTCGGAGAAGGTCTGGGCGACGGGGAGTGCGAGGAGGATGGCTGCGGCGAGTGCGGTGGCGGCGATGATGCTGAGTGCGTGGTGGGTGGGGCCTGCGGGTGTGGCGCCGGTGAGGGCGTCGAAGAGGAAGACGACGGCGAGGGTGATGGACCACAGGAGGGTCCAGCGGTTGTGGGGGCGTTGGTTGTCGTCGTCCCGCCAGACGGTATGGAGGACGCAGAGGCCTGCGGCGGCGCCTGCGGCGACGCTCTGCGTGATGATGATCCATATCGTGGTGGACTCGTGCATGTGTGCTCTATCGGCAGGGTGCGGGTGAACTTGAGGGCTGGTGCGCCGAGTTTATCTACGGTGTCGTAGGTTACGGGTGCGTAGGTTAGTGTGACCGGGTGAGCTCTCCTTCTGTGGTCCGTCCGTGGTTGTCGTCGTACGCGCCTGGTGTGTCGGCGGATGTCGAGGTTCCTGAGGAGTGGTTGGGGGCGGCTCTGGTGCGGGGTGCGAGGGAGCATCCGCGGCGGGTTGCTCTGGACTTCATGGGTGGTCGGACGACGTACGGGGAGCTCGCGGAGCAGGTGGCGCGTGCGGCGGGTGCGTTGGTGCGTCTGGGTGTGGGGCCGGGGGACCGGGTGGCGATCGCGTTGCCGAACTGTGCGGCGCACGTGGTGGCGTTCTACGCGGTGCTGCGGGTGGGTGCGGTGGTGGTGGAGCACAACCCGACGTACACGGCGTCGGAGCTGGAGCACCAGCTGGTGGACTCGGGTGCGGTGGTGGCGATCTGCTGGGAGCGGACCGCGTTGAGCGTGCTTGAGGTCCAGGACCGTACGAGCGTGCGGACGGTGGTGGCGGTGGACATCTCCCGTGACCTGCCGCTGCTGAAGCGGGTGGCGTTGTCGTTGCCGGTGGGCAGGGCGCGGGCGTTGCGGGAGTCGATGCGTGCGGAGGTGCCGTCCGGGGTGGCGCGGTGGCACGCGTTGGTGAGGGCGGCGAGGCCGGTCGCTGCGTCGCACCCGGTGCCGGTAGGTGAGGACCTGGCTCTGCTGCAGTACACGGGCGGGACGACGGGCACCCCGAAGGGGGCGATGCTCTCGCACCGGAACCTCGTGGCGAACGCGGTGCAGGGGGCGGAGTGGACGGGTGCGCAGCGGCGTGCTGCGGAGGGCGGTTCGCCCGACGTGGTGTACGGGGTGCTGCCGTTCTTCCATGCGTTCGGGTTGACGTTGTGCTTGTCGTACACGTTGCGCATCGGGGCGACGTTGGTGATGTTCCCGAAGTTCGACGTGGACTCGGTGCTGGCTGCTCAGCGGCGGGTGCCGGGGACGTTCCTTCCTGCGGTGCCGCCGATGCTGGAGCGGTTGGCCATGGCGGCGGGGGAGCGTGGTGCGGACCTGTCGTCGTTCCGGTACGCGATCTGCGGGGCGATGCCGTTGCCGGCGAGCACGGCGGCCGCGTGGGAGGACGTGACCGGCGGGTTGGCCATCGAGGGGTACGGGATGACGGAGACGTCGCCGGTGTCGGTGGGGAACCCGTTGTCGGAGGCTCGCAGACCGGGGTCGTTGGGCTTGCCGTTCCCGTCGACGTGGATCCGCGTGGTGGACCAGGACGACCCGCACAGGGAGGTGGCCACGGGGGAGCGAGGCGAGCTCCTGGTGAGCGGCCCGCAGGTGTTCTCCGGGTACTGGGAGCGCGAGGAGGAGTCGGCGGAGGCGTTCGTCGAGGCGGACGGGCGCACGTGGGTGCGCACGGGCGACGTGGTGGTGGTCGACGAGGACGGGTTCGTCGTGGTGGTCGACCGCATCAAGGAGATGATCATCACGGGCGGGTTCAAGGTGTTCCCGTCGCAGGTGGAGGACTGGTTGCGCAAGATGCCGGGCGTCGAGGACGTCGCCGTGGTCGGTGTCCCCGGGGGCGACCTGGGTGAGAAGGTCGTGGCCGCCCTGGTGATGGCGGCCGACGCCCACCCGGTGGACCTCGAGGCCGTGCGCACGTGGTGTGAGAAGCACCTGGCCCGCTACGCCCTGCCCCGCCAGCTCGTCATCGTCAAGGACCTGCCACGGTCGCAGATCGGCAAGGTCCTGCGCCGCGTGGTGCGGGACAGGGTCATCGGCTCCGAGTGACCGTGGGGCCGGCGCGGCCCGCGATCCGGACGCCCGGCACGGCCGCCCCGACGGACCGGTATGGTGGCCGTGTCCTGCAAGACATCCTTTAAGAGCCGTCCCGTGAGGCGGAGAAGGAGGTCGCCAGATGACTTCTGGCCCTGGCCTGCCCCCAGACAGCACCCCCGACACCCCGTCCGCGAGCGCGGACGCAGGGACCACC
This sequence comes from Sanguibacter suaedae, assembly GCF_016342785.1. Taxonomy (GTDB): domain Bacteria; phylum Actinomycetota; class Actinomycetes; order Actinomycetales; family Cellulomonadaceae; genus Sanguibacter; species Sanguibacter suaedae. Next base: position 139,594 of record NZ_JAEINH010000007.1, read on the forward strand.
GAGGTTCTCGGTGCGACGGAGATCTCCCGTGCGTTGACGCGTATCGCGCACGAGATCCTCGAGCGGAACAAGGGGGGTGCGGACGTCGTCCTCCTCGGTGTGCCGACGCGTGGTGTGCCCTTGGCGCGCCGGTTGGCGTCGCGCCTGGTCGCGGTGGAGCCGGGCCTGGACGTGGGTGCCCTGGTGGGCACCCTGGACGTGACGATGCACCGGGACGACCTGCACCGGCAGCCGCCGCGGGCGATCGGGCGCACGGAGCTGCCGGAGGGTGGTATCGACGACCGGGTCGTGGTGCTCGTGGACGACGTGCTGTTCTCGGGTCGCACCATCCGTGCCGCGCTCGATGCGATCAGCGACGTGGGGCGCCCGCGTGCGGTGCAGCTCGCGGCGCTGGTGGACCGCGGGCACCGGGAGCTGCCGATCCGCCCTGACTTCGTGGGCAAGAACCTCCCGACGTCGTTGTCGGAGCGGGTGAGCGTGCTGGTCGAGGAGATCGACGGGTGCGACGCGGTGCTCATCGGTCCGGGCGGGCCGGGGCGGGGCGAGCCGGGCGGTGGGGCGCGATGAGGCACCTGCTGAGCACGGCGGACCTGACGCGGGGCGAGGCGATCCGGATCCTCGACACGGCGGCGCAGATGGCCGCGACGCAGTCCCGGGAGATCAAGAAGCTGCCGACCCTGCGGGGTCGGACGGTCGTGAACCTGTTCTTCGAGGACTCCACCCGCACGAGGATCTCCTTCGAGACGGCGGCGAAGCGGTTGTCGGCGGACGTCATCAACTTCTCCGCCAAGGGGTCGAGCGTCTCCAAGGGCGAGTCGTTGAAGGACACGGCGCTGACCCTGCAGGCGATGGGGGCGGACGCGGTGGTGATCCGGCACCAGGCGTCGGGTGCCCCGCACACGCTGGCCCATGCGGGGTGGGTGGACTCGGCGGTGGTCAACGCCGGTGACGGCATGCACCAGCACCCGACGCAGGCGCTGCTCGACGCGTACACGATGCGCCGGCACCTCACCGGTGGTGGCACGGGTGAGGGTCAGGACCTGGCCGGCGTTCGGGTCGCGATCGTCGGGGACGTGCTGCACTCGAGGGTGGCGCGGTCCAACGTGCAGCTGCTGCACACCCTGGGTGCGCACGTGACGCTCGTGGCGCCCCCCACCCTGGTGCCGGTGGGCGTGGAGGCGTGGCCGTGCGAGGTGTCGTTCCACCTCGACGAGGTCCTCGTCGACCAGCGGCCGGACGCGGTGATGATGCTGCGTGTGCAGCGGGAGAGGATGAGCAGCGCCGGTGGCGGGTTCTTCCCCAGCCCGCTGGAGTACACGCGGGGTTACGGTCTCGACGCCCGACGGTTGGGCATGCTCTCGGAACGGGCGATCGTCATGCACCCGGGTCCGATGAACCGCGGCCTGGAGATCTCCGCGGAGGCGGCCGACTCCCCGCGGGCGGTCATCGTGGAGCAGGTCGCCAACGGTGTCGCGGTGCGCATGGCTGTGCTGTACCTCCTGCTCGCAGGAGACGTGACGCAGGACTCCCAGCAGGACAAGGCAGGTCAGTGATGGAGGCAGGCGCAGTGACGACGGCAGGCACGACGGACAGGTACCTCCTGCGCGGTGTGGCACCGCTGGGCGGTGAGCGGGTGGACATGCTCCTCGCCGGTGGCGTGATCGAGCGCATCGCCCCGGAGGGGACCTTGTGGTCCGACGGCGACGCACAGGTGGTGGACGGTGCGGGCCTCGTGGCCCTGCCGGGTCTCGTGGACCTCCACACGCACCTGCGCGAGCCGGGCCGGGAGGACGCGGAGACCATCCGGTCCGGGACGCGGGCCGCCGCGGCCGGCGGGTTCACTGCCGTGCACGCCATGGCGAACACCACGCCCGTGCAGGACACGGCCGGGGTCGTGGAGCAGGTGTGGCGCATCGGCGCCGAGGCCGGGTGGGTCGACGTGCGCCCCGTGGGGGCGGTGACCGTCGGCCTCGACGGCGAGCACCTCGCCGAGCTCGGGTCCATGGCACACTCCGCAGCACGCGTCCGCGTGTTCTCCGACGACGGGCGGTGCGTGTCCGACCCGATCCTCATGCGCCGTGCCCTGGAGTACGTCAAGGCGTTCGACGGGGTCGTCGCCCAGCACGCCCAGGAACCACGGCTCACCGAGGGCGCCCAGATGAACGAGGGCGTCGTGTCCGCGGAGATCGGCCTCGCCGGGTGGCCCGCGGTCGCCGAGGAGGCGATCATCGCCCGTGACGTGCTCCTCGCCGAGCACGTCGGGTCACGCCTGCACGTGTGCCACCTGTCGACCGCCGGGTCCGTGGACCTCGTGCGGTGGGCCAAGGGGCGCGGCATCGACGTCACCGCTGAGGTCACCCCCCACCACCTCCTCCTCACCGACGACCTCGCCCGCGGGTACGACCCCCGGTACAAGGTCAACCCCCCGCTGCGCACCGCCGCGGACGTCGAGGCCGTCCGCGAGGGCCTGGCCGACGGCACCATCGACGTCGTCGCCACCGACCACGCCCCGCACACTCGCGAGGACAAGGACTGCGAGTGGGCCGCCGCCGCGTTCGGCATGACCGGCCTCGAGACCGCCCTGAGCGTCGTCCAGCACACCATGGTCGATACCGGGCGCATGACGTGGGTCGACGTCGCCCGCGTCCTGTCCAGCACACCGGCACGTATCGGCCGCATCGACACCGGGCCCCACGCGCACGGGCGCCCCCTGGACGTCGGCGAACCCGCGAACATCACCCTCGTCGACCCCTCCGCCGTGCGCACCGTCGTCCCCACCGAGCAGCACACCGCGAGCGCGAACTCGCCCTTCGGTGGGCGTGAGCTCCCCGGCCGGGTCGTGGCGACGTTCCTGCGGGGCAGGGCCACCGTCCTCGACGGGGCACCGGTCGACGGCGGGGGTGCGTCGTGAACCTTCCCATGCCCGTCGCGGTAGCGCTGATGCTCGGTGTCGGTGTGCTTCTCCTGCTGGGGATGTGGCGCGGGTGGCGCGGGGTGCAGGCCCGGTCCGCGGACGTCGTGGGCGACCTGCCCGCGGTCCCCGCCCGCGAGCACCTGGGCGCTGCGCGCACCGAGCCCGTGACCGGCACGTACGTGTCGAGCACCACGGGCGGCGACTGGCTCGACCGGGTCGCCGTGCGCGACCTCGGGCACCGGTCCCCGGCGCTCGTCCAGGTCTTCGACACCGGGGTCCTCGTCGAACGGACCGGGGCGCACGACCTGTTCGTGCCTGCGAGCGCCGTGCGCGGCGCCGACCGGGTCCCGGGGATGGCCGGCAAGTACGTCGGCAAGGACGGCATCGTGGTCCTGCGGTGGGACGTCGCCGGCGCCCACGGGGCCACCACGCGTCTCGACACCGGGATCCGCACCCAGCACAAGGCCGACCGTGCGCTCCTCGTGGACGCCATGAACTCGCTGGTGCCCCAGGTACCGGCCGACCAGCCGCACAACGACAAGGAGTCCGAGTGACCACGCCACTGCACGCGACCAGGACACCCGACGAGCTCGTCTCGGACGCCGCCCTGCTCGTCCTCGAGGACGGGCGCACGTTCACCGGGCGCGCCTACGGGGCCTCGGGGACCACCGTCGGGGAGATCGTCTTCAACACGGGGATGACGGGGTACCAGGAGACCCTCACCGACCCGTCGTACCACCGGCAGATCGTCGTGATGACCGCCCCGCACGTGGGGAACACGGGTGTCAACGACGAGGACCCCGAGTCGGGGAAGATCTGGGTGAGCGGGTACGTGGTGCGTGACCCTGCGCGCCGTGCGTCGAGCTGGCGGTCGGTGCGGACCCTCGACGAGGAGCTCACCGCCCAGGGCGTGGTGGGCATCTCCGACATCGACACGCGTGCCCTGACGCTGCACCTGCGTGAGCGCGGGGTGATGCGGGGGGCGATCTTCTCCGGGGCGTCGCTGGTGGACGGCGGGTTCCCGCGGTCCATCGACGACCTCGTCGCCGAGGTGCGGTCCGCGCCGTCCATGGCCGGGGCCGACCTCGCCCGTGAGGTCACCACCGCCGAGGCGTACGTGATCGAGCCCCTCGGGGAGCACACCGGGAAGGCCCCCGTGAAGACGGTGGTCGCGGTCGATCTCGGCATCAAGTCGATGACGCCGCAGCGCCTGGCCGAGCGGGGCATGCGCGTGCACGTGATCCCCGCGGGGTCCAGCATCGACGACGTCCTCGCCCTCGACCCCGACGGGGTGTTCTTCTCCAACGGGCCCGGCGACCCCGGTGCGGCCACGCACGAGGTCGAGCTCCTGCGGGCCGTCCTCGACCGGGGCCTGCCGTACTTCGGGATCTGCTTCGGCAACCAGATCCTCGGCCGCGCCCTCGGGTTCGGGACCTACAAGCTCGCCTACGGGCACCGGGGCATCAACCAGCCCGTCATGGACATGTCGACCCGCAAGGTCGAGATCACCAGCCAGAACCACGGGTTCGCGGTCGACGCACCCATCGGGCAGGAGGCCACCGCCCCGCACGACGGGGGCCGGTACGGGCGGGTCGTGGTGTCCCACGTGGGGCTCAACGACCAGGTCGTCGAGGGCCTGGAGTGCCTCGACATCCCCGCGTTCTCCGTGCAGTACCACCCGGAGGCCGCCGCAGGCCCGCACGACGCCGCGTACCTCTTCGACCGTTTCCTCGACCTGCTGACCTCCGGTGCGCCCAGCGCCGCCGGGCTGTCCGCCGCCCCGCCGGCGGTCCCCGTCGGTCCCGACGCCTCCGCCACGTCCGCCAAGGAGAACTGACCAGTGCCCCGCAGACACGACATCACCAGCGTCCTGGTCATCGGCTCCGGGCCGATCGTCATCGGACAGGCCGCCGAGTTCGACTACTCCGGCACCCAGGCGTGCCGCGTCCTGAAGGAGGAGGGCCTGCGGGTCATCCTCGTGAACTCCAACCCGGCGACCATCATGACCGACCCGGAGTTCGCCGACGCCACGTACATCGAACCGATCACCACAGAGGTCCTCACCTCGATCATCGCCAAGGAGCGCCCCGACGCGGTCCTGGCGACCCTCGGTGGGCAGACCGCCCTCAACGCCGCCATCTCGCTCGACGAGGCCGGTGTCCTCGAGGAGTATGGAGTCGAGCTCATCGGTGCGAACATCGCCGCCATCCAGAAGGGCGAGGACCGCCAGCAGTTCAAGGAGGTCGTCGCCAAGTGCGGCGGGGAGTCCGCCCGCTCGGAGATCATCCACTCCGTCGAGGAGGCCGTCGCCGCCGCCGGGTCCCTCGGGTACCCCATGGTCGTGCGCCCCTCGTTCACCATGGGTGGCCTGGGTTCCGGCATCGCCTACGACGAGAAGGACCTGCGGCGCATCGTCGGGCAGGGCCTGCACTACTCGCCCACCACGGAGGTGCTCCTCGAGGAGTCGATCCTCGGGTGGAAGGAGTACGAGCTCGAGCTCATGCGCGACAAGGCCGACAACGTCGTGGTCGTGTGCTCCATCGAGAACGTCGACCCCGTCGGTGTGCACACCGGCGACTCGGTGACCGTCGCCCCCGCGCTGACCCTCACCGACCGCGAGTACCAGCGCCTGCGGGACATCGGCATCGCCGTCATCCGCGAGGTCGGCGTCGACACCGGCGGGTGCAACATCCAGTACGCCGTGCACCCCGAGACCGGTCGCGTCGTCGTCATCGAGATGAACCCCCGCGTGTCCCGGTCCTCCGCCCTGGCGTCCAAGGCCACCGGGTTCCCCATCGCGAAGATCGCCGCGAAGCTCGCCGTCGGGTACACCCTCGACGAGATCCCCAACGACATCACCGGGTCCACCCCGGCGTCCTTCGAACCCACCCTCGACTACGTCGTCGTCAAGGTCCCCCGGTTCGCGTTCGAGAAGTTCCCCGCCGCCGACGACACCCTCACCACGACCATGAAGTCCGTCGGCGAGGCCATGGCCATGGGCCGCAACTTCACCGAGGCCCTCGGCAAGGCCCTGCGGTCCCTCGACATCGCCGGGTCCACGTTCCACTGGGACGGCGACCCCGTCACAGGCGCCGACCTCGACGCGCTCCTCGTGGAGATCGCCCGCCCCACCGAACGGCGCCTCGTCCAGACCCAGCAGGCGCTGCGCGCCGGTGCCACCATCGAGCAGGTCTTCGACGCCACGAAGATCGACCCCTGGTACCTCGACCAGATCCAGCTCGTCAACGAGATCGCCGACGAGGTCGCCGCAGCGCCCGCCCTCACCGGCGCCGTCCTGCGCCGCGCCAAGCGCCACGGCCTGTCCGACGCCCAGATCGCCCGCCTGCGCGGCATCGGCGGCGAGCGCGGCGCGGGGGAGGCCACCGTCCGGGAGGTCCGGCGCGCACTCGGTGTGCGGCCCGTGTTCAAGACCGTCGACACGTGCGCGGCGGAGTTCAAGGCCGAGACCCCGTACCACTACTCCACGTACGACGCGGAGACCGAGGTGCGCCCCCGAGACCGGGAGGCCGTGCTCATCCTCGGGTCCGGGCCCAACCGCATCGGGCAGGGCATCGAGTTCGACTACTCGTGCGTGCACGCCGCCCTCGCGCTCAAGGGCGAGTACGAGACCGTCATGGTCAACTGCAACCCCGAGACGGTGTCCACGGACTACGACACCGCCGACCGCCTGTACTTCGAGCCGTTGACGTTCGAGGACGTCCTCGAGGTGTACGAGGCGGAGCTCGCCGTGGGCCCGGTCAAGGGCATCATCGTCCAGCTCGGCGGGCAGACACCCCTGTCGCTCGCCCAGCGCCTGGCCGACGCGGGCCTGCCGATCCTCGGCACGTCGCCCGAGGCCATCGACCTCGCCGAGGACCGCGCCGAGTTCGGGCGCGTCCTGGGTGACGCGGGGCTGCCCGCCCCGGCGTTCGGCACCGCGACGACCCTCGCGCAGGCCTGCGAGATCGCCGAGACCATCGGGTACCCGGTGCTCGTGCGCCCCTCGTACGTCCTCGGCGGTCGGGGCATGGAGATCGTGTACTCGCGCGACCAGCTCACCGGGTATGTCGAGAAGGCTCTCGGTGACGCGGCGCGCGGTGGCGGGCACCTCGCCCCGATCCTCATCGACCGGTTCCTCGACGGTGCCATGGAGATCGACGTCGACGCCCTCTTCGACGGCGAGGAGATGTTCCTCGGTGGTGTCATGGAGCACCTCGAGGAGGCCGGCATCCACTCCGGGGACTCCGCGTGCGTCCTGCCACCGGTGTCGCTGTCGGACTCCGAGATCGAGCGCATCCGCCGGTCCACGGAGGCCATCGCCCGCGGTGTCGGGGTGCGCGGTCTGCTCAACGTGCAGTACGCCCTGGTCTCCGACGTCCTGTACGTCCTCGAGGCCAACCCCCGTGCCTCCAGGACGGTGCCCTTCGTGTCCAAGGCCACGGGTACGTCCCTCGCCAAGGCCGCCGCGCTCGTCATGACCGGCCACACCATCGCCGACCTGCGCGAGAGCGGTGTCCTGCCCGCCCACGGCGACGGGGGATCGATGGATCTCGATGCGCCGATCGCGGTGAAGGAGGCGGTCCTGCCGTTCAAGCGTTTCCGCACCGCTGACGGTGTCGCGGTGGACACGGTGCTCGGACCCGAGATGCGGTCCACCGGTGAGGTCATGGGGTTCGACGTCGACTTCCCCACGGCGTTCGCGAAGTCCCAGGCTGCGGCATTCGGTGGGCTGCCCACCTCCGGGTCGGTGTTCGTGTCGGTCGCCGACCGGGACAAGCGGTCCATCGTGTTCCCCGTCAAGCGTCTCGCGGAGATGGGCTTCGAGATCCTCGCCACCGCCGGCACCGCGAACGTGCTGCGCCGCAACGGCATCAGCTCCACGGTCGTGCGCAAGTACTCCGCCGGTCGCGGCGACGCGGGTGAGCCCACCATCGTCGACCTCATCACCGACGGATCGGTCGACATGGTCGTCAACACCCCCTCCGGGCAGGGGGCACGGGCCGACGGGTACGAGATCCGGGCGTCCACGACCGCCGCCGACAAGCCCATCATCACCACGGTCGCCCAGCTCGCCGCCGCGGTGCAGGGCATCGAGGCGGTCCTGTCCGGACCCTTCCACGTCCGCTCCCTCCAGGAGTACGTCGGCACGCAGGACGCCCGATGAGCGCCGGGCGCCCCACCTTCGGCGAACGCCTGAGCGCGGCCACCGCCGAGCACGGGCCGCTGTGCGTGGGCATCGACCCGCACCCGGCGCTCCTGGCCGCCTGGGGACTGACCGACGACGCCGACGGCCTGCGGGCCTTCGCACTGACCGTCGTCGATGCCCTCGGCGGGCAGGTCGCCGCGCTCAAGCCCCAGGCGGCGCTCTTCGAGCGTCACGGGTCCCGCGGCGTCGCCGTCCTCGAGGACGTCGTCGCCGCGGCCCGCGCCGCACGGACACTGACGATCGTCGATGCCAAGCGTGGCGACATCGGCTCCACCATGCAGGGCTACGCCGACGCCTACCTGCGCGACGGCTCACCCCTGGCCGGGGACGCCCTGACGGTGTCCCCGTACCTCGGCTTCGGGTCGCTCGCCCCGGCCGTCGAGGCGGCCCACGCCACCGGTCGCGGACTGTTCGTGCTGTGCCTGACGTCCAACCCCGAGGGGGCCGACGTCCAGCACGCCACCGACACCCGCGGCCGCAGCGTGGCCGCCGAGATCGCCGCCCGCGCCGCCGAGCTCAACGCGCCCGCCGGTGCCGAGGGCCACCTCGGGTCCGTCGGCCTCGTCGTCGGTGCGACCGTCGGGGACGCCGCCTCCGAGCACGGGGTCGACCTCGCCGCGGTGAACGGACCGCTCCTCGCCCCCGGGGTCGGGGCGCAGGGCGCCGGGGGAGCGGAGCTCGCCGCCGTCTTCGGCGACGCGCGTCCCGCAGTCCTCGCCTCCTCGTCCCGCGGAGTCCTCGCCGCAGGGCCGGACGCGAGGGCCCTCCTCGCCGCCGCACGACGCGCCGCGGACGACGCACGCGCCGCACTGGGGGCCTGAACGGGCTCCCCATCGGGTGAAAAAGGGAGCCTGACACGGCGAAATACCGCCACGAGGGCGTGTTTCCCGCGTTGCCGAGGTGTCGGAACGTCGCTAGTTTCGCAACAACGTTCCCGATCGTCCGAAGAAGGTGACCGGCGTGCCACTACCCGAACTCACACCCGAGCAGCGCTCCGCAGCGTTGGAGAAGGCCGCGTCAGCGCGCCGGGCCCGTGCCGAGGTGAAGAACCGCCTGAAGTACTCTTCAGGTGCACTCTCCGACGTCATCCGTCAGGGACAGGAGGACGACGTCATCGGCAAGCTCAAGGTCGTGTCGCTCCTCGAGTCCCTCCCCGGCGTCGGCAAGGTCAAGGCGAGGGCGATCATGTCCGAGGTGGGCATCGCCGAGAGCCGCAGGGTGCGCGGACTGGGACCGCACCAGGCGGCGGCCCTCATCGAAAGGTTTGGCTGAATCATCACTGCTTCCTCGCACCACAGCGTCCCCGCCGCACGACTGACCGTCCTCGCCGGCCCCACCGCCGTCGGCAAGGGCACCGTCTCCGCCGACATCCGCGCCCGGTACCCCGACGTGTGGCTCTCGGTCTCGGCGACCACCCGGTCCCCACGACCCGGTGAGATCGACGGCGTCCACTACCACTTCGTCGGACCGGACGGGTTCGCGCAGATGGTCGAGGACGGGGAGCTCCTCGAGTGGGCCGTGGTGCACGGTCGCAACAGCTACGGCACACCCCGCACGCCCGTCGAGGAACGCCTCGCCGCTGGTGTGCCCGCGCTCCTGGAGATCGACCTCCAGGGCGCCCGGCAGGTCCGCGGCACCATGCCCGACGCGCGTTTCGTGTTCCTCGCACCGCCCAGCTGGGAAGAGCTCGAACGCCGCCTCGTCGGCCGGGGCACCGAGGGGCCCGAGGAGCGCGAGCGCCGCCTCGCCACCGCCAAGGTGGAGCTCGCCGCCGAGTCCGAGTTCGACCACGTCATCGTCAACGACGACGTCCGACGTGCCACCGACGAGCTCATCACGGTCATGGGCCTGCAGCCCCACGTCACCCACGCCTGAGACCTACGCGTCCCAGGACGCAGTAGACTGGTCGACCGGCCCCACCCTCGTACGTTCGGAGTTCATCTGTGTCTGGAACCGTCGCCTCCCCGATCGGCATCACCGACCCGCCCATCGACGACCTGCTCGAGCGCGCCGACTCGAAGTACGCCCTCGTGGTGTACTCGGCCAAGCGTGCCCGTCAGATCAACGCGTACTACTCCCAGCTCCACGAAGGGCTCCTCGAGTTCGTCGGGCCCCTCGTCGAGACCCGCAACCAGGAGAAGCCGCTGTCCATCGCCATGCGCGAGATCAACGCCGGCCTCCTGACCGTGGAGGCCACGGACGAGAAGCCGACCGGTACCTCCGGGACCTGACGCACAGCACCGAGGACAGGACAGCATGCGCATCATCCTCGGGGTGAGCGGTGGGATCGCCGCCTACAAGGCGATCCACCTCCTGCGGACGTTCACCGAGGACGGCCACTCCGTGCGGGTGCTTCCCACCGCGGCCGCCCTCGAGTTCGTCGGAGCGCCCACGTGGGAGGCGCTCTCGGGCGAACCCGTGGCCACCACGGTGTTCGCGGACGTCCCGCACGTCCCGCACGTCGCCCTCGGGCAGCAGGCGGACCTCGTCGTCGTCGCCCCGGCGACCGCCGACCTCCTGGCGCGCATGACCGCAGGTCGCAGCGACGACCTCCTCACCGCGACCCTGCTCACGGCCCGGTGCCCGGTGCTCGTCGCACCCGCGATGCACACCGAGATGTGGCAGCACCCCGCCACCACCGAGAACGTCGCAACCCTCCGCAGGCGGGGCACCCACGTCCTGGACCCCGCCTCGGGCAGGCTCACCGGTGCCGACACCGGCCCCGGCCGACTCCCCGAGCCGCACGAGATCGCCCAGGCCGCCTACGCGCTCGTCCACGACCCCGACCTCGCAGGTCGGCACGTGGTCGTCTCCGCCGGCGGAACCCGTGAGCCCCTCGACCCCGTGCGGTTCCTCGGCAACCGCAGCACCGGCCGCCAGGGCTACGCCCTCGCCGCCGCAGCACGGGCCCGGGGCGCGCAGGTCACCCTCGTCGCAGCGAACACCGCCCTCGCGGCACCCCCGGGGGTCGACGTCGTGCCGGTGGAGACCACCGCCCAGCTGCGGACCGCCGTCCGTGAGGCCGCAGCGACGGCCGACGTCGTCGTCATGGCCGCCGCGGTCGCCGACTTCCGGCCGGCCGAGTCCACCGAGCACAAGATCAAGAAGCGCGACGACGGGCACGTGGCGCCCATCGAGCTCGTCGCCAACCCCGACGTCCTCGCCGAGCTGGCCGCCGAGCGCCTGCGCCCCGGGCAGGTCGTCGTCGGCTTCGCCGCGGAGACCGGCGACGCGAACGGCGACGCCCTCTTCCACAGCCGCCGCAAGGCCCGCCGCAAGGGCGCCGACCTCCTCGTCATGAACCCCGTGCACGACGGCCGCGGGTTCGGGACGCCGGACAACGAGATCACCGTCCTCGACCGTGACGGGACCGTCATGACCACCGCCGCCGGGACCAAGGCGCACGTCGCCGGCGTCGTCCTCGACCACGTCGCCGAGCTCCTCCGGCGACGCTGAGCGCTCGCCCCCGGACAGACCGGACACGCCCGGTCGTCCGCGGTCTCACAGACGACCACGCGTCCCCGAGCCCGGGCGGGCACCCCGTATCCTTGGCGCCATGACCGAATCTCTGCGCCTCTTCACGTCCGAGTCGGTGACCGAGGGGCACCCGGACAAGGTCTGCGACCAGATCTCCGACGCCATCCTCGACGCGCTCCTCGAGCAGGACGCGGCGTCCCGCGTCGCCGTCGAGACGCTCGTGACCACCGGGCTCGTCCACGTCGCCGGCGAGGTGTCCACCGAGGCGTACGTCGAGATCCCGCAGATCGTCCGCCAGGTCGTCCGCAGCATCGGGTACACGTCCTCGTCCATCGGGTTCGACGGCGACTCGTGCGGCGTGTCCGTCTCCATCGGCCAGCAGTCGCCCGATATCGCCCAGGGCGTGGACAAGGCGCTCGAGCAGCGCAGCGACACGGCCTCCGGCGACCCGCTCGACGCGCAGGGCGCCGGCGACCAGGGCCTGATGTTCGGGTACGCCTCCGACGAGACCCCCACCCTCATGCCCCTCCCGGTCTTCGTCGCGCACCGCCTCGCCGAGCGTCTCGCGGCGGTCCGCAAGCAGGACGTGATCCAGGGCCTGCGCCCGGACGGCAAGACCCAGGTCACCGTGGGGTACGACGGAGACCGAGCGGTCCGTGTCGACACCGTCGTGCTGTCCACGCAGCACGCCCCCGACGTCCGCCAGGACGAGCTCACCGCCGCGGTCGCCGAGCTCGTCGTCGCACCGGTCCTCGCCGACCTCGACATCGACACCACCGGGCACACGCTCATCGTCAACCCCACCGGAACCTTCGTCGTCGGTGGCCCCCAGGGCGACGCCGGGCTCACCGGTCGCAAGATCATCGTCGACACCTACGGCGGCATGGCCCGCCACGGTGGTGGCGCGTTCTCCGGCAAGGACCCGTCGAAGGTGGACCGGTCCGCCGCGTACGCCACCCGGTGGGTCGCCAAGAACGTCGTCGCCGCCGGACTGGCGCGGCGCTGCGAGGTGCAGGTCGCCTACGCCATCGGTAAGTCGCACCCCGTGGGTCTGTACGTCGAGACCTTCGGGACCGAGACCGTCCCGCTCGAGCGCATCACCGCCGCGATCCGTGAGGTCTTCGACCTGCGGCCCGGAGCGATCGTCCGCGACCTCGACCTCCTGCGGCCCATCTACCAGCAGACCGCAGCCTATGGGCACTTCGGCCGGGAGCTCCCCGCCTTCACCTGGGAGCGCACCGACCGCGTCGACGACCTGCGCTCGGCCGTCTGACGCTCGAGCGCGCCACGCCCTTCGTCGCCACGGACCGCCCATGACCGCCCAGGGCCCGGAGCAGCCCACGCTGCCCGGCCTGCCCCCGCCCGCCGTGAGAGCGCGCGCAGCAGGGGTGCGGGCCAGGACCTCGGAGACCGGGCAGCCCCTCGCGGAGGACCTGCCGATCGCCCGCGTGTGCGTCGACGTGCCCCCCGCACACCTCGACCGGCTCTTCGACTACACGGTCCCGCAGTCGATGGCGGCCGAGGCCGTTCCCGGTGTGCGGGTCAAGGTCCGCTTCGGGGCCCAGGACGTCGACGGGTACGTCATCGAGCGCGTGGCCGCCACCGACCACGAGGGCCGGCTCGTGGCGCTGCGCAAGATCGTCTCGCCCCAGCCCGTGCTCACCCCCGAGGTCGCCGGTCTCGCCCGACGTGTGGCCGACTACTACGCGGGGTCCATGACCGACGTCCTGCGCCTCGCGGTCCCGCCACGGCTAGCCCGCGTCGAGACCGAGGAACCGGTGGCGGCACCGGCGCCCCCCGCGACCGGCACGGTGACCGAGGAACTGGTCGCCGCGTGGTCCGACGTGCGCGGGGGAGAGGCGTACCTGCGTCGGCTCGCCGCGGGCGAGTCGCCGCGAGCGGTCTGGTCCGCGCTGCCGGCCTCCCGCGAGCGCGGCGGGTGGCCCGCGGCTCTCGCGGCGGCCGCGAGCGCTGTGCTGCGCAGCGGTCGCGGCGCGCTCCTCGTCGTCCCGGACGCCCGGGACGTCGAGCTGCTCGCCGAGGCTCTGGTGGCGGTGGGGGTGGCGGAGTGGTCCCGTGAGGGTGCCACGAGCGCCCCCGGGCTCGGACCGGCGGCGTCGTTCGTGCGGCTGACGGCCGACGCGGGTCCGACGCCTCGGTACCGGAGCTTTCTCGCGGCTCTGCGTGGTGGGGCGCGGGTGGTGGTCGGGACGCGGGCTGCGGCGTTCGCCCCGGTGGCGGACCTCGGTCTGGTGGTGTGCTGGGACGACGTGGACCCGATGCACCAGGAGCGCAGGGCGCCGTACCCGCACGTGCGGGAGGTTCTTGCGTTGAGGTCGGAGCAGACGGGGTGCGCGGTCCTCGTGGGTTCGGTGTCGAGGTCCATCCATGCGCAGGCGCTGGTGGAGAGCGGGTGGGCGCGGGAGCTGGTCGCGGACCGGGCGACGGTGCGTGCCCGGACGCCGAGGGTACAGGCGTTGACGTCGGTGGAGGTGGCGCGGGAGGGTGCTGCGGGTGCGGCCCGGTTGCCCGGTGCTGCGTGGCAGGCGATGACCGCGGGGTTGCGGGACGGTCCGGTCCTCGTGCAGGTGCCCCGGGCGGGGTACCTGCCGGTGGTGGCGTGCGTGCGGTGCCGGGAGGCTGCGCGGTGCGGGGTGTGCACGGGGCCGTTGTCGCTCACGGGTGCGCGGGCGACGCCGCAGTGTGCGTGGTGCGGTGCGCTGGCGGGCGGGTGGTCGTGCCCCGAGTGCTCGGCGACGGGGTTGCGGTCGGTGCGGGTGGGTAGCGACCGGACGGCGGAGGAGCTGGGGCGTGCGTTCCCCGGGGTCCCGGTGCGTTCCTCGGGTGCGCGGTCCGCGGCGGGCGTTCTGGCGTCGGTCCCGTCGAGCCCTGCGCTGGTGGTGGCGACGCCTGGGGCGGAGCCGGTCGTCGAGGGTGGGTACTCGGTGGGCGTGCTCCTCGATGCTGCGGTCTCGACGAACCACGTGGGTCTGTACACGGATCAGGAGGCGCTGCACAGGTGGTTGTCGGCGGCCGCGTTGGTGCGGCCGTCGACCGAGGGTGGTCGGGTCCTGCTGGTGGGGGACGCGGCACCGATCCCGACGAACGCCCTGGTGCGGTGGGACCCGGTGGGGATGGCGAGCAGGGAGCTCGACGAGCGGGTGGAGCTGTCGTTGCCGCCGGCGGCGCGGATCGCGTCGGTGTCGGGCGACCGGCACGCGGTGGACGCATTCCTGGCGCGCCTGCACCTGCCCGAGGGGGGTTCGGTGCTGGGGCCGGTGGACGTGGACCCGGACCAGGTGCCGCGTGACGGGGCGCCGGGAAGCACGCGGCGGAGCGTGGCGAGGACCACGGGCACGCTCGAGGCGCCGGTGCGTGCGGTGGTCCGGGTCCCGGTGGGCCGTGGTCGCGAGCTGGCGCGGGCGATGGCCGGGGTCCTGGCGGTCGCGAGCGCCAAGCGGGAGACGGGCCTGGTGTCGGTGGTGCTCGACCCGAAGGAGATGGTGTGACGGGGCGGCTCCTACACTGGGGCCCATGCGTCTGCTCTTCGCCGGTACCCCGGCCGTAGCTGTTCCTGCCCTGGAGGCCCTGCTCGCCTCGCGTCACGAGGTCGTGGCGGTGCTCACGCGGGCGGACGCCCGGTCGGGCCGGGGTCGGCGTCTGGTGCCCAGCCCGGTGCGGGCGCGGGCGGAGGAGGCCGGTGTGCGTGTCCTGACGGAGCGTCCGAGGTCCGAGGGCTTCGTCGAGCTTCTCCGGGGGCTCGAGGTCGACTGTGCGCCCGTGGTGGCGTACGGCGAGATCCTGCCCACCGAGGTCCTCGCGGTGCCGGTGCACGGGTGGGTGAACCTCCACTTCTCGGTCCTCCCGGCGTGGCGTGGTGCCGCCCCGGTGCAGCGTGCCGTGATCGCGGGGGACGAGGTCACGGGTGCGAGCACCTTCCGTATCGAGGAGGGGCTCGACACGGGTCCGGTCTTCGGGACGACGACGGAGACGATCCGTCGCACGGACACGGCGGGCGATCTCCTCGACCGGTTGTCGGTCTCGGGTGCCGAGCTCCTCGTGGCGACGCTCGACGCGCTCGAGGACGGTGTGCTGTCGCCGGTCCCGCAGGGCTCGGAGGGTGTGAGTGTCGCTCCCAAGCTGTCGGTCGCCGATGCGCGGGTCACGTGGACGCACCCCGCGCACGCGGTCGACCGTCTCGTGCGCGGCTGCACGCCTGCACCGGGAGCTTGGACGACGCTGCCTGACGGGGCGCGTCTGGGTCTCGGTCCTGTGCGGGTGGTCGACGAGGACGTCGTGCCGGCCGGGAGCCTGGCGCCGGGGGAGGTGCAGGTCACCAAGCGTGCGGTTCGGGTGGGGACCGCGACGGCGGCCGTGGAGCTCGGTGACGTGGTGCCTGCCGGCCGCAAGGCGATGCCGGCCACGGACTGGGCGCGTGGTGCCCGCCCGGGCGAGGGTCTGCGCCTCGGTGCGGAGGTCGCGGCGTGAGCGGCGAGCACGGTCGTCGCGACGCCAAGGGGCGGGAGCGCGGCGCGGCGCGGGCGCGGGGCGAGGGCAGTCGTGGGGCGCTGGCCCCGGGGGAGCGGCGCAAGGGCACGGACCCTGCGCGGACGGTCGCCTTCGACGTCCTGCGCGAGGTGGCGGAGTCGGACGCTTACGCGAACCTCGTCCTGCCGCCGATGCTCCGGTCCCGTGGGCTGAGCGGGCGGGACGCGGCGTTCGCGACCGAGCTCACCTACGGCACCCTGCGACTGCGCGGCAGGTACGACGCGGTCATCGCCGAGTGCGTCGACCGTCCGCTGGACAGGATCGACGCCCCGGTGCTCGACGTCCTGCGCCTGGGGGCCCACCAGGTGCTGGGGATGCGGGTCCCCGCGCACGCCGCCGTGTCGGAGACGGTGGGGCTGGCCCGGCAACGCGTGGGTGCGGGCAGCGCGCAGTTCGTCAACGCGGTGCTGCGCAAGATCA
Organism: Sanguibacter suaedae; assembly: GCF_016342785.1. Classification (GTDB taxonomy): domain Bacteria; phylum Actinomycetota; class Actinomycetes; order Actinomycetales; family Cellulomonadaceae; genus Sanguibacter; species Sanguibacter suaedae. The sequence goes on from NZ_JAEINH010000007.1 coordinate 156,159, forward strand.
CGCGGACCGACCTCGAGGAGTGGCTCGAGGTCGTCGAGGGCCGCGAGGACGACGAGGTGGCGCGACTGTCCGTCGTGGACAGCCACCCGCAGTGGATCACCCGGGCGCTGCGCGACGCGCTCGTCGCTGCGGGTCGTCCTGTGGACGAGCTGGAGTCGTTGCTCGAGGCGGACAACGCGTCCCCGCGGGTGACCCTGGTGGCACGTCCGGGCCTGGTGTCGGCCGAGGACCTGGGGGCGCGCGTGGCGTCACGTCCGGGACGCTACGCGCCGACGGCCGTCGTCCTCGAAGGGTCCGACCCCGGGTCCCTCGCGGACGTCCGGGACGGTCGGGCGGGCGTCCAGGACGAGGGCAGCCAGCTGGTGACCCTGGCGTTCGTGCAGGCACCGGTCGAAGGGCCCGACGAACGGTGGCTCGACCTGTGCGCCGGCCCCGGTGGCAAGGCCGCCCTGCTCGCCGCGATCGCGGGGACGCGGGGTGCGCGGATCGTCGCGAACGAGGTCCAGCCGCACCGCGCGGACCTCGTGGAGCGGTCGCTGGCCGCGGTGCCGGAGGACTCCGTGGAGCAGGTGCAGGTGTGGGACGGTCGTGACGTGGGGACGCAGGAGCCCGGGTCCTACGACCGGGTCCTCGTCGACGCGCCGTGCACGGGCCTCGGTGCGCTGCGGCGCAGGCCGGAGTCCCGGTGGCGCCGCGTGCCGGCCGACGTTCCCGTCCTGGCCGCCCTCCAGCGCGAGCTGCTCACGTCGGCCCTGGCCGCGGTGCGCCCGGGCGGCGTCGTGGGGTACGTGACGTGCTCACCGCACCTGGCGGAGACACGGACGGTCGTCTCCGACGTCCTGCGAGCGCTGCCGGAGGGGTCGGTGGAGATCCTCGACGCCCGGGCGCTGGTGACGCAGATCGCCGGGACGGACATGCCGTTGGCGGACCGTCTGGACGTCCAGCTGTGGCCGCACCTGCACGGGACGGACGCGATGCACCTGACGCTGCTGCGGAGGGTGACGCCCTAGGCTGGGGCCATGGCTCTGATCTCACCCAGCATCCTGTCCGCCGACTTCACGAACCTCGAGCGGGACCTGCAGGCGATCTCGTCGGCGGACTACGCGCACGTGGACGTCATGGACAACCACTTCGTGCCGAACCTGACCATCGGGTTGCCGGTGGTGGAGCGCATCGTCGAGGTGTCGCCCGTCCCGGTGGACGTGCACCTGATGATCGAGGACCCGGACCGGTGGGCGCCGGGGTTCGCGGAGGCGGGTGCGCAGTCGGTGACGTTCCACGCGGAGGCGGCGAGCGCACCGGTGCGGCTGGCGAGGGAGCTGCGGCGCCTCGGCGCGCGCGCGGGCATGGCGTTGCGGCCCGCGACACCGCTGGAGGGGTTCGTGGACCTCCTGGGCGAGATCGACATGCTGCTCGTGATGACGGTGGAGCCGGGCTTCGGTGGGCAGTCGTTCATCGAGGGGACGTTGCCGAAGATCCGTCGGGCGCGTCAGGCGATCTCGGACGCGGACCTGGACGTGTGGATCCAGGTGGACGGTGGGGTGTCACGGTCGACGATCGAGCGTGCGGCGGAGGCCGGGGCGAACGTCTTCGTGGCGGGTTCGGCGGTGTACGGCGCGCAGGACGTGGCCTCCGAGATCGAGGTCCTGCGGTCGATGGCCGGGGCGCACCGCCACTGAGGGTGGCGGGTGTCACGGCGCACTGTTGCCTCGGGTGGGTGCGTGCGTGGCATGATTGCGACGTACACACGTGCTCTGGGGTCGGTGAGAATCCGAGCCGGCGGTCATAGTCCGCGAGCCGCACCCCGGTGCGGTTGACCTGGTGGAACTCCAGGACCGACGGTCAAAGTCCGGATGGGAAGAGTCTCGTGGTGGCCCGTCGGCGTGCGCCGTGCGGGTCATGGTGACGTCGCGCCCCGGCGCGACCCCACCCTCCCCGGAGCGCCTCGGGCGTGGAGGAGGGTCATGGAGCGGGATGCTCTGACGGTCGACCAGGCGATGCTCCGCGCTCTGGACCTCGCTGCGCGTGGTCCGGTGACCGGCCCCAACCCTCGGGTGGGCTGCGTCCTCCTCGCCCCTGGATCTGCCGCACCCGGAACCGGGAGGGACGACGAGCCCAGGACCGTCCTCGCGGAGGGCTGGCACCGCGGTGCGGGGACGGCGCACGCCGAGGCGGACGCGCTGCGTCACGCTCGCGAGGCGGGTGTCGACGTCGCGGGTGCGACGGCGGTCGTGACCCTCGAACCCTGCAACCACACCGGTCGCACCGGCCCGTGCTCCCGCGCTCTCGTCGAGGCGGGCGTGAGGGAGGTCGTCCACGCCGTCGCGGACCCGAACCCCGTGGCGTCCGGTGGTGCGCAGCACCTGCGCGAGCGGGACGTGACGGTCCGGTCCGGGTTCCGTGCGGCCGAGGGCGAGGAGCTGTTGCGCACCTGGCTCACGGCCGTGCGGCGCGGGACCCCGTTCGTGACCCTCAAGACCGCGACGACGCTCGACGGGTTCGTCGCGGCACAGGACGGGTCGAGCCGGTGGATCACCGGCGCCGCGGCACGCGCTCACGCCCACTCGGTACGCACCACGGTCGACGCCCTCCTCGTGGGGACCGGGACGGTCGCGGCGGACGACCCGAGCCTCACCGCACGCTCCGCCGACGGCATGCTCGCCGACCACCAGCCGATGCGCGTCGTCCTCGGGTACCGGCCGGTCCCCGGCACCGCCCGGCTGCGCGGCCCGGGAGGCGAGCTCGTCGAGCTGCGCACCCACGACGTCCGCGAGGCGCTCCTCACCCTCTTCGAGCGCGGGGTGCGTCACCTTCTCGTCGAGGGCGGGCCCGTCGTGACGACGGCGTTCCTGCGTGCCGGGCACGTCGACGAGCTCCACTCGTACGTGGCGCCCGTCCTCCTGGGGTCAGGGCGCCGCGCCGTCCTCGACCTCGGCGTCACGACACTCGGCGACGCCCTGACCTTCACCACCACGTCCACCCGGAGGCTCGGTGACGACGTGCTCGTCGTCGCCCGCCCCGACCACCAGGACGTCGGGCGGGCCGCGCGGCCCGGCACGACGCCCACCGCGTGAGGAGACACATGTTCACCGGCATCGTCGAGGAGACGGGAACCGTCCGTTCCCTCACCCTCCCCACCGGGCCGGACGGTGATGCGGCGGACGCCGTCATCACCGTCGACGCCCGGATCGTCACCTCCGACGCGTCCCTCGGGGACTCCATCGCCGTCGACGGCGTGTGCCTGACGGTCCGCACCCTCGACCCGGACCGCGGGGCCTTCACCGCCGACGTCATGCCCGAGACGCTCCGGCGCACCGCGCTGAGCAGGCTCGCCCCCGGGGCGCGGGTCAACCTCGAGCGTGCGGTCCGGGCGGACACCCGCCTCGGGGGGCACATCGTCCAGGGGCACGTCGACGGGGTGGGCGCCCTGCGCAGCCGCACCCCCGGCGCCCGGTGGGACGACCTCGTCGTGGACGTCCCCGCAGGGCTCGCCCGGTACGTCGCGGAGAAGGGCTCCGTGACCGTCAGCGGCGTGTCGCTCACGGTCACGGCCGTCGGTGACGACTGGTTCGGGGTGTCCCTCATCCCCACGACGCTCGAGGAGACCGTCCTCGGCGACCTGCCCCCCGGAGCCCCCGTGAACATCGAGGTCGACGTCATCGCGAAGTACGTGGAACGACTGCTGGGAGACCGCTCGTGAACCCCACCACCGCCACGGTCGAGGAGGCCCTCGACGCGCTCCGCGCCGGACGCCCCGTGATCGTCGCCGACTCCCCGGACCGCGAGAACGAGGCCGACGTGGTGTTCGCCGCCTCCACGGTGTCGACCGAGTGGGTGGCCTGGACCATCCGGCACTCCTCGGGATACCTCTGCGCGCCCATGCCCGCCCACCGCGCCGACGCCCTCGAGCTGCCCCTCATGGTCCCGCACAGCCAGGACCCGCGACGCACCGCGTACACCGTCACCGTCGACGCCTCGACCGGGGTGACCACGGGCATCTCCGCCGCGGACCGCCGACGCACCCTGGGTGTCCTCGCCGACCCCGGCTCCGGCGCCGTGGACCTCATCCGCCCCGGGCACGTCCTGCCGCTGCGCGCCGTCGCCGGGGGAGTCCTGCACCGCGCCGGGCACACCGAGGCGGCCGTGGACCTCGTGCGCCTCGCCGGGCTCGGCGAGGTCGCCGGCATCGCCGAGCTGGTCAACGACGACGGCACCATGATGCGCATGGACGACTCGTCGACCCTCGCCGAGCGCGAGGGGCTGGTGCTCCTCACCATCTCCGACCTCATCGCGTGGCGCCGCGAGCACGACCCCGTCACCGCCGACGAGGCGGCGCACCCGGAGACGGCCCGCGTGCAGCGGACCGCCGTCGCCGACCTGCCCACCGCCCACGGCCTCTTCCGCCTCCACGGGTACCGGGACGTCAAGACCGGCGCCGAGCACGTCGCCCTGGTCCCCGCCGCACCCACCGCCCCCGCCGACGTCCCCGTCGTGCGCGTCCACTCCGAGTGCCTCACCGGCGACGCCTTCGGGTCGCTGCGGTGCGACTGCGGCCCCCAGCTCCAGGCGTCCCTCGCCACCGTGGCCGTCGAGGGCGGCGCCGTCGTGTACCTGCGGGGCCACGAAGGACGAGGCATCGGTCTCCTCGCGAAGATCGGTGCCTATGAGCTGCAGGACGCAGGCCTCGACACCGTCCAGGCGAACCTCGAGCTCGGGTGGCCGGTCGACCGGCGCGAGTACGGAGCGGCAGCAGCGATCCTCGCGGACCTCGGCATCGACCGCCTCGACCTGCTCACCAACAACCCGGCGAAGTCCACCGGGCTCACCGCCAGCGGCATCGACGTGGCGTCGACGGTCCGCATCGAGGTGGGGCACACCCCCGAGAACCACCAGTACCTCGTGACGAAGAAGGTCTCCATGGGTCACCTCCTCGAGAGCGTGTCCGTCGAGGTCCCAGCAGCAACCACCATCACCGAGACCGTCCACGACACCCAGGAGGCCGCCCGATGAGCGGAGCCGGAGCACCCACCATCGCCGTCGACGGGGCGGGCCTGCGCGTCACCGTCGTCGCCGCGCTGTGGCACACCACGATCATGGACGGCCTCCTCGGCGGAGCCTGCCGTGCGCTCGAGCAGGCGGGTGTCACCGACGTCACCGTGGTGCGCGTCCCCGGGTCCTTCGAGCTGCCCGTCGTGGCCGCCCGGGCCGCAGCCCAGGGTGCCGACGCCGTCGTCGCCCTCGGTGTCGTCGTGCGTGGGGGAACGCCCCACTTCGACTACGTCTGCCAGGCCGCGACCATGGGCCTGACCGACGTGGCCACGCGGAGCGGGGTCCCTGTCGGCTTCGGGCTCCTTACCGTCGACGACGAGCAGCAGGCCCTCGACCGTGCCGGCCTCGAGGGATCCCGCGAGGACAAGGGCGCCGAGGCCGTCGAGGCCGCCCTCGCCACGGTCCACGCCCTCCGCGGGCTCTGAGTAGGCTCGCCGCCCGGCCACCCTGTTCGGGCAGGCGCCGGGCGGCGACTATTCTTGGACGGTGAAGACGTTCGAAGACCTGTTCGCAGAGCTCACCGCCAAGTCCGTGGAGCGCCCCGCCGGTTCCGGCACCGTCGCCCAGCTCGACGCCGGCGTCCATGCCATCGGCAAGAAGATCGTCGAGGAAGCCGCCGAGGTCTGGATGGCCGCCGAGTACCAGAGCGACGCGGAGACGGCCGAGGAGATCTCCCAGCTCGTCTACCACCTGCAGGTCCTCATGGTCGCCAAGGGCCTCACGCTCGAGGACGTCTACCGGTACCTCTGAGCCCACGGCCCCGGCCACCACCCCACACACCGCGAGGAACACGTGCTCCGCATCGCCGTCCCGAACAAGGGATCCCTGTCCGAACCGGCCTCCGAGATGCTCCGCGAGGCGGGTTACCGCCAACGGCGCGACACCCGTGAGCTGGTGCTCGCCGACCCCGACAACGACGTCGAGTTCTTCTTCCTGCGACCCCGTGACGTCGCCGTCTACGTCGGCGCAGGAACGGTCGACGCCGGGATCACCGGTCGGGACCTCATGCTCGACTCCGGTGCCGCCGCCGAGGAGCACCTCCCGCTTGGTTTCGCGAGGTCGACCTTCCGGTTCGCCGCCCCCCAGGGCACCGTCACGGAGCTCTCGCAGATCGCCGGGCGCCGCGTCGCCACGTCGTACTCCGTCCTCGTCGGGGCGTACCTCGCCGAGCACGGCGTCGCCGCCGACGCGATCGTCCACCTCGACGGTGCCGTCGAGAGCTCGGTGCGCCTCGGTGTCGCCGACGTCATCGCCGACGTCGTCGAGACCGGGACCACGCTGCGCGCCGCGGGCCTGGAGATCTTCGGCGACCCGATCCTCCTCTCCGAGGCGGTCCTCATCCGCAGGGCGGGGACGGAGTCGCACCCGGGCCTCGAGACGCTCACCCGGCGCCTGCAGGGCGTGCTCACCGCCCGCCAGTACGTCCTCATGGACTACGACGTGCCCGTCGGTCTCGTCGACGCGGCCGTCGCGATCACCCCGGGCCTCGAGTCGCCCACGGTCTCTCCGCTCCACGACCGCGAGTGGGCCGCCGTGCGGGCGATGGTCCGGCGCGACCAGACCAACAAGGTCATGGACGACCTCTACGACGTCGGGGCACGAGCGATCCTCGTGACGTCCATTCACGCCTGCCGCATCTGACACGACCCCACGCGGGGACGACGACCAGGAGCCCATGATGACGGACGACGACGACCTCTACCGACCGTTCCGGCCGAGGTTCGTCCGCGCGGTCGCTCTCGCCGGGATCGTCCTCGTCGTCGGGGGCCTCGCCCTGGTGCTGCTCGTCGCACCAGGTGCGCGGTCCGGGACCTACTCGCCGGACTCCGTCGTCGGCCTGGTCGTCGTGGTGCTCCTCGGGTCCCTGTTCCTGTGGAGGCACGCCACCGTCCGGGCCGACGTCGGGCCGCAGGGCATCCGGGTGCGGAACCTGCTGCACGTCCGGACGTTCGCGTGGACGCAGGTCGTGGCCGTCGCCTTCGGTCCAGGTGACCCGTGGGTGATGCTCGAGCTGTCCGACGGCACCAGGCACCCCGTCATGGGCGTGCAACGGTCCGACGGTGCGCGCGGCGAGCAGGAGGCGCGACGGATGGTGACGCTCGTGGCGTTGCACGGCGAGGCGCCCCACGACAGCTGACCATCGTCGCCAGACACTTCGGATGGACGACGCGTTCGATCGACGACCCGTCATGCCGACGGAGGACACGGGACGAGGACGGGCCCCGGGCTGAGGAGCCCGGGGCCCGTCCTCGTCGTCGGAGCGGTCGTCCGTGTCAGGAACCGGTACGGAACCTGGGCTTGCGCTCGGCGCCCGCACCCTGACGGTCGAAGCCGGCCTCACGTCGGCCTGCCGGAGCGCTGTTGCGGGGGCGTCCACCGGGAGCGCTGTGCCCGCCCGCGTTCGCGCCACGCGGCGCGGGGCCGTCGTCGAGCTTGATGCGCAGCGCCTTCCCGGCAACCCGGGCGCGGGAGATGCGGTCGATCGTCGCCTCGTCGAGGGGCTTGACGATGTCGACGAGCGAGAAGCTCGGGAAGATGTCGATCTTGCCGAGGTCCTTGCCGGACAGGCCACCCTCGTTCGTCAGGGCGCCGACGATCCCGCTCGGCTGCGCACCGTGCGTGTGGCCGACGGAGAGGCGGTAGCGGGTGCCGACGGCGTCGCGGCGGATGCCGCTGCGCTGCGGGCGACCGGAGTCGCCCTCGCGGCGCGGCGCGCGCTCGTCACGACGACGCGTCTCACGAGCCTCCGCACGCTGCGCCTCGAAGAGGGCCTCCTCCTCGCGAGCCTTGGGACCGTCGTCGCCCACGGCGAGCGCGGCGAGGACGGCCGCGAGCTCGACCGGGTCCGTGCCGTGGGTGTCGAGGTGCTCGCGGACGAGCTCCTGGTACATCGACAGGCGGCCGGCCTCGTGGCGCTCGGTCACCTTCCCCAGGAGCTGGCGGACCTTGTACGCCGACACGTCGGCGGGGGAGGGGATCTCGATCTCGGTGAGCTGCTGGCGGATGGTGCGCTCGATGCTCTTGAGACGCCCGCGCTCGCTCGGGGTGACGAAGGAGAGCGCGACGCCGGTGCGGCCTGCACGGCCCGTGCGGCCGATGCGGTGTACGTAGGCCTCGGGCTCGCCGGGGATGTCGAAGTTCACGACGAGGCCCAGCCGGTCGACGTCGAGGCCGCGCGCTGCGACGTCCGTGGCGACGAGGACGTCGAGGGCGCCTGCGCGCAGCCGCTCCACGATCTTCTCGCGGTCCTTCTGGGCGACGTCGCCGGAGATGGTCGCCGCGGAGATCCCGCGCTCGATGAGGGCGCTGCCGACCTCCTCCGCTGCACCGCGGGTGCGGCAGAAGACGATGGCGGCCTCGGCGTCGGAGGTGGCGAGGACCCGGACGAGCGAGCCGATCTTGTGCCGGAAGGGCACGACGGCGAACTGCTGGGTCACCGCGGTGACGGTGGACGACTGGCGCGAGACGGAGATCTCGACGGGCTGACGCAGGTGGTGCTGGGCCACGCGGCGGATCTGCGGCGGCATGGTCGCGGAGAACAGGGCGACCTGGCGCTCGGTCGGCGCCATGCCGAAGACCTTCTCGACGTCCTCGGCGAAGCCCATGCGGAGCATCTCGTCGGCCTCGTCGAGGACGAGGAAGCGGATGCCGTCGAGCTTGAGGGTGCCTCGCTCGAGGTGGTCGATGACGCGGCCGGGGGTCCCGACGACCACCTGGGCGCCGCGCGACAGCGAGCGCACCTGCGGCTGGTACGGGGAACCGCCGTACACGGGGACGACCTCGAGGCCGTCCATGTGCTTGGCGAAGGTCTCGATGGCCTCGGCGACCTGCATGGCGAGCTCGCGGGTCGGGGTGAGCACGAGCGCCTGGGTCTGGCGGACGCTCGGGTCGATGGCGGCGAGCATCGGCAGGCCGAACGCCGCGGTCTTGCCCGTCCCGGTCTGGGCGACGCCGGTGATGTCGCTGCCGGACAGGAGGGCGGGGATGGCCCGCTCCTGGATCGAGGACGGCACCGTGAAGCCGAGGTCGAGGACCGCGCGGAGGAGCGGGGCGGGGAGCCCGAGGTCGGCGAACGTCGTCGCTGCGGTCTCGGGGGTGTTCTGGGCGCTCTCGGGCGCAGAGGTGTCGAGGGACGTCATGGATGACCAACCGTTCAGTGGTGTTGGGGGAGCGGTGGAGTCGACTCGTCCGAGTCGAACCGGCGTCGCAATCCCGAAAACACACACTGGGCCTCTTGGCCACTGACACACGCACACGCGGGACCCGCGACAGACTCCGTGGGATGTCATCACTCTAGCGGTCGGGGGGTGGTGCACGCGAGGTCGCCCACCGGTGACGTCGGCCACACGCTCTGGTCTCGGTGGGCGCGCCCGTAGGATGGTGGCAGGTCATCGAGAAGAAGGGCGGACGCGCAGCGGTGGAGTCCGGCGATCAGCACGTCAGCACGCGTGTCCTGACCGTGCCCAACGTGATCAGCCTGCTGCGGCTGGCCCTCGTCCCTGTGTTCGCCGTCCTCGTGGTCCAGGGGCACGACCTCTGGGCGCTGGGCGTCCTCGCGTTCTCCGGCGTGACGGACTGGCTCGACGGGGTGCTCGCCCGCAGGCTCGACCAGGTGTCGAAGCTCGGGCAGGTCCTCGACCCCGCTGCGGATCGCCTCTTCATCCTCGTCACCCTCGTGACGCTCGCCTGGCGGGACGTGGTCCCCCTCTGGCTCCTCGGTCTCATCGTCGCCCGGGACGTGCTGCTGCTGGTGCTCCTGCCGCTCCTCACCCGGCACGGCTACGGCCCGCTGCCCGTGAACTTCGTGGGCAAGGCCGCGACCTTCGCGCTCCTCTACGCGTTCCCCCTCCTGCTGATCGCGGAGGCCCCCGGGGTCCTCGGGGACGTGTCGCAGGTGCTCGGGTGGGCGTTCGCCTGGTGGGGCGTGGGGCTGTACTGGTACTCGGGCGTCCTCTATGTGGTCCAGACCCGGCAGCTCCTCGTCGGGGAGGTGAGGCGATGACGCCCGCGAGACGCGCGACGGACGAGTCGATGGCCGGACGCAGGCCGGTCGACGAGTCGATGACCCTCCTCAACGAGGTCATGCACCGTCCGCTCGACCCCGGGTACGCGGAGGCGGCCGCACGACGCGCTGACGGCCAGCAGCCCGTACGGGGGTGGAGCACCAAGGCGTGGCTCCTCGCCCTCGCCGCCCTGCTCGGGCTGGTCACCGCCACGGCCACCGCGAAGCTCCGCGAGCCCGAGCCGGCGGCCCTGCAGGCCCGCCAGCTGCTCGAGGAACAGATCGTCGAGCGGCGCGACCAGGTGGACCTGGCCGTGGAGGAGAACCAGTCCCTCCAGGACTCCATCGACGAGCTGCGCGACGCGACGCTCGAGTCGACGTCCCCGGAGACCCTCGAGGTGGTCCGACGCGACAACCTGGTCAACGGCACGGTCGCCGTCCGGGGCCCGGGCATGGTCGTCACGGTGGAGGACGGTGTCCTCGCGGAGGAGGACCCGCTGGCGTACGTGCAGGACCAGGACCTCCAGACGCTCGTCAACGCCTTGTGGGCCGCAGGTGCCGAGGGGATCTCGATCAACGGCCAGCGCCTCACGGCGACCACGGCGATCCGCTCCGCCGGGGCAGCTGTCCTCGTGGACCTGGTGGGCCTGCAATCACCGTACGTCGTCTCGGTCGTGGGCGATCCCGAGGGGATGGAGACCGCTCTCGCGCGGTCGAGCGCGGCCTCGACGCTCGCCTCCCTGGCGAACAAGTACGGCATCCGGACCACCGTGGCCCGGGTGGACGACGTGACCCTTCCTGCGGGATCGTCGGACGTCCTGTTCTCCGCACGGCCTCTCGAGGACGGGTGACAGGATGCGCACCACGGAGGAGCGACACATGACAACAGCTTGGGAGAGTGCAACGTGATTCCGGTTCTCGGGCTCCTCGTCGGAGCGGCCGCAGGCCTCCTGCTGGAACCCACCGTCCCGGTGTCCCTCCAGCCGTACCTGCCCATAGCGGTCGTCGCGGCGCTCGACGCGCTCTTCGGCGGCCTGCGGGCGCTGCTCGACGGGACGTTCGACGACAAGGTGTTCCTCGTGTCCTTCCTGTCGAACGTCGTGGTTGCCGCGCTCATCGTCTTCCTCGGCGACCAGCTCGGGGTGGGGACGCAGCTGTCGACCGGCGTCGTCGTGGTCCTGGGCATCAGGATCTTCTCCAACGCGGCCGCGATCCGTCGCCACCTGTTCCGCGCATGAGCCACGACGAGCCGACCCAGGAGCGACTGGACACCGGGACGGAGGACGGCCCGGCCGACGACGGGTCGGGCACCGCCGAACGGTCGGCGCCCGGTACGCCGTGGCGTCGCCTGGGCGCGGCGTTCCGGCCGCGGATGACGCGCGCGCAGGTCTTGGCGACGGTCCTGTGCGGGGTGCTGGGCTTCGCGCTCGTCGTGCAGCTGCGCCAGACGCAGCAGGGGGAGTTCACGAACCTGCGCCAGGCGGACCTCGTCCGGATCCTCGACGACGTCACCCGCCGCTCGGAGGACCTCGAGCGAGAGGCGTCCGCCCTGCGGCAGACCGAGTTCGAGCTGCGGTCGAGCGCGTCGTCGGAGCAGGCGGCGATCGATCTCGCGGAGCAGAACGTCGCGACGCTGGGCATCCTCTCGGGCCGGCTCCCCGCCCAGGGCCCCGGGATCGAGATCCACGTGGTCGAGGGCGCGGAGCCGGTCCGGGCGGCGCGGCTGTTCAACCTGCTCCAGGAGCTGCGCAACGCGGGTGCCGAGGCGGTGGAGGTCAACGGGATCCGCATGGTCACGAGCAGCGACTTCACGGACGCGGCCGACGGGTCGGGTGTCGTCGTGGACGGCAGGCTCGTGGAGTCGCCCTTCACGTGGCTGGCGATCGGGGACCCCAAGACCCTCGAGCCTGCGCTCGACATCCCGGGCGGCGCGATGCAGACGATCCGCAGCAAGGACGCGCAGGCGACGATCGTCCCGAGGGACGATCTGGTGATCTCCGCGGTCCATGAGCCGGAGGACCCGACGTACGCCACGCCGGTGCCGGTGGATGAGTGATGTGCGACGTCGCGGACGTGTAACGTCGCCCGCACACCGGGATTCAGATCCGTGCGGCCGACGATCTAAGGTTGAGGGGATCGACTGCCGATAACGGTCGAGCACGGGCGCACGACCACGACCAGCTCTTCAGGAGGCGACATGAGGAACAGCACGGGTTTCCCCGATGAGCACTCGGCGGCGGCCGGTCCTGCGACGTCGCACGGGTCGAGCGACACGACCATCAGCTTCGGTTCTCCCGTCCAGAGCGACGACTCCCCGGGCGCGTCGGGCCTGACGGCCGAGCAGCACGCTGCTGTCGCGGCGCTCCCGCGCAGCTCGGCGCTGCTCATCATGCAGCGCGGCCAGAGCGCCGGGTCACGGTTCCTGCTCGACGCGGAGCGGACCGTCGCAGGCCGCAGCGAGCACGCCGACATCTTCCTCGACGACGTGACGGTCTCGAGGAAGCACGCGGAGTTCGTCCGTGAGCTCGACGACTTCCTCGTGCGTGACATCGGTTCCCTCAACGGGACGTACGTCAACCGCACGCGCATCGAGTCGGCTCTGCTGCGCGCCGGCGACGAGGTGCAGATCGGCAAGTACAGGATGCTCTTCTACCCCAGCCCCCTCCTCAAGGCCGGCGCGCAGCCCGCCCAGGGTGCCGAGTGAGCGCTGCACGCTCCGCGCGGTACGACGAGCTCCTCTCGGCCGTCGCCCGGCCGGCTGGGGCGGAGGACGAGGCCTCGGCGCCGGCCGCCGACAGCACGCCTGCAGAGGGCGAGACCTGGCCCCAGGGCATCTCGCACGACGCGACCATGCGGATCTCGGACGTCCTCAGGAGCCTGCGTGCCGAGTTCCCGGCCGTGAGCCACTCGAAGCTCCGGTTCCTCGAGGAGCAGGGGCTGGTTCACCCTGTGCGGACACCTGCGGGGTACCGCCAGTACTCGCCCGCGGACGTCGAGCGCCTGCGCTTCGTCCTCGTGGAGCAGCGCGACCGGTACCTCCCGCTCAAGGTCATCAAGGACAAGCTCGCCGCGCTCGACCGGGGGGCGGCGAGCAGCGACCAGCCGCTCATCCCGCGCCTGGCCACGAAGGACGGGGAGAGCGCCGCGGGACCCGAGGGGGCGCTGACCCTGGAGGTCCTGGCTGTGGAGGCAGGGGTCGAGCTCTCCTTCGTCGAGGAGCTCGTCACCGCCGGCGTCCTGCGTCCGGGCCCGCGCGGGCGGTTCGATCCGGTGGCCCGCGACGTCGTGGTTCTCGCTGCCGGGCTGGGTGAGCACGGTATCGGGCCACGGCACCTGCGCGGTCTGCGCGCGGCGGCGGACCGTCAGGTCGCTCTCGTGGACCAGGTGATCGCGCCAGTCCGTGCTCAGCAGGCCCCTTCGGCGCGTGCGCGCGCCGCGACGACCGCTTCCGAGCTGGGTGAAATGTGCGCGCAGCTGCATACTGCCTGGTTGCGGCAGGGGATCGCGGATCTCGCGACCTGACGGCCGCTGCGGATGGTCGTACGGTGGAGGCATGCCCGACGACGTCCCGATGGTTCCGGTCGATGTCCTCGGTGTGCGCCGCCGCGCGGTCAACGAGGAGATCGTGGTGCTGCTCCTCGACCCGGACGCGGAGCTCGTCGTCCCGATCGTCGTGGGGCCTCGTGAGGCCGGGGCGATCGCCATGGGTCAGTCGGGCATCCCTGCGCCGAGGCCGCTCGCGCACGACGTGATGTCCTCGATCCTCGATGCGCTCGGGTGCGATCTCCACAGCGTGGAGATCGTCGCCCTGCGGGACGGGGTGTTCCACGCGGAGCTGGTCCTCGACACCGGGGCGAGGCTGGACGCGAGGGCGTCCGACGCCATCGCCCTGGCGGTGCGCAGGGACGCGGTGGTGCTCTGCTCGGCGGAGGTGGTGGCACTCGCGGGGGTGGAGGTCGTCTCGCCCAGCCAGCTGGAGGACATCGACCGTTTCCGGGACTTCCTGCGCACCGTGTCGCCGGAGGACTTCACCAACCCGCAGGTCTGAGCGGACCGTGGTGCCCGCGACACGCCGAACCGCGAGGACGCGTGGTCGTTGACCCGGCACCGTGCGGGTCCTAGCGTGACCAGTGTCATCCGGGCGCGTCCTGGGCGCCGGTAGCAGCCAGGCAGCCCCCGACGGCCCCGCCCGCCGGTCACCGGACGTCACTTCGTGACACCATGGTCCGACGGCGTGCCGAGCGCGACACGTTCGGTGGATGCGCTGAAACGGAGGCAGCTGTGAGCGAGAGCACCGAGACGGGCAGTTCGGGCGGACCCACCTCTCAGGGGCGGACGCAAGGTCTCCTGTTCGGGGAGGAGCTCCCCGATCTGGACGCGTCGGTCGGGTACCGCGGACCCACGGCGTGCCGTGCCGCAGGCATCACCTACCGGCAGCTCGACTACTGGGCGCGGACCGGTCTCGTGGAGCCCACGGTCCGTCCCGCGTCGGGGTCGGGCACGCACCGGCTGTACAGCTTCCGCGACATCCTCGTCCTCAAGGTCGTCAAGCGGCTCCTCGACACCGGGGTCTCCCTCCAGCAGATCCGCAGCGCGGTGCTGCACCTGCGCGAGCGCGGCGTGGAGGACCTCGCGCAGATCACGCTCATGAGCGACGGCGCCTCGGTGTACGAGTGCACGTCGGCCGACGAGGTCATCGATCTGGTCCAGGGTGGTCAGGGCGTCTTCGGGATCGCCGTCGGCCGGGTGTGGCGCGAGGTCGAGGGGACGTTGGCGTCCCTGCCCACGGAGCGGGTCGAGGCCGACGGCACGACGTCCGACGACGAGCTGGCCGCGCGACGTCAGGCCCGCACCGCGGGTTGATCCTCGGCCGACGACCGCAGGGCCCGGTCCAGCAGCGCGTCGAAGACCTCCGCGAGCTCCGCGGCACCCGCTCCGGGCCACTCGTGGATCGCGCGACCGGCCCCTTGGGCCTGCTGGAGCGCGGCACGCTCGGGGACCATGGGGGACAGGACGAGAGGGCCGAAGAGCCCGGACAGCTCCTCGAGGCGGTATGCCTGCTCGCTGGACCGTGCGCGCACCCTGTTGACCACGACGCCGAGGGGCTGCAGCTCAGGGGCGACGGCACGCCGTACGTCGTCGATGGCCCGCAACGCCCGTGACGCCGCGGTCACGGAGAAGAGGCCGGGTTCGGTGACGACGAGCGCCCGCCGGCACGACGCGAGGCCGTGGCGGGTGAGACCCCCGAGGGAGGGCGGGCAGTCGACGAGGACGAGGTCGTAGTCGTCCTGCACCTCGGCGAGGGCTGTCCCGAGGCGGCCGAGCCGGTGGGGGAGGGTGGGGCCGTCGTGACGGGCCGACTCCGGTGAGCCGACGAGGACGTCGAGGAGGTCGGGATCCCAGGCGGAGGCTGCGAGCGCGGAGCCGACGACGTAGCCGGCGGGGTTGTCCAGGACGGCGGCGACGTCCTGGGCGGCTGCGCCGGCGGCGCCGAGGCACAGGGTGCTGTCCGCCTGCGGGTCGAGGTCGACGACGAGGGTGCGCAGCCCGCGTGCGGTGGCGGCGGAGGCGAGTCCCAGGGTGACGGACGTCTTGCCCACTCCACCTTTGAGGCTGCAGATTCCAAGGACGGGCACGGCACGACAGTATCGTCCGCTCGTGTCGTGGTCAGGAGCGGCGCGGGTGAGGTTCGGGAGTGCCGGTCCGTACCGTTCTGCGGATGCGTCCGGGAGAGTTGGGGAGAGTCGTGGGAAGATCGCGGTGCGTGCCGGCCGTGGGCCGGGCGCACCGTAAGTGACCGAGCTGACTCGTTCCTGGGGGCCGCTGCGCTGGTGCGTGGGCGGGCCCGTGCCGGGACGCGACGAGTGATGGGGTGTTGGGTGTTCTCGAAGGTACTGGTTGCCAACCGCGCGGAGATCGCCGTGCGTGCGTTCCGTGCGGCGTACGAGATGGGTGCGCGCACCGTGGCGGTGTTCCCGCAGGAGGACCGCAACTCCGAGCACAGGCTGAAGGCCGACGAGGCGTATCTCATCGGTGATGCCGGGCATCCTGTCCGGGCGTACCTGGACATCGAGGAGATCGTGCGGGTGGCCACGGAGTCCGGGGCGGACGCCGTGTACCCGGGGTACGGGTTCCTGTCGGAGAACCCTGAGCTGGCGCGCGCGTGCGCGGCGGCGGGGTTGACGTTCGTGGGTCCGCCGCCGGAGGTCCTGGAGCTCGCGGGGAACAAGGTGCGTGCGCTCAAGGCGGCGAAGGAGGCCGGGATCCCTGTCCTGGCGTCGAGCGAGCCGTCGTCGGACATCGACGAGCTCGTCGCCGCGGCGGACGAGATCGGGTTCCCGATCTTCGCGAAGGCCGTCGCGGGTGGTGGTGGGCGTGGGATGCGCCGGGTGGACCGTCGTGAGGACCTGCGGGAGGCGTTGGCCGCGGCGATGCGTGAGGCGGACAGCGCGTTCGGTGACCCGACGATGTTCCTCGAGCAGGCGGTCCTGCGTCCGCGGCACATCGAGGTGCAGATCCTGGCGGACGGTCAGGGGAACGTGGTGCACCTGTTCGAGCGTGACTGCTCGGTGCAGCGTCGTCACCAGAAGGTCATCGAGATCGCCCCGGCGCCGAACCTCGATCCCGCGGTGCGCGAGGCGCTGTGCGCCGACGCGGTGAAGTTCGCGCGGTCGATCGGGTACCAGAACGCCGGCACGGTGGAGTTCCTCCTCGACACGGTGGGGGAGCGTGCGGGCAAGCACGTCTTCATCGAGATGAACCCGCGCATCCAGGTGGAGCACACGGTGACGGAGGAGGTCACGGACGTCGACCTGGTGGCGTCCCAGATGCGGATCGCCTCCGGTGAGTCGCTGGAGGACCTGGGCATCCGTCAGGAGGACGTGCGGATCAACGGTGCGGCGCTGCAGTCGCGGATCACGACGGAGGACCCGTCGAACGGGTTCCGTCCGGACACGGGACGCATCGTGGCGTACCGGTCGCCGGGTGGTGCCGGTGTGCGCCTGGACGGTGCGACGGCCACGGCGGGCTCGGAGATCAGCGGTCACTTCGACTCGATGCTCGTGAAGCTCACGTGCCGGGGGCGTGACTACCCGACGGCGGTGCGTCGTGCCCGCCGTGCTCTGGCGGAGTTCCGCATCCGGGGGATCCGGACGAACATCCCGTTCCTCCAGGCGGTCCTCGCGGACGCGGAGTTCGTGGCAGGGAACCTGTCGACGTCGTTCATCGACGAGCGTCCTGAGCTGCTCGCGGCGCGCGAGAGCGCGGACCGGGGGACCAAGCTCCTGAGCCTGCTGGGTGATGTGACGGTGAACCAGCCGCACGGTCCTGGTACGGGTGCGATCGACCCGCGGGCGAAGCTGCCCGCGTCGGACGTCTCCGAGCCTGCGCCTGCCGGGTCGCGTCAGCGTCTGCTCGAGCTGGGCCCCGAGGGGTTCGCCCGGTCGTTGCGCGAGCAGTCCGCGGTCGCGGTGACGGACACGACGTTCCGTGACGCGCACCAGTCGCTCCTCGCGACGCGGGTGCGGACCCATGACCTCGTGGCTGTCGCCCCGCACGTGGCCCGGCAGCTGCCCGGCCTGCTGTCGGTGGAGGCGTGGGGTGGTGCGACCTACGACGTCGCGCTGCGCTTCCTCGGCGAGGACCCGTGGGACCGCCTGGCCCGGATGCGCGCCGCGCTGCCGAACGTCGCGCTGCAGATGCTGCTGCGCGGTCGCAACACGGTCGGGTACACGCCGTACCCGACGGAGGTGACCGAGGCGTTCGTCCGTGAGGCGGCCGCCACGGGGATCGACATCTTCCGCATCTTCGACGCCCTGAACGACGTGGAGCAGATGCGTCCGGCGATCGAGGCGGTCCGGGCGACGGGGACCGCGGTCGCGGAGGTCGCCCTGTGCTACACCGGGAACCTCCTCGACCCTGCCGAGGACCTCTACACGCTCGACTACTACCTCGAGCTCGCGGACCGCATCGTCGCTGCCGGCGCGCACGTCCTGGCCATCAAGGACATGGCTGGGCTGTTGCGCCCGGAGGCTGCGAGGCGCCTGGTGACGGCGCTGCGCGAGCGGTTCGACCTGCCGGTCCACCTGCACACCCACGACACGGCGGGCGGGCAGACCGCCACGCTGCTGGCGGCCGTGGAGGCGGGCGTCGACGCGGTGGACGCCGCGAGCGCCGCAATGGCAGGGACCACGAGCCAGCCGTCGATGTCGGCGCTGGTCGCGGCGCTCGAGCACACGGACCGCGACACCGGCCTGTCCTTGCAGGCGGTGTGCGACCTGGAGCCGTACTGGGAGGCCGTGCGGCGGATCTACGCTCCGTTCGAGTCGGGGCTGGCCGGTCCCACGGGACGCGTGTACACCCACGAGATCCCCGGGGGGCAGCTGTCGAACCTGCGCCAGCAGGCCATCGCGCTGGGGCTGGGTGACCAGTTCGAGCAGATCGAGGCGACCTACGCCGCGGCGGACCGCATCCTCGGCCGCCTGGTCAAGGTGACGCCGTCGTCGAAGGTCGTCGGGGATCTCGCCCTGCACCTCGTGGCGCGGGGCGCGGACCCGGCGGACTTCGCGGAGAACCCGCAGTCGTACGACATCCCGGACTCGGTCATCGCGTTCCTCGGTGGTGAGCTCGGCGACCCGCCCGGCGGGTGGCCGGAGCCGTTCCGGACGAAGGCGCTCGCGGGGCGGACGGTGCGTGACGGGGTCAACCCGCTCTCGGACGACGACCTGCGTGACCTCGCGGGGACGTCGGAGGTGCGTCGCGACCGGCTCAACCACCTGCTGTTCGCGGGGCCGACGAAGGACTTCCTGGCGTCGCAGGCCGCGTACGGCGACGTGAGCGTCCTGGACACCTCGAGCTACCTGTACGGGCTGCAGGCTGGTGACGAGGTGGAGATCGCCCTGGAGCGTGGGGTGCGGCTGCTCGTGGGCCTGGAGGCCGTGGGGGAGCCGGACGTGCGGGGGATGCGGACGGTGATGTTCACCCTCAACGGGCAGATCCGTCCCATCCAGGTGCGGGACCGGTCCGTCGAGGTGGACAGCTCGGCGGCGGAGAAGGCCGACCCCGGCACCCCGGGTCAGATCGCAGCGCCCTTCGCGGGGGCGGTGACCCCGGTGGTGCAGGAGGGGCAGCGGGTCGAGGCCGGTCAGACCGTCGCGACGGTGGAGGCCATGAAGATGGAGGCGGCGATCACGACGCCCGTCGGCGGGACCGTGCAGCGTCTGGCGATCGGTGCGGTCCAGCAGCTCGAGGGTGGCGACCTGGTGCTCGTCGTCGCCTGACGAGCCACGTATGACGGCGGCGCACCACCCTGTGGTGCGCCCCCCTCGTGCGGGGGGCCGGTGCGGGGGCTACCGTGGGGTCAGGCCGACCGAGGAGGAACGATGAGCACGACACCCGGTGCACAAGGGACGTCGCGGGACGCGAGCACGGTCTCGCGAGAGCTGCACGAGGCCCATCCGGAGTTCGACGAGGTGCCCCTCCTCGAGCAGGACGAGACGGTTCCCCCTCGCCCGGAGGAGGAGATCGCCGACGCCGGGCGTGCGGAACCGGCCGGTTAGAGCAGCGGGCTGAGGGGTGCGAGGAGCTTCTCGCCGAGCCGGGCGACCGGTGAACGCCGCTCCCACTCCTCGAGGTGCAGCTGCCGGCAGTTGCTGAGGTCGACCTCGAAGATCTCCTCCATCTGCGCCGCCAGCGTCGCGTCGTAGATCGCCATGTTGATCTCGTAGTTCCCGGACAGGCTGAGCCGGTCGATGTTCGCGGTGCCGATCGTCGTCCACAGCCCGTCGACCGTCGCGGTCTTCGCGTGGACCATCGCGTTGCGGTACAACCAGATCGTCACCCCGGCCCGCAGGAGCTGGGAGTACAGGCCCCGGGAGAGCCAGTCGGTGAGGACGTGGTTCGACGCCTCGGGCACGATGACGCGCACGTCCACGCCACGCCTGGCCGCCGAGACGATCACGGCGAGCAGCTCACGGTCCGGGATGAAGTACGCCTGCGTGAGGTACACGTGGCTCGTGGCTCGCCGCACCGCCTCGAGGTAGAGGTTGCGGATGGGGTACACGCGACGCACAGGAGCGTTGCGCGCAGCCTGGAAACCGGGCTCCCAGTGCGTGGTCCCGGGGGAGGGGAGCGCCCTCACCTCAGTCGTGCGGTTGAGGTTCCAGAACTCCTGGAACGCGCTCGACAGCTCCCACACCGCCGGGCCGGTGATCCTCAGGTGGGTGTCACGCCACTGCGTGGCGTACAGGCTGCCCAGGTTGTACCCACCCACGAAACCGACCTCGTCGTCGACGACGAGGATCTTGCGGTGGTCACGCCCGGAGTGCTTGATGTCCAGGAGGAGCACCTGCGGGCGGAACACCGGGAAGCGCAGCACCTGGATCTCGGGGGGGAACTCGAAGAACTTCCGGGGCACCACGAGGTTCGCGAACCCGTCGTACACGACGTGCACGGACACCCCACGTTCGGACGCCGCGATGAGCGCGTCCTTGAACCGCTGCCCGAGGCCGTCGCCCTTCCAGATGTACGTCTCCAGGTACACGTGGTGCTCGGCGGCCTCGATGGCCGCGATCATCTCCTCGTACAGCTCGACACCGAACGTGTAGATCGTCGTGGTCGACTCACCGATGGTCGAGTGCTTGGGCGCGGTGTGCGGGAAGGTCGCCTTCCGGGACTGCGAGCGCTTCTTCCAGTGGTCGGCCGCGGTGATGACCGAGGCGGCGACCAGCGGCACGACCGTGTAGGCGACCAGTGAACGGGTGATGGTCTGCCGCGCGAACCGCGCGACCCGCTGTTCGACATGTTCCACAGGACGACCTTAGACGTCCGCACGTCCCACCGCCCGGACGCACCCTCCTGGACACGGTGTGACGTGCGCACACGCCAGGTCGTGCACGGGGCAGCGGACTTCGTCGCGTGCGAGGGATCGGTCCTGGCGGGCGGTTGCTCGTGACGGCGGGGATACCGGAGGCGGTGCGGTCGACCCTGATGTACCGGTACAAATGCGATGGGGGCGCCGCCCATGAGGCCTGGCGGTACGGGGCGCCGTGCCGTCGAGCGCCGTCGGCCTCGCTCGGTGGTGCGTGCTGCGGGATCTGTCCTGCCGGTCACCGGCGCGTTCCACGGTCGGCCGGCGAGGTACGGTGCCACCGATCGAAGGATCGCTGCCCGCACGTCGGTACATGGTGGTCGACAGGGGGGGGCGTGGACACCGAAGCACCGAGGGTGGTCAGCGCGCCCGGAGGGGACCGGATACAGAGCTCTGTCGGCCCCTTCTCGCCTTCTAAATGTCATAATATACATTATCGGCGTTACGCGAAAGGGGTTGAGAGGGGCCTCGAGCAGCGCTGCTGCCGTGACGGTCGTCACACACGTTCACGGGGTGCGCGGCTCCACATCTGGGCGTCGAGCGGCGTTTCTAGAGAGCAAGCACATCCCGCTCACCTGGAGGCCAGCATGTCCCGCAGCACACGTTCGACCACGATCCGGATCGTCACCATCGCGCTCGCCACCACCGGGCTCGGTGTGGCCGGGGCCGGTCTGGCCGTCGCTGCCGCACCGCAGTCCGGGTTCGCCCAGGCCGTCGAGACCGTCGTCCAGGGCGTCGGCGTCGACTGGTCCGCGATGCCCGAGAACTACACGCAGGAGCAGTACGAGGCGTTCTGGGACGCCGAGTACACCGGTGAGGACCTCCTCGAGCTCCAGAACATCTGGTCCCTCGACGAGACCGAGACCAAGGCTCGTGCCGGGCAGATGATCCTCGACGGCAAGGAGCTCCCCTTCGCACCCGGTACGCACGCCACGGCTCCCCTGTCCGCGGACGCCGAGGCCGCCGTGGGCGAGTTCTTCGCCGCCGGCTACACCGTCGACGACGCGCAGGCGCTCGGGGCCCTGTGGAGCACCGACATCCTCGAGACGAAGGCTCGTGCCGGACAGATGATCCTCGACGGGCAGACTGTCCCCGTGGACCCGAGTGGCACGCCGGCCCCGGCCGCGACCCCCGCCGGCTGACCGTGCACCCGGCACCGCTGACTGATCGCCAGGAGAAGACCACCGACATGCTCACGCTGCGCACAGGCTTCGAGATCGAGCTGCTCGCACCCGCCGGGTCCGACCGGCAGGTGCTCGCCGACGCGCTCGCCGCCGCACGCGACGGCGCTGTGCGACGGTCGTTCCACTCCGACAGCGAACCGTCCGCAGTGCCGGGAGTCGGGGTGTTCCGGCACCTGTCCCCCGCGTTCGACGTCGTCGACGAGGCAGGAGCGCCCGTGGCCCGCCTCGTCGACGACGTGACGATCGAGGCCGACGTCGCCCGCACACGGGCCGGGCACCGCGGGTGGTACCGGGTGCTGTGCGACGACGCGCGGCTGCTGCGTCTCGTGGAGCGTCACGTCGACCCTGACGCGCCCCTGCGGGAGGTGCTGGGGCCGGTCGCTCGGCTCGTCGGTACACGTGTCGAGCTCCTCGGGGGCGCTGCTCGCGTGAACGACTCGGCGGGTGCCACGATCGCGGTCGCGATGCCGTTGCCCGGTGGGCGCGAGCGGCCGTGCGAGGTGGTCACCCCTCCCCTGGTCTCCGACCACGAGGCGACCCTCGAGGCGTTGCTGCGCCCCGCTCGCGAGCTCGGGTTCACGGTTCCCGCCGAAGCCGCGGTCCACGTGCACGTCGACGGGGCACCGTTCCGCAGCCCTGCGGCCTTCGCGAACCTCGTGCGCCTGTTCACGAGGTGGCGTGAACCCTTGTGGGACGCGCTCGGCACCAACGGCGCGTGCCGTCGTCTCGCTCCCCTGCCGGACGAGCTCCTGGACCTGGTCGAGCACCCGGGCCTGACGTGGGCCGAGGTCGCCTCGGGCGCGCGCACGGTCGGGCTGACGAAGTTCGCCGACGTGAACCTCACACAGCTGGTCGCGGTCGACCCGGCGCGCGACACCCTGGAGGTGCGCATCCTCCCCGGGTCCGACGACGCGGGCGACGTCGTGCGTCGCGCGCACCTCGTCGAACGGTTGCTGCTGCGCTGCCTGGACAGTTCCCCGGTCCCACCGCCCGACACCCGAGCCGTGCACGACCCCCTCGGGGCGCTCTCCGCCCTCGCCCGACAGGAGCCGGTGAGATGACCACGTGGCTGCCCGTGTCCGGCGCCCGGACGGGTCCTGTGCCTCTCCCGCGCCCGCAGGACGAACCGGCCTCCGACGCTCCACCGGCCGTCACCGAGGGATCCTTGGACGCCCTCGTCAGGACCCACCTGCCGGGGCTCCTGCGCTACGCGACGGTCCTCGTCGGCGACCCGCACACGGCCGCCGACCTGGTCCAGGAGGTCCTGCTGCGAGCGCACGTGCGGTGGGGGCGGATCACGTTGATGGACCGTCCGGACCTGTACCTGCGGCGGATGGTGACGAACGAGCACCTGTCGTGGCGTCGACGGTGGCACGTGCGGACGGTGCGTCCGGCGGCGGACGAGGAGCTGGCTGCGCATGCGGAGGTCGGTGGTGATCATGCGGTGGGTGTGTCGGAGGAGGATGCGATGTGGCGTCGGTTGGAGGGCCTGCCGGGGCGTCAGCGGTCGGTGCTGGTGCTGAGGTACTACGAGGGGTTGAGCGACGTGGAGATCGCCGCGGTGCTCGGGACGTCGGGCGCGACGGTGCGTTCTCATGCGTCGCGGGCGCTGGCGACGTTGCGTCGCGCTGAGGTGGGCGAGGTGGATGGGTCATGACGGGTTTCGGTGAGAGTGCTGGGAAGGGGCGTGAGGTCGTGGACAGAGTGTCGGAGGACGAGCTGGCGGGGCGTGTGGCGGCGGCGTTGCGGTCGCGCGAGCCCGGTCCGGAGGTGATGGCGCAGGTGGTGGAGCGCGTGTCGGGCCGGCTCTCGGAGGCCGAGGTCCCGGTGCGGCAGGAGCGTGCGGTGGGGCGTCGTGCCGGGAAGCTGGTGCTCGTGGGTGCGGTGTCGTCGTCGTTGGCGCTCGCCGGTGCCGGGGCGGCGGCGGCGGCCAACCCGTACTCGGGGTTCGCGGCTGCGGTCGAGGGTGTCGTGCGGGCGGTGGGTGTGGAGTGGTCGGCGATGCCGGCGGGGTACACCCGTGAGCAGTACGAGGCGTTCTGGGACGCGGGGTTCACTCCTGAGGACGTCGAGGCGCTCGAGGACCTGTGGCAGACGGACGTGACGGCGACGAAGGCCCGTGCGGGGCAGATGATCCTGGACGGGGACCCGTTGCCGGTGTCCCCGGGGTCCACCGTCCCGGTCCGCGGGGTGGACGATGCCGCGTTCGACGCGTTCTGGGACGCCGGGTACACGTTCGAGGACGCCGAGCGGTTGGCGGAGCTGTGGCAGGTGGAGGTCGCGGAGTCGAAGGTGCGTGCGGGGCAGATGGTCCTCGACGGTCAGGCGCCACCGGTCCCGTGATCCTGGCGGGCCGGGTGGGCGTCGTGGACGACGGGCGGGGCCTCTGGCACCATGCGGTGCATGATCGAACCGCGCGCCTCGACGCGCACTCCCCTGTCACGGATCGACACCGTCTTCGTCCGCACGACCGACCTGGAGCGTTCCGCCCGCTGGTACCGGGAGGTCCTCGGCCTGAGGGAACGCTTCCGGGCCGACGACATCGTGGCGTTCGACGTGGACCAGACCGCTCTGACGCTCCTCGGACCGGGGTCGCACGACGGGTCGGCCGCACCGAGGGACTTCCCGGCGTTCAACTTCTACGCCGCGGACGCCGAGTCCACCCACGCGTGGTCGGCGGGGCGGGGCGTGGACGTCGACCCTGTCCACCGGGTGGACGAGACGTTCGCCGAGTTCACCTTCCGCGACCCCGACGGGACCTTGCTGCAGGTGTGCTCCTTCCCCGGGTGAGGCCCCTTCGCGGAACGGGGTGAGGCGAGACGTCACCCGGGTGGTCGTCCCCTCTCACCCTCGATGTCGGGACGTGCGCTGCCGATGTCCGTGGGGAAGAGCCAGAGGCCGCGCCGGGCGGTCGGTGCTCGCACGGAGGACTGCGATGACGACACGACGACCTGGGCGCCGGATCCTTGCGCTGACCATCGCTGGCACGCTCGTCGCCGCGGTTCCGCTCACAGCCAGCGCCCGACCCGCACCCCAGGACCCGCCCGACGACGGCGCGAGCACCTGGTTGATCGAGGTCGACCCGCGCAGAACCAGCAGCGTCCTGGCCGAGATCGACGCCGAGGGCATGGAGACCGTCGCCGCTCACGACGCCCTCGACGGGTACGTCGTGGAGGCCACGGCAGACCAGGCGCAGGCGCTCGCGGAGGCTCCTGGCGTGCTGTCGGTGGAGGCCGACCGGCCGATGACGGCCCTTGACGATGTGACGCAGGACGGTGCGCCGTGGGGTCTGGACCGCCTGGACCAGGCCACGCTGCCGCTGGACGGCAGGTACACGTCACCGGCCGCCGGCGGCTCGGGGGCGCGTGTCTACGTGGTCGACACGGGCGTGGACCCGACGCACACCGACCTGGGTGGTCGGGTGACCAGCGGGTTCACGGCGGTGCTCGACGGCAGGGGCACGGCGGACTGCAACGGGCACGGAACCCACGTGGCCGGGACGGTCGCGTCGCGGACCTTCGGTGTGGCGAAGTCCGCGACGATCGTGCCCGTGCGGGTCCTGGGGTGCGACGGGTCGGGAACGGTCTCGGGTGTGGTGAGCGGGATCGACTGGATCGTCGCGAACCACCCTGCTGGCACCCCGGGTGTGGTGAACATGTCG
>NZ_JAEINH010000008.1 GCF_016342785.1 Sanguibacter suaedae
CAGAACCCAGCCACGCTCTCAAGTGAGGAAACCAACCCCGGGACCAGCCACTTCGCGCCAGCCCTCACGGGCCTCGCAGTGGTGTCTGTGCCTCCCTGTCGGGCTGACATCCAGAACATTACGCGGACGTGAACACCACGTCAACCCGCGCCTCCGTGACCGCGGTCACGGAGGCGCGGGACGCGACGTCAGGCGGACCGGACCCGGGCCACTGCGAGAGTCCGCTTCCCGCGACGGACGACGGCGAAGCCGCCCGAGAGGAGCTGATCCCCGGAGACGACCTGGTCCTCGCCGGCCACCTTCACGTTGTTCACGTAGACGCCGCCCTCGGCGATCGCCCGACGCGCGGCACCCTTGCCCGCGACGAGGCCGGTCGCCACGATGACGTCGACCCAGGCGTCCCCCACGGCGGCGTCCGCGCCCGGCAGCTCGGCCATGGCTGCAGCGACGGTCTCGGGGTCGAGGTCCGCGAGGTCCCCACGACCGAAGAGCGCCTGGCTGGCCGCGACGGCCTGCTGCGTAGCCCGTTCGCCGTGGACCATCGTGGTCACGTCCTCCGCGAGCGCACGCTGCGCCTCACGGAGCTGAGGGCGCTCGGCGACGGACAGCTCGAGGGCCGCGATCTCCTCGCGCGTCCGGAAGGTGAAGGTCCGCAACCACCCGACGACGTCGGCGTCGTCGGCGTTCACCCAGAACTGGTAGAAGGCGTACGGGCTCATCATCTCCGGGTCGAGCCACACCGCGCCCCCCTCCGACTTGCCGAACTTCGTGCCGTCGGCCTTCGTGATGAGCGGGGTGGTCAGGGCGTGCACCGCCTTGCGCTCCTCCTTGCGGACGAGCTCGACGCCGGCGAGCAGGTTCCCCCACTGGTCGTTGCCCCCTGTCTGCAAGGTGCACCCGTGGCGCCGGTTGAGCTCGAGGAAGTCCATGCCCTGGAGGATCTGGTAGCTGAACTCGGTGAAGGAGATCCCCTGCTCGCTGTTCAGGCGGCGAGCGACCGTCTCCTTGGCGAGCATGGTCCCGAGGCGGAAGTGCTTGCCGACGTCCCGGAGGAAGTCGATCGCCGACAGCTCCCCCGTCCAGTCGAGGTTGTTGACCATCGTCGCGGCGTTCTCGCCCTCGAACGACAGGAAGCGGGAGATCTGCTCGCGCAGGCGCTCGACCCACTCGGCCACCGTGTCCTTCGAGTTGAGGACCCGCTCCCCCGACATCCTCGGGTCACCGATGAGACCGGTCGCGCCACCGACGAGAGCGAGCGGGCGGTGCCCGGCGAGCTGCAGGTGGCGGAGGAGGACGAGCTGGACGAGGTGCCCGTGGTGCAGGCTGGGCGCTGTGGGGTCGAAGCCGCAGTAGTAGGTGACGGGTCCGCTGTCGAACGCCTCCCGGAGGGCGTCGATATCGGTGGTCTGGCTCACCAGTCCACGCCAGACCAGCTCATCAAGGACGTTGCTCACTACGTGCTCCTCACAAAGGTTCCGGGCTCTTAGTCTGCCCTGTCCTCGGACGACGCACCGACGCCGGTCGGTACGTCGAGACCGTCGGCTCCCCCGCGATCCAGAACCGCCAGGGGAAGACCTCCCCGTCCCCACCCGCGCCACCCACACCCACGCGCGGACCGGTCCGGACGTCCGGCACCCCGTCGCCGCGCTCGAGACCGACAGCCGAGCACTCGGCCAGGAGGTCCGTCCCGGCGTGCGCCATCGACAAGCCGAGCGCGACCGTGAGACGGGCAGGACCGCTCGCGAGGTCCTCCTCCCGGCGGACGACCCCTGCGGCGAGCCTGCGTCGTCGGGCGAGATCCCGACCGAGGACGACCTCGCCGGCACGGAGGAGCACAGCGGCCGCCTCGCCCGGGGGACCGCACACGACGTTCACGCACGTGTGGAGCCCCATGTGGCGGTAGACGTAGAGCAGGCCCGGCCCCTCGAACATGACCGCGTTGCGTGCCGTCCTCCCCCGGAACGCGTGCGACCCCGGGTCCTGCGCACCGTGGTAGGCCTCCACCTCGGTGAGACGGACCGCGACCGTCCCCTCGTCCGAACGGTGCACGATCCTCGCACCGAGCAGGTCACGCGCGACCTCGAGCGGATCACGGTCGAAGAACGCCCGGTCGAACGCGGGCACGTCGTCACCGCTCATCGCCGCACCCGTGCAGCACCCGCCCCGACCCAGCGTCCGACGCCGTCGAGACGCACGTGCGCCCGCTCCGCCGTGCGGTGCTCCCCGTACAGCTCCCGCTCGTCACGCATGAACCTCTCCCACTCCGGGCGGCTGGCCGCCCCGTCCCGCGCGAGACCTCTCGCGAGGCGCACCTCGTCGTCGGCCTCGACCCAGACGACGAACGCGTCGTGCTCGTCGACCTCTGGAGGAGCCGAACCGCAGCCCTCCACCAGCAGGGTGGCGCACACCGGGACCTCACGGGTCTCCGCGTACTCGCCCCGCTCCCAGTCGAACCGCCGGTACGAGCCGGGCAGCCCGATCGAGAGAGGGGCGAGGACGTCCTCGACGAGCGTGCGCACGCCGGCGCGCAACCCGGTCCACCCGTCGTACAGGTCGTCCATGTGGACGACCCGTACGGCCAGGGCCGCCTCGAGCTGGGAGGCGAGGGTGGTCTTCCCCGACCCGGCAGGGCCGTCGACCACGACCAGGCGCGTCCGTCCCAGACCGACCGGGTGCGAACGCGCCGCCGCCACGAGCCGGAGCAGGACGTCGTCCGGCACCGTCACACGTCCACCCCGTCCTCTCGTGCCACCGTCGTCAGCCGTTCACCCAGAACCGGAACTCAGCGATCTTCTCCTTCGCCGCCTCGAGCTGCTCCGCCACACGCACCGGGGCCGTGCCGCCCACCGCGTCCCTCGACGCCATCGACCCGCCGACCGTGAGCACCTCTCGGACCTGTGGCGTCAGGTGCTCCGAGATCGTCGCGAGATCCTCGTCGGTGAGGTCCCACAGCTCGATCCCCCGGGACTCGCACTCCTGCACGCACGCGCCCGCGACCTCGTGCGCCACGCGGAACGGGACGCCCTCGCGGACGAGCCACTCCGCGACGTCGGTCGCGAGCGAGAAGCCCTGCGGTGCCAGCTCCGCCATCCGGTCCGTGTCGAAGGTCATGGTGGAGACCATCCCCGCGAACGCCGGCAGCAGCACTGTGAGGGTGTCCACCTGGTCGAACACCGGCTCCTTGTCCTCCTGGAGGTCACGGTTGTACGCCAGCGGAAGACCCTTGAGGGTCGCCAGGAGCCCGGTGAGGTCACCGATGAGCCGTCCGGCCTTGCCCCGGGCGAGCTCCGCGACGTCAGGGTTCTTCTTCTGCGGCATGATGCTCGACCCCGTGGAGTAGGCGTCGTCGAGGCGCACGAAGCCGAACTCCTTCGTGTTCCACACGACGACCTCCTCCGCGAGGCGGGAGAGGTCGATGCCGAGCATCGCCGACACGAAGGCGAACTCGGCCACCACGTCCCGGCTCGCCGTCCCGTCGATCGAGTTCTCCACCGCGCCGTCGAAACCCAGCTCCGACGCCACGGCCTCCGGGTCGAGACCGAGCGACGACCCAGCGAGCGCCCCGGACCCGTACGGCGACCGTGCTGCACGCACGTCCCAGTCGACGTAACGGTCGACGTCCCTGAGGAGAGGCCACACGTGGGCGAGGAGGTGGTGGGCGAGCAGGACGGGCTGCGCGTGCTGGAGGTGCGTACGTCCCGGCATCGCCGCACCGGGGTGGGCCTCGGCCTGCGCGACGAGGGCGTCGGTGACGTCGAGGACGAGCCCGGCGACGACCTTCGCCTCGTCGCGCAGGTACATGCGCACGAGCGTCGCGATCTGGTCGTTGCGCGACCGCCCGGCCCGGAGCTTGCCCCCGAGCTCGGGGCCGGCGCGCTCGATGAGTCCGCGCTCGAGCGCGGTGTGGACGTCCTCGTCGGCGAGGACCGGCAGGAACGTGCCGTCGGCCACGTCCTCCGCGAGGACGTCGAGGGCCTCGAGCATGCCGGTGAGCTCGTCGTCGCTGAGCAGTCCCGCGGTCCGCAGCACCCGTGCATGGGCGCGAGACCCGGCGATGTCCTGCTGCGCGAGCCGCCAGTCGAACTGGGTCGACTGCGACAGCGCCTGCAGGGCCTGCGCGGGTCCGCCCGCGAATCGGCCTCCCCACAGGCTCACCGGCGTGGCCGCCCCCGCGACCGCCGACGGCTCCACGGCCACCTCGTCGGGTGATGCGCCTGCGTCCCCCGTCATCTCAGGCACCCGCGCCGGGCAGGGTCGATCCCGAGAGGTCCACGCCGTTGCCGAACTTCACGTCACGGGCGGCGGAGAGCTTCGCGGTGAGCCCGTAGATCTCGATGAAGCCGCGTGCCTGGGACTGGTCGAACGTGTCGCCCTCGTCGTACGTCGCGAGGTTGAAGTCGTAGAGGCTGGCCTCGCTGCGGCGACCCGTCACGGTGGCGCGGCCACCGTGCAGCACCAGGCGAACCTCGCCCGTGACGTACTTCTGGGTGTCGTCGATGAACGTCTCCAGCGAACGCTTCAGGGGCGAGAACCACATGCCGTCGTAGACGAGCTCGGTCCAGCGCTGCTCGACCGTCCGCTTGAAACGAGCCTGCTCGCGCTCCACCGTGACGTTCTCGAGCTCCTGGTGCGCCGCGATGAGGGCCATGGCGCCCGGCGCCTCGTAGATCTCGCGGGACTTGATACCAACGAGACGGTCCTCCACGATGTCGATCCGGCCCACACCCTGGGCGCCGGCCCGGCGGTTCATCTCCTGGATCGCCTGGAGCGGGGTGACCGCCACGCCGTCGAGAGCGACGGGCACACCGCGCTCGAAGGTCACGACGACCTCGTCCGCGACCGGCGGGAACGTGGGGTCGTCCGTGTAGCTGTAGACGTCCTTGGTGGGCGCGTTCCAGATGTCCTCGAGGAACCCCGTCTCGACGGCCCGGCCCCACACGTTCTGGTCGATCGAGAACGGGTTGTGCTTGGTCGTGGCGATGGGCAGGTCGTTCTGCTCCGCGTAGGCGATGGCCTTCTCGCGCGTCAGCGCGAGGTCGCGGACCGGTGCGAGGCACTTGAGGTCCGGGGCCAGAGACGTGATGCCGACCTCGAAGCGGACCTGGTCGTTCCCCTTGCCCGTGCACCCGTGGGCGACGGTCTGCGCGTCGAACTGGCGGGCTGCGCGCACGAGGTGCTTGACGATCGTCGGGCGCGAGAGCGCGGAGACGAGGGGGTACCGGTCGAGGTAGAGGGCGTTGGCGCGAAGCGCCGGCATGCAGTACTCCTCGGCAAACTCGTCACGGGCGTCGGCGACGTAGGCCTCGACGGCGCCGCAGTCCAGGGCACGACGGCGGATGACCTCGAGGTCCTCACCACCCTGGCCGACGTCGACGGCCACGGCGATGACCTCGGCACCGGTGCGTTCGGCGATCCAGCCGATGGCGACGGAGGTGTCCAGGCCGCCGGAGTAGGCGAGCACGACGCGTTCAGTCATGGCACTTCTCTTTCTCAGTGGGTTGTGTGTCAAGTGTGTCATCGCGCCCCTGCCGGAGGATGCGCGTGCGGGCGTCAGAGAGCGTCGCTGGCGATCGCGACGAACCGTGCGGCGAGCTCGTCGCCGCCGTCGACGCCCCGGGCGATCACGAGGACCGTGTCGTCGCCCGCGATGGTGCCGAGCACCCCGCCGAGGACCGAGTGGTCGATCGCCGACGCGAGGTACTGCGCGGCGCCGGGCGGCGTGCGGAGGACCACGAGGTTGCCCGAGCTCTCCGCGGAGACGAGCAGCTCGCCGCACAGGCGCGAGAGCCGCGCCGCGAGGTACTCGGCGTCCGCCGTCGCCTGGACGCTGCGGTCCCCGCCCTCCCCCGGTACGGCGTACACGAGAACCCCGGCCGCTGTGCGCACCTTCTCCGCCCGGAGCTCGATGAGGTCGCGCGAGAGGGTGGCCTGGGTGACGTGGAGCCCGTCGGCCGCGAGCGCCCGGGCGAGCTCGGCCTGCGAGTGGATCTCCTCACGGACGAGGAGCTGGACGATGCGGGCGTGGCGGGCCGCCTTCGTCGCGGGCACGGACCCGAGGGCGGGGCCGACGCTCACGACTGCTCCAGGAGCCACGTGAGGAGGGCCTTCTGGGCGTGCAGCCGGTTCTCGGCCTCGTCCCAGACGACCGACTGAGGACCGTCGATCACCTCCGCGGTGATCTCCTTGCCCCGGTAGGCGGGCAGGCAGTGCAGGACGACGGCGCCGGGTGCGCAGCGGGCGAGGAGGTCGGCGTTCACCTGGAACGGGACGAACGGGCGGGAGCGCTCGTCGGCCTCGTCCTCGTCCCCCATGGAGATCCAGGTGTCGGTGGCCAGGGCGTGCGCGCCCGCCGCTGCGACGACGGGGTCGTCGGTGACGACGACGGACCCCCCGGTGGTCCGTGCGACGCGCTGCGCGTCGGCGAGGATCTCCGGGGCCGGCTGGAACTCGGCGGGTGTCCCGATGCGCACGTGCATGCCTGCCACGGCCCCGCCGAGGAGGTAGGAGTGCGCCATGTTGTTGGCGCCGTCCCCGAGATAGGCGATCGTCGATCCCTTGAGCGCGGCGACGCCCCCGCGGTGCTGGGCGACCGTGAGGAGGTCCGCGAGGATCTGGCACGGGTGGAAGGCGTCGGTGAGGGCGTTGACGACGGGGACCCGGCTCGCAGCGGCCATCTCCTCGATCCGGTCCTGACCGAAGGTTCGCCACACGATGGCGGCCACCTGGCGGTCGAGGACCCGGGCCGTGTCGGCGACGGGTTCGCCGCGACCGAGCTGGGAGCTGGACCCGTCGATGACGAGGGGGTACCCGCCGAGCTCGGCGACACCGACCGAGAAGGAGACCCGGGTGCGGGTGGACGGCTTGTCGAAGAGCACGGCGACCGCGCGCGGCCCGGCGAGGGGCGTCCGGTGTGTCCGGTCCGCGGCGAAGCGCAGCCCGAGCTCGAGCACGGCGGCCTGCTCCTCGGGGCTCAGGTCGTCGTCCCGCAGGAAGTGGCGGGTCATCGGTCCTCCTCGATGGGTCCGGTGGTGGTGGGCAGGTCCGCGAGGAACGCGACGAACGTGTCGGCCTGCTCGCGCGTGAGGATCAGCGGTGGGGCGAGGCGCAGTGCCGTGGGGCTCACCGGGTTGACGATGAACCCCGCGTCGAGGGCCCGGGACGCGACCTCCGCGGCGACGGGGGCGGTGAGCTCGACGGCGACGAGGAGCCCCGCGCCGCGCACCGACGCGACGAGCGGGTGCCCGAGCGCCTCGACCGCGGACCGCAGGTGCGCGCCGACGTCCATGACGTCCGCGAGGATCCCGTCGCGCTCGATCACACCGATGGTCGCGAGCGCGGCGGCCGCCGCGACGGGGTTGCCGCCGAACGTCGTGCCGTGCTGCCCCCGCCCGAGGAGGGATGCCGCGCGCTCGCCGAGCGCGAGGACCGCACCGACCGGGAAGCCGCCGCCGAGCCCCTTGGCGAGCGTCACCACGTCGGGCACGACGCCTTCGCCGATGGTCGGGTCCTGGTGGGCGAACCAGCTCCCCGTGCGACCCATGCCCGTCTGCACCTCGTCGAGGACGAGGAGCGCTCCGTGCTCCGTCGTGAGCTCACGCACCCGGGTGAGGTAGCCCGCGGGGAGGTGCCGCACGCCCGCCTCGCCCTGGAGCGGCTCGAGGAAGACGGCGGCGACGCTCCCGGGGTCGTCCGCGAAGGCCGCCTCGAGCGCGTCGACGTCCCCGAAGGGCAGGAACGACACACCTCCGGGCAGCGGCTCGAAGGGTTCGCGGTACGCGGCCTTGGACGTGAGGGACAGCGCACCCATCGTCCTGCCGTGGAAGCCGCCCTCGAGCGCGAGCACCCGGGACCGGCCGGTACGGCGCGTCATCTTCAGTGCCGCCTCGTTGGCCTCGGTCCCCGAGTTCGTGAAGAAGACCCGCGACCCCTCCGGCGCGCTGGAGAGCTCGAGGAGCCGCTCGGCGAGCGCGATCTGCGTGGGGCTGCCGAAGAAGTTCGAGACGTGCCCCAGCGTGCCCAGCTGCGCGCTGACGGCAGCCGTCAGCGTCGGGTGGGCGTGGCCCAGGGCGTTCACCGCGATGCCACCGAGGAGGTCGAGGTAGCGGCGGCCGTCGGCGTCCCACACGTAGGCGCCCTCGCCGCGGACGAGGACGCGCTGCGGCGGACCGAACGTGTCCATGACGGCGGACCGGTAGCGGTCCGTCCAGGCGGCACCCGATCCGGGTGCCTGGCCGACGGTCGTCGGCGGGCTCGTGAGGTCGCTCATGACGAGGCCTCCCCACGCTGCTCGGCCCGCACCACGGGGACGGGGCTCGTCGGCGGCGACGTCGCGAGACGCCCGTCGCTGTCCGGCACCACCATCGTCCCGATGCCGCGGGTGGTGAAGACCTCCATGAGGACCGAGTGCGCCGCCCGGCCGTCGATGACGTGCGCCTCGCGCACCCCGCCCCTGACCGCACGCAAGCACGCCTCCATCTTGGGGACCATCCCGGACTCCAGGGACGGCAGGAGCTCCGCGAGGGCGCTCACCGTGATGCGGCTGGCCAGCGACGACCGGTCCGGCCAGTCCGTGTACAGGCCCTCGACGTCGGTGAGGACGATGAGCTTGCGCGCACCGAGGGCGACCGCGAGCGCCGCGGCAGCGGTGTCCGCGTTGACGTTGAGCACCTGCGTGGGATCCGCGACGTCCGGGGCGATCGTCGAGACGACAGGGATGCGTCCTGCGTCCAGGAGGTCCTGGACCGCCCGCGGGTCGACCTCGACGACGTCGCCGACGAGCCCGACGTCCACGGGCTCCCCGTCGACGGTCGCGTGCCGACGCCTGGCGCGCAGGAGCCCGCCGTCCTCGCCGGAGAGACCTACGGCGTGCGGGCCGTGCGCGTTGAGGAGGCCGACGAGCTCCCGGGAGACCTTGCCCGTGAGCACCATGCGGACGACGTCCATGGCCTCAGGGGTGGTCACCCGCAGACCGCCCCGGAACTCGGACTCGATGCCGAGGCGGGCGAGCATCTCGGTGATCTGCGGTCCGCCGCCGTGCACGATGACGGGACGCAGACCCACCTGGCGGAGGAACACCATGTCCTCGGCGAACGCGGCCTTGAGGGTCTCGTCGACCATCGCGTTGCCGCCGTACTTCACCACGACGAGCGCCCCGTGGAACTGTCGGAGCCACGGGAGCGCCTCGAGGAGCACCTCCGCCTTCTGCGACGGCGCGAGGTCGGCGGTGACGTCGATCTGCGTGATGTCGAACGGCTCGACGCCGTCGGCGTCCCCGTGGGTCCCTGCTGCGGTGTCGCTCATGAGGAGTACGCGCTGTTCTCGTGGACGTAGTCGTGCGTGAGGTCGTTGGTCCAGACGGTGGCCTCGGCGTCGCCCGCGTGGAGGTCGACGAGGACGTGGACCTCCCGCGAGGCGGCGAGGTCCACGAGGTCGCGGTCGTCCCCGACGCCCCCGGCGCGGCAGACCTGCACACCGTTGACGGACACGTCGAGGCGTGCGGCGTCGAACGGCGCGACGCTCTCGGGGACGGTGCCCACCGCGGAGAGGACGCGTCCCCAGTTGGGGTCGTTGCCGAAGACGGCCGCCTTGAAGAGGTTGGACCGGGTCACGGAGCGGGCGACGGCGACGGCCGCGTCGACCGTCGTGGCGCCGACGACGCGCACCGCGATGTCGTGGCTGGCTCCCTCGGCGTCGGCGACGAGCTGGCGGGCGAGGCTCGCGCACGCCTCGGTGAGCGCGTCGGTGAGGGCGTCCACGTCGACGGTGGTGCCGCTCGCGCCCGACGCGAGGAGGACGACGGTGTCGTTGGTGGACATGCAGCCGTCGGAGTCGACCCGGTCGAACGTCGCGGCGGTCGCGGCGCGCAGCGCGGCGTCCGCGGTGGCTGCGTCGACCCGGGCGTCCGTGGTCAGCACGCAGAGCATCGTCGCGAGCCCCGGGGCGAGCATGCCCGCACCCTTGGCCATGCCCCCGACCGTCCAGCCCTCGTCGTCCGGGTGGTCCTCGGAGCGGACGGTGACGACCACGGTCTTGGGGACGGTGTCCGTCGTCATGATCGCGCGGGCCGCGTCCTCACCACCGTCGTCCGACAAACGGCCCGACGCGTCGTCGACGCCGGCGAGGAGCTCCGTCATGGGCAGCCGGGTGCCGATGAGCCCCGTGGAGCAGACGAGGGTGTCCCCCGCGGAGACACCCAGGGCGTCGGCGGTGTGCTCGGCGGTGCGGTGGGTGTCGGCGAAGCCCTCGGGACCGGTGCAGGCGTTGGCGCCCCCGGAGTTGAGGACGACGGCGCTCGCCCGACCGTCGGCGACGGCCTGGCGCGACCACGCGACGGGCGCCGCGAAGACACGGTTCGTCGTGAAGACGGCGGCGGCGACGTCGTCGGGACCGTCGTTGACGACGAGTGCGACGTCGCGCTCCCCCGTCGACTTCAGGCCGGCGGCGACGCCGGCCGCGCGGAAACCTCGGGCTGCGGTGACGCTCACGGGGCCACTCCTCCGGTGGTCAGGCCCAGGGTCTGCGGGAGACCGAGCGCGATGTTCATGGACTGGACTGCGGCACCGGCGGTGCCCTTGACGAGGTTGTCGAGCGCGGTCACGGTGACGACACGACCCGCCCGGCGGTCGACGGCGACCTGGACGAGCGCCGTGTTGGCGCCGACCGTCATGGCCGTCGTGGGCCACTGCCCCTCGGGGAGGAGCTCGACGAAGGGCTCTCCGTCGTAGGCCTGCTCCCACGCGCGGCGGACCTCCTCGAGCGTCGTGCCGGGTGCCGTGAGGCGCCCGGTGGCGGTCGCGAGGATGCCGCGGGACATCGGGACGAGGACCGGGGTGAAGGACAGGCGCACCGAGCCGGCGCCGGCGGCGACGAGGTTCTGCTCGACCTCGGGGACGTGCCGGTGGGTGCCACCGACGGCGTAGGGCTGGGCCGACCCGAGCCCCTCCGACGCGAGGAGGTGCGGCTTGAGGCTCTTGCCCGCCCCGGAGTAGCCGACGGCGAGGACAGCGACGAGGTCGTCGGTGTCGACGAGCCCGGCCGACACCCCGGGCTGCAGGCCGAGCGTCACGGCCGTGACGTTGCACCCCGGGACCGCGATGCGGCGCGCTCCGACGAGGTGCTCGCGCTGCTTGGTGAGGGTGCCCGTCCCGTCGGTCGGCGCCAGGAGGAGCTCGGGCAGGCCGTAGGGCCAGGCGCCTGCGTGCTCCGTGCCGTAGAACTGCGTCCAGGCGTCCGGGTCGGTCAGCCTGTGGTCCGCCCCGAGGTCGATCACGAGCACGTCGTCGGGCAGCTGGGCGGCGATCTCCGCCGAGGCGCCGTGCGGCAGCGCGAGGACGACGACGTCGTGGCCGAGGAGGTTCTCGACCGTGGTCGGGAGCAGGACCCGGTCCGCGAGCGCACGGATGTGGGGCTGGTGCGTCCCGAGGGCGGCCCCGGCGTTCGAGTGGGCGGTGAGGGCCCCGACCTCGACCTCGGGGTGGTCGGCGAGGATGCGCAGGGCCTCCCCGCCGGCGTAGCCGCTCGCCCCGGCGACAGCAACGGTGATCGTCATATGCATAACCATACACAGTGGCGGGAGAAGATACATCCAGGGACTATCCTCGGGGCATGGCCCCTCCCCCGATCGTCGTCGTCCGTGCGGGCGCCCCCTCGAGCGCCGGGTTCGTCCTCGTCCTCGCGGGCGGCGGGTACGGCTTCCGGAGCGAGCACGAGTACCTTCCCGTGACCCGCTGGCTCGCCGACGCAGGTCTCCCCTGCGGCTACCTCGACTACGCGGTGGCCCCGGAGACCTACCCCACGCCCCTCGTGCAGGTCCTCGCCGCGCTGCGCGAGCTGCGCGCCGGCACGTACGGGGCCGTCCACGGCCCGCTCGTCGTCCTCGGGTTCAGCGCAGGCGCCCACCTCGCCGGGCTCGCGCTCACCGCGACGCGCGCGGAGCGCGAGCTCGCCGCGTCCCGGCACGGGTCGGGCGTCGACGAGTACGCCCGACCCGACGCCGCGGTGCTCTGCTACCCCGTCGTTTCCATGACGCACCTTCCCCACCTCGGGTCGCGGAACAACCTCCTCGGCGAGCTCACCGCCGACACCGCCACCGCCAAGTCCCTCTCCGTGGAGCAGCGCGTGGACGCCGCCACCGCGCCGACGTTCCTGTGGCACACCGCGGACGACGCCGTGGTCGACGTCGACCACAGCCTCCGGCTGACCGCTGCGCTGGCACGCCACGGCGTACCGACCGAGCTCCACGTGTACCCGTCCGGGTCCCACGGGCTCGGCCTGGCCCGTGGCACCGGAGCACCCGCCGGGTGGCCCGACGCCTGCCTGCGGTGGCTCGACGAGCAGGGTGTCGGCCCGCGGCAGGTGCACGCTCCGGGCGAGCCGCCCGCTCACGCGCCGGAGGTCGGACCGTGACGACCGGCACCACGACCGTCGTCGCCACCGCACCGGGCGGCCCCGAGGTGCTCGCCGTCCGCACGGTGCCCGCCCTCCGGCCCGGACCCGGCGAGGTCGTGGTGGACGTCGCCGCCGCAGGCGTGAACTTCATCGA
Organism: Sanguibacter suaedae; assembly: GCF_016342785.1. GTDB lineage: Bacteria > Actinomycetota > Actinomycetes > Actinomycetales > Cellulomonadaceae > Sanguibacter > Sanguibacter suaedae. The sequence continues at coordinate 12,542 of NZ_JAEINH010000008.1, forward strand.
CACGTACCGCCGCTCCGGCGTCTACCCCATGACATACCCCGGGGTCCTCGGCTCCGAGGGAGCAGGGACCGTGACGGCGGTGGGCGACGGGGTCGAGACGGTGCGGCCAGGAGACCGCGTCGCGTGGTGCGACGCCCCGGACTCGTACGCGAGCCAGGTCCTCCTCCCAGCGGAGCGGGCCGTCCCCGTGCCCGACGACGTCGACCTCCTCACCGCGGCGGCGCTCCCTCTCCAAGGGCTCACCGCCCACTACCTCGTCACCTCGACCTTCGCCGTCGGGCCGGGGCAGGACGTCCTCGTCCACGCCGGGGCCGGCGGGGTCGGGCTCCTCCTCACCCAGCTGGCGGTCCGGCGCGGCGCACGGGTGATCACCACGGTCTCCACGTCCGACAAGGCTGACCTGTCGCGCGCCGCCGGCGCCCACGACGTCGTCCTCTACACGGAGCTCGACGACCTCACCCGCGACCTCCCCGCGGTCGTCCGCGGTCTCACGGACGACCGCGGGGTGCACGTCGCCTACGACTCCGTCGGCAAGGACACCTTCGACGCGTCGCTGGCCTCCGTGCGCACCCGAGGGACGCTCGTCCTCTTCGGCGGGTCCTCGGGCCAGGTTCCCCCCTTCGACCTCCAACGCCTCAACGCCGCCGGGTCGCTCGCCGTCGCCCGCCCCAGCCTCGCCCACCACGTCGCCACCCGCGAGGAGCTCCTGAGCAGGTCGGACGACCTCTTCCGGGCCGTGTCCGACGGCACCCTCCACGTCCGAGTCGGAGCGACCTACCCCCTCGCGGACGCGGCACGGGCCCACGAGGCGCTCGAGTCGCGGCGCACCACCGGCAAGGTCCTCCTCGTCCCCTGACCCCGAGGCGACCGCGCTAGGCTCGGTCCATGAACCACTCCTGGGCGGACGGCGGGTACGAGAACCAGGGACCCGGCCCCTCGAGAGCAGCACGCACAGCGGTCACGGTCCTCGTGGTGCTCGCCACGGCCACCGCAGCAGCCGCGTACGCGAAGATGGGGCTCGACCAGATGGAGACACGCTGCTACACGGAGGCACCCGCCGGGACGACGGCCGCGGACGTCACCGCGACGTTCCGCTGGCTGCCCCCCGGGTACGACTGCTCCTACTCCTGAACCGCCTCGGCGAGGACGGCTCCAGGCCGCCCGCCCTCAGCGACCCGCGCGTCACGGCGGACCGGCCAGCCCGTCAGGGTCGAGGACGGGACGCACGCGTGGAGATGATCGACCGGGCCACGCCCCTGACCCACGCGGAGCGCGTCGGCGGCCTCGAGCGCGCCGCGCAGCCACGGCCGGGCCACCGCGAGCGCCGCCCCCCAGGAGCCGCAGCGAGGGCGCAGAGCGGCGAGCGCCGCCGACAGCGAGCATCCCGTGCCGTGCGTGCTCGTCGTGGCCACGCGAGGTCCCGGGACGACGGACGTCCCTGCCGCGGTGACCAGGACATCCGTGCACGACGCACCGTCGAGGTGCCCGCCCGTGACGAGCACGTCCGTCCCGCTGCGCCCCTGCAGCTCCTCCCCCTGCGCCACCGCCTCGTCGAGGTCTCGTGCCTCCGGGCGCCCTACCAGGGCCGCGAGCTCCGGGAGGTTGGGAGTCACGAGGTGCACCCGGTGCACGAGGGCCTCGAGCGATGGTCCGGCGTCCGGCTGCAGCAGACTGTGCCCGGAGGTGGACACCATGACGGGGTCCAGGACCACCAACGGTGCGTCCACCCGGTCGAGCCAGGCCCGAACGACGTCACCGTTCTCCGCGGACCCGACCATCCCGATCTTCACCGCATCGAGCGCCACGTCGTCGCTCACGGTGTCGAGCTGTGCGGCGAGCACGTCGGGCGGCGGCACGTGCACGGACCGCACACCGCGGGTGTTCTGGGCGACGACCGCCGTGACCACAGCCATGCCGTAGGCGCCGTGGGCGGAGAACGACTTGAGGTCCGCGTGGATGCCCGCCCCGCCGGTGGGGTCCGTGCCCGCGATGCTCAGCACCCGGGGGCGGGATCCCGGAGGCGCGTCCTGGGCGGTGCAGGGTGGAGTCATCTCACGACATCCCTTCGCTAGTACGAGCTAGATCAGGTTCGACGGGTGTGCTCTCAGCCCTGCGCCCGATGGCGCACGGCACCCCGTGTCGTGGACGACCCTACAGGCGGTCAGCTGCGCAGGGTGGCCCCCGTCCGGCGCTGAGCCTCCGCGACCGCGTCCGCACGGACGCGGGCCGCGTCCTCGCCCGTGAGCGTGCGGTCCCGGCCGCGAAGGCGGAGGGAGAACGCCAAGGACTTCATGCCGTCCCCGAGCTGCTCGCCCGTGAACACGTCGAAGAGGCTCAGCTCCTCGAGGAGGTCCCCGGCCCCGTCCCGCACCGCGGCGAACACGTCCTCGGCGGGAACCGCCGCGTCGACCACGAGCGCGATGTCCTCCTTGGCCAGCGGGAAGGTCGAGACCGGGACGGCCTGACGCGGCCCGCCGGGCGCCGCCCCGAGCAGCACGTCGAGGTCGACCTCGAAGGCGACTGTCCGCGCCGGCAGGGAGAGCGACTCGACGACCTTCGGGTGGAGCTCGCCGGCGTGCCCGACGAGCGTGCCGTCCACCAGGGTCAGGCGAGCGCAGCGCCCGGGGTGCCACGGAGCGGTGTCCGCATCGCGCTCGACGACGATCTCCGCGCCGGTGCGGTCCGCCACGAGACGGGCCGCCGCGAGGGCGTCCGTCCAGTCGGCGTCCCTGGCGGGTCCCCACCACCCGGCACGGTCCCGCTGACCGGCGAGCACCCCGGCGACGCGCCGAGGCTGGTGCGGGACGGCGGCGCGCAGCGCCTCGAGGTCCTCGTCCGACGGACGTGCGCCCCCGGGGAGGAGCGGCGCGGGCGCGGTGCCGGGCACGGGCAGGGTGACCAGACCGATCTCGAACAGCGCGAGGTCCGCGTGACCGCGAGCGACGTTGCGGCGTGCCGTGTCGAGCAGCGTGACGAGGAGCGTCGTGCGCATCTGCCCGCGCTCCGCGGACATCGGGTTGCGCAGGACGAGACCGTGGCGTCGCGCGTCGTCCGCAGGGAGGCCGAGGGCGTCGTGCTGGTCGCTGCCCACGAACGGGTAGCTCAGGGTCTCGACGAGACCGTCCTCGGCGAGGGCGCGCGCGACGGACCGACGGACCACCTGGGCGGCGGTGAGCCCGCGCCCGGCAGGAGCTGCCGGGAGGACCGACGGGATCGCGTCGTACCCGACGATCCGTGCCACCTCCTCGACGAGGTCCGCCGACCCGGTGAGGTCAGGGCGCCAGGACGGCGGCACCACCCGGACGGCGCCGGGCTCCGCGTCGAGGACCTCGCAGCCCACCTCCCGGAGCACGGACACGACACGGTCCGCCGGGTAGGGCACTCCCACGAGCCGCTCCGGCTCGGACAGCGAGAACCGGATCTCCACCGGCGCGGGGACGGCGTCGAGGTCGCTCACAGCCTCGTCGGTCGTGCCGCCCCCGAGCTCGACGAGCAGCTCGACGACGCGCTGGGCGGCGACGCCCGCGAGCCGCGGGTCGACCCCCCGCTCGAAGCGCTTGGCCGCCTCGCTCGGGAGCTTGTGCCGACGCGCCGTCCGTGCCACGGACACCGCGTCGAAGTGCGCGGCCTCGACGAGGACGTCGGTGGTCGACGGGACGACCTCGGTCTCCGCACCCCCCATCACTCCCGCGAGCCCGAGGATCCTGCTCCCCCGGGCGCCGTCGGGGCTGTCGGTGATGAGGAGGTCCTCCGGGTCGAGCGACCTGTCCTGGCCGTCGAGCGTCGTCAGACGCTCGCCCGGTGCCGCACGGCGCACGACGACCGGTGCGGCGAGGGTCGCCAGGTCGTAGGCGTGCAGCGGCTGCCCCAGGTCGAGCATGACGTAGTTGGTGACGTCCACGGGCAGGGAGACCGGACGCATCCCCGCCTGCGTGAGCCGCCGCTGCATCCACGCCGGCGAGGCCGCGGACGCGTCGATGCCGCGGACGATGCGGGTGACGAAGCGGTCACACCCCGGTCGGCCGTGCACGGGCGTGGCATCGTCGACCTCCACGACGAACCCCGAGGCGGTCGGCGCGGGAACCGACCCGGTGTCGAGCCCTCGGTCGGTGAAGACCGCGCCCGTGGAGTGGGCGTACTCCCGCGCGACACCGCGGACGGAGAAGCAGTACCCGCGGTCCGGGGTGACGTTGATCTCGAGGACCTCCTCGCCCAGCCCCAGGAGGGCGAGGGCGTCGGCCCCCGGCGTCGTGTCGTGACCGAGCGCCTCGGAGTAGCCGAGTCGCTCGAGGACGATGATGCCGTCGTGGTCGTCGCCGAGCCCGAGCTCGCTCTGCGAGCAGATCATGCCGTCGGAGACGTGACCGTAGGTCTTGCGCGAGGCGATCGCGAACGGTCCGGGCAGGACCGCCCCGGGCAGCGCGACGACGACCCGGTCACCGACCCCGAAGTTGTGGGCCCCGCACACGATGCCCCGCGGGACGGTGGGCGATCCCGCCTCGTCGAGGGTGTTGTGCGACCCGACGTCCACCTGGCACCAGTTGATCACCTTGCCGTTCTTCTGCGGCTCGGCGACGAGGGAGACGACCTCCCCGGCCACCAGTGGACCGGTGACGCCGGCACCGTGCACGGCCTCCTCCTCGAGGCCGACCCTCACGAGGTCGGCCGCGAGGCGCTCCGCGGTGAGGTCCGACGGGATCTCGACGTGCTCGCCGAGCCAGCCCAGGACGATGTTCGGCATCAGAGCCCCATTCCGAAGTGCTGGGAGAAGCGGACGTCGCCCTCCACCATGTCGTGCATGTCCGTGATCCCGTGGCGCAGCATGAGCGTGCGCTCGATGCCCATCCCGAAGGCGAAGCCCGAGTACTCGTCGGGGTCGATGCCCGCCGCCCGCAGGACGTTCGGGTTGACCATCCCGCAGCCTCCCCACTCGATCCAGCCGGCGCCGCCCTTCTTCTGCGGGAACCACAGGTCCATCTCCGCGCTGGGCTCGGTGAACGGGAAGAACGACGGCCGCAGCCTGGTCCGTGCCTCCGGGCCGAACATGGCCCTCGCGAAGTGGTCGAGGGTGCCGAGGAGGTGCGCCATGGTCAGGCCCTTGTCCACCGCCAGCCCTTCGACCTGGTGGAACACGGGGGTGTGCGTCGCGTCGAGCTCGTCGGTGCGGAACACCTTCCCGGGGCACGCCACGTAGACCGGGAGGTCCCGCTCGAGGAGCGTGCGCGCCTGGACCGGGGACGTGTGCGTGCGCAGCACGAGGTGGGGATCGACCGAGGCGGCGTCCTCGTCGCCTGCCGCACCGCCGACGAAGAACGTGTCCTGCATCTGCCGTGCCGGGTGGTCGGGCCCGAAGTTCAGGGCGTCGAAGTTGAACCACTCCGCCTCGACCTCGGGGCCTTCCGCGATGTCCCAGCCCATCGACACGAAGAAGTCGGCGACGCGTTCCTGGAGCGTCTCGAGGGGGTGCCGCGCCCCGGGGGCCCGCCGGGCGACGGGGAGCGTCACGTCGACGGACTCCTCGACGAGGACGCGCGCGTCGCGGTCGGCCTCCAGCTCGGTCTGCCGCGTGGCGAGCGCCTTCGAGACCCGACCGCGGGCTGGTCCGAGGAGCTTGCCGGCGACGGCCTTGTCCGCCGGCGCGAGCGCACCGATGGCACGGTTGGCGAGGGCGAGCGGGCTGCGGTCGCCCGTCACCGCGGTCCTCACGACCTTGAGGGCGTCGAGGTCCTCGGCAGCGGCGATCTCGCGGAGAGCGGCGGCGACCGCCCCCTCGACGGCTGCGGCATCGAGCGGGGACAACGACGAGGACCGGTCTTCCGGTGCAGGGGTGGACATACGTGCCTTCCGGGCGAGGTGCGGGGGGCCGGGGCGGCCACCAAGGATTCTAGACGTGGGCCTCACGACGCGTGACGACCACCCGTCGCAGGTGGTAGCAGGCCACGACGACGAGGACGAGGACCGCCGTCGAGGCGAGCTGCGTGCGGGCGGTCCCGTCGAGGAGCATGAGCACCACGATCCCGCCGAGCGCGGCGAGCGTCGCCCAGGTGAGGTACGGGTACGCCCAGGTCCGCACGGTGAGCGTGCCCTCCGCCTCGAGGCGCGGTCGCAGGCGCAGCTGTGAGACGGCGATGAAGACCCAGAGGACGATGAGCGTGGAGCCCACGGCGTTGAGGAGGATCCCGAGGATCTGCTGGGGCAGCCACGCGTTGAGACCCACGGAGACCACCCCGAAGAACACCGAGATCCAGACCGCGACGTAGGGCACACCGGTGCGCGACACCCTGAGGAACGCCCGGGAGCCGTCACCGCGCTGCGAGAGGGAGAACACCATCCGTGAGGTCGCGTACACGTTCGCGTTGAAGGCGGACAGCAGGGCGATCACGACGACGAGCTCCATGACCGTCGCGGCGCCGGGGAGCCCGGCGACCTCGAGGACCGCGACGAACGGACCCTGGAGGAGCGCCGGCGAGCTCCACGGCAGGACGAGCACCATGACGGTGACGGACCCGATGTAGAAGAAGAGGATCCGCCACACGATGCTCGCGGCGGCCCTGCTGATGCTCCGCTGGGGGTCCTCGGCCTCCGCCGCCGCGATGGTGACGATCTCGATGCCGCCGAACGCGAAGACGACCACGAGCAGGCCTGCGGCGATGCCGCTCAACCCGTTGGGCGCGAACCCGCCGTCGTCGAGCATGGGACCGATCCCCACCGGCGAACCGACCCCGACGACGCCGGTGAGCAGGAGCGCACCGACGACGAGGAACGCGAGGATGGCCGCGACCTTGAGGGCCGCGAACCAGAACTCGAACTCCCCGAAGCTGCGCACCCCGGAGAGGTTCACGGCCGCGAACGCGACGACGAAGACGAGCGCGACGAGCCACTGGGGAACGGCGGGGAGCCAGCCGTGGACGATCTGCGACGCCCCCGTGATCTCGACGCCGAGCACCATGATGAGCATGAACCAGTAGAGCCAACCCATGGTGAAGCCGGCCCAACGGCCGATCGCGACCTCCGCGTACACGGAGAACGACCCGCTCGAGGGAACCGCTGCCGCCATCTCGGCGAGCATGCGCATGAGCAGCACGACGAGCAGACCGGCGATCAGGTAGGACACGAGGACCGCCGGACCGGCCGTGTTGATGCCCTGACCGGTCCCGAGGAACAGCCCTGCACCGATCGCCGACCCGAGGCCCATCATGGTGAGGTGGCGGACCTTCAGCCCGCCGGTGAGCCGTTCGGGTTCCATCGTTCTCCTAGCGTTGTGCGCGCGAGCTGGCGTAGAGGCAGACCGTCGCCGCCGTGGCCACGTTGAGCGACTCGGCGAGGCCTCGTAGGGGGACGCGCACGACGTGGTCGGCGCGCGCACGGTCGACGTCCGGCAGGCCCCACGCCTCGTTGCCGAACACCCAGGCGGTCGGCGCAGCGAGGTCCGGGCTGCCCTCGGGGCCGGTGCCTGCGACGTCGAGGAGGTCGTCCAGGTCCGCCGTCCCGGTGCCGTCCGCCGCGAGCACCTGGATCCCCGCCGAGCGGAGTGCCACCTCCGCCTCCTCCAACGTCACTCCCGCCACGACGGGCAGGTGGAACAGGGACCCGACCGTCGACCGGACGAGCTTCGGGTTGTGCAGGTCGACGCTCTGGCCGGCGAGCACCACGAGGTCCGCGCCGGCGGCGTCCGCGGCGCGGACGATGGTGCCCGCGTTGCCGGGGTCGCGCACCGTGGCGAGCACGGCGACGAGAGACGCTCCTTGCCGCAGCGCCTGTCCGAGGGCGGCGGGACCGGCGGGGGCCGTGGTGGCGACGGCGAGGATGCCCTGGGCGTCGGCGCTCATCGCGTCGAGGACCTCCGGCGTCCCGGTGTGGACACGGATCGGGTGGTTCCCCGCTTCGTGGAGGATCTCCTCGTAGCGGGACGCGGCGACCGGGGTGACGTAGAGGTCCACGACACGCGCGGGGGCGTGCCGCACCACCTCGCGGACCCCCTGGGGGCCCTCGACGAGGAACGTCCCGGTGCGGGAACGCGCAGGACGCCCGGCCAACGACCGCACCGACTTCACCCGCTCGCTGCGGGGGCTGGTCAGGTCAGTCATGGTCCGGGCGTCCTGTGGGTACGTGTCCTGAGGTCGGACGGGGTCGGTGCGCACGGGGTGCGCACCTCGGCCGCGACTTGATCAGGCCGCGTCCCGGGGAGCGTTGACGTCCGCGGGGAGTGCTTCCTTCGCGACCTTGACGAGCGCGTTGAACGCGACGACGTCGCTCACCGCGAGCTCGGCGAGCACGCGACGGTCGACCTCGACACCCGCGGCCTTGAGGCCCTGGATGAAGCGGTTGTAGGTGAGGCCCTCGGCGCGCGCCGCGGCGTTGATGCGCTGGATCCACAGCTTGCGGAAGTCGCCCTTGCGCGCCTTGCGGTCGCGGTACGCGTAGACGAGGGAGTGGGTGACCTGCTCCTTCGCCTTACGGTAGAGGCGCGAGCGCTGGCCGCGGTAACCGCTGGCGCGCTCGAGAGTTGTACGACGCTTCTTCTGGGCGTTGACCGCCCGCTTCACGCGTGCCACGTGATGCTCCTTGCAGTTCGGGTCCGGATGTGCGTTCGGTCAGCGAGGGGTCGCCCCGCCGTGCCGGGTCACTTTCCGAGCAGCTTCTTGATCTTCTTGACGTCGGCGGCGCTGACGACCTGGTCGACGGACAGTCGGCGGGTCCGCTTGCTCGACTTGTGCTCGAGCAGGTGGCGCTTGTTGGCCTGCTCGCGCATGACCTTCCCGCTGCCGGTGATGCGGAACCGCTTCTTGGCGCCGGAGTGCGTCTTGTTCTTCGGCATGGCTGCCGTGTCTCCTCGGGTCTGGTCGTGCGCCACGTTCAGCGCACGACGTGTTCGGGCTGGAGCCGGTGGACTCCAGCACGGTAGGTCAAGGACCTAGCCAGGTGGTCTGTTACTCGGACTTCTTCGGCGCCGGTCGGGCTCCGGGCTTGGCCGGGGGCCGCGGGGTGGCGCTCGGCTTCGCCGTGGGCCTCGGGGTCGCGGCCGGCCGCGGGGCGGGCTGCTCCGTCGGCGCGGGCTTCGAGGCCGCAGCGGGCTTCGACGCAGCCTTGACCGCCGGCTTCACGGCAGGTGCTGCCGCTGGTTCCGCGGGTGCCTCGGTGACCGTCTGCTGCTCGACCGGGGAGGTCTCGGCGACGGGCGCGGCTTCCTCGGGCTCAGGCGTTGCGGCGGGTGCCGACTCCTGGGGCTCGGGTGTCGCAGCGGGCGTGGTCACGGCCTCGTCGCGGACAGCCTCGTCGACCTGGGGGTCCACGGTCTCGTCGGTGTCGGGGGCGGGACGCTCCCGTGCCGGCTTCGAGGGCTGCGACTCCTGGGCCTTGCGGCGCTGCTCGTTCTTGGCGTCGACCTTCTTCTTGGTCGGGCCGAGCACCATGATCATGTTTCGCCCGTCCTGCTTGGGCGAGCTCTCGATGAAGCCGAGCTCTGCGACGTCCTCGGCGAGACGCTGCAGGAGTCGGATGCCCATCTCGGGGCGCGACTGCTCACGCCCACGGAACATGATCATGACCTTGACCTTGTCGCCCGCGCTGAGGAAGCGCTCGACGTGGCCCTTCTTGGTGCCGTAGTCGTGCGGGTCGATCTTCAGGCGGAAACGAATCTCCTTGAGGACCGTGTTCGCCTGGTTCCGGCGAGCCTCACGGGCCTTCATGTCGGACTCGTACTTGAACTTCCCGTAGTCCATGAGCTTGCAGACGGGGGGACGTGCGTCGGGCGCGACCTCCACGAGGTCCAGGTCCGCGTCCTGGGCAAGGCTCAGGGCGACCTCAATGCGGACGACGCCGACCTGCTCCCCACCTGGGCCGACGAGCCGGACCTCGGGGACGCGGATCCGATCGTTGATGCGAGGCTCGCTGATGTGATGCTCCTTGTGACTCGTGGGTGGTCCGTCAGACATGGGAAAGGCCCCCAGCCTGAGCACAGGAGGAGGGCCTTCACGTCCGACGGTCACGAGCGGGGGCGCATCGACGCCCACCGTGCACGACACGAGCCTCGGGGCACGCCGGTGCCCCACGACTCACGGACCGGGACCCGGACTCTGCTGCCGTCCGAGGACGGGCGGTCGAGACTCGGGTGGGAAGAGCTCCACTTGTGCACCGTCGTTCCGTCACGACCCGGGGTGCCGGGCATGCGAGAGCGACGATCGGTCGAGGACAGACTAGCACGGGCCCGTCCGCAATCACACGCCCCGCCTCTCGGGTCCGGCGCCACCAGCCAGCACCCGCACCCTGGATCGAATCACTCCTTGGAACGATTCCAAATATGTGCTTCACTGCTGCCATGCCCACCCCGTCGACCGACACCGTGCTCCGTGAGCACGGCCTGCGCGTCACCGCCATCCGGCTGGCGGTGCTCGGCGCCGTCGAGCGCACCCCGCACGCCGACGCGGACGCGATCCGCACGCTCGTGAGGGAGACGCTCGGGACAGCCTCGGTGCAGGCCGTCTACGACGGTCTCGCCGCGCTCACCGGCGCAGGCCTCCTGCGGCGCATCGAACCAGCAGGACACCCGGCGCGCTACGAGCGGAGGGTCGGCGACAACCACCACCACGTGGTGTGCCGGGACTGCGGCGCCCTCGACGACGTCGACTGCCCCGTCGGGCACGCACCCTGCCTCGCCCCACCGTCGGACCACGGATTCACCATCGACGAGGCCGAGGTGACCTTCTGGGGGCTGTGCCCCCGATGCCGGAGCACCCGGACGCCGTCCGGCACCACGACCACCAGCACCAGCACCAGCACCAGCACCAGCACCACGTCACACCGAGGAGAACACCCATGACAGAACGCCCCGCGACCACCACCCAGACGGGAACCCCCGTCGCCAGCGACGCGCACTCGCTGACGACCGGGCAGGACGGCGTCACCGCGCTCCACGACCGCTACCTCGTCGAGAAGCTCGCGCAGTTCAACCGCGAGCGCGTCCCCGAGCGCGTCGTCCACGCCAAGGGTGGCGGGGCGTTCGGCACGTTCGAGGTCACCGAGGACGTCTCGCGCTACACGCGAGCAGCGGTCTTCCAGCCCGGCGCCACGACCGAGACCCTGCAGCGCTTCTCGAGCGTCGCGGGCGAGATGGGCAGCCCCGACACGTGGCGGGACGTCCGCGGGTTCTCCGTGAAGTTCTACACGTCCGAGGGCAACTACGACATCGTCGGGAACAACACCCCGGTGTTCTTCATCCGCGACGGCATCAAGTTCCCGGACTTCATCCACTCCCAGAAGCGCCTTCCCGGCTCCGGCCTGCGCGACGCCGACATGCAGTGGGACTTCTGGACCCTCTCCCCCGAGTCGGCCCACCAGGTCACCTACCTCATGGGTGACCGCGGCCTCCCCACGTCCTGGCGCGAGATGCCCGGGTACGGGTCGCACACGTACCAGTGGATCAACGCCGAGGGCGAGCGCTTCTGGGTCAAGTACCACTTCAAGTCCCTCCGGGGGAACAGCGAGATGACCGGGTCCGCGGCGGAGGCCATCGCCGGGGCCGACGCCGACCACTACCGTCGCGACCTGTACGAGGCCATCGCCGAGGGCGACTTCCCCGCGTGGGACCTCTACGTCCAGGTCATGCCCTACGAGGACGCGAAGACCTACCGCTTCAACCCGTTCGACCTCACCAAGGTCTGGCCGCACGCCGACTACCCGCTCATCAAGGTCGGCACGCACACCCTCAACCGGAACCCCGAGAACTTCTTCGCCGAGATCGAGCAGGCGGCCTTCTCCCCCGCGAACCTCGTCCCCGGCATCGACGCGAGCCCGGACAAGATGCTCATGGCCCGCATCTTCTCCTACCCGGACGCCCAGCGGTACCGCGTGGGGACCAACTACAACCAGCTCCCCGTCAACGCCCCCAAGGCAGCCGTCCACAACTACTCCCAGGACGGCTCGCAGCGCCACCACTTCAACCCGTCGACGGCTCCCGTCTACGCACCCAACTCCTTCGGCGGGCCCGCCGCGGACCCCGCCCTCGCGGGCGAGGGCGGCTGGGAGACGGACGGCGAGCTCGTGCGGGCCGCCGCGACGCTCCGCTCCGACGACTCCGACTTCGGCCAGGCCGGCACGCTCTACCGGGACGTGTACGACGACGCCGCGAAGGCACGGTTCCTCGAGACCGTCACCGGCGCCGTCGGTGGCGTGACCTCGCTCGAGATCCGCGAGCGCGCGATCTGGTACTGGACCCAGGTCGACGCCGACCTCGGCGCGAGGCTCCGGGCCAACCTCGAGGCGCCCGGCGAGAGCGCCGACGCCGCGGCGGAGTACGTCGGCGTCGCCGACTGACCGACCCTTCCACCGAGCCCTCGGCGACCCTCCGCACCTCCCCGGTGCGGAGGGTCGCCGTGGGTGCTCCGACTTTGTGACAATAGGCGCATGACCGTTGACCCGAGCACCGACGCCACCCCCACCGATCCCTCGGCCTCCCAGGCCGTCCGGGACATCGCCGACGTCGCGGCGGTCGAGGTCATCACGACCGCCGCCGTGCACCTCATGAGCGCCGCGGCCGTCAAGTGCGGGCTCGCCGACGAGCCCGGGGCGGCGGACCACCTCGATCTCGACGAGGCACGCAAGCTCATCACCGCCCTCGCCGCGCTCGTCACCACCGCGGCACCCGACATCGGCAACCAGCACGCGCGGTCCCTCCGCGACGGGCTGCGCTCGCTGCAGCTCGCCTTCCGCGAGGCCTCCCTCTACCCGGACGCTCCCGGTGAGGGACCGGGCGAGAAGTTCACCGGGGCCGTCAGTTGACCGAGGCCCCCCGCCAGCCCCGGTCCTGGGTGCCGGAGGACGGGCCGGCGCGCACCGACGGGCCGCCTCCGTCGATCCCTCCCTCGGCTCCTCCGCCCCCGGCGCGGCACGCCCCGCCGGAGGGCGTCCGGACGGCCGGGCACGAGGCCGCGGGCCGGGTCGCCGACCCGTATCCGGCCGCGGTGCGTCCGACCTTCGACGTCCCGCTGTCCACCCCGGCGATCCCCCAGTTCACCGACACCGTGTCCGCGCCGACCGGCACGACGACCTCCGGGCCGGACCACGGCGCCCAGCACACGGCATCGCCCAGGGGCGTACCGTCCCCCGGCGTCGGGCGTCGGGCACGACGGTCCCGCGGCGAGGGCACCGCCATCGGTGCACTCGGGTCGGGCGGCACCGGCCGCCGGTCCGGTGGGCTGCCGGTCGTGGTCCTGGGTCTCCTCCTCGTCCTCGCGCTCGGGGCCGGGGCATACCTCGCCGTCCTGTCGAACAAGTGGAAGGAGCGCAGCGACGAGTGGGAGGCCGAGTCCCGCACGCTCGGGGGCGACGTCGCGGAGCTCACCGCCGACCTCGCAGGGATGACGAGCGAGCTCGCGACCGTCCGGGACCAGCTCGCGACCGCGCAGACCCGGATCACCGAGCTCGCCGACGAGAAGGCGCAGGTCGGGGACGACCGCGAGAACCAGCGGATCATCGCGGACGACGTGCAGGAGGTCGCACAGACCGCGCTCGACGTCGCGCAGTCCCTCGGTGACTGCTCGACCGCCCAGGGCACGGTCATCAACCACCTCGCGACACCCGAGACCACCACACCCGAGGAGACGCAGTCCGCCATCGACCAGGCGAACACCGTGTGCACGTCCGCGGTCGACGCGTACAACTCGCTCCGCGACGACCTGGCGGCACGATGACACCGGCCGACGCGCGGCGCGGCCCACGCGCACCCCGAGGGGTCCTGCTCGTCCTCGCAGCAGGGTTCCTCGTCGGCGGGTGCGGCGTCGTCCCCGACGCACCCGGTCCCATGCCCGACTCCGTGGTGCCCTCCGAGCCTGCAGGCGCCGTGGCGGGGCCCGACGGGCACCTCTCCCCCGACGGCTTCGACGCCGCCCAGCGGATGGCGGTCCGCATCCGCAACGTCAGCTGCGCGGACGTGGTCCGTGGGACCGGGTTCGCGATCGACGAGAGGACACTCATCACGAACAAGCACGTCGTCGACGGGACCACGGAGATCCAGCTGAGCACCTACGACGGCCGCGACGTGAGCGTCACGAACTCCGGGGCGTCGTCGCTCGCGGACCTCGCCGTGGTGCGCACCGCCGAGGACCTCGACGCCTTCCCCGAGCTGGCCCCGACCGACCCGGCACCCGGAGACCCCGTCACCGTGGTGGGTTACCCCAACGGTGGACGGCTCACGGTGACGGACGGCACGGTCCTCGAGTACGGCTCGGACCCGCTCAACGCGAACCTCGGCCAGGTCCTCCTCACGGACGCACCCGTGGAACCCGGGAGCTCGGGATCAGCGGCCCTCGACTCGGAGGGTCGCGTCATCGGCGTGGTCTACGCGAAGAGCTCGACGGGGCACAGCTACCTGGTCCCCGTGAGCACCCTGCGTGACCTCCTCGCCGACGACGCGGGATTCGTCCCGCAGGAGGTGCCCGCCTGCTGACCCCAGCGTATCGACCGATCTCGATCTTTCGATGCGACGGGTCAGGAAGCGCAGAGGTCAGGAGGCGCGACCGATGCGGAGCTCGAGCCCGTCGACCCGTTCGCTCACCACGTCGCTGCCCGCCAGCGCGGCGTTCACCTCCGCCAGGACCACGTCGAGCCGGGCCCGGGTGAGACCGGGATCGATGGCGAGCACGACGGCGACCTCGGCCGTGCGTCCGGGTTCCGCCCGGACCTTCGCCACGGAGGGCACCGGCGAGACCGCGGAGACGATCGCCTCCTCGACAGCAGGGTCGACGACGCCGCCCGACACCGCCGGGACCCAGGTGCGGCCCTGCGCGACGGACCACACGGCCGGTCTCGGGACGAGCGCGGTCGCCGGACCCGCCGGGTCCACGACGAGGAGGGCCCAGCCCTCGCTCACCGCCGACAGCGCGGCCCGCACCGCGTCGGTCGGGACCGGCCGGGCATCGGGCCGCCACGCCGTCATCGCTGCGACGCTCGTGAAGACCGGGAGGGCGCGACGCCCGTCCGGGGCCTCCAGCGCCACGACACCGGCCGAGGCCTCCTTGTCGACCGTGAGACCGTGCTCCCCCTCCCCGGCGCTCTCCAGCTGGGCGAGGACCGGCACGAGGACCCGCACCTCTGCGAGGCGGGCCACGACGTCCACCAGCGACCCGTGGCCTGCCGCGTGATCGGCGAGGAGCCGCGCGAGCTCCTCGTCGGCCGAGCCGTCGTCCCCCGCGAACGGGGACGCCCCGGGGAGCTCCCTGCCGGTCGGCTCCGACGTCACGCGCGGCCGGCGACGTCGAGCGCCTGCGGGAGCGTGAAGGCCCCCGCGTAGAGGGCCTTGCCCACGATGGTCCCCTCGACCCCGGAGGGCACCAGCTCACGGAGCGCCGCGAGGTCGTCGAGGCTCGAGATGCCCCCGGAGGCGACGACGGGGGCGTCGGTGCGCGCGCAGACGTCCCTCAGGAGATCGACGTTGGGGCCGCGCAGCGTGCCGTCCTTGGTGACGTCGGTCACGACGTAGCGGGAGCAGCCCGCGTCCTCGAGGCGTGCGAGGACCTCCCAGAGGTCACCGCCCTCCTCCGTCCAGCCGCGGGCGGCGAGGGTCGTGCCGCGCACGTCGAGCCCCACAGCCACGGCGTCGCCGTGCTCGGCGATGACCTCGGCCGTCCACGCCGGGTTCTCCAGCGCGGCGGTCCCGAGGTTCACACGAGCGCACCCGGTGGCGAGCGCGCGCGCCAGGGACTCGTCGTCGCGGATCCCGCCCGAGAGCTCGACCTTGACGTCGAGGCGACCGACGACCTCCGCGAGCAGATCGGCGTTCGAGCCGCGCCCGAAGGCCGCGTCGAGGTCGACGAGGTGGATCCACTCGGCCCCACCGCTCTGCCAGTCGAGGGCGGCCGCGAGCGGGTCGCCGTAGGACGTCTCGGAGCCCGCCTCGCCCTGGACGAGGCGCACGGCCTGACCGTCCGCGACGTCGACGGCGGGCAGGAGGATGAGACGGTCGGACATGGATGGATCCTCTCGGAGGTGCGGGGCGAGCACGACGGCTCAGGGAAGCTGTGGGCGACGGGCCCGTGGACGGACCGTCAGAGCGTCGCCAACCAGTTGCGCAGCAGCTGTGCGCCGGCGTCACCCGACTTCTCCGGGTGGAACTGCGTCGCGGACAGCGGGCCGTTCTCGACGGCGGCCACGAAGCGGCCCCCGTGGTCGGACCAGGTGACCAACGGCGCGGCGAACCGCCCCGTCGGGTCCTCGGCCGTCCCGAGCCGGAAGCTGCGGGCCGCGTAGGAGTGGACGAAGTAGAAGCGCTCGTCCTCGAGCCCGGCGAACAGCGTCGAGCCCTCGGGGACGTCGACGGTGTCCCATCCCATGTGGGGCACCACCGGGGCCTCGAGGCGGTCGACCAGGCCGGGCCACTGGCCCAGGCCGTCGGCGCGCACGCCGTGCTCGTCGCCCTCGTCGAACATGACCTGCATGCCGACGCAGATGCCGAGCACGGGGCGACCGCCGGCGAGGCGACGCTCGACGATCTGGTCCCCCCGCACGGACCGCAGCCCGTCCATGACGGCCGCGAAGGCTCCGACGCCCGGGACGACGAGGCCGTCGGCCTCCGCGGCGGCGCGCGCGTCGGCGGTGAGCTCCACGCGGGCACCGGCGCGCTCGAGCGACCGCACCGCCGACCGGACGTTGCCGAAACCGTAGTCGAGGACGACGACGGACGGGTGGGTGGTCATGTCAGCTCCCGGGAGGTGTGGTTCGTGGTGCGCGGGCGGAGCGTGGCGGACGCGCCGCCCGGGCCGTCGCCGCGAGCCGGCGTGCCGCCTTCCAGCGCGACATGCCGACGCTCGAGACGACGCCCTCGACGTCGCCGACCTGGCGGGCGCCCAGGAGGATGTCCTCGAGCTCGTGGGGCGCGCCGTCGAGCACGAGCGCCGGCGCGAGCGACCCAGTCCGCTCCCCCGCCTGCCACTGGGACGCGGACACCTGACCGTCCTGCGCCTCGAAGAGGATGAGCGGGACGCTGCGCACGAGGGCGGAGACGGCCTTGGCGAGCTCCTGGGGGGCGTCGCCGGAGGCGTCACGGCACACCGCGTAGGAGCCGACGGGTGAGGTGACGGCGTCCACCGCGATGCGGCTCATGGCGCACGCGGCGGCGAGCGCGTCGGCCGTGGCGATCTGGGTGAGGACGACCGCGACCTTCGGTGCCTGCGCGGTCACAGGGCGCCCTTGGTGGACGGGATGCCCTCGACCCGGGCGTCGGGCTCCACGGCGGCCCGCAGCGCGCGTGCGAGCGCCTTGAACTGCGCCTCGACGATGTGGTGCGGGTCCCGTCCGGCGAGCACCCGCATGTGGATGCAGATCCCCGCGTGGTGGGCGATCGACTCGAGGACGTGCCGGGTGAGCGACCCGGTGAAGTGGCCGCCGATGAGGTGGTACTCCTGACCGGCGGGCTCGCCGGTGTGCACGAGGTAGGGCCGTCCCGAGACGTCGACGACGGCCTGGGCGAGCGCCTCGTCGAGGGGCACGAGTGCGTCGCCGAACCGGGCGATGCCCGCCTTGTCCCCGAGCGCCACCCGCAGGGCCTCGCCCAGCGCGATCGCGACGTCCTCGACGGTGTGGTGGGCGTCGATGTGGGTGTCGCCTGTGGCCTTCACGGTGAGGTCGACGAGCGAGTGCTTGCCGAGGGCCGTGAGCATGTGGTCGTAGAACGGCACGGTCGTGGACACGTCGGTCCGTCCCGAGCCGTCGAGGTCGATCTCGACGAGCACGCTCGACTCGCTCGTCGTGCGCTCGATGCGGCCCGTCCTGGTCGTCCGGTCTGCGCTCACAGCCCTGCCACCTCCACAAGTGCGTCCTTGAACGCTGTCATGTCCTGCGGGGTACCGATGGATACCCGCAACCACCCGTCGGGGCCGGTCTCCCGGACGAGGACCCCTCGGTCGAGAAGACCCTGCCACACGGCGTGGCGGTCGTCGAACGTGCCGAAGAGCACGAAGTTCGCGTCGGTGTCGGCGACGTCGAGCGGGACGCCGTCCCGCGTGCGAGCACGGAGCCACGCGACGGTCGCGTCGCGCTCGGTCCGCAGCGCGTCGACCTGCGCGAGGAGCGCCGTCGAGTGCCGCAGGGCGGCTCGGGCGACCGCCTGGGTGACGGCGGACAGGTGGTACGGGAGACGGACGACGCGCAGCACGTCCACGAGGTCCCTGGACGCCGCGAGGTACCCGACGCGGGCGCCGGCGAGCGCGAACGCCTTGGACATGGTGCGGCTCACCGCGAGGTTCGGGTACTCCTCGAGGAGCTCGAGCGCGGACGGCACGCCGATGCGCCGGAACTCGCCGTACGCCTCGTCGACGACGACGACGGCGGGCGCCCCGTCGACGTCCACCTCGAGCGCCGCGTCGCAGACGGCCCGAACCGTGGCGAGCGGGAGCGTCGTGCCGGTCGGGTTGTTCGGGCTGGTGAGGAGGATCACGGACGGCTGGTGGGTCGCCACCGCGGCACGCGCCGCGTCGACGTCCACCGTGAAGTCCTCCGCCCGGCGTCCGGCGACCCACTCGGTAAGGGTGTCACGGGCGTACTCGGGGTACATCGAGTAGGTGGGCGCGAAGGACAGGACGCGACGCCCGGGGCCACCGAAGGCCTGCAGGAGGTGCAGCATCACCTCGTTGGAGCCGTTCGCGGCCCAGACCTGCTCCGGCGCGACCCGCACGCCCGACTCGGACGCGAGGTAGTCGGCGAGGTCCGCCCGCAGGCCGAGGAACTCGCGGTCCGGGTAGCGGTTGAGCGTCCCGGCCGCGGCGGCGACGTCGGCGGCGATGCTCGCGACGACGTCCGCGTCGGGCGGGTACGGGTTCTCGTTGACGTTGAGCAGGTGCGGGACGTCGAGCTGGGGGGCACCGTAGGGCTCGGTCCCGACGATGCCGGGACGCACGGGCAGGCGGAGGGAGCGCCCGGGGGCGCTGGCGGGTGACGTCACGGGACCAGTCTAGGGAGCCTGTCGAGGCGGATCGTGCGCCGTCCACCTGGCGACAGGGCCCGGCGCGCCGACTCCGTCCACAGGACCTGCGCCGGTGCGTGGTCCTGCGGTCCGGGTCTCTAGGCTGGGCACATGACCACACCCGGCGAGCCCGACCCCACCGTGCCCGACGCCGCACCCGCCACGGACGGTACGCCCGCCCCCCGGGAACGGCCCAAGGGGCCCAAGCGGTGGGGCGTCGAGCCCGACTGGTCGAAGCTCCCGAGCACGCCGCGCCGGCGTGTCGTGGCGGACGTCCCGGAGTGGGGTGCGTCGTCCTTCGACGCCCGTCAGATGGTGAGCCCCCCCGAGCCGGACCCCGCACCGGCTCCTGCACCTTCGCCCGCGCCTGCGGCTCGACCGGACGCCCCTGTGCCGGCTCCAGCTCCTGCGCCCGCTCCCCGGCCGGAGCGTCCGGCCAGGCCCGTCAGCGCACCCGAGGACCCGTACGCCGACGTGCCGTTCTTCGACGAGCCGGTCGACTTCGACGGCGACGGGATGGTCGGACCGCCGGAGCAGGACCACGACCCCCGAACGGAGACCGCCCCGGGTCCCGGGGTCGGAGCGAGCGCGCCACCCCTGCCGCGCGGCACGGCGCGCCCCGTCGTGGGCGACGAGGAGGACCTGCGCGAGGAGGCCGAGGCCGCGCTGCGGCGCCTCGTCGGGCGGGACGACGCACGGCTGCGGGACGACCAGTGGCGGGCGATCGACGCGCTGGTGAGCGAGCATCGGCGGGCCCTCGTCGTGCAGCGCACGGGATGGGGCAAGTCGGCCGTGTACTTCGTGTCGACGGCGCTCCTGCGGGCCCGGGGTGCCGGGCCGACGATCATCGTGTCGCCCCTCCTCGCGCTCATGCGCGACCAGATCGCCGCCGCCGGACGGGCGGGCATCCGGGCCGCGACGATCAACTCCGCGAACGTCACCGAGTGGGACGAGATCCACGCCCGCATCTCGGCCGGGGAGGTCGACGTGCTGCTCTGCTCGCCGGAACGCCTCAACAACCCGGGTTTCAGGGACGAGGTGCTGCCGCGCCTTGCGGCCGACGCCGGTCTCGTGGTGGTCGACGAGGCGCACTGCGTCTCCGACTGGGGCCACGACTTCCGGCCCGACTACCGCCGCATCCGCACGCTCCTCGCCGAGCTGCCCGTCGGGATCCCGGTCCTGGCGACGACCGCGACGGCCAACGCCCGCGTCACCGCGGACGTCGCCGAGCAGCTCGAGACGACCGGGCACGAGGACGCCCGCAGCGACGTGCTCGTGCTCCGTGGCGGCCTCGACCGCGAGTCGCTGCACCTCGGGGTCCTGCGCCTCGGAGACCAACCGACGCGCGTCGCGTGGCTGCTCGAGTTCCTCGCCGCCACGGACGGCTCCGGCATCGTGTACTGCCTCACGGTCTCCGTCGCGGAGCAGGTCGCCGCACAGCTCAGGGAGGCCGGTGTCGCGGTGGCCGCGTACACCGGCCGGACGGACCCCACGGAGCGGGAGTCCCTCGAGGCGGACCTCAAGGAGAACCGCGTCAAGGCGCTCGTCGCGACGTCCGCCCTGGGCATGGGCTTCGACAAGCCCGACCTCGCCTTCGTGGTCCACATGGGCGCCCCGAGCTCGCCGATCGCCTACTACCAGCAGGTGGGCCGTGCAGGGCGCGGGGTCGACGAGGCCGTCGTCGTGCTGCTCCCCGGTGAGGAGGACGCCCGGATCTGGGAGTACTTCGGGTCCCTCGCGTTCCCGGAGGAACGGCAGGTGCGGGCGACGCTCGACGCCCTCGAACGCGGCGGCACCCAGTCCGCCCAGCTCCTGGAGACGCAGGTGGACCTCACGCGCTCGCGGCTGGAGATGATGCTCAAGGTCCTCGACGTCGACGGTGCCGTGAAGCGCGTCAAGGGTGGCTGGGAGTCCACCGGCGCGGGGTGGACGTACGACGCCGAGCGGTACGCCCGAGTGGAGCAGGCGCGCCTCGCGGAGCAGCGGACGATGGTCGATTACGTCTCCACGGACGGGTGCCGCATGGCCTTCCTCCGTGCGACGCTCGACGACCCCGAGCTCGAGGCGGGGACCCGGTGCGGGCGGTGCGACAACTGCGGCGGTGTGACCCTGCCGTCGGCCCCCACACGAGAGCACGTCGCCCAGGCACGGAAGGCCATGGACGTCCCCGGCGTGGTCGTCGAGCCCCGGAGGATGTGGCCCTCGGGGATGCCGGGACTGGGCGTGGAGCTCAAGGGGAAGATCCCGCCCGCCGAGCAGGCCCGCCCCGGGAGGGCGGTCGCCCGGCTCGACGGGCTCGGCTGGTCGCAACCCCTGCGCGAGCTCTTCGCGCCCGGCACCCCTGACGGGGAGGTGCCGGTGCACCTGCGCAAGGCGGCGGTGCAGGTCCTTGACGCGTGGCCCGAGGGCACAACGGTCGACGGGGTGGTGGCGATCCGGTCCACCACGCGTCCCGAGCTCGTCTCCCACCTGGCGCAGGGCCTGGCCCGGTACCTGGGCAAGCCGTTCGTCGGCACCGTCGGGCCCTCGCCCGAGCACGAGGCGCCCGGACGCCACGACGTGAACTCCGCCATGCGGCTCGCCGGCGTCGCCCAGCGGCTCACGCTCGAGCTGTCGCCCGCCGCGCGCACAGGGCTCGCCGGTCGCTCCATCCTCCTCGTCGACGACCTCACGGCCTCCGGGTGGACCCTCGCCGTCGCGACGCGACTCCTCACGGAGCACGGGGCGACGGGAGTGCAGCCCTTCGTCCTCGCCCAGCGCTGACGGGAACCGCGGCGGTCCGGCAGTGCTCAGCGCCCGGCTGCGTACCCCTGAGCGCCGCGCGGGTTCGCCGCGGCGCTCAGCCGGCCCGTCCGCGGGTCACGGCTGACGCTCGACAGGCGCCCGAGCGACCACTCTCCCGCGAGCGTCACGTGGTGCCCGCGCCGCCGGAGCCCGTCGACCACGTCGGACCCGAGCCGGTCCTCGACGACGGCACCCCCCGGTGTCCAGGTCCGGGGCCAAAACGACGACGGGACGGAGGTGGTGTGGAGGGCCGGGGCGTCGATGGCCTGCTGGGGGCTGTAGCCGCCGACGATGGTACGCAGGAGGTAGAGGAGCTGCCACTGGTCCTGCTGGTCACCACCCGGCGACCCGAGCGCGCTCACCGGCAGCCCGTCACGGAGCACGAGCGTCGGCGTGAGCGTGGTCCGCGGGCGGCGCCCCGGGCGCAGGCTCGACGGGGCGCCCTCCGTGAGCCACGTCATCTGGAGCCTCGTGCCCAGGCAGAAACCGAGCCCGGGCACGGTCGGCGACGACTGGAGCCACCCCCCGGACGGGGTCACGGCGACCATGTTGCCCCACCGGTCGACGACGTCCACGTGGCACGTGTCGCCCCGCGTCTCGCCGTCCCGGGCGACGGTCGGCTCCCCCGCGCCTTCGACGACGCCGTGGGGTCCCTCCTCGACGAGGGGCGGAGCGAATGGCTCGTGGCCCGGCACGTCGCTCGGCCGTATCCGGTGGGAGACCTCGTCGCCGAGGAGCGCGCGTCGACGTGCGGCATGGTCCGGGGAGAGCAGCACCGCGAGGAGGTCGGGCGCCACGTCGTGCCCGTAGTAGGCCTCGCGGTCGGCGAGCGCCAGCTTCTGCACCTCGAGGACCGTGTGGGCACCGAGCTCCGTCGACGGGTCGAGGGCCTCGTCGGGGAGGCCCTCGAGGATCGCCAGCGCCTGCAGGAGGGCGGGTCCCTGCGTCCAGGGACCCGCCTTGGCGATGGTGGAGCCGCGGAAGTCGAGCGTCACGGCCGGCTCGACGGTGGCCGCGAAGGACGCGACGTCGGCGGCCGTGAGGACCCCGGCGTGGACGGTCCCGCTGGAGTGGCGGTGCGGCCGGCGCGCCGCAGCCTCGAGCTGCCGTGCCACGTGGCCGTGCTTCCACTCGGCGCGGGCGGCCTGGATGCGCGCCTCCCGGGTCCGCGCTCCGCGGCCTGCCGACACGAGCCGTCCGAGGGTGTCGGCGTACGCGTGGTTGCGGATGATCTCCCCCGGGTGCGGCGGGCGCCCGTGCGGCATCCACAGGTCCGCCGAGGTGGTCCAGTGGTCCTGGAAGAGCCGGGCGACCGTCGCCACGGTGGCCGCGACGCGCGGCAGGACCGGGTGACCGTCGCGCGCCATGGTGATCGTGTAGGCGAGGACGTCGGCGAGCTCCCACGTGCCGTGCTCGAGGAGCATGAGCAACCAGGCGTCGACCGCGCCGGGGACGGCGGCGGCGAGCGCGCCCGCACCGGGCACGAGGTCGAGGCCCTCTCCCCGCAGGTGGGCGATGCTCGCCCCGTCGGGCGCGGGGCCCTGCCCGGCGAGGACACGCGGGGTCGGGTCGGACGCCGTCGCGAAGATCCCCACGAGGTCGCCACCCGGGCCGTTGAGGTGGGGCTCGACGACGTGCAGGACGAACCCGGCGGCGACGGCCGCGTCGAACGCGTTGCCGCCGCGCTCGAGGACCGACTGGGCCGTGCCGGTCGCCGACCAATGGGTGGATGCGGACATCCCGAAGGTGCCCTGGAGGGTCGGGCGGGTGGTGAAGGCCGAGGGGGGCACGAAGGCCATCGGGTCCTCCTGTCGTGGTGCGAGCGGGCGCGGGACGGCGAGGGCGGGCGAGGCTCCCAACCTACGCGAGGTGCTCCGGACGCCGGGGGGCCCAACGCCGCTCGCCGAGCCGGAAACCGAGGCCGACGAGCAGGAACAACCCGGCGAGGACCGCCCACCCGACGGCGCCGTGGCTGATCGCCGTGACGGTCACGAGGAGCGGGGCGATCATCATCGCGACCGCGTACCCCATGGCGCTGACTCCCTGGTAGGCGCCCGCGGTGCGCTCGTCGGCGAGGTCGAAGGCCAGGGTCCACGACCCGGCCTCCCCCCAGAGCTCCGCGGCCGCGTGGACGAGACCGGCCAGGACGAGGAGCACGACGGCGAGCACGACGTCCCCGGCCGCTGCGGCGGCATAGATCCCGCACGCGACGGCGAGGACCACGCACGCCCGGGTCATCGTCCTCGCGGCACCCGGGACGGTCGTCGCACCCCGGGCGAAGCGCACCTGGAAAAGCGCCACGAGGACGGTGTTGAGGACGAGGAGGACCGAGATCATGACGGTGGGCGCCTCGGTGTGACCGGCGATCCACAGCGGGAGCCCGACGGTCTGCAGGCCGAAGTGCACCGCGAAGACGCTCGTGAGCGCGACGACGGTGAGGTACTGGGGGTCGCGGAAGGGGGACCGCCCGGCTGCCACGGCCTGCTCCGGGACCGTGGGACGTTCCTCCGGCGGCCCCGCGAGACGGCGGGAGGCGTCCGTGCGTCGGGCGAGCAGGGCGAGCGGCACGGCACCCGTGGCGGCGAGCAGTCCCACGAGGAGGACGCTCACCCGGTACGCGGTCGGGGTGTCGACGAGCAGCGCGAGCGCGGCGACGCACGTGCCGATGCCGATCCCCACGTTGACGACCACGTGCAGCCTCGCTCGCATCTCGACGCGGGACGGTCCCGTGAAGGACCGCGCGACGAGCGCGGACCGCGCCGACGCGCCCGCCTGCCGCGTCCCCGTCGCGAGGCACGCGACGACGACGAACGCCGCGACCCCGTCGACGACGGAGAACACCGCGAGGGAGATCCCCTGCGCGAGGACGCACAGCGTGAGCAGCCGCAGCGCCCCGACCTTGTCCGCGAGGAAGCCCGCGCCGAGCGACGTGGCCACGCCGACCGCACCGGCGACCGTCAGGCCGACGCCGACGGTGACCGCCGGGATGCCCATGGCCCGCGTGAACAGGAGCGCGGACACGGCGTAGAACATGCCGTTCGCCACGGTGAGGGACAGGGACGCGGCGGTGAGGGCGCGGGCGACAGGGTCGGCAGGGCGGAAGGTGGCGGAGATCTCGGTGCGGAGGCGGGAACGACCGCCGCGTACGACGCGGCTGGCCTCGGTGACGGGCATGCTCGAATCACACACCGCTCGACCCGCGCGCCCTAATGATGAAGACTCTGGCTTCATGTTGCGCTATCGCCTCTCGGACTCCGACCTCAGCGAGGTCCGCTTCGCGATCTCACCCCTCAACGAGCTCGGGCTGTCCCTGCGAGCGCTGAGCGACCCGGCCCGGTTCCCGACGCACCTCAGGTGGGTCCGACGGGTCACCGACGACCTCCCCGCGCACGCGCTCGAGATCCTCCGCGCGCTCGTCGACGAGAGGCACTGGGTGCCGGACTTCCTCAACCCGGTCCCCACCACCCCGCTCACCCGCTTCGACGACGAGCTCGACGCCGTGGCGGCCCTCCCCGGGTCGCGGGTCGATCGTGACCTCGACGCCGTGCACCGGGTCCGGCCCGCCCCGCTGCGCGGCCCTGCGGAGACCGTCCGTGACCGCGTGCTCGACGCCGTCGCCACCTACTGGGACGCCTCGTTCCGCACCACGTGGGCGCGGATGCGCGGCGTCCTGGACGCCGACATCGTGCACCGAGGTCGCACCGTCGGGAGGTCAGGACTGGTCGGCATGTTCGCCGACCTGGCCCCGGCCGTGAGCTTCGGCGGCCGGACCGTCTCCCTGGCCCTGCGGGACCCGCGGGACCGCACGATCGACACCGGCGGGGCGGGCCTCACGCTCATCCCGAGCCTCTTCACCCTGCGCGTGTCGTCACCGGTCACGGACGACGGCCCGCCGTCGGTGATCTACCCCGCCCGCGGCTCGGCGACCCTCTGGGAACCGGTGCGACCCCGTGGCAGCGGAGCACTCCGCAACCTCCTCGGGGCCACCCGCGCGGGGCTGCTCCTCGAGCTGCGCCGACCCGGCTCGTCCACGGAGCTCGCGGCACGGCACGGCGTGAGCACCAGCGCCGTGAACCAGCACCTGCGGGCCATGCACGACGCCGGGCTGCTCACCCGCGCGCGGCACGGCCGGTCCACCCTGTACCTCACGAGCGAGCTCGGGGAGAGCCTCGCTGCCGTCGCGGACGACGCGACACCGGGCTGAACGCTCAGGAGAAGCGCGCGCGCACCGCTTCACCGTGCGCCGGCAGGTCCTCGGCCTCGGCGAACGCGACGAGCCGGTCGGCGACCTCAGCGAGCGCGTCCGCGGAGTACTCGACGACCTGCACGGCCTTGACGAAGCTGTGCACGCCGAGCCCGCTCGCGAAGTGGGCGCACCCGCCGGTCGGCAGGACGTGGTTGGAGCCCGCCATGTAGTCGCCGAGCGGGACGGGCGAGTACGGCCCGACGAAGATCGCGCCGGCGTTGCTGATGCGCTCCGCGACGTCCGCGGCGTCGGCGGTCTGGATCTCCAGGTGCTCCGCACCGTAGGCGTCGACCACCTCGATGCCGTGCTCGATGCTGTCGACGACGACGATCGCGGACTGCGGCCCGCCGAGCGCCTCGGCGACGCGTGCGGCGTGCCGCGTGCCCTCGACCCGGTCCTTGAGGCGTGCCTCGACGGCTCCGGCGAGCTCGACGCTTGGCGTCACGAGCACCGAGGCGGCGGCCGGGTCGTGCTCGGCCTGGCTGATGAGGTCGGCCGCGACGTGGACCGGGTCCGCCCCCGCGTCGGCGAGCACGGCGATCTCCGTCGTGCCGGCCTCGGCGTCGATGCCGACGACGCCACGGACCAGGCGCTTGGCGGCCGCGACGTACACGTTCCCGGGTCCGGTGACGACGGCCACCGGCTCGCAGAGCACGTCACCGTCCTGCTCCTCGGTCCCCCGCGCCCCGTAGGCGAACATGGCCACGGCCTGGGCGCCGCCCACCGCGTACACCTCGTCGACGCCCAGCAGGGCGCACGCGGCGAGGATGGTGGGGTGGGGCAGCCCGCCCTGGTCGGCCTGCGGCGGTGACGCGACGGCGAGCGACCGCACGCCAGCCTCCTGCGCGGCGACCACGTTCATGATCACGGACGACGGGTAGACGGCGAGGCCTCCCGGGACGTACAGCCCCACACGGGCCACGGGGACCCACCGCTGCCGGACCTGCGCCCCGGGCGCGAGGTCGACGGTGAACGGCTGAGGGAGCTGCGCTGCGTGGACCTTCCGCACTCGGGCGATGGACTCCTCGATCGCGGCCCGGACGTCCGGGGCAAGGCCCCGCAGAGCGTCCTCGAACGCCTCGGCGGGGACGCGGAGGTGGACCGGCCGGACCCCGTCGAACCGCTCCGCGAGGTCACGCAGCTCGTCGGCGCCCCGGTGGCGGACCGCCTCGATGATCGGTGCGACGCGCTCGGCGGCGTCCTCGACGCGCAGCTGCGCACGCGGGAGCGCGTCGACGAGCTCACGGGCGGACAGGGAACGACCACGGAGGTCGAGTCGGTTGATCACCCCGCCATCCTAGTGCGGAGCACCGCACCGGCGGGGTCGGGGAGAATGGGCGCATGGACACGGTGGAGATCAGCGACGACGTCATCCGGCTGGGCCAGTTCCTCAAGCTCGCGAACCTCGCGGAGTCCGGCGCGCAGGCACGCGACCTCGTCGCCGACGGCGAGGTCAGCGTCAACGGTGAGGTGGACACGCGTCGAGGGCGTCAGCTGCACCGGGGCGACGTGGTGGAGGTCGACGCCCCGACCGGACGCCGCGGCGCCACCGTGGGATGAGCGGTGCGCGTCAGCGCTGCATGTAGGACGAGCTCATGACCCTGTCCGCCTCGACGAGGAGGATGACACGCGCCGGGTTCTCCCTCGGGACGCGGTAGCGACGGGTGTACCGGTCCACGGCGTCGGCGACGACGTCCGGGTCCTGCGACACGCGCACGGGCCCCTCGAGGGTGAGCCACCGGCCGCCGTCGACCTGGCAGACCGCTGCGCGGGGCAGGGCCCCGTCAGGGGCCGGACGGCCCGCGTTGCGCGCCTTGACCGAGGTCCCGCTCGTCATGATGCGCACGAGCCCGGTCTCGGGGTCCCAGGTGAACCCCACCGGCACGACGTGCGGCGAACCGTCCGCCCGCAGCGTCGAGAGGGTGGCGAGGTGGCGCTCGGTGACGAAGACGTGCTGCTCCGGGGTCAGGTGGATCACTCCCCGAGTCTAGGTCGCGCGGAAGGCCCGGCCCCTCGGGGCGACCGGAAAACCGAAGGTCGTGACCGGCGTCACGCTCGAGCTCACCATGCCGTCGAGCACGGCCCGTTCGTGCGGGACCACCGGTTCCGGGAGGCAGGCCAGCGGAACCCACCTCAGGTCCGCCGCCTTGTCGGCCTCCTGGAGGACGGGTGAGCCGGACCACGTCCGGCACCGGAAGAAGAAGTCGACGCGCTCCTCGACGGGACCGCCTCCCGGGGTGGTGCGGTGCATGACCGTCACGGGGTCGAGCTCGGCCGGGTCCACGACGATCCCGAGCTCCTCACGCGCCTCCCGGACCGCGGCGTCGAGCACGGACTCGCCCTGCTCGACATAACCGGCCGCCGCGCACGCCCAGTGGTCGTCCATGTACCCGGTGCCCCGGCGCAGCTGGAGGAGCACCTCGGGTCCCTGCTCACCCTCGCGCAGGAGCACGACGTACGCCGCGGGGACGACGCGGAAGCGATCGACGGCGGCGGTGCTCATCCGAGGCAGCTGGGCCCGAGGAGCGCCTTGAGGTCGCCGAAGAGCGCCGGGGTGCGCTCGACGCGCAGCGCGTCGTCGAGCCGCATCACCTTGGTGCGCCCCGGGGTGGTCAGCCGCAGGTGCACCTCGGTGACACCCGGGTGCGTGCGCAGGATCTCCCGGAGCCGCTCCACGACCGGCTGCGTGCAGCGTGACTCGGCGAGCGTCACGAGGATGGGTGCGTCCGCGACCGCGGAGATGTCGGGGAGCGAGACCTCCATGGCCTGCAGCTGCATCGTGTCGTCACGACGGCGGACCCGTCCACGCAGGACCACGACCTGGTCCTCGGCGAGGATCGTCGAGTACGCCAGGTAGGTCTCACCGAAGAACATCACCTCGACACCCCCGTCGAGGTCCTCGATGGTCACCGCGGCCCACGGGTTCCCCTGCTTGGACATCTTGCGCTGCAACGACGTGATGAGACCCGCGATGACCACCGTGGAGCCGTCGGGCCTCGTCTCGTCCGCGAGGAGCGCCGCCACGGAGGTCTCCGCCGCCTGGGCGAGGACGTGCTCGAGCCCGGACAACGGGTGGTCGGACACGTACAGCCCGAGCATGTCGCGCTCGAAGGCGAGCAGCTGCTTCTTGTCCCACTCGGGCAGGTCGGGGATGTCGATGCTGAACGACACGGCGTCGTCCCCGTCGCCCCCGAAGTCGGCGAACAGGTCGAACTGCCCCTTGGCCTCCTCCCGCTTGACCCCGATGACGGAGTCGACGGCCTGCTCGTGCACGACCTGCAGCGCCCGCCGCCCGTGGCCGAGCGAGTCGAACGCCCCGGCCTTGACGAGCGACTCGATCGTCCGCTTGTTGCACACGACGGCGGGCACCTTGTCGAGGAAGTCCGTGAAGGACGTGAACTCGCCCTTCGCCTCTCGGGTCGTGACGATCGCGTCCACGACGTTCGCGCCGACGTTGCGCACGGCGGTGAGCCCGAACCGGATGTCGCTGCCGACGGCCGTGAAGTTCGCGGACGAGGAGTTGACGTCCGGGGGCAGGACCGTGATGTGCATGCGGCGGCACTCGTTGAGGTAGAGGGCCGACTTGTCCTTGTCGTCCCGCACCGAGGTGAGGAGCGCCGCCATGTACTCCGTCGGGTAGTTCGCCTTGAGGTACGCCGTCCAGTAGGACACCACCCCGTACGCGGCGGAGTGCGCCTTGTTGAACGCGTAGTCCGAGAACGGTAGGAGGATGTCCCACAGGGTCTTCACCGCGGCCATCGAGTAGCCGCGCTCCGTCATCCCGTTGGAGAAGCCCTCGAACTGCTTGTCGAGCTCCGACTTCTTCTTCTTGCCCATCGCGCGGCGGAGGATGTCGGCCTGGCCGAGGCTGTACCCGGCGACGCGCTGGGCGATCGCCATGACCTGCTCCTGGTAGACGATCAGGCCGTGCGTGGTGCCGAGGATCTCCGCGAGCGGTTCCTCGAGCTCCGGGTGGATCGGGGTGACCTCCTGCATGCCGTTCTTGCGGAGCGCGTAGTTCGTGTGGGAGTTGGCGCCCATCGGGCCCGGGCGGTAGAGCGCGCCCACCGCGGAGATGTCCTCGAAGTTGTCGGGGCGCATGAGCTTGAGGAGCGTACGCATACCGCCACCGTCGAGCTGGAACACGCCGAGCGTCTCGCCGCGCCCGAGGAGTGCGTACGTCGCAGGGTCGTCGAGCGTGAGCGTCTCGAGCTCGACGGGCTCCTTGCCGTTCATGACGATGTTCTCGAGAGCGTCGTCGAGGATCGTGAGGTTCCTCAGCCCGAGGAAGTCCATCTTGATGAGGCCGAGCTCTTCGCACTTCGGGTAGTCGAACTGCGTGATGACGGCGCCGTCCTGCGGCCTGCGCATGATCGGGATGATGTCGATGAGCGGGTCGCTCGACATGATCACGCCCGCCGCGTGCACGCCCCACTGCCGCTTCAGGCCCTCGATGCCCTTGGCGAGCTCCACCACGCGCTGGGCCTCGGGGTCCGCGGCGTGGACCTGCCGGAACTCCTCGGCCTCGTTGTAGCGCTTGTCCTCCGGGTCGAAGATCCCCGTGAGGCTGATGTCCTTGCCCATGATGGCGGGCGGCATCGCCTTGGTGAGCTTCTCCCCCATCGCGAACGGCAGGCCGAGGAGGCGGCTGGAGTCCTTGAGGGCCTGCTTCGCCTTGATCGTCCCGTAGGTGACGATCTGGGCGACACGGTCCTCGCCGTACTTCTCCGTGACGTACCGGATGACCTCCCCACGACGACGCTCGTCGAAGTCGACGTCGAAGTCGGGCATGGACACACGGTCCGGGTTGAGGAACCGCTCGAAGATGAGCCCGTGCTGGAGAGGGTCGAGGTCCGTGATGCGCATCGCGTACGCCACCATCGACCCCGCACCCGACCCACGTCCCGGTCCCACGCGGATCCCGTTGTCCTTGGACCAGTTGATGAAGTCCGCGACCACGAGGAAGTACCCGGGGAACCCCATCTGGGTGATCACCTGGACCTCGTAGTCCGCCTGCTTGCGCACTGCGTCGGGGATCCCGTCGGGGTACCGGTAGCGCAGGCCGCTCTCGACCTCCTTGATGAACCACGACGTCTCGTCCTCACCGGGCGGCGCAGGGAAGTTCGGCATGTAGTTGGCCGCGGTGTTGAAGCTCACGTCGCACTGCTCCGCGATGAGCAGCGTGTTGTCGCACGCCTCCGGCAGCTCCGACCACAGGCGCCGCATCTCCGCGGCGGACTTCACGTAGTAGCCGTCGCCGTCGAACTTGAAGCGGTCCGGGTCCGCGAGCGTCGAGCCCGAGTTGATGCACAGGAGAGCCTCCTGCGAGTGGCTGTCCTCCTGCTTGACGTAGTGGAGGTCGTTGGTCGCCACCAGGGGCGCGCCGATGTCCTGCGCCACGCTCAGGAGGTCCTTGAACACGCGGCGCTCGATGTCGAGCCCGTGGTCCATGAGCTCCACGTACAGGCTGTCCTTGCCGAAGATGTCCTGGAGCTCGCCGGCCGCCCGGACCGCCTCGTCGTACTGGCCGAGCCGCAGCCTGGTCTGGACCTCGCTCGACGGGCACCCCGTCGACGCGATCATCCCCGGGCTGTACCGCTCGAGGAGCTCGCGGTCCATGCGGGGCCACTTGCCCATCTGACCCTCGAGGGACGCGTACGAGCTCATCCGGAAGAGGTTGTGCAGGCCGTCGTTGTTCTTCGCCCACATCGTCAGGTGGGTGTACGCGCCCCGTGCGGAGACGTCGTCGGACTCCTGCCCCTTCTCCCCGAACCGCACGCGGGTCTGGTCGAACCGGCTCGTGCCGGGTGTGACATACGCCTCGACGCCGATGATGGGCTTCACACCGGCAGAGGTGGCCTGCTTCCAGAAGTCGTAGGCACCGAAGAGGTACCCGTGGTCCGTGGTCGCGATCGCGCGCTGTCCCAGCCGCTGGGTCTCCTCGAAGAGGTCACCCAGACGCGCCGCCCCGTCGAGCATGGAGTACTCGGTGTGCACGTGCAGGTGGACGAAGTCATCGGACGCAGGGGCGACGGCAGACGGCATGCGTCGAGTCTAGGACCCCGTGCGCGGTGCTCGGACGACCTTCGACGCGTCCCGGTGGCGGATCCCGGCGTCGAGGTACGCCTCACCGGTGACGACGTACCCGAGACGTTCGTAGAACCCGGTGGCGCTCTCCTGCGCGCTCAGCAGCACGGTCACCGACCCGCCGACACCGTGCCGGGAGAGCGCCACCGCCTCGAGCTCCGCCATGAGCCGCGCGCCGACCCCGCCGGACCGCCGCTCGGCGAGGACCGCGACGCGGCCGACGTGGACCTCCCCGGGGTGCGTCGGATCGCTGAGCACGCGCCCGGTGGCGATCACCTCGTCCGCGCCCGACGGCCCTGTGCCCGGGGACACGAGGAGCAGGTGGGTGGTGGTCGCCGCGGTGTCGGCGTCGTCGATCTCCTCCTCGACGGGGACGCCCTGCTCGTCGACGAAGACGGCGAGCCGCACGGCCCAGGCCGCCTCGAGCTGCTCACGCGTGGTGACGTGCACCACGACGAGCGGGCCGGGCCCGGACGAGGTCACCGGTACGCCCCGCGAACCACCTCGAGCGCCGCGGCGAGGTCCGCCGGGTACTCGCTCCGGACCTCGAGGTGCTCGCCCGTGGAGGGGTGCTCGAAGCCCAGGCGCATCGCATGGAGCCACTGCCGGGACAGGCCGACCTTCTTCGCGAGGGTCGGGTCCGCACCGTAGGTGAGGTCCCCCACGCACGGGTGGCGCAGCGCGGAGAAGTGCACGCGGATCTGGTGGGTGCGTCCCGTCTCGAGGTGCACCTCGACGAGGGACGCCGCGGACAGCATCTCGAGCACCTCGTAGTGGGTCACGGACGGCTTCCCCTCGGCCGTGACGGCGAACCGGTAGTCGGAACCCGGGTGCCTGCCGATGGGCGCGTCGATCGTGCCGGTCGTGGGCTCCGGATGGCCCTGGACGAGCGCGTGGTAGACCTTGTCCACCGTGCGCTCCTTGAAGGCCCGCTTGAGCACCGTGTACGCGTGCTCGCTCTTCGCGACCACCATGAGTCCCGACGTGCCCACGTCGAGCCGGTGGACGATCCCCTGCCTCTCCGCGGCCCCCGACGTGGAGATGCGGTACCCGGCGGCGACGAGCGCCCCGACGACCGTCGGGCCCGTCCAGCCGACCGACGGGTGCGCGGCTACCCCGACCGGCTTGTCGACGACCACGACGTCGTCGTCGTCGTGCACGATCCGCATCCCGGGCACCGGCTCGGCGACCACCTCGAGCCCACGGGCCTCCTCGACCTCCGGGAGGGTCACCTCCAACCATCCGTCGGGGTGCAGACGGTCGGACTTGCCCACCACGCGCCCGTCGAGGAGGACACCACCGTCGGTGGCGATCTGCGCGGCGACGGTCCGGGACAGCCCGAGCATGCGGGACAGCGCGGCGTCGACCCTCTCGCCGACGAGACCGTCCGGGACGGGGAGCGTCCGTGGTGCAGCCATCAGGCGTCCGCCTCCTCGTCCGTCTCGTCCGTGCGGCCCTCGGGGCCCACACCGACGAACGCGAGCACGGTGATGAGCACGGCGGCTCCCACGATCGCGATGTCCGCGACGTTCCCCACGAACGGCCCGTAGTCGATGAAGTCCACCACGTGCCCGGTGGGGAACCCCGGGTCGCGGAAGAGGCGGTCGAGGAGGTTGCCGACCGCACCACCGAGCACCATCCCGAGAGCGACAGCCCACGACATGGTCCGGACCCTGCGTGCCGTCACCAGGATGATCACGACCACCACGGCGGACAGGAGCGTCAGGACCCAGGTCATCCCGCTCGCGATCGAGAGCGCCGCGCCCGGGTTGTAGACCAGGCGCAGCTGCACGAGCTCGCCGAGGAGAGGCTCGGCGGCGCCTCCCGCGACGAGCGCGGACTCCGCCCAGATCTTCGTCAGCTGGTCGGCGACGAGCACCAGCGCCGCCAGCCCGAGGAGCACGGCGAGCGTGCGCCCGCGGGTCCCGGTACGACGGTCGTCGGCACCACCACGGGGCTCACCTCGCTCCACGGCGGGGGCAGTGTCGGTCTCTGGGGTCTCGTCAGGCTCAGACATCACGGAGAAGTCTCGCACGGCCGACCGACCACGCCCGCGCGCCCTGGATCGAGATGCTCAGCGACGTTCCTCGCGCTGCTTGCAGGTCACGCAGAGCGTCGCCCGAGGGAACGCCTGCACGCGCGCCTTGCCGATCGCGTCCCCGCAGGACTCGCAGGTCCCGTAGGTCCCGGCACCGATGCGCGCGAGGGCGCGCGCGTCCTGCGCGAGCATGTCGCGCGTGTTGTTCACGAGGGTCAGCTCCTGCTCGCGCTCGAGCGCGGAGGATCCTGAGTCGGCCTGGTCGTCCCCGGCGCCGTCACCGGAGTTCCTCAGGAGCTCGGAGAGCTCCTGGTCGGCGGCGACGAGCTCGTCCTGCAGGCGGACCGACTCCGCGATGAGGTCGTCTGCGAGGACCTCGACCTCGGCGACCGTCCAGGGCTCTTCGCCCTCACGGACGGGGAAGCCGGGTGCGTCCTTGGAGAGGTTCGGGAACTGCTCCCGAGCGGGGGCGCTGCTCATTGCGTCACGGGTGGACATCACGGCCTCTTTCGTCGAAGTGAGCCGACATTAAACGCCCGAGCCGGTGCACGCAATTCACCACGCCGCGTCGTGCGCGGGTGGGTCGCGTGCACCGGCTCGGGTGCGCTCGGCCTGCTGGTGGGACGAGGGGGTTCAGATTCCCTGCTTGCCCTGACCGTCGCCGGGACGGGAACCCGGGAGGGCGCTCCCTCGGTTGTCGAGGTCGCCGAGGAGGTTCTGCAGGTAGCTCTTGAGCCGCGTCCGGTAGTCGCGCTCGAAGATGCGCAGCTCGTCGATCTTCCGTTCCAGGAGCGCTCGCTCCTGCTCGAGCTGGGACAGCGTGCGCTGCGACGTCTCCTCGGCCTCTCGGACGATCCGCCCGCCCTCGGCCTTGGCCTCGGCGATCAGACGGTCACCCTCCTCCTGGCCGGCCCGCACGTGGTCGTCGTGGAGCTTCTGGGCCATCTGGATGATCCCGGTCGCCATCTCCGGCTCGCGCGGCGGCATCCCGGGCGCGGCTGCGGGCTGCGGGGTCTCGACCACCGGCGCCGGAGCAGGCTCGGGCGTCTTCTCGACGGAGACCGGCTGGTCGGCGGCCTGCTGCTGGGCGTTGGCCCGGCTGAGCTCGGCGACCCGACGCTCGGACGCCTCGAGCTTCGCCTTGAGGTCGTCGTTCTCCGCGTAGAGCTCCCGCAACGTGTGCAGGACCTCGTCGAGGAAGTCGTCCACCTCTACGACGTCGTAACCCTCCCGGAACTTGGTCGCCGGGAACTTCTTGGTCAGGACGTCATCTGCTGTGAGCAGTGCCACCATCGTTTTCACCTCGAATACTTGCGCTGGTCTAGTCCGGTCAATCCACCGACCGCCACTGGTCACGCTAGCGGACGTTCAGTCTGACGCGCTCACCATGGGCCCGTGTCGGCCGCTCATTCCCGTCGGGGGGTGCGCGGCGTCACAGCACCCTCGGCGCCGTGACGAACCTCAGCCCCTGCCCAGGGCACCGAAGATCTGCCAGAGGAACGTCACACCCACGAAGAGGATGAGGAATCCCACGTCCAGGCGGAACTGCCCGATCGTCAGGGGCGGGATCACGCGACGCAACAACTTCACGGGCGGGTCCGTGACCGTGTAGAACGCCTCGGCGAGGACGAGCAGGAAGCCCGTGGGCCTCCAGTCGCGGGAGAACACCTGGACCCAGTCAAAGATCACCCGCCCGAAGAGGGCGATGATGTAGAGCAGGCACAGGAAGGCGAGCAGGTTCCAGATCACGCGTCAGCTCTGGTTGTAGAAGCCGGCCCGCGTCGAGCCCGTCTTCTCGGCGACGCGCTCCTCCCCGGAGACCTCGACGTGCTCGGGCGAGAGGAGGAACACCTTGTTGGTGACGCGCTCGATGGCACCGCGCAGGCCGAAGATCAGCCCGGCCGAGAAGTCCACGAGTCGCTTGGCGTCGGCGTCGTCCATGTCGGAGAGGTTGATGATGACCGGGGTCCCGCCGCGGAACGCCTCGCCGATCACCCGGGCGTCGTTGTACGACCGGGGGTGCACGGTGGTGATCCGGCGCAGCTCGGCGGCGGGCGTCGGCGCAGCCGTCTCGCGCCGCGCGACGGCGCGGTTGATCGGCGTCACCTGCGCCTCGTACTCCTGGGGCACGTCGGTTCCTACCTCGTCGTAGTCGTCGTAGTCCTCGTAGGTGTCGTGCTCGAGGTCGCCTCGATCATCAGCGAGGCCTAGGTACAGCATGGTCTTGCGCAGGGCTCCGGCCATCGCCATCTCTCCGTTCTTCTCGGGCCGTCCGGCGGTGCCCGGATGGCTCCGGCCGCTGACGGTGGCTTCACGCTAGCCCAGGTGCCGTGGTCCCACCTCACGACACGCCACTCCTACGCAGAACATTCAACCTCGACTTGAGGTGGAGCCGTGATCAGGCGTCTCGCACGACGACGGCCGCGAAGCGACCCGTGGTCGACCCCAGGGCAGTTGCCCTGCGGTGGGAGAAGAACCTCTCGTCGGTGACGGTGCACGCGTCGACGCGCTCGACGGCACCGACGCCGGCCGCGCCGAGCTGGGTGGCCACCGCGGCGGGCAGGTCCAGGGCGGTGGTCCCCCACGACGTGGTGGACCTCGCTGCGGGCACGACCCGGCACACGTCCTCCTGGAGGCCGGGAGGCACCTCGTAGCACCTCCCGCAGACCGCCGGTCCGACGACGGCGCGCACCCGCGCTGGTTCCGCGCCCGAGGCGACCATCGTCGCGACGGCACCGGGCACCACGCCGGCGAGAACACCGGCCCTCCCTGCGTGCACGGCTGCGACGACTCCCGCGACCGGGTCGGCGAGGAGCACCGGGACGCAGTCGGCCACGAGCACCGCGACGGGGACGCCCACCGAGGTCGCGACCAGCGCGTCGTGCTCCCCGACGGCCGAGGCCGAGTCCGCCGGGGGGCGAGCCACGAGTGCGACGCCCGCCCCGTGGACCTGTGTCGCGTACGTCACGGGCGCGCCGGCCCACCCGTCGACCCGTCGCCTGTTCTCCGCGACGCGGGCGGGCTCGTCGGTGACACCGAGACCGAGGTTCATCGAGGACCAGGGGGCGGGTGACACGCCGCCGTGCCGCAGGGTGAACGCACCGCGGACCCCGGGCCCGAGGTCGGCCTCGAGCATCGGGGCCCGCGAGGGCGACGTCATCGCGTCACTTGAGGAAGTCGGGGACGTCGAGCTCCTCGACCCTGCGCCGCGGGGGCTCCTCGTCGAAGATCCGCGGCACCTCGAGCTGCCCCGTGCGCGTCACCGCGTCCGGG
The DNA here is from genome assembly GCF_016342785.1 of Sanguibacter suaedae. Lineage (GTDB taxonomy): Bacteria > Actinomycetota > Actinomycetes > Actinomycetales > Cellulomonadaceae > Sanguibacter > Sanguibacter suaedae. The sequence continues at coordinate 49,922 of NZ_JAEINH010000008.1, forward strand.
TCGGTGGAGAGGAACGCGGGGACCTGCTCCGGCTGCTGGTGCTGGTGGTGCTGCTCCTCGCGCTGCTCCGGTGCGGGCTGGACGGGCTGGCGCGTGCTGGGGTTGAGCGGCGCGACGTCCGCGCCGTCGAAGCCGGAGTCGAGCGGCACGACGGGGCGGGCGAGCGCGTGGACGCCCGTGGTCGTGGGCACAGGAGCGAGCGTCACGGGGGGCGGTGCGGCCTGGGTCTGCTGCACGGGCGCCTGCGGGGCACCGCCACCGACCTGACCGCCGCGGGCGTCCTTGCGGGTCTGGGGAGCACCGCCGTCGAAGCCTGCAGCGATGACGGTCACGCGCACCTCGTCACCGAGCGCGTCGTCGATGACCGCACCGAAGATGATGTTGGCCTCGGGGTGGGCGGCCTCGTGGACGAGACGGGCGGCCTCGTTGATCTCGAAGAGACCGAGGTCGGACCCGCCCTGGATGCTCAGGAGCACGCCGTGCGCGCCGTCGATGCTCGCCTCGAGCAGCGGGGAAGAGATCGCGAGCTCGGCAGCCTGGACCGCGCGGTCGTCGCCCCGTGCGGAGCCGATGCCCATGAGAGCGCTGCCCGCACCCTGCATGACGGACTTGACGTCCGCGAAGTCGAGGTTGATGAGCCCCGGTGTGGTGATGAGGTCCGTGATGCCCTGGACACCGGAGAGGAGGACCTGGTCGGCCGAGTGGAAGGCGTCGAGGGCCGAGACGTTGCGGTCGGACATCGACAGCAACCGGTCGTTCGGGATGACGATGAGGGTGTCGACCTCCTCGCGCAGCGCCTCGATCCCGGAGTCGGCCTGCGTGGCACGGCGACGCCCCTCGAAGGTGAAGGGGCGGGTGACGACGCCGACGGTGAGCGCACCGAGCGACCGGGCGATGCGGGCGACGACGGGAGCGCCACCGGTCCCGGTGCCACCTCCCTCTCCCGCGGTGACGAAGACCATGTCGGCGCCCCGCAGGACGTCCTCGATCTCCTCCTCGTGGTCCTCGGCGGCCTTCTTGCCGACCTCGGGGTCCGCGCCCGCGCCGAGACCGCGCGTGAGCTCGCGGCCCACGTCGAGCTTGACGTCGGCGTCGGACATGAGCAGCGCCTGCGCGTCGGTGTTGATGGCGATGAACTCGACGCCCTTGAGGCCGACCTCGATCATCCGGTTGACGGCGTTCACCCCGCCGCCGCCGATCCCGACCACCTTGATCACTGCTAGGTAGTTCTGCGGAGTTGTCACGTCCGTGCCTCTCGATCCTGGTAACCCTGAACCCTCACCCTCAACTAGAGGGTTATAGTTATGTCAGGCTGTGCTGTGCGCGACGCTATGCGCCACGCCTCGCCCTATCAACGACCGAGGCCGCGTGTCGGGAACTTCTCCCCCATCATCCCCCGAGATCGCTCAGCGGGTGATCGGGAAGGTCGGCGCCGACACGTCGAAGACCGCCGCACCCCGGCTCACCTCCGCCGTGCGCAGCGTCTCGAGGACCCGCACCTTGAGCGCCGAGTCCTGCGAGCTCCCCCACTCCACCACGACGCCGTCGCGCAGCGTCAGCGTCACCGCGTCCTGCGACGCGGCCGAGATCGACGCCACCTCGGCAGCGAGGCCCTCGGGCAGCGAGTTGAGGACCACGAGGGCCGCCTCGACGGTCCGACGGTCGTCCCCCGTCAGGGGGATGTCGATCACCGGGAGCTCGGGCGGGGCCGAGTCGACCCGCGCCACCTCCACCGCGTCCCGGTCCAGCAGCGCCGCACCGCCCTCGACAGGGACCGCGACCACGGGCTCGCGCGCCTCCACGTCCACACGGAGCCCGGACGGCCACTGCCGGGCGATGTCGACGTCGCGGACGTTCGGGACCGCGAGGATCTGGTCCCGGAGCCGCACCGTGTCGAGCAGCGCCAACGAGGTCCCGGCCTCCTGGGACACGACCTCACGGATTGCGACAGGATCCACCGAGCTGCCGGTGCCGTTCACCGCGAGATGGTCCGTGTCGAAGGACAGCAGCTCGGAGTAGAGGAGCACCCAGAGCGCGCCCCCGAGCACGAGGGCGGCCACGGCCCCCAGGCCGATCCTGCGCACGATCCGGTGCCGCCGCATCGCGCGCTGCTCCGCGAGCCGCTCGGCCATCCCGGTCGACAGGACCGGCACCCTGTTCGTGGGCGCAGTCGTCAAGGACCGCACCACGGGGACCACGGCACCGTCCTGCCCGGCGTCATCCCGGCGCGCCACGGCCCCCGACGATGCCGCCTCTGACGCGCCGTGGCCGGACCGACGAGGAGCGGCACGCCCCTCGGACCGTCCCGGGCGCGGGTCGGACGACGGGCGCCGGGGCGTGGGCGGGCGGCGCGCGCCCTGCCCTGACCCGGACCCGCGCGGCCGCGGAGCGGCAGGCTGCTTCACGTCGCCCCCGGAGAGCTTCCGCCGAGACGCTGCGCGAGGGCGTCGAGGACGGTCGAGCCGAGCTCCGTCACGTCACCGGCGCCCACCGTGAGGACGACGTCCCCCGGAGCCGCCTCGGAGGCGACGGTGAGCGCCGCCTCGACCCGGTCCAGGACGACGCGGCCACGGCCGGAGCGCATCCGGTCGACCACGAGGTGCGGTCCGACCGACGGGTCCACGTCCTCACGCGCCGCGTAGACGTCGCACACGACGACGAGGTCGGCGGCGTCGAAGGCGTCGGCGAACTCCTGCGCGAAGATGCGCGTCCGGGAGTACAGGTGCGGCTGGAAGAGGGCCAGCACACGCCCGCCCCGCGCCACGCCGCGTGCTGCGGCGAGGAGCGCGGCGACCTCGGTGGGGTGGTGGGCGTAGTCGTCGACCACACGCACCCCACCGACCTCTCCTCGCGTCTCGAAGCGGCGGCCGGTCCCCCGGAACTCCCCCACGGCGCGGGCAGCCTCGTCGGGTGTCACCCCGAGCACCACGGCGGCCACGACCGCGGCCGCGGCGTTGGACGCGTTGTGCTCGCCCGAGACCCGCAGCCGGACGTCGAGCCGGACGTCCTCGTCGACGAGCGACGTCCCCGGGTGGAGCGTCAGGACGAAGGAGCACCCCCCGCTCAGGTCGTCGACCACGTACCCGCTCACCGTCGCGCCCGCGGCCGACGCGGTGCCGTACGTCACGACCCGCGCACCCGCGTCCGCGCGACGCCGGGCGAGGGCGGCCGAGCCCGCGTCGTCCGCGCACGCCACGAGGGTGCCGCCCTCGACGACGTTCGCCGCGAAGTCGTCGAAGGCCTGCTCGAAGGCGGCCCGGGTGCCGTAGTGGTCGAGGTGGTCGGGCTCCACGTTCGTCACGACGGCGACCGTCGGACGGTAGTTGAGGAACGACCCGTCGGACTCGTCGGCCTCGGCGACCAGGACGTCACCCGTGCCCCGGTGCCCCCCGGGCAGCGGGCCGTCCTCGGTGAGCACGGTGCCGCCGATCGCGAACGACGGGTCGAGGCCCGCCCCGCGGAGCGTCACCGCGGTGAGGGCAGAGGTGGTGGTCTTCCCGTGGGCGCCGGCCACCGCCACGGAGCGGCGCCCGGCCATGAGGACGGCGAGCGCCTCGGACCGGTGCATGATCCGCAGGCCGCGCGCCCGTGCGCCGGCGAGCTCGGGGTTGTCGTCCCGGACCGCGCTCGACAGGACCACCGTCGTCGCGTCGCCGAGGTTCGACGCACGGTGCCCCACGTGGACCGTGACGCCTTCCGCCACCAGCTGGTCCGTGGTGACGCTCCGCCGGGCGTCGGACCCCTGGACGGCCGCGCCGTCGGCCGCGAGGAGCCGCGCGACGACCGACATGCCGGCGCCCCCGATGCCGACGAGGTGGACCGTCCCGAGATCGGTGACCGTCGGCCGGGCTGTCACGGGGCGCCCCGCCCGTGCGCGGCGGCCTCCTCGACGAGGTGCGCCACCTTCCCGGCGGCGTCCGGGACCCCCACGCTCGCTGCGGCCACCCGCATGCGCGCGAGCGCCTCGGCGTCCCCGAGGAGGGGGACGACCTCGGACCGTACCCAGCCGGCGGTGAAGTCGTCGTCGGCGACCAGCAGCCCGCCCCCTGCCTCGACGAACGCCGCAGCGTTGAGGCGCTGCTCGCCGTTGCCGATGGGGAGCGGCACGAAGACCGCAGGTAGCCCCAGGGCTGCGAGCTCGCAGACGGTCCCGGCGCCGGAGCGGCACACGACCAGGTCCGCCACCGCGTAGGCGTGATGCATGTCCGCGAGGTACTCGAGCACGTGGTAACGGGCCGCCTGGTCGGCGGGCAGGCCTGCTACGGCGCTGCGGACGTCGTCCGCCTTGCCGCGGCCCGTGAGGTGCAGGACCTGGACGCCGTCACGGGTCAGCTCTTCCGCGCAGGACGCGACGGTGTCATTGATGCGCTTCGCGCCGAGGGACCCTCCGGTGACGAGCACGACGGGTGCGTCCGGGTCGAGCCCGAGCTCCGCGGCCGCCTTGCGCCGCGACCCGTCGGCGTCGTCGGCACGCTCCGTCAGCAGGCCCGCGATCTCGGTCCGCAGCGGCAGACCCGTCACCTGGGCGTCGGGGAAGGCCGCCGCCGGGAACGTCAGGGCCACGGAGCGCGCCCACCGTGCACCGAGGCGGTTCGCAAGACCGGGGCGGGCGTTCTGCTCCTGCACGACGACGGGAACGCCCCGACGGCGTGCGGCGAGGTACGCCGGCGTCGACACGTAGCCCCCGAAGCCGACGACCACCTGGGCGTCGATCTCGTCGATGGCCGCGCCGGCCGCCCGGACCGCCGCCCGCAGCCGTCCGGGCAGCCGGAACCAGTCGAGCGTCGGTCGGCGGGGCATCGGCACCCGGGGGACGACCGCGAGCCGTAGCCCTCGGGCCGGGACCAGGTCGGACTCGAGCCCTTCTCGGGTCCCGAGGACGACCATCCTCACCCCAGGGTTCCTGCGCTCCAGCTCGTCCGCGACCGCCAGCAGCGGATTGACGTGCCCGGCCGTGCCGCCGCCCGCCAGGAGTACTGACTCAACCACGAGATCCCTCACGTTCTGTCTTCTCGTCCGCGCGCCCTGCGCGGCCCCGTCGTCCTCGCGCGGCGCCACCGACGACCGCGATCGACCGGCGCACCACGCTGGGTCGCGCCGAGAGCGCCTCGCGCGCGCCCGGTTCGTCCCGTGCGAAGGATAGAGCCATCCCGAGGCCGAGCATGGTCGCGACCAGCGCAGACCCTCCTGCCGAGACCAGCGGGAGCGGAACCCCGATGACGGGGAAGAGCCCGATGACCACGCCGATGTTCACCAGCGCCTGACCCACGATCCAGCACGCGAGGGCCGACGTGGTGATCTTCACCATGGGGTCCGGGTGACGGCGGACGACGCGGACCATGGACAGGCCCAGGAGGCCGAACAGGAGGAGCACGAGGAGCGTCCCGGGCAGGCCGAGCTCCTCCCCGAGGACCGCGAAGATGTAGTCGTTGTGCGCCTCGGGGAGGTAAGACCACTTCTCGAAGCCCGCACCCAGCCCGACTCCGGTGAGCCCGCCCGTCCCGAGGGCCTCGAGTCCCCGAGCAGCCTGGTAGCACTCGTTCTGCTTGTCGCAGTCGGCGCCGTAGGTGGCCATGATGCGCATCACGCGGTTCTGCGAGGTGAGGACGAGCGCGACCACACCGGCGATCCCGGCGAGGCCCGCGACGGCGAACATCCGCATGGGCACGCCGGCGACGAACATGGCCCCGGCGACGAGGAGGAGGAGGATGAGCGCCGTCCCCAGGTCGTTGCCCGCGAGCACGAGGAGGACGACGAGCCCCGCCACGGGGACCGCCGGGACGAAGGCGTGCTTCCAGCTGGTCAGCAGCGAGAGCTTGCGGCCGAGGACCACGCCGAGCCACAGCGCGAGAGCCACCTTCGCGAGCTCGGACGGCTGGATCATGACGCTGCTGCTGAGCCGCACCCAGTTCGTGTTGCCGTTCGCGCCGTAGGCCAACGGCGTGAAGATCAGCATCTGCAGGGCGATCGCCACGAACAGCGCGGGCCAGGCGATGCGCTTGTAGAACGACGGGCGCAGGAACATCGCCAGGATCATGAAGGGCAGGCCCATGAGGGCGAACTTCGCCTGGTTGAGGAACACCGAGTAGGCGGAGTCGCCGTTCTGGAGCGCGTCGACCGACGAGCTGGACAGGACCATGGCGAGCCCGAGCACGAGCAGGAGGATCGTCGAGCCGCCCATGAGGTAGTAGCTCATCACCGGGCTGCGCCACTGCACCGACCAGATGCCGCGCACGGTGGGCGGCTGGTCGTCCCGCGGGCCTGCGGGGCGCGGAGAGGTCGTCTGCGTCATGAAACCGTGCCCTACCCGCCGTGCGACGAGGTCTCGGCGACGCGACGCGCCTCCTGGGCGAAGGAGTCGCCCCGCTCCGCGTAGGACCGGAACTGGTCCATGGAGGCGCACGCGGGCGCGAGGAGGACCGTGTCGCCCGGACGGGCGAGCACGGTGGCCTGGTCGACGGCACGGCGCATCACCGTCCCAGTGTCACCAGGATCGATCTCGACGACCGGGATATCGGGGGCGTGTCGGTCCAGCGCCGCCCGCAGCCCCGCACGGTCGACGCCGATGAGCACCGCCGCCCTCAGACGGTCGGCGCGCGCGGCGACGAGCTCGTCGAAGGTGGCACCCTTGACGAGCCCTCCCGCGATCCAGACGACCGAACCCTCCGCGAACGCGCCCAACGAGGCACCGGCCGCGTGGGCGTTGGTCGCCTTCGAGTCGTCGACGAAGGTCACTCCCCCGACCGTCGCGACGGTCTCGATGCGGTGGCCGCCCGGAGCGAACGCCCGCAGCCCGTCGCGGACCGCGCTCGCCCCGACACCGTAGCCGCGGGCGAGGGCCGCCGCCGCGAGGGCGTCGGCGACCACGTGGGACGGGACCCGACCGTCCGGGCCGGCGAGGTGAACGAGGTCGTCGAGCGTCCCCAGCTCGGCGGCCGTGCCGTAGCGGGACGGGTCGTCGGGCGCGGCGTGGAACGCACGGTCGACGAGCACGCCCTCGACGACCCCGAGCTGTGACCGTCCGGGAGCCCCGAGGGTGAAGCCGACGGCGAGGGCACCCTCGACGACGTCGGCGTCGCGGACGAGGCCCTCGGTGAGGGGGTCAACCGTGTTGTAGACGCAGGCCACCTGGGCGCGGGCGAACACGCGGCCCTTCGCGGCGGCGTACTCGTCGAACGTCCCGTGCCAGTCGAGGTGGTCGGGCGCGACGTTGAGGACCGCGCCGACGAGCGCGGACATGGAGTGCGTGAAGTGCAGCTGGAAGCTCGACAGCTCGACCGCGAGGACCTCGAGGTCCGGGTCGAGCACGGCCTCCACGAGTGGCCGTCCGACGTTCCCCACCGCTGCCGCCCGGCGACCGTCGGCCGTGAGGATCGAGGCGAGCATCTCGACGGTGGTGGTCTTCCCGTTGGTGCCCGTGAGCGCGAGCCACGGCGCCGGTTCCCCTGTCGCCGCGGTCGGCACCCGAAGGTGCCAGGCGAGCTCGACCTCGCTCCACACGGGGATCCCGCGAGCGGCGGCCTCGGCGAGGGCGGGCTCCGTGGGACGCCACCCGGGCGAGGTGACGACGAGGTCCACCTCGTCGAACGGCACCGTCGACGCCTCCCGGTGGTCGGCGTCGGCCGCGGACGCGTCGAGGGTGACCACGGCCTTCGTACGCCCGCGCAGCGCGGCGACGACCGCGCGCCCGGTGACCCCGAGCCCGGTGACGAGGACGCGCGACGATCCGATGTCCACTACCCGACGACCCACTCCGCGTAGAAGATGCCCATGCCCAGGGCGACGAAGAGCCCGGCGATGATCCAGAACCGGATGACGATGGTCACCTCGCCCCACCCGGACAGCTCGAAGTGGTGGTGGAGCGGGGCCATCTTGAAGACCCGCTTGCCGGTCATCTTGAAGAACCCGATCTGGATGACGTCCGAGAGGACGACGAGGACGAACATGCCGCCGACGATCACCGCGAGCAGCTCCGTCCTCGAGAGGATGGAGAGGCCGGCGAGCGCGCCGCCGAGCGCGAGCGACCCGGTGTCTCCCATGAAGATGCGCGCAGGTGAGGCGTTCCACCAGAGGAACCCGAAGCACGCGCCGACGATGGCCGCGGCGACGATCGCGAGGTCGAGCGGGTCGCGCACCTCGTAGCAGCGGGGTCCCACCGAGCTCAGCCACTGGCAGTTCTGGTTGTACTGCCAGATGCCCATGATGACGTAGGCACCGAACACGATGAGGGACACGCCGGTCGCCAGGCCGTCGAGCCCGTCGGTGAGGTTCACGGCGTTGGACCACGCGGTGATGACGAGGTTCGCCCAGACCACGAAGAGGATGAGTCCCACGGTGACGCCGGCGAACGCGAGGTCGAGGTTCGTGTCACGGATGAACGAGATCTTCGTGGACGCCGGCGTGCGGAAGTTCGAGTTGGGGAACTGCAGCGCCAGGACCGCGAAGGAGATCCCGACGACGCCCTGCCCGACGATCTTCCACCGGGCGGACAGGCCGAGGCTCCGCTGCCTGGAGATCTTGATGTAGTCGTCGAGGAACCCGACGAGCCCCAGCCCCGTCATGAGGAAGATCACGAGGATGGCCGACGCGGACGGGATCTTGCCGCTGACGATGCTCGACACCGCCCACCCTGCGAGGGTGGCTCCGATGATGACGACCCCACCCATGGTGGGGGTGCCGCGCTTGGTGAAGTGCGCAGTGGGGCCGTCCTGCCGGATGAACTGCCCGTAGTTGCGCCGGACGAGGAGCCGGATGAACAGCGGCGTCCCGAACAGTGCGACGAGCAGCGCCACACCGGACGAGACGAGGACGGCGATCACGAGGCGACCGACCCGGCGGCGAGCTCGTCGGCGAGTCGCCACAGCCCGGAGCCGTTGGACGACTTCACGAGGACGACGTCCCCGTCACGCAGCTCGCCCGCGAGGAAGGCCGACGCCGCGGCCACGTCGGCCACCTCGACGACCTCGTCGCCCCACGATCCCTCCTGGGTGGCCCCGTCCGCGATGCCGGACGCACCCGCCCCGACCACCACGAGGAGCTTCACGTTGAGCCGCACCGCGAGGCGGCCGATCTCGTCGTGCGCCTCGCGGGCGTCCGGACCGAGCTCGAGCATCTCCCCGAGGACCGCGACGGAGCGGCGCTCCCGGCCCGCCATGACGGCGAGCGCCTTGAGCGCCGCGCGCATGGAGTCCGGGTTGGCGTTGTAGGAGTCGTCGATGACGGTCACACCGTCGGGACGGTCGGTGACCGCCATCCGGTGCGGGCTCACGGCACCCGCGGAGGCGAGGCGACGCGCCACCTCCTCGACGGGGACGCCCAGCTCGAGGGCGGCGGACGCCGTCGCGAGCGCGTTGGTCAGGTGGTGCTCCCCCACGAGGCGGAGGGACACCGGGGTCGCCGTCCCGTCGACGAGCATGGAGAAGGACACGTGGCCGCCGTCGTCCGTCCGGACGTCACGTGCCCGCACGGTCGCGTCTCGCACGGTGCCGTAGGTGACCACGCGGCCCGGTGCGACGTCACGCATCGCCACGACCCGGTGGTCGTCGGCGTTGAGGACGGCAACGCCACCGGGCGCCAGCCCGGTGACGATCTCGGACTTGGCGCGGGCGACCGACTCGATGCCTCCGAACCCACCGAGGTGCGCGCTGCCGACGACGAGGACGATCGACACGTCCGGCGGTGCGATGCCCGTGAGGTACGTGAGCTCGCCGATCGCCGCCGCACCCATCTCGAGGACGAGGAAACGGGTGGAGGGCGAGGCCTCGAGCACGGTGAGGGGAAGACCGATCTCGTTGTTGAACGAGGCCTCGGGCATGACGGTCTCCCCCGACGACGCGAGGACCTGACCGAGAAGGTCCTTCGTGGTCGTCTTGCCGACGGAACCGGTGACCGCGACCACGCGCAGGTCGCCGGCGGCCCGCAGCCTCCGCAGGTGCTCGGCGGCGAGGAGCCCCAGCGCGTGCGCGACGTCGTCGACGACCACGCACGGCACATCGTCGACCTCGCGCCCCGCGAGGACCAGCTGGGCGCCGGCCCGCACCGCGCCGACCGCGTGGTCGTGCCCGTCGGAGCGGTCCCCTGCGAGGGCCACGAAGAGCCCGCCGGGGCCCGCCTTGCGCGAGTCGATGACGACGGGCCCGTGCACCCGCCCGGGGTCGGCCGTGAGGCGCCCGCCGGTGAGGTGCGCCACCTCGGCTGCTGTCAGGTCGATCACTCGTCGCGCTCCGTCTCTCGTTGCGTACCGGACGCCCCCGCGACCGCACCGGCACGGGTGGCCCAGGCGTCGCGGACCGCGTCGCGGTCGTTGTACCGGTGGAACACCCCGGCGACCTCCTGGGTGGGCTCGTGCCCCTTCCCCGTGACGATGACGGTGTCGCCGTCACCTGCCAGCGACACACCGTACGCCACCGCGGCGGATCGTGGCGCCACCTCGTGCACCCTGTCGAGGTCCGGGCGGACGGTGCGCACCCCCTCGAGGATCGCGGCGCGGATGCTCTCCGGCGCCTCCGACCGCGGGTTCTCGTCGGTGACGACGAGGACGTCCGCGAGGCGCGCCGCGATCTCGCCCATGATCGGTCGCTTGCCGGTGTCCCTGTCGCCGTCGGACCCGAAGACGATCACGAGCCTGCCGGGCGTGATGGCGCGGACGCCGGAGAGCGCGAGCTCGAGGGCGTCGGGCGTGTGCGCGTAGTCGACGAGGACGAGCGGCCCACCGTCCTCGCGCTCGACGACCCGCTCCATGCGTCCGGGGACCGCCGCCGCGACGGCGACGCCCTGCGCCGCGTCCTCGAGCGGCACACCGGCCCGCGCTGCGACGACGAGGGCCAGCGCCGCGTTCGACACGTTGACCTCCCCGGGGAGCGGGCTGCGGCCCGTGACGCTCTGGCCGTCGGGGCCCTCGAGGACGAAGGTCGAGCCGACCCCGTCGAGCCCGACGGTCGCCGAGGTGACCCGCCAGTCGGCCGTGGCCGACGCCGGGGTCCCGGGCCGGGTGGAGAGCGTGTCGACCCGGATGGTCGCCTCGCGGGCGAGGCGTGCCCCCCACTCGTCGTCGACGCAGACGACCCCCCGGGCGGCGAGCTCGGGCGAGAAGAGCCGAGCCTTGTCCCGGTAGTACCCCTCCATGTCGCCGTGGAAGTCGAGGTGGTCGCGCTGCAGGTTGGTGAAGGCCACGACGTCGAACCGCATCCCCGCGACCCGTTGCAGCGCGAGAGCGTGCGACGAGACCTCCATGGTGAGCGCCGTCGTGCCTTCCTCGAGGGCGAGATCGAGGATGCCGTGGAGCACCGGGGCCTCGACCGTGGTCCGCGGGCTCTCGATGGACCGGTCGCCGATCCGCAGCTCGATGGTGCCCACGACGGCCGTGGTGCCGTGCATCTGGCGCAGCGCGGCGTCCACGAGGTACGTCGTGGTCGTCTTGCCGTTGGTGCCCGTCACCCCGACGGTGAGGAGCCGCTCGGCCGGGTCGTCGTAGAACCACGCGGACAGGGCACCGAGGGTCCGCCGCGCGTCGGCGGCGTCGGGCAGGACGAGGACGGGGAGGTCGGGCCCACCGTCCGCGGCGGCCTGCTCGACGATGCGCGCCCCGGCGGGATCGGTGAGGACCGCGACGGCGCCGGACTCGACCGCTGCGGCGACGTACCGCGCACCGTGGGACGTGAGGCCGGTGAGGGCGACGAAGAGGTCTCCGGGGAGGACGTCGGCGCTGCCGACGGCGAGCCCGGTGACCTCCACGTCGGCCGCAGACGGATCGCTCACCAGCGTGAACGCCGAGGCGATCGACTCGAGTGTGCGGGGGTTCCTCACGGTCGGGCGCATGCGGCCCTGCTCGGACGTCATGGGCTCAATCTATCCTGGCGAACGCGACGCTCCGTGCGCCCGCGAGCGTCCTGACCTGCGGTGTGGTGATCCTCACCACGTCGTCGGGTAGAGGTCGGGAGCGGACCCGGTGGGCTCGACCCCGAGCTGCTGGAGGGCGAAGGCCGTGACGTCGGCGAAGACGGGGGCTGCGACCTCTCCCCCGTAGATCGAGGTCTTCGGGTTCTCGATGAAGACGCCGACCGCGACGCGCGGCGCGTCGACCGGGGCCACGCCGATGAAGGACGCGAGGTGGTTGGTGAGATCACCGTTCGCGTCGGGGGTCTGCGCCGTCCCTGTCTTCCCTGCGACGCGATACCCGGAGATCGCCGCCTTGGCTCCGGTGCCGTCCGTGACGGCGGACTCCATCATCTTGAGGACCTGGTCGGCGGTGGCCTCGGACACCACCTGCTGAGGCGCAGGCAGCTCCGACGGGACGAACTCCCCGTCAGGTGCTGTGGTGCCGGCGACGAGGTGCGGCGTGGTCCGCACACCGCCGTTGGCCATCGTCGCGAAGACGCTCGTCGCCTGCAGCGCCGTGACCGACACGCTCTGCCCGAACATCACCGCGTACTCCGTGCGGCCGTCCCAGTCGTCCGCGTCCGCGAGGATCCCACGGGACTCACCGGCGAGCTCGATCCCGGTGGGCTGCCCGAAGCCGAACTTCGTCAGGTAGTCGTGGCGCACCTGCTTCGGGATGTGCTGACCGACCATGAGCGTGCCCGTGTTCGAGGACTGGGCGAGGATCCCGGTGAGCGTGAGGTTCTCGACGTCGTGGTCGTGGGAGTCCTTGAACGTCTGACCGTTGGCCGTCGTGTAGCGGTCGGGGACCTCGAACTGGTCGGTCGGCGTCGCGAGTCCCGTCTCGATGGCGGCTGCCATCGTGATGATCTTCGCGGTCGACCCCGGGTCGAAGACGTTCGAGATCGACTTGGTGCCGCCCATGCCGGACGGGTTGTTGGGATCGATCGACCCGGAGTCCGCCAGAGCGAGGACGGCCTGGGTCCTGGTGTCCAGCACCACGACGAAACCGCCCGTCCCGCCGGTCGCCTCGAGCTGTTCCGCGAGCCGCGCCTCCGCCATCCACTGGAGGTCCGTGTCGGTCGTGACCTGCACGTCGCTCCCCGGGACGGCAGGGACCGTCGACTGCTCCCCGGACGGGATCACGTGCCCCTTCTTTCCCCGCTCGTACGTCGTGCTGCCCGCGGAACCCGCGAGGAGGTCGTCGAGAGAGGCTTCGAGCCCGGCCTGACCGGACCCCTCGTTCCCGACGAATCCCACGAGGTTGCCCCCCGTCGTGCCTGCCGGGTAGGTGCGCTTGAGGAACGTCTCCGCGCTGATCCCGCCAATGTTCAGGGCGCGGACCGCGTCCCAGGTCTCGGGTGGGACGTCGAGCTTGAGACGCTTGTACCGCCGTTCCCCGTCCATCATCGCCGCGAGCTCCGCCTCCGGGATCCCGAGGACCGGCGCGAGGAGGCGCGCGGCCTCCGTCGGACCGCCCAGGACGGTGCCGTCGACCGAGTGCTTCCAGGTGGCGATGGCCACCGGGTCCGCGATGATGTGGTGCCGCGTCACCGAGGTCGCGAGGACCTCACCGTTGACGTCGACGATCTCCCCGCGCACGGCGGGGATCTCGACCGTGTCCGTGCGCATGGTGCGGGCGTCCGCAGCCAGGGCCTCGGCCTCGAAACCCTGGACGTACACGAGGCGCCCGGAAAAGAGGGTGAGGACCAGCAGCGCGATGACCGACAGCACCTGCATGCGGCGGGACGAGTCCGGCAGGGCGGCGGTACGCCGGGGCCGGGTCGGACGACGACGCCCACGGGGCGTGCCGTCGACGGTTCGCGGGGTGCGTAGCCGCGTTCGTGCGGGAGCGCTGGGTGCCCCGCGTCTCACGACTGCCCGGTCCGTGGCGGGGCGCGGGGACCGCGCGGACCCCTGCCTGGTCGACGACGTCGAGGCCGAGGTGCGGGGCCGGTCCGCTCCGGCACGGGACCTCGGGTTCCGAGCGGGCTCGGGAGCGGTCTGCCGGGCCGCTCCTCGCGTCTGCCGCTGCCCGGTCGCCCCGGTGCTCCCGGCCGCGCTCGTCGAACCCTTCGCGCGTGGGGCCCGCCGCGACGGGTCTCCTCCACGTGCCGTCGCACCGGAACGCGGCGCAGGGCTCTTCGCTGCGGAACCACTGCTCCGTGGACGCTCACCCCGGCCGGTGTCAGCCGTACGGCCGGTCGACCCGCGTCCACCGTCCGTGCCGGTCGGTCGACCCGGGCGGGGCGAGCGACCCGAGCGGGGCGAGCGACCCCGGCCCGACGCGCCGTCGGACGGCGCCCCGTCCCGAGGTGGACGCGCCGTCATCCTGCTGCTCCTGCACCACCCGCACCGCCGTGGATCGTCTGGTCGGACAGGCTGAGGATGCCCGGGTTTGCGAACTGCACCATCCCGAGCTCCTGGGCGCGGCCGGCGAGCGCCTGAGGTGATGTCCGCTCGTCGAGCTGGGCCTTGAGGTTGTCGGACACCTCGGCCTGCTGGGCGAGCTCACGCTGCAGGCTCGCCGCCTCGTAGGAGCCGTCGGCCATGGCGGTGTTGAGCACGAGGGTCCCGAGGAGGGCCGCCCCGAGGATGGCCATGCACAGGAGCACGAAGGGGGCACGGCTCCGCGCCTGCTCCGGTGCCTGGACGAGCCGGAGGCGCGGCGGTGCCGTGGTGGGTCGCCCTGCCGGCAGCGTCCCCCCGGGGACGGGAAGAACACGTGCAGCACTGGACTGTGCAGAACTCATGATCAGCGCTCCATCCGATTCTTCATGTGGTGTGGTGTGGGTCGAAGACGCTCGGCCGCGCGGAGACGGACCGAGGCAGAACGGGGATTGAGCTCGAGCTCGCGCTCGTCGGCCTCCTCGGCCCCTCGTGTGAGGAGCCGCAGGTAGGGACGATGGGTCTCGGGCTCGACCGGGAGATCGGGCGGTGCGCTGGAGGTCGCGCCACGGGCGAGCTCGCGCTTCGTGAGGCGGTCCTCGAGGGAGTGGTACGACTCCACGACGATCCGTCCGCCCACGGACAACGCCTCCACGGCGGCGGGGAGGGCGCGCTCGAGGACCTCGAGCTCCCCGTTGACCTCGATCCGCAGCGCCTGGAAGGTGCGCTTCGCAGGATTGCCACCGGTCTTGCGAGTCGCCGCCGGGATGCAGGCGCGGACCAGGTCGACGAGCTCCGCGGACCTGGTCCACGGACGCTCGGCGCGACGGGCGACGACGGACCGGGCGATCTTCGACGCGAAGCGCTCCTCGCCGTACTCGCGCAGGATCCGCGAGATGGCGCGCTCGTCGTACGTGTTGAGGACGACCGCGGCCGTGAGGTCCGCGGTCGGGTCCATCCGCATGTCCAGCGGCGCGTCGTGCGCGTAGGAGAAGCCCCGCTCGCGCTCGTCGATCTGCAAGGAGGACACCCCGAGGTCCATGAGGATCCCGTCGACGCCCTCGAGCCCGAGCTCGACCAGCACCTCGGGGATCTCGTCGTAGACGGCGTGGACCCCCGTGAAACGAGCACCGAAGGGCGCCAGGCGCTCACCGGCGAGGCGCAACGCCTCCGGGTCGCGGTCGATACCGATCGCCCGCACCTCGGGGAAGCGTGCGAGGACCGCCTCGGTGTGCCCGCCCATACCGAGCGTGCAGTCGAGGTAGACGGCACCGGGACGCTCGAGCGCCGGGGCGAGCAGGTCCACGCAACGGTCCCGCAGGACGGGGACGTGACGGTCGGCGGCCTGCTGCTCCGTCCGCTGGTCGTGGTCCATCGCGTCCCTCCTTCCTTCTCGTCGTTCTCGGTGCGACGGTCGTCGCGGGTGCTGCGCGGGTGCTTCAGGGCCTCTCGAGCTCGGGGAGCGGGACCGGTGGCCACCAGATCAGGTCTCCCTCCGCGACCCTCTGACGCCGGGGAAGTGCGTCAGAACGGGCGGGAGGAGGCCTCATCGTGCGGCCGCCGGTCAGAACCTGAGGTTCGGGAGGACCTCCTCCGCCGTGTCGGCGTAGCCGGACTCCTGCTCCGCGAGGTAGGTGCTCCAGGCCTGGGCGTCCCAGATCTCCACGCGGGTCCCGGCCCCGATCACCGCGACGTCACGGTCGAGCCCCGCGTACTCGCGCAGCGGGCCAGGGATGGAGACTCTCCCCTGCTTGTCGGGCACCTCGTCGCTCGCACCGGAGAGGAACACCCGCAGGTAGTCGCGCGCCTGCTTGCTCGTCACCGGCGCCTGGCGGATCTGCTCGTACATCCGACGGAACTCGTCCATCGGCAGGAGGAACAGGCACCTCTCCTGGCCCCGGGTCATGACGAGTCCCGGCGCGAGCTGCGACCGGAACTTGGCGGGGAGGATGAGACGACCTTTCTCGTCGAGGCGGGGGGTGTACGTACCCAGCAGCAGGCTCGGAGATCCACCGAACAGCTCGCTCACTGTCGGCACCTCTCCTTCTTGCTCCAGGTGGCTCCACGCTACTCCACTTCCCTCCACCTGGCCTGGCAAAACACAGAAACTTCACCCAGAGACCCGCAAACCCGCAGGTCATACCGGTGGAGCGTCGTGGAGGGTTCTCCGACGCGTGTAGGCGCGCTCACGGGTCGCGGGGGGCGGGCTCCACCGACAGGGGCGCACAGAGGCCGCGCGACGGGACGAACCGTGCGCGCCGGCGGTGCTCAGGGCCGCTGCGGAGGTCGCTCAGGCGCCCGACGGAGCATCGGTGGAGGGAAGTGGAGGATGACTTGTCCCGCGCTCGCGACCGCGGGACCACAACCGGGTACGACGAGAGGGCCGGACGTCGTCGTCCGGCCCTCTCGTCGTGATGTCTCGCTGTGTTCGGCTACTCGCCTCGCCGACGCCTGTCCCAGCGTTCCTCGAGGCGTTCCATGAAGCTCCCCCGGGACGAGGCCGCTCCCCGGCGCGGGCCCTGTCCGCCGCCTCCCCGTCGCCCCGTCGGACGACGGATCGCCCCGTCCGCGGAGACGGTCCCGATCGGGCCCGTCACGACCTGGCGTCGAGCCGGCTGCGCCAGGGCGTACGTCACCGCGGAGAACATGATGACGAAGCCCACCACGCCCACCCAGGGAACGGATTGTGCCACTCCCACGACGAGCGCGAGCAGACCGACGACCAGACCGACGCCGGCGACGACGTATCGGGTACCGGACCTCGGAGCCGTCGACTTCAGCGTCGTGGCGAGGCGCGGGTCGTCAGACGTGAGCTCTCGCTCCATCTGTTCCAGAACACGCTGTTCGTATTCGGACAGAGGCATCTCTACCCCCGCACTCTCGTCAGTCGGACCATGTCACTAGTCAGGATAGTTCTAGATCTCGTGCGGCGGTAGTCGACGGGACGACCGTCCGCGCGGAGACTATGGCAGACCGCCCGAAACGTCTCCGGACCTGGTCCATGGCCGCCTCCGCCAGACGTTGCTGCTCGCTGCCGCCGCTCACCGCGTCCTCGAGGGTGGGCTGCAGGACAGCGACCTCCCGCGCGACCAGCCCCTCGGCCCGGACACCGACGAGACGCACGGGCAGGCCCCTCAGGTCGGCGCCCGCGACGAGCTCGCGGGCGACCAGGAAGATCTCGCGCCCGCTGTCGGTGGGCGAGACGAGCGACCTCGACCGGGACAGCGTGCGGAAGTCGCTCGTCCGCACCTTGACGCTCACGGTCAGCGCAAGGTGCCCCTGCTCGCGCAGGCGACCGGCACAACGGTCCGAGAGCTCGAGGACCTTTCCCTCCACCACGGACGGGTCGCGCTCGTCCGTGGCGAACGTCGTCTCGGCGCCCACGCTCTTCTCCCGCCGAACGGGCTCCACGGGCCTCGCGTCGCGACCCCACGCGAGGTCCATGAGGTGCGCTCCGGCCGCCGCACCGACCGCCTGACGCAGCACCGCCGGATCGGTGGCCGACAGCTGCGCGACGGTCTCGATGCCCCACCGGGCGAGGTTCGCCTCGGTCTTCTCGCCCACACCCCACAGGGCCCCCACCGGGAGCGAGTGCAGGAACGGGACGGTCGCGTCCCGGGGGACGAGCATCATCCCGTCAGGCTTGGCGTGCGTGGACGCGAGCTTGGCGACGAACTTCGAGGACGCTACGCCGACGGAGCACGAGAGGCCGAGCTGGCGCCGGACGCGGTCCCGGATCTTCTCCGCGATCTCCACCGGGCGCCCGAGGCGACGTCGTGCTCCCGCGACGTCCAGGAAGGCCTCGTCGACGCTGATCGGCTCCACGAGCGTCGTCACCTCGCGGAGGATCCCCATGACCTCGGCGGAGACGGCGCGGTACGTCGCCTGGTCCGGAGGCACGTAGACCGCCTGCGGGCAGAGCCTCCTCGCGACGGCCACCGGCATCGCCGACCGCACACCGAAGGCCCGGGCCTCGTAGGTGGCCGCGAGGACGACCGCCCGGTCCGAGCCCGCCACGACCACCGGTCTCCCTGCGAGGTGAGGACGACGTGCCACCTCGACCGACGCGAAGAACGCGTCCATGTCGACGTGCAGGATCGGGCAGCCCGAGTCGTCCTCGCCCCAGGATCGCCGGGCCGCACCCGACCGTGGTCCACGGCTCACGAGACCCACGACCGACCGGGCGACAGCCGGCCGGCACCGGTCCCGAGCAGCTCGACGACCTCGTCCCGGAAGCGCTCCGCGGCCGACTCCCACGCTCTGGCGAGCGCGACGTCGACGTCGTGGCCGCGGCCGGTCTCGACGGCGCTGCGCGTGGACGCACCCGACGCGAAGTACGCGGCGGACGACGCAAGCTCGGGAACCGCTGCCGACAACCTCTCCCAGGCGCTCCGGGGACGCCCCCGAGGCGCAGGCGAACCCGTCGCGGCGAGGACCGCCCCGGCCAACCGCAGCGCGGCGAGGTGCGCGTGGAGGAACCCCTCCCCCGGCTCGGACGCGGCACGGGCGAGATCGAGCTCGCGATCCGCGCGCTCGAGGAGGATCCTCACGTCCGGACCCAGCACCAGGTGAACCGTTCGCACGGCCGTCGCTGTCGTCATCTCGCCACCTCCTCCCCACAAGTCTCGAACAGGTGTTCGATCACTGTCAAGCGATTCCTCGTCGACGGCGCCTAGGCTTGGCCCATGTCCCGCCGATCACGACGATCCTCCTCCGAGCCACCGACACCCTCTCTCGCCGGCCGGCAGACGCTCCCGACCGGTGAGCTGACCACGGACTCCGGGCGCGTCGAGCTCGTGCCGGACCGGGACGATCCCGACGCGTTCACCCTCATGGTGAACGGCGTCCCCAGCTCGTTCGTCGACCTCGGCGACCCGACGAACGTCGGGTTCGAGTACATGGAGATCATGTGCGCCGTCATCGCGACCGTGCCTCCCGGTCCTCTCGACGTGGTCCACCTCGGGGCGGCCGGCTGCGGCATGGCCCGCGCCCTCGAGGCCCTGCGCCCCGGCTCCCGGCAGATCGGCGTGGACGTCGACGGGAGCCTCCTCGAGCTCGTACGGCGGTGGTTCGACCTCCCCCGCTCACCACGGCTGCGCCTGCGGGCCGGCGACGCCCGGACACAGCTCGCGACCCTGCCCAGCGGCAGCCAGGACGTCGTCGTCCGGGACGTCTTCGCCGGGGACACGACACCCGGGCACCTCGTGACCGCGGAGTTCACCGCCGACGTGCTGCGTGTCCTGCGTCCCGGCGGCCTCTACCTCGTGAACTGCGCCGACCGCCCACCGCTCACCTCTGCTCGGGCGGAGGTGGCCACCCTGCGAACCGCCCTGACCCACGTCACGGACCGGGCGCCGACGCACCCCGGGCAGATCGCGGTGATCTCCGAGCCCGCGCTCCTCAAGGGTCGCCGCTACGGCAACCTCGTCCTCGCCGCGGTCGCTCCCTCCACGGACGCGGGGAGCGCCCGGAGCGCCGACCTCACGTCGAGCTCTCTCGCGCGGGCCCTCAGGAGCCTCGCAGTTCCTGCCAGCCTCCTGCAGGACGACGAGCTCGCGCGGTTCGTCGGGCAGGCACCGGTGCTCCACGACGTCGGGACGACACCGTCCGGCCGGCGCGACGGTCAGCCGGGCTGACCGTCGCCACGCTGCGAGAGGAAGCGCTCGAACTCCGCGCCGAGCTCCTCGGCCGTCGGGATGGGCACAGCGTCCGCGAGGAGGTTCTCCCGCTCCGAGGACCTGACGAACGCGTCGTACTGCTCCTCCAGCCCTCGGACCACCTCGGCGACCTCGACGGACTCCCGGACCTGGCGGGCCACCTCGTCGCGCGCCTCCTCCGCGGCTCCCTCGAGGCCCCCGGTCCGGAGGTCGAGGCCGGTGACGCTCTCGACCTGCGTGAGCGCCACGACTGCTGCGGGCGGGTACGAGGACTGCGCCAGGTAGTGCGGCACGTGGACCGCGAAGCCGAGCGCGTCGTGCCCACGCTCACCGAGCCGAAACTCCAGGAGGTTCGCGACGCTCGCAGGCACGGTGACCCGGCCGAACCACGGTGCGGTCACCCCGAGGAGCGAGTCGGTGGTCGCGTGGGACGTCACCGACAGCCCGCGCGTGTGCGGGACGCCCATCGGGATGCCGTAGGTCCCCACGGTGAGGGACACACGGAACCTCTCGACCAGCGACGCGACGGCGAGGACGAACCGCTCCCACTGGACGTCGGGCTCGCTGCCGTGCAGGACGAGGAATGCCGTACCCTCGCCGTCCCTCGCGAGGTCGACCGCGAGCACCGGAGCGTTGTACTCCGCCCAGGTGCTCGCGTCGAAGACCATCGTGGGGCGCTTGGACCGGTAGTCGACCAGCTGGTCGACGTCGAAGGTCACGAGGCGGCGAGGCTCCGCCGTGCCGAGGACGTGCTCGACGGCGACCTGTCCGACGTTCCCGGCATCGACGAACCCCCGCAGCGCGTTGATGAGGACCGGCCCGGTGGCACCCTCGGTCGCCGCGGCGACCAGCTCTGCCTCCACCTGTGGGTCGATCTCGTAGATGTCGCGAGGGTCAAGCACCTGATACCTCCTGTCGGTGGGACGGGACCGTGCCCGTGCCCACGTCGGCCGATGGTCAGATGAACGTCGTGGCCCCCGATTATCTTCCCGTGGTCAGCGGGAGGGCAGCCGGACGACCGACACGAAGAAGTCGTCGATCTGGCGCACGACGTCGATGAAGCGGTCGAAGTCGACCGGCTTGGTGACGAACGCGTTGGCGTACAGGGAGTAGCTCCGGACCACGTCCTCCTCCGCCTCCGAGGTCGTGAGGACGACCACGGGGATCTTGCGCAGCTCCTCGTCGGCCTTGAGGGCCGCGAGGACCTCGCGGCCGTCCATCCGCGGGAGGTTGAGGTCGAGGAGCACGAGGTCCGGGGTGGGGACGTCCGCGTACTGCCCCTCCTTGCGGAGGTACTCGAGGGCGCTCACGCCGTCGTTGACGACGGAGAGCCGGTTCGCGACCTTGTTGTGCTCGAAGGCCTCCTGCGTCATGAGCACGTCACCCGGGTCGTCCTCGACCAGGAGGACTTCGATGATCGTCGTGGGGTCGTTCACTGGCGCTCCTTGTGGTCCGCGGCGGGACCGCTGCTCCGGGAAGCCTCCCGGTCCTCGACACGTGCTGTGTCCGTCGTCGAGGATAGCGCCACACCCGTGCCGCTGGGGCCGACGACGTCCCACCCCGCGGGCTCAGCGTCCTCCCTGGTCGTGTCGATGACGTCAGGGATCGTCCAGCGCACCGTCGTGCCCGGGTGGTCCGGGTCGGGCGGGTCGATCCCGATGGTCCCGCCGTGGAACTCGACGATCTTCTTGCACAGGGCCAGACCGATCCCCGTGCCCTCGTACACGTCCTTCGGATGGAGCCGCTGGAAGATGACGAAGACCCGCTCCGCGTACTGCGGGTCCACGCCGATCCCGTTGTCGCGGCACCACAGCTCCCACCCACCGTCGTAGCGCGCCGCACCGACCACGACCTCCGGGTCGCGGTCCGGGTCGCGGAACTTGATGGCGTTGCCGACGAGGTTCTGGAACAGCTGCACCAGGAGGCTCCGGTGACCGACCACGGTCGGGAGCCCACCCATCCGGACCACCGCCCCGGTCGCCTCGACGGTGGACTCGAGGTTGGACAGCGCCGCCGAGCCCGCCTCGTCGAGATCGACGGGCGCGGGGTCCTCCAGCGACCGACCGACGCGGGAAAAACCGAGCAGGTCCTGGATGAGACGCTGCATGCGCTTGGCGCCGTCGACGGCGAACTCGATGTACTGGTCGGCCCGGTCGTCGAGCTGTCCTCCGTACCGCTTCTGGAGCAGCTGCGTGAAGCTCGCGACCTTGCGGAGCGGCTCCTGGAGGTCGTGGGACGCGACGTAGGCGAACTGCTCGAGGTCCCGGTTCGACCTGCGCAGCTCCTCGGCCTGCTCGGTCACCTGCCTGTGCGCCTCCGCGATCTCCGCCCGGGACGCCGAGACGGTCGCCATCTCCTCGACGAGGGACACCCTCATCGACTCGACCGCGGCCGAGAGGGCTGCGATCTCCCCGGGCCCTGCCACGGAGACCTCCTGGTGGAGAGCGCCCCGGCTCACCGCCTGCGCCTTCTCCGAGAGGGCGGCCAGCGGGCCGAGGACCCGGCGGCGCAGGGTCGACCAGACGAGACCGGCTCCTGCGAGCGAGGCGACGGCGAGCGCGACGACGGCCAGGAAGAGCGTCCGGGTCCACGTCGCGAGCTCGTCGGCGGACTGCTCTCGGTCGGCGGCGAGGCGGTCGACGAGCCCGTCGACCGCGACGTCGGCCTCGGCGCGCAGGTCCCCTCCCGTCCTGCGGAGCTCCACGGGGAGCGTGCTCTCTCCCGTGGCCGCGGTGTGCTCGACCGCTGGGAGTGCGAAGCCGTCGCGCCATGCCCGGACGGCGTCGAGAGCCTCGTCCGCCCGCACCACCTGGGCGGAGTCCTCGCCGAAGGCCTCGGACAGCCGGGTCCGCGACGCCTCGGCCGGCCGGAGGTCCCACGTCTCGAGCCCGGTGAGGGCGCCGTCGTAGCCGCTCGCCACGAAGGCCTCGACGGACGTGCCGGCGTCCTCGAGGTCCGTGGACAGCCTCTCGGCGCGCACGATGGCGTCGAAGTACACGTCGGTGACGTCGGACTGGTGCCTCACGACCTCGACGAGCGAGTACGCGGCGCCCCCGACGACGACGAGGAGCACCCCGCCGGCGACGCCGAGCATCACACCAAGCCTGTGCCTCAGCGTCTCCGGCGCGGGCGTCCCGCTGGTCTCCGTCACGTCCACTCCTCCGAGTCCGCCAGCGTCGCGGAACGTTCGCCCGCACCGTCGTGCACCGTACCCGGCCATCCCAGGACGAGGACGGCAGCATCGTCCTCGAGACGACCGCCGTGCGCCCCTCGCACCTCCCGCAGGAGCCGTCCGACGAGATCGGTGGTCCCTCCGCGGAACGCCGACGCCGAGGCCTCCAGGAGCCCTGCGGTCCCGAGCCTCGGGCGCGGGGTCCGCCCACGCACGGCCGGGACCTCGGTCGGTGCGTCCACGGTGGCCTCCACGAGGCCGTCCGTGTAGATCATCAGCCACCACTCGTCGCCCAGCCCGACACGCTGCGGGTTCCAGGCGGACTCCACCGGTATGCCCAGGGCCTTGCCCCGGGCGGTGGGCTCGACGAGCGTGCTCGGCGTCCCGAGGAGGATCGGGGCGGGGTGCCCGGCGAGATAGATGTCGGCGGTGGCCCGTGCCGGGTGGACGACCACCTGGCACAGCGTCGTGAAGGTCTCCTGCCGCGAGCGCTCGTGGACGAGCACCCGCTCCACCAGCCCGAGGATGTCGGACGGTTCCGTCCCCGCGAGCACCAGGGTGCGCCAGGCCGTCCTGAGCGTCGCACCCAGGGCGGCCTCGTCCGGTCCGTGCCCTGCGACGTCCCCGACGACGCACAGCACCGAACCGTCAGGACGCTCGACCACGTCGTAGAAGTCGCCACCGAGGAGTCCGTTGCCTCCGGGGAGATAGCCGACGTGGACCGCGAGCCGGTCGTCGACCACGGCCGGCGACGGAAGGAGCGCGCGCTCGAGGCGCGCCGTCTCCTCCGCACGGACCGCGTTGCGGTAGAGCGCGCGCTCCTGCACCTCCGAGCGGCGACGCTCCACGGCGTAGAGCACCGAGCGAGCGAGGAGCCGCCCGTCGACGTCGTCCTTGACGAGGTAGTCCTGGGCGCCGGCCGCGACGGCGGGCAGGGCCGCGGCGCCGTCGCTCAGCCCGGTGAGGACCACGAGCGCCGGCGCGCCGGGAGTCCCCTGAACCCGCTCGACCCCCGAGAGACCGACCGAGTCCGGCAGACCGAGGTCGAGGAGGACGCAGTCGACGTCGAGCATGGTGAGCGCCTCGTCGACGGACCGCGCGCGCCGCAGCTCGACGAGGAGCCCGGAGTCCTCGAAGAGCTCGTCCACGAGCAGCGCGTCCCCGTCGTCGTCCTCCACGAGGAGGACGCGGAGACCTGCGTCCTGGCTCATCGGGCTCACCCTGGTCCTTCCCTCGGCGTCCGTCGATCCTAGACGTTCGGGGATGCCGACCCGTCCGCCGGTGCGGCGGTGGACCGTCGTCGGCCATAATGGACGGCCGCGACCGCCCGGGGCAGCACGTCCCGGGCGGGCCGTCGCCCCCCGGAAGGAGAAGCGTGACCGTTCAGTCCGACGAGGTCAGGCTCGAGCAGCTGACCGTGGACCTTCTGTACGCACGTCTCGACGAGCTCCGGCGCACCACGCGGGCCCGCCTCGCGCAGGTGCGGCGCAGCGGACCGAGCGGCTCGCCCCAGAACCGGAGCGAGCGTGACGCCTTCGCGACCCTGTACGAGGACCGTGCCGCGCTGCTGGAGGCGGTGGAGGACCGGCTGTGCTTCGGCCGTCTCGACTTCGACGAGGACCCGACCCGGTACATCGGCCGCATCGGGCTCACCGACGAGCACCACACGTCCATCCTCACGGACTGGCGAGCGCCCGCCGCGCAGGCCTTCTACCGGGCGACCGCGGCGCAGCGGGACGGGGTCTACCGCCGGCGGCACCTCGTCACCCGTGGCCGGACGGTGACCGCCCTCGAGGACGACGTCCTCGACCTCGGCCGCACCACGGGGCCCGGTGGCGAGGGTGACCTGGTGCTCTCGGGCGAGGGTGCGCTGCTCGCCTCGCTCGCCGCGGCCCGCACGGGTCGGATGGGGGACATCGTCGCGACGATCCAGGCCGAGCAGGACGCGATCATCCGGTCGGACCTCCAGGGCGCCCTCGTCGTCCAGGGAGGGCCGGGGACGGGCAAGACCGCCGTCGCCCTCCACCGGGCGGCCTACCTCCTCTACGCGCACCGTCGGCTCCTCGAGCGCTCGGGCGTGCTCCTCGTGGGTCCCAGCAGGTCCTTCCTGCGCTACATCGACCAGGTCCTGCCGTCGCTCGGCGAGACCGGTGTGGTGAGCACCACCATCTCCGACCTCCTGCCGGGCGTGGCCGGCCGCGCTCAGGAGGACCCCGCCGTCGCGGAGGTCAAGGGCCGGCCCGAGATGGCCGAGGTCGTGGCGCGAGCCGTGCGGGCTCGCCAGCGCGTCCCCGCGGAGGACGTCCACGTGCGCGTCGACGGCTACGACGTGGTCGTGCGGCGACGGGACGTCCGCGACGCCATCGCCAGGGCACGGCGCCTGCACAAGCCGCACAACCTGGCCCGCGTGACCTTCGTGCGGGAGATGCTCAACCGCCTCGCCCAGCAGTACGCCGAGCAGCTCACCTACTCGCTCCCGTCCGACGAGCGCGCCGAGGTGGTCGAGGAGCTCCGCACCACCCGGGAGATCCGCGTCGCTCTCAACCTCGCATGGATGCCGCTCACCCCGCAGAAGCTCGTCGAGGACCTCTACGCGAAGCCGCACCGGCTCGCCGAGGCAGCGCCCCGCACGTCCGCCGCCGACCGCCGCCTCCTGCGCCGCGAGCCGGGATCCCCCTGGACGGAGGCCGACATCCCGCTCCTCGACGAGGCCGCCGAGCTCCTCGGCGAGGACGACCAGGCCGCGCGGGCACAGGCCCGCAGGGACGCCGAGCAACGGACCGAGTCGCTCGACTACGCACGACAGGTCCTCGAGTCGTCCGGCGCGGCCGGCGGGCTCGTCGACGCCGAGACCCTCGCCGACCGGTTCTCCGGCGGCGGCTCCCACCAGACCACCGCGGAGCGGGCCGCCCAGGACCGTACCTGGACGTACGCGCACCTCGTCGTCGACGAGGCGCAGGAGCTCTCTGCCATGGCCTGGCGGATGCTGCTGCGGCGGTGCCCCACGCGCTCGATGACCATCGTCGGGGACGTCGCCCAGACCTCGTCCCCCGCAGGCGCGCGGTCGTGGTCCGCGATGCTCACCCCGCTCCTGCGCGACTCGTGGCGCTCGGCAGAGCTCACGGTGAACTACCGGACCCCGGAGGCCGTCGCGTCGAGCGCGCGCTCGATGGCCCTCGAGGCCGGGCTGCCGGTGTCACCGCTGACGTCCGCACGGGTGGTGCCCGACGCGCTGCGCGTCCACCCCACCGCGGAGGACGACCTCGTCGAGGCCGCCGCGCGGAACGCCGCGGGCGCCCTCGACGAGGTACGGCAGGACGGCGCCGGCCAGGTCGCGGTCATCGCCCCCGAACGCCTCCTCGGGGCGCTGCGGCGAGCCGTGGGCCTCCCGGACGTCGACGGCCGGTCGAGCGGATCGGACGACCCAGTGGTGGTGCTCAGCGCACGGGAGTCCAAGGGGCTCGAGTTCGACGCGGTCGTGCTCGTCGAGCCTGGAGACCTCGTGGACGGCCCCGGCGGTGCGTCCGACCTCTACGTGGCGATGACCCGCCCGACGAAGCTCCTCCACGTCGTCCACACCCAGCCCCTGCCGGGAGGGATCGCCGACTGACCGGGCGTCCACGTGCCAAGACCCGTTTGGCACCGTCACGCCCCGCAGAGGACGATGACCGTGTGCTCAAGGCCCTCCTGCTCGAAAACGTCCACCCGTTGTCCGTCGAGATCCTCGCCGACCAGGGGATCGAGGTAGACTCCCGGTCCGGCGCTCTGGACGAGAAGGAGCTCGTCGACGCCCTCGACGGCGTCCACATCCTCGGGATCCGCTCCAAGACCCAGGTGACCGACGCCGTGATCGCTGCCTCCCCGGAGCTGCTCACCGTCGGAGCCTTCTGCATCGGCACGAACCAGATCGACCTGCGCTCCGCGGCCAACCACGGCGTCGCGGCGTTCAACGCCCCCTTCTCGAACACCCGCTCGGTGGTGGAGATCGCCCTCGCGGAGATCATCTCCCTCACCCGGCGGATGACGGAGCGGGACAAGGCGCTGCACGCGGGGGTCTGGGACAAGTCGGCCGAGGGGTCCCACGAGGTGCGCGGCCGGACGCTCGGCATCATCGGCTACGGCAACATCGGCACCCAGCTGTCCGTGCTCGCCGAGAACCTCGGGATGTCCGTCGTGTTCTACGACACCGCGGAGAAGCTCGCCCTCGGGAACGCGCGGCGCGTCACGTCCCTCGAGGAGCTCCTCGAGGTCGCGGACATCGTCACCCTGCACGTCGACGGCAGGAGCGGCAACGCCGGCCTCTTCGGCCCGAAGCAGTTCGCGCTCATGAAGCCCGGGGCGATCTTCCTCAACCTGTCCCGAGGATTCGTCGTGGACACCGGTGCGCTCCGCGAGAACATCCTCTCGGGACACCTCGCCGGTGCGGCCATCGACGTCTTCCCCCACGAACCGAAGAAGCGCGGGGACCAGTTCGAGTCGGAGCTCCGCGGCCTCCCCAACGTCATCCTCACGCCGCACATCGGCGGGTCGACGCTCGAGGCCCAGGAGGCCATCGGGCGGTTCGTCGCCCAGAAGATCACCGACTTCGTGACGACCGGGACGACGACGCTCAGCGTGAACCTCCCCAACCTCGCGCTCGAGAACACCACGGGTGTGGCGCGGGTGGCCCACCTCCACCGCAACACGCCGGGAGTCCTGGCCGCCGTGAACCACGTCCTCGCCGAGCACGGCACGAACATCGAGGGCCAGCTCCTCGCGACCCGCGGCGAGATCGGCTACGTCGTGACGGACGCCGGGTCTGCGCTCGAGGGCCCGGTCGTGGAGGCGCTGCGTTCCATGGAGGCGACGATCAAGCTCCGTGTGATGGGCAGCGAGCACACCCACCGCTGACGGGTGAGGCCGCGGGATCCCCCGCGGGCCTCGCCCGATGTGTACGTCAGCCTGACTTGCGGCGGAAGTTCCGCTGCATCGGACCGGCCGTCTCCGACCCGTGGACCTGGCCGGTGTTCCCCGTGCCCTCCGAGGTCCGCTGCCTTGCGGACCTCTTCTTCTCGAGCGCCTGGCGGAACTTCTCCTTCGTGTCCTCGCTCACCGTCGCGCTCTTGTCCTCGTCCTGCGTCATGTGCGGACCTCCTCGTGTCGATTCGTGCGTCCGTGGCCCCGCGCGGCGCGTCGAGCGCCCA
This sequence comes from Sanguibacter suaedae, assembly GCF_016342785.1. Taxonomy (GTDB): domain Bacteria; phylum Actinomycetota; class Actinomycetes; order Actinomycetales; family Cellulomonadaceae; genus Sanguibacter; species Sanguibacter suaedae. The sequence continues at coordinate 78,199 of NZ_JAEINH010000008.1, forward strand.
CCGGGTAGGTCCCCGTCCGCCGGCACCACGGACGGACGACACCCGCGGCAGGCTCACGGTAGCGTGTCGGCCATGCACTCCCCCGCACCCGGACGTTACGACACCATGCCGTACCGACGGGCCGGACGTTCGGGACTGTCCGTCCCCGCCGTGAGCCTGGGCCTGTGGCAGAACTTCGGGACAGCGACGCCCTTCGCCGCGCAGCGCGAGATCATCCTCCATGCCTTCGACCGTGGAGTGACCCACCTCGACCTCGCCAACAACTACGGCCCCCCTCCAGGATCGGCCGAGGAGAGCGTCGGTCGCATCCTGCGCTCGGACCTGGCCGCACACCGTGACGAGCTGGTCGTGGCGACCAAGGCGGGATACCGGATGCGCCCAGGCCCACACGGCGAGGGAGGCTCGCGGGCCTATCTCCTGCCATCGCTCGACACCTCGTTGCGGAGGCTGGGCCTCGACCACGTCGACATCTTCTACTCCCACCGGTACGACCCGACCACGCACCTCGAGGAGACCATCGGCGCCCTCGGTGCAGCCGTCGAGTCGGGTCGGGCGCTCCACGCCGGCATCTCGTCCTACTCGGCCGCCCGGACGCGCGAGGCGCTCGAGGTCGCCGACCGGATCGGGGTGCGCCTCGCCGTGCACCAACCCTCGTACTCCATGGTCAACCGGTGGATCGAGCAGGACGACGGCGACGGGTCGCTGCTCGATGTCACGGCCGACGCAGGGCTGGGGGTGCTCGCGTTCTCGCCCCTCGCCCAGGGGCTGCTGAGCGAGAAGTACCTCGACGGGGTCCCCCCGACGTCCCGTGCCGCCGCCGGAGGCTCGTTCTCACGCGAGCTCCTCACGGACCGGACGCTCACGAGCGTCCGCGAGCTCGCGCGGATCGCGGCGGAACGAGGCCAGACACTCCCCCAGCTCGCGCTCACGTGGTGCCTGCGGGACGCTCGCGTCACCGGTGTGGTGGTCGGGGCGCGAACGGTCGAGCAGCTGGACGACAGTCTCGCGGCTCTCGAGAGCCGGCCCCTCTCGGCCGCCGAGATCGCCACGATCGACTCCGTGGCCGTCGACGCGGGCGTCAACCTCTGGGGCCCGAGGTCGAGCGACCTCTGACGCGAGGCCGCTCGGTCAGGTGTCCTGCACGGTCCCCTCACCCGCGGCAGCCCGGCTCTCGTGCTCCGCGCGCAGGAGGTTGATGGCCGCCTCGAAGTCCTCGAGGGAGTCGAACGCCTGGTACACGCTCGCGAACCGCAGGTAGGCGACCTCGTCCAGCTCGCGAAGGGGACCGAGGATCGTCAGCCCGATCTCGTAGGCGTCGAGCTCCGCGGACCCTGTCGCCCGGACGGTCTCCTCGACCCTCTGCGCGAGGAGCGCGAGATCGTCCTCGCTCACAGGCCGCCCCTGGCAGGCCTTGCGGACGCCCGTGACGACCTTCTCGCGGCTGAACGGCTCGGTGACACCGGAGCGCTTGACGACGGAGAGGCTCGCCGTCTCGAGGGTGGTGAAGCGTCGCTGGCACTTGGGGCACTGCCTACGGCGGCGGATCGACGCCCCGTCGTCGGACGTCCTCGAGTCGACGACCCGCGAGTCGGAGTGTCGGCAGAACGGGCAGTGCACAGAGCCTCCAGGACGGACGAGCGTGACGAGTCCTGGGTCCGGACCCCTGGCAACAATACGCGCCGGGCAACCCGCACCGCACCACTCCCACCGACCGCCGAGCGGCTCGTCCTGCCCGTCAGCGCACCGGGAGGAGGATCTGCTCACCCACGCGGAGGTCCGCCGAGCTACGGCCGTTGAGGGAGGTGATCATCACGACGACGTCACGGACGTCCTCACCGGGTTCGGCGACGTCCCGGGCGAGAGCCCACAGCGTCTCGCCCGCCGCGACGGTGTGCGGGACCACCTCGGTCCCTGCCACGGGCGCCCCCGCGACCGCCCGGCCCCCGGCGAGGAGGACCGCCCCGAGGACCACGACGGCGGCGAGCCACAGGACCACGCGCCCTCGGCGGGTGAGCCGGAGGTCGGAGAGACGCCCCTCGTCCTGGACCGCACCGACCTGCGGGGAGACCGCACGCCCCGCGACGGTGCGGGACGTCGACCGCGTGCGGGTGGGACCTCCGGCGACCCAGGGCCCTTCGATGACGACTGCCATGACAACTCCTCACGAGCTCGGCGGAGGCCCGTTCCGACAGGCCTCTCGAACGTGTGTTCGTCATACAAGTGTACGAACGAGGTGCTCGATGGCAAGCACCGCGGCGCGACGCGCTCGAACAGATGTTTGAAGATGCGCCCGATTCGCCATAGTGTGTGGTCAGCGCGTCGCGACCACTCGACCACGAGCCACCGACACCGGTGTGTCGGGCCGGGAGAGCCACGGCGGCGGGCACGACGGGCAAGACGTGCCCGACGAGCCAGATGAGCAGGGCCGAGACGAGCAGGACCGACCAGGACCGACCAGCGGAGGACACCGTGGCACCCAAGGACAACCCGCAGACAGGGGACGGCACCATCACCCTCGCTGCTGCACGCGCCACGTCCGACGGGCTCACCTCACGCCAGCGCGACGTCCTCGAGACCATCCGGGGCTCGCTCGAGGCGCGGGGCTACGCGCCGAGCATGCGGGAGATCGGCCAGTCGGTCGGGCTCACCAGCCCGTCCAGCGTCAAGCACCAGCTCGCCGCTCTCGAGCGGAAGGGCTACCTCCGGCGCGACCCCAACCGCCCGCGCGCGATGGAGCTCGTCCACCCCGCTCGGGACGACACCACCAGCGACGGGACGAACACCTCGCCCGACGGGAGCCAGGGCGACGAGGGGCTGCACCCGGCACCGTCCTACGTCCCGGTCGTCGGACGGATCGCGGCCGGAGGCCCCGTCCTCGCCGAGCAGGTCGTGGAGGACGTCTTCCCGCTCCCCCGCCAGCTCGTGGGTGACGGCGAGCTCTTCATGCTCAAGGTCACCGGCGAGTCGATGATCGATGCAGCCATCTGTGACGGGGACTGGGTGGTCGTCAGGCGCCAGCCCGTCGCCGAGAACGGCGAGATCGTGGCAGCGATGATCGACGGCGAGGCGACCGTGAAGACCTTCAGGCGTACGGACGGGCACGTCTGGCTCGTCCCCCACAACCCCGCGTTCGACCCGATCGACGGGGATCGTTCGACGATCCTCGGGCGTGTGGTGAGCGTGCTCCGGAGCCTCTGACCCACGCTCCGCGCAACCGACCCGTCGGACGGATGGTCCGTGCGAAGGCCTCAGGACACGGAGGGCCCCGGCGCGCTGCGCCGGGGCCCTCCGTGTCTCGCGACCGAGACCTCAGTAGCCGAACTTGCGGGCGACGCTCCTCAGCGAGTTCGCGGAGTGCTGGAGGCCCTTGATCTCGACCGGGGAGAGCGGGACCGCGAGGCGGTCGGTGCACCCGTGACGCCCGACGATCGACGGGACGGACAGGCAGATGTCGCTGATCCCGTAGTAGTCGTCGAGGAGGGTCGAGACGGGCAGCACCCGGTTCTCGTCGTTGAGGACCGCCTCGATGATCCTCGAGCCGGCAAGTGCGACCGCGTAGTTCGTGGCGCCCTTGCCCTCGATGATCCGGTAGGCGGAGTTCACGACCTCGTGGGCGATCTCGTCGCGGTCCGCCGACGTGAGCGGCCCACGGCCCTCGATACCGGTCCAGTCGAGGAGCGGCACCCCGCCGATCGACGCGGAGCTCCACAGCGGGATCTCGCTGTCGCCGTGCTCGCCGGCCATGTAGGCGTGGACGTTCTGCACGGCCACACCGCAGTGCTCGGCGATGAGGTACCGGAGCCGTGAGGAGTCGAGGACGGTCCCCGACCCGAAGAGCTGGGTCGGAGGGAGACCGGAGATCTTCAGTGCTGCGTAGGTGACGATGTCGACGGGGTTCGTCACCATGACGTAGGTGGCGTCGGGCGCGACCGCGAGGAGCTCCGGGAGGATCTTCGAGACGAGCCCGATCGTCGCCTCGGCCAGGTCGATGCGGGTCTGCCCCGGCTTCTGCTTGGCCCCGGCGGTGATCATGATGACGTCCGCGTCGGTGCATACGGCGACGTCGTCCGACCCGACCACCTCGGCCATCGGCATGAACTGGATGCCGTGCGCGAGGTCGAGCGCCTCGGCCTCGACCTTCGCCTTGTTGATGTCGTAGAGCGCTACGGTGCGAGCGGACCCGCGCATGAGCGCCGCGTAGGCCATCGTGGAGCCGACGGCGCCGGCGCCGACCACCGCGACCTTGGTGGTCCGTCGACCTCCGGCCGGTCGGATCTCGGGCCGGGCCGTATCGAGCTGCTCCACGTCGTTCATTCTTCCTCCACTGGTCAGGGGCGTCGTCACCTCAGCCTAGGGCCGCGAGACGGGTGAGCGCCGCTCGTGCCACGGCGGGGTCGGTGGTCCGCCAGAAGTCCGGGAGCGTCTTGACGAGGAACTGCCCGTACCGGGCCGTGACGAGTCGCGGGTCGAGAACCGCGACCACCCCGCGGTCCGTGGTGGACCGGACGAGCCGACCGGCGCCCTGGGCGAGGAGCAGCGCTGCGTGCGTCGCGGCCACCTGCATGAACCCGTTGCCACCGGTGCTCTCGATGGAGCGGGCACGAGCCGACCGGACCGGGTCGTCCGGTCGCGGGAAGGGGATCCGGTCGATGAGGACGAGGGAGCACGACGGCCCCGGGACGTCGACCCCCTGCCAGAGCGAGAGCGTCCCGAACAGGCAGGTCGCCTCGTCCTCCGCGAACCGACGGACGAGGGTCGGGAGCTGGTCGTCCCCCTGGCAGAGGATCGGGACGTCGAGGCGGCCGCGCAGCTCCTCGGCGGCCCGCTCCGCCGCCCGACGGGAGGAGAAGAGACCCAGGGTCCTGCCACCTGCGGCCTCGATGAGCCCGGCCATCTCGTCCAGCTGCGCGTCGGAGGCCCCCTGCGGCCCCGGGGCCGGCAAGGAGCGCGCGATGTAGAGGATGCCCTGCCGGGGGTAGTCGAAGGGGCTCCCGACGTCGACTCCGCGCCACGTCGCGGCGTCCCGCTTCCCTGCCGCGTCCCCCTTTCCCGCCTCGCCGTCGTCGTCGACCGCCCGCTGCTCGATTCCCACGGACCTGGCGACAGGCGTGAAGGACTCCCCCAGGGAGAGGGTGGCCGAGGTGAGGATCGCCGTACGTTCCTCCCACAGGTTGCTGCGCATCAGCCCGGCCACGCCGAGGGGCGCGGCGTGGAGCGTCGACATCCCGGCTCCCAGCGCGCCGTCGGCGCCGCGGGAGCACCACAGGACGTCGTGCCCGGTCGGCTCGGCCGCCATCCGTTCGGCGACGTCGAAGACCGAGAGCATGCTCGACGACGCCATCTTCAGACCGCTGCTGGGCTGTCCGCCGCCGTCGGTGCCCGGACCTGCCCCGGAGCCGCCCTCGGGCTTGAGCGCGCTGAGGACGGACCGTGCCGCGTCGCGGACCGAGGCGACGACGAGACGGGCGGCCTCCGGCAGACCGTCGGGGAACCGCTCCGCGGGCAGGCCCGCGAGCACCGTGCCGAGGTCCGCGACCGCCGTGTCGAGGTCGGTCGTCGCGATCCCGCCGTGCCTGCGCGCCTGGCGCGCCGCGTGCTCCACGGACGCGACGGAGAGCTCGGCCGTGGCGGCGGCGGTGACGCGGTCGGCGAGCTCGTGGGCCTCGTCGGCCACCACGACCGCGTGCTCGGGGAGGACGTTCGGCGATCCGGTGGCCGCGATCCCGAGCATGGCGTGGTTCGTCACGACGACGTCGGACTCGCGCGCGAGCCCCCGGGCCCGCTCGGGGAAGCACTCCTCGATGAGGGGGCACCGCTGCCCGAGGCACTCGAGCGCCGTGACCGACACCTGACGCCAGGCACGGTCGGACACACCGGGGACCAGGTCGTCGCGGTCACCCGTCGTCGTCTCCTCGGACCACTCGCGCAGGCGCACCACCTGCGCCCCGAGGCCAGCTGCCGAGTCGCGTCCCGACGGCGCGGACCCGTCCGTCGGGATCGGCTCCGTCGGGCCCTCCGAGGTGGGCATGGAGAAGAGCGTGCCCGCGTCGTCCGGCGGGTACCCCCCGGCCAGCTTGTGGAGGCACGCGTAGTTGTGCCACCCCTTGAGGAGGGCGATCCGTGGCTCGCGCGGCAGGTGCGGGCCGAGCGTCTCGGCGACGAGCGGCAGGTCGCGCGTCATGATCTGCCGCTGCAGCGCGAGGGTGGCCGTGGAGACGATCACGCGCTCACCGCTGTGGACGGCGTGGTGCACGGCAGGGACCAGGTAGCCCAGCGACTTCCCCGTCCCCGTGCCGGCCTGGACGAGGAGGTGACGCCCTTCGTCCATCGCCGTCGCGACCTCGACCGCCATCGAGTGCTGGCCCTCGCGCCGTGCCCCGCCGAGGTGCCCCACGGCGAGGTCCAGGAGGCGTCCGACCTCGTCGTGGGAGGGCGTCGAGTCGGTCACCCCGAGATTCTACGGGCGGTCAGGACGCCGGACCCCGCACCGCGACGGCAGCGAGCTCCGCGGCGAGCTCGTCCTCGACGCGCCCCCGCAGGAGAGTGCCGGTCTCCGTGTGCTCGAGGTGGTCGATCTCACCCTCGAGGTGCACCCGGTTGACGAGGTCACCCCGCTCGTAGGGGACCACGACGTCGATCGGCACCCCGGGGTGCGGCAGGGAGGCCGCGACGAACTCGAGGAGCTCGTCGATGCCCTCTCCCGTGTGCGCCGAGACGACGATGGTGTTGCGCTCCCGCGAGCGCAGCCGCGTGATGGTCGCCGGGTCTGCGAGGTCGGCCTTGTTGAGGACGACGACCTCGGGGACGTCCTCGACGCCGGGGATGCCGGCGAGGACCTCGCGCACGGCCGCTATCTGCCCCTCCGGGTCGGGGTGCGACGCGTCGACCACGTGGAGCAGGAGGTCGGCGTCGCCCACCTCCTCGAGGGTGGAGCGGAACGCCTCGACCAGCTGGTGCGGCAGCGCCCGGACGAACCCAACGGTGTCGGCGAGGGTGTAGACCCGCCCGTCCGGGGTCTTGGTCCGGCGCACCGTGGGGTCGAGGGTCGCGAACAACGCGTTCTCGACGAGGACCCCGGCGCCGGTGAGCGCGTTGAGGAGGCTCGACTTGCCCGCGTTCGTGTACCCGGCGATAGCGACCGCCGGGACGGCGTTGCGCCGACGCGACGAACGCATGGTCGCCCGGGACGGTGCCATGGCGGCGATCTCCCGCTTGAGCTTCGCCATCCGGTTACGGATCCGGCGCCGGTCGAGCTCGATCTTCGTCTCACCGGGACCGCGCGACCCCATGCCTGCCCCGGCCCCGCCGACCTGGCCACCGGCCTGGCGGGACATGGACTCGCCCCACCCGCGGAGGCGCGGGAGGAGGTACTCGAGCTGGGCGAGCTCGACCTGCGCCTTGCCCTCCCGCGACTTCGCGTGCTGCGCGAAGATGTCGAGGATGAGGGCGGTGCGGTCCACGACCTTGACCTTGATGATGTCCTCGAGAGCGCGGCGCTGCGAGGGCGCGAGCTCTCCGTCGACGATGACGGTGTCCGCCCCGGTGGCAGCCACCACGGCGGCCAGCTCGGCAGCCTTCCCGGACCCGAGGTAGGTGCCGGGGTCGGGGGTCTGCCGGCGTTGGAGGACCCCGTCGAGGACGAGCGAGCCCGCGGTCTCGGCGAGGGCGGCGAGCTCACGGAGGGACACCTCGGCCTCGGTCGCGTCGCGGTACCAGACGCCGACGAGCACGACGCGCTCGAGGCGCAGCTGGCGGTACTCGACCTCGGTGACGTCCTCGAGCTCGGTGGACAGCCCGGCGACGCGGCGCAGCGCGGTGCGCTCCTCGAGGTCGAGCTGCTCGCCGTCGCGCACCGTGTGCTGGGTGGCGCCCTCGGCCCGAGCGGTCCCTGCGCGGGCGAGGACCCGGGCGACGACGTCGCTCGCGATGTCGCGGGCGCTCACCGCGGGTGCGGGGCTCGCCGTCGTCTGCGCGTCGTGGCTCGTGGCGTCGTCCCCGGTGCGGTCGTCGTGCGGGTCGTGGTTCGTCATGCAGTCCTCTTCGTCGTCCTGTGATCCTCGGCCTAGCGTCCCACGAGGACCCGCCGGACGCGCACGGATTTTGCGCAGGGAGTAACGGCGGCGCGGTCCTGCTCCCCTACGATGGTCCGTTGTGAGCGACGAGACCGGGGACCACTACTTCACCGCGCGACCGGCCTCGGCCGGTGAGCGGCGCACGCTGCGCGTGCGGATCGCTGGCGTCGAGAGGGATCTCGAGACGGCCGGCGGGGTCTTCTCGCCGGGCCGGCTCGACCTCGGTACCGAGGTCCTGCTCCGGACGCTCGACGCACCTCCACCCGGCGACCTGCTCGACCTCGGGTGCGGGTGGGGGCCCGTCGCGCTGACGATGGCGACGCTCACACCGGGGGCGACTGTCTGGGCGGTCGACGTCAACGAGCGTGCGCTCGACCTCGTGCGCCGCAACGCCGAGATCCTCGGGCTGTCGAACGTCCGCGCGTGCCTCCCCGAGGACGTCCCTCAGGACGTGCGCCTCGCCGAGATCTGGTCCAACCCGCCGATCCGGGTCGGCAAGGGCGTCCTGCACGAGATGATGGACGCATGGTTGCCGCGCCTGGTCCCGGGCGCAGCGGCCTATCTCGTCGTCCAGCGCAACCTCGGCGCGGACTCGTTGCTGCGTTGGCTCGCGGAGCGGTTCCCCGAGGACACGGTGACGAAGGCCGCGAGCGCCAAGGGCTTCCGTGTGCTCGAGGTGCGGGCCGGGGTCCGCTGAGCCCTGCCGCCGTCAGGAGAGCGCGGCGAGGGCGTCGAGGTCGACCTCGCCGTGCGCCACGAGGGCCGCGGGGCCGGCGAGCTCCACGTGACCGTCGTCGAGGAGCCGGACCCGCACGGTCCCGCCCGGGACCTCGACCATCCACACGTCCGGGGAACCTGCACCGGCCCACGCACGGACCGCGAGCGCGGCGGCGCACGCACCCGTCCCGCACGACCGCGTCTCCCCCACGCCCCGCTCGTGGACGCGCATGCGGACGCGCCCGACGACCGTGCCGTCGACGCTCGTCTCCTCCCCGAGGGGCACCACGACCTCGACGTTGGTCCCCTGCGGCGGCAGGGGGAGGACGTCCGGGGCACGGGTCAGGTCGGCGCGCGCGAGGTCCGTGTCGCTCGGGACGGCGACGACGGTGTGCGGGTTCCCGAGGTCGACGCTCAGCGCGGGCCGCGCGACGTCCTGGCCCGCGCCCTCCATCCCGTGGACGACGACCTCCGCGTCGAACCCGTCGGAGACGGCCCCCTCGCCCCCGGGGAAGCTCCAGCGGCCCATGTCGACGGCGTACCAGCCCGTGTCCTCCTTGCGGACCCGCCGCACCCCCGCACGGGTCCCCAGGGCGAGACCCGCGCCGTCGGCGAGGTCGGCGAGACCGAGGTGCTCGAGGTAGGCGGCGAAGACCCGCACCCCGTTGCCGCACATCTGGGCGACGGTGCCGTCGGCGTTGCGGTAGTCCATGAACCACTCGGCCGCCGGCTCCTCGGCGAGGATCGCGGCCCCCTCGGGGAACGTGGCCGTGCGCGCCACGCGCACGACGCCGTCGCCGCCGAGGCCGGCCCTGCGGTCGGTGAGCGCGCGCACGAGCGTCGGGGTGAGGTCGAGCTCGTCGTGCCGGTCGTCGAGCAGCACGAAGTCGTTCTGCGTGCCGTGCCCCTTGGTGAAGGCGAGGCGGGCGGGCTGCGGCTGGGCGGCGGGGCTCGTCATGAGCCCAGACTACGGCGGACGGGGCGCCCGTCGTGGTCCGGGAGGTCGCCCACCTCGGCGGCCGCAACGACGGCCTGCGCCTGGTCGAGGAGGTCCTTCGAGCCTGCGTCGAGCCAGCGGACCCGCGGGTCACGGCCGAACCAGCCCATCTGCTTGCGGGCGAGGCGCCGCGTGTTGGCGACGACCGCCGCGCGTGCCTCGTCCTGCGTGGTGCGGCCGTCGAGGTGGGCGAGGACCTCGGCGTACCCGACCGCGCGGGCCGCCGTCCGTCCGAGACCGGCCGATCTCAGGCGGTCGACCTCGTCGACGAGCCCTGCGGCCCACATGGCGCCCACGCGCAGCTCGACGCGACGGTCGAGGACGTCGCGGTCGCAGTCGAGGCCGATCTGCACGGCGGGGCGCACGTAGCGCTGCCGGGGCAGGTTCGCGGTGTACGGAAGACCGGTGATCTCGATGACCTCGAGCGCCCGCACGATGCGCCGGGTGTTGCGGGGCCCGATCGACTCGGCGGCTGCGGGGTCGCGCTCCACGAGCTCGTCGTGGAGCGCGCGCGTCCCGAGCCGTTCGGCGCGGTCCTCGAGCGCGGCGCGCACCGCCGGGTCGGTCCCGGGGAACGTCATGTCGTCGAGCAGCGCACGGACGTAGAGCCCTGATCCGCCGACGACCACGGCACGCGCCCCGCGTCCGGCGATGTCGTCGAGGTCACGGCGCGCGGTCTCCTGGTACCGGGCGACGGAGGCGTCCTCGGTGACGTCGAGGACGTCGACCTGGTGGTGCGGGATCCCCCGCCTGTCCGTCACGGGAACCTTGGCGGTGCCGACGTCCATCCCGCGGTACAGCTGGAACGCGTCGGAGTTGACGATCTCCGCGGGGACCCCGGATGCCGCGGAGGCCTCGGCGAGATCGAGCGCGAGGTCCGACTTGCCCGTGGCGGTGGGGCCGACGACGGCGACGATGAGCACGGCACGACGCTACCTCCTGGTCGGGCGCCCCCCGGCATCGGTGGGCGTGACCTGCGTCGCGGGGTGACCTACCCTCGACGTGCCCGCCACGACCGCCGGCCCTCGCCCGAGGGCCCCGACACCGAGAGGCTCGCACCCATGGGATCCCCCGCCCTGACGCCCGCACAGCCGCAGACCGTCGTCGCGCTCACCCCCCTCACCCGCGACCGTATCGAGGAGTTCCTCACCGCGAACGACTGGTCGTACGGGATCGACCCGGACGGCGACATCGGTGGCCAGTGGGACGACAACCTCTTCTACTTCTTCGTCATGGGCGACGCGGAGGAGGTCCTCCAGGTGCGGGGGCGGTGGAAGCACTCGTTCCCGTCGTCGCGCGCCGTCGAGTTCGCGGTCCTGCTCAACGAGTTCAACCGGGACGTCATCTGGCCCAAGCTCTACGCGCGCGCCGAGGAGACGGGCGAGCTGGGCATCTACAGCGAGGTGTCGACCGACCTCGAGCACGGCGTGAGCGACGACCAGCTGGGGCAGCTCCTGTCCTGCGGGCTGTTCACGAGCCTGCGGGCCTTCGAGTCCCTCGCGGCCCGGTTGGGCATCCCGGAGGGATGAGCGCCCGGGCGATGTCGTGGACGATCTGCTCGGCCTCGCGCAGGGCGGTCGGCGCCCCCTCGCCGAGCCGTCCGTCCGGCGACGCGCTCGCCACGACGACGACGTGCCCTGCACCGAGGTGGCCGGTGAGCGTGTCGAGGACGTCCTGGACGGCCGGTCCCTCGTGGGAGGACACCTCGACGGTGGTCACCGGCCCGTGCCACCCCGACTCGCGCAGCAGGACGGACGCCACGGACGCGGTGACGTCGAGCAGCGGCTCCCTGTCCGGCGAGGGGTCCAGGTCCGCGCCGGGCACGGGGAGGCCGAGGGCGCCGACGTCCGGTCCGGCGTCGGTGGTTCGGCCCCGCCACCTGCGCGTCGGGGCGACGACGACCACCTGCTCCGGCGGCCTCGCCGTGCCGAGGCCGCCCGCGACGGCGGACGCGAGGACCGCGCAGACGGCCGTCCGCCGGCCGGCACGGAGGTCCGCCCGCCCCGTGGCGCCGGGCACGAGGGACGGGCTCACCACCACGGCTGCCGCACGATCGGTCACCGGCCCACGGTAGCCGACGCCCCCCGACCGGGAGGGACGCGGCAGGTAGGGTTGACCCATGGGGTTCTTCAGGGATCGACGGCGTCATCGGCCCGACGGGCCGAGCGGGGCACCGGACCGGACCGGGCGGGCGCCGGGCACCGACGGCGGCACCGACGACGAGCTGCGGAGCGACGTCGAGAGGATCCTCGCGAGGGAGCTCGGCGCGTCGGTCCTCACGGACAGCGCCACGCCGCAGGCCCCCTCGCCGCTGTCGACGGCGCGCCTCGTCCGGTGGATCACCGACTACGGCTTCTCCTACTTCATCGACTCCGACGGGGACGTCGGGGGCCTGTGGCACTCGCGCCCGTTCTACTTCCTGCTCTTCGGGAGCGACCGAGAGATCCTCCAGGTCCGCGGCCAGTGGAACAGGGAGATCACCATCGACCGGGTCGAGGAGGTCCTCGAGTTCTGCAACGACTGGAACACGGAGAGGATCTGGCCCAAGGCGTACTTCCGGGTGCGGGACGACGGGATGATCCAGGTGTACGGCGAGGTCGCGGTCGACTTCGAGAACGGCGCCGACGACGACCAGCTCGACCAGGTCCTCTCCTGCGGCCTGAGCACGGGAGCGATGCTCTTCGACGCGCTCGACGAGCTCTACCCCGACCCGGCGAAGGTGGCACCGTGACCGGTCCCCGCCCGTCCTGGGTCCGACGGGTCCTCGCCGCACGCACCGCAGCCGCACCTCCCCCCGTGGACGCGGACCGGGAGGACCTCCCGACGCCCGTGAGCCGCGAGCGCGTCGGGGAGTACCTCAACCGTCGCGGCTACACGTACCGGTTGGACGACGACGGCGACATCACGGGCACGTGGGACGGGAACCGCTTCTGGTTCCTGCTCCTGGGGGACCGGGAGGAGATCGTCCAGGTCCGCGGTCGGTGGCACCGTCCCCTGCCTCCGTCGGCCCGCGTGGCGACCCTGCAGGCCATGAACGACTGGAACCGGGAGCGGATCTGGCCCAAGGCGTACGTGCGCGAGGAGGCGGCCGGGCTGTCCCTCTACACGGAGGTGTCCGTGGACTTCGCGCACGGCGCCACCGACGAGCAGCTCCACCAGATGGTGGCGTGCGGCCTGGGGACCTCGGTCCAGCTCTTCGCGTCGGTGACGGCGATGCTGCCGCCCGTGCCGGACACGGACGACGTCCCGGACGACGAGGACCCACGGGCCTGACGTCCGCGCGATGTCCGACTCAGCGGCCTCGCAGCACGGGCATCCCGAGGCTCACGGGTGCCCCCGCGACGGCCGGCGCCCCGTGGGAGTGCTCGTCACCACCGAGCCCGAGCCGGGCGCGTTCCCGGGCGACCCACGCGTCGCCCGCAGGGGTGCGGCGGACGGCGTAGGTCCCCCCTGCGTCGAGCGCCGAGTCCGCCACCAGGTGGTACGGCGCCGAGCGCGTGACCGTGACCGTCACGAGGTCCCCCGGGCGGGGGACGTCCGGGTGGACGACGTCCGCGAGGCGAGGGTCCGTCGCCGGGTCGGCGAGCGACGGGGACGTCGCGGGCAGCGCGAGGTGGACCAGGCGGTTGTCGGCGGCGCGCCCCGTGACGCGCCTCGAGACCTCGTCCTTGCGTCCGGTCCCGTCCGTGACGAGGACCTCGACGGTCCTGCCCACCTGGGCGGCGCTCTCCTCGGCGGAGATCCGGTCCTGCAGGGCGGTGAGGCGCTCGTAGCGCTCCTGGACGACGTCCTTGGGGAGCTGGTCGGGCAGGGTCGCCGCGGGCGTCCCTGGGCGGGGTGAGTACTGGAACGTGAAGGCCGACGCGAAGCGCGACGCCTCGACGACGCGGAGCGTCTCCGCGAAGTCCTCCTCGGTCTCACCGGGGAAGCCGACGATGAGGTCGGTGGTGATCGCCGCGTCGGGCATGGCCGCGCGCACCCGGTCGAGGATCCCGAGGAACCGGTCGGACCGGTAGGAGCGCCGCATCGCACGGAGGACGCGGTCCGACCCCGACTGCAGGGGCATGTGGAGCTGCGGCATGACGTTCGGCGTCTGCGCCATGGCGTCGATGACGTCGTCCGTGAAGGCGGCCGGGTGCGGTGACGTGAAGCGGACGCGCTCGAGCCCGGCGACGGACCCGCACGCGCGCAGGAGCTTCGCGAACGCGCCGCGGTCACCGAACTCGACGCCGTAGCTGTTGACGTTCTGGCCCAGGAGCGTGACCTCGACCGCGCCCTGCGCGACGAGAGCCTCGACCTCGGCGAGGACCTGCCCGGGGCGCCGGTCGCGCTCCTTGCCCCGCAGGTGCGGCACGATGCAGAACGTGCACGTGTTGTTGCACCCGACGCTGATGGACACCCACCCGGCGTAGACGGACTCGCGCCGCGTCGGGAGCGTGGACGGGAAGACCTGCAACGACTCGGCGATCTCGACCTGGGCCCGCTCGTTGTGCCGCGCCCGCTCGAGGAGCACGGGGAGGGCGTCGAGGTTGTGGGTGCCGAAGACGACGTCCACCCACGGCGCCTTCTCGACGATGACCTCGCGGTCCTTCTGGGCCAGGCACCCGCCCACCGCGATCTGCATGCCGTCGCGCCGGGCCTTCACCGAGGCGAGCTGCCCGAGGTTCCCGTAGAGGCGCGTCGCCGCGTTCTCGCGCACCGCGCACGTGTTGATGACGACGACGTCGGCGTCGTCGCGCGCCTCGGCCTCGGCGCTCGCCCGCACGTAGCCGGCTCCTTCGAGCATGCCGGCCATGTGCTCGGAGTCGTGGACGTTCATCTGGCACCCCAGGGTCCGCACGACGTAGGTCGGGCGGGCAGGGCCGGGATCGTCGAGGAGAGCGGCCGACGCGGGGACGACAGGGGGGTTCAGGGACGGGTTCGCAGACATCGTGCTCAAGGATACGGCGGCCCGACGTCGAGCCCGCCGCGGGGCCCGACGGCTACGGGCGCATGACGGACTCGTTGCCGGACCGTTACGAACTTCGATGGCGTACGAAACAAATGTCCCCTACCTTCAGGGGATGGACGACACCCCCCTGTCGCGCTCCGACGCCGGAGCGGACGCATCTGCCCTGGTCAGGCTCACGAAGGTGAACAAGCACTTCGGCGCCCTCCACGTGCTCAAGGACATCGACCTCGAGGTGGCCCGCGGCGAGGTCGTCGTCGTCATCGGCCCGTCAGGGTCCGGGAAGTCCACGCTCTGCCGCGCGATCAACCGGCTCGAGACCATCGACTCCGGGACCATCGAGCTCGACGGCCGACGCCTTCCCGAGGAGGGAAAGGCGCTGGCGACGCTCCGCGCGGACGTCGGCATGGTCTTCCAGTCGTTCAACCTCTTCGCGCACAAGACCGTCCTGGAGAACGTCACCCTCGGGCCGGTGAGGGTCAAGGGCACCAGGGCCGCGGAGGCCAAGGAGCTCGCGATGTCGCTCCTCGAGCGTGTCGGGGTCGACTCCCAGGCCGGCAAGATGCCCGCCCAGCTCTCGGGCGGCCAGCAGCAGCGCGTCGCGATCGCCCGCGCCCTGGCCATGAAGCCCAAGGTCATGCTCTTCGACGAACCCACGTCGGCCCTCGACCCGGAGATGATCAATGAGGTCCTCGACGTCATGGTGGCGCTCGCCAAGGACGGCATGACCATGATCGTCGTCACCCACGAGATGGGCTTCGCCCGTCGTGCGGCCGACCGCGTCGTGTTCATGGCCGACGGCCAGATCGTCGAGGAGGCGGACCCCGAGACCTTCTTCACGAACCCGCGCTCGGAGCGCGCCCAGGACTTCCTGTCCAAGATCCTCACCCACTGACGCACCCGCACCGTCACGACCTGCACGACCTCGGCGCACACCGCGCCTCGTCACGAAGGAGATGCACATGCGCAACCGGACCACAGCGTTCGTCGCCCTCACGGCGGCCTCCGCCCTGTTCCTCTCGGCCTGCGGCAGCGACGAGTCCGACGAGCCGCCCGTCGAGGACGTGGACGCCTCGGAGTTCCCCGCGGGCAGCACCATGGAGCGGCTCGCCGAAGCCGAGACCATGACCGTCGGCACCAAGTTCGACCAGCCGCTCTTCGGTCTCCAGGGGCCCGACGGCACCCCGGTCGGCTTCGACATCGAGATCGCGAAGATCATCGCCGGCGAGCTCGGGATCGAGCCCGACGACATCGAGTGGACCGAGACCGTGTCCGCCAACCGCGAGTCCTTCATCGAGGAGGAGCGCGTCGACATCGTCGTCGCGACCTACACGATCAACGACACCCGCAAGGAGGTCGTCGACTTCGCCGGCCCCTACTACCTCGCCGGTCAGTCGCTCATGGTCCGCGCGGACGACGACTCGATCAGCGGACCGGACGACCTCGCGGGCAAGACGGTCTGCTCGGCTGAGGGGTCCACCCCCGCCGGGAACATCGAGGAGAACTACCCCGAGGCCGAGCTCGTGCAGTTCGGGCAGTACACGGACTGCCTCGACCCGCTGCGCGACGGGCGCGTCGACGCGGTGACGACGGACAACGTCATCCTCGCCGGGTATGTCGCCGAGAGCCCCGACGACTTCGTCATCGCCGGTGACCAGTTCACCGAGGAGCCCTACGGCATCGGCCTGAAGAAGGACGACGAGGAGTTCCGTACCTGGGTGAACGACGTCCTCGAGGAGGCCTACGAGGACGGCCGCTGGACCGACGCGTGGGAGTCCACCGCCGGTGAGGTCCTCGACACGCCCGAGCCCCCGGCCGTCGACCGCTACTGACCGCACCGCCCACGGGCGTGCCTGCTCCTCGGAGCGGGCACGCCCGTGGCGCCTGACCACGACCCGAGGAGGGTGACGTGTCCGCACTGATCGAAGAGCTGCCGAGGCTCTGGGAGGGCTTCCAGCTCACCCTGTTCCTCGCGGTCGTCTCGGGCGCCCTGTCGCTCGTCCTCGGCACGGTGCTCGCCGCGCTGCGCGTCGCCCCCCTGAAGTCGCTGCGCGTCTTCGCCGCGGCGTACGTCGAGGTCGCCCGCAACACGCCCCTGACGCTCGTCTTCGTCTTCGTCGTCTTCGTCCTCCCCACCCTCGGTCTGATCCTGCCGCTCGGGACCACACCGGCGATCATCGCCCTCACCGCGTACACCTCCGCGTTCGTCTGCGAGGCGGTCCGCTCAGGGATCAACTCCGTCGGCGTCGGCCAGGCCGAGGCGGCGCGCGCCATCGGGCTCGGGACGGTCGCCACGCTCCGGCTCGTGGTCCTCCCCCAGGCATTGCGCACGGTCGTTCCGCCCCTCATCAACGTCCTCATCGCGCTGACCAAGAACACGTCGGTCGCAGCAGGGTTCACGGTCGTCGAGCTCACGTCGACGAGCCGAGGCCTGGCACGCGACAACCCGGCCGACGTGCTGGCCCTCCTCGCAGGTGTCGCAGTGTGCTACCTGCTCATCACGATCCCTGCCGGTCTCCTCGCAGGCCGCATCGAGCGAAAGGTGGTGTTCAGCCGATGAGCGGCAACGTCCTCTACGACGCACCGGGGCCGCGCACGCGACGGCTGGAACGCATCGGTTCAGTGATCTTCGGTGTCGTGATCCTCGCGCTCGGCGCATGGTTGGTGAGCAGCCTCGCCGGGCGCGGAGTGTTCGACGACCGGTGGGCGGTGCTCACCGACCCGCCCAAGGGTCAGAGCGCCGAGGACGTGTGGACGTCGCTCCTCGTCACAGGGCTGGGTGCGACTCTGCGCGCAGCGGTCGTCGCCGCCCCGCTCGCTCTCGTCCTCGCGTTCGTCCTCGCCGTCCTGCGCACCTCGAAGGTCACGGTCGTGCGGGTGACCACCACAGCGGTGATCGAGCTGCTCCGCGGCATCCCGGTCCTCCTCATGATGTTCTTCGCGCTGCTCGGGTTCGGGCTCTCGGCGTTCCAGGCCGTCGTCTTCGGTCTGGCCCTCTACAACGCGGCGATCGTCGCCGAGATCCTCCGTGCGGGCCTCGCCGCCCTCCCGAAGGGCCAGGCTGAGGCGGGGATCGCCATCGGTCTGACCCGGTGGCAGACCCTGCGGCTCGTCCAGCTCCCGCAGGTGGTCCGGCTCATGCTCCCGAGCCTCATCAGCCAGTTCGTGGTGCTGCTCAAGGACAGCTCGCTGGGGTTCATCGTCGGCTACAACGAGCTGCTCAACGTCATGAAGACCAACTACAGCTTCTTCGGCAGCGACTCGCGCCTGCCCCTGTTCCTCGCCGTCGTCCTCGTCTACCTCGTCGTGAACATCACCCTGTCACGCGTGGCCGTCCTCGTGGAACGTCGCCTGTCGACGCGCGGGCAGAAGACCGTGCACGCCGACGAGCTCGCTGCCGACCCGAAGGCGACCGCCCCGCGCCCGTGAGCCGTGCCGCCCGGGCGGTCATCGAGCTCCCGGTGTGCGTCTCCCCGGACGCTGCTGCGCGGACCGCGCAGGTCAACCGGCCGTGGCCGTGGCGCGGAGCTCACGCACGACGGTGATCGAGATCTCCCCCGGGTAGCTGAGGTCGGTCTCGACGTGCGCGGCGATCGCGGTGGCGAGCCCGGGGAGCTCTGCGTCCGAGACCTCGCCGGGCTCGACGACGACCCGGACCTCGTGACCGGCGGACATCGCGAGCGCTCTACGGACGCCGGGGTGGCTCGCGACGAGCTGCTCGAGCTGGAGCATGCGTTCCGCGAAGCGGTCTGCGTCGTCCCTCCGCGCTCCCGGTCGCGCGGCGGAGCAGGCGTCGGCCGCCTGGACGAGGACCGCCTCCACGGACTCCGCGGGCACCTCCCCGTGGTGGGCCGCGACGGCGTTGACGACGACCGGAGGCTCCCCTGCCCGGCGGACCAGCGCTGCACCGATCGCGGCGTGCGTCCCGGCTCGTGACCCGCTGAGCCCCTTGCCGATGTCGTGGAGGAACGCGGCGCGCCGCGCCGTCTCGACGTCGGCGCCGACCTCGGCAGCCATGGCGGCTGCGACGAGGGCAGCCTCGATGCTGTGCCGGAGGACGTCCTGCGAGAAGGACGCACGCAACCGCAGCGCTCCCATCGCGGCGACGAGGTCGTCGGCGAGGTCGCCGACCCCGGCCTCGTGGGCCGCCGACCGCCCGGCGTCGACCGCTCGCTCCTGCGCACCCGCGACGGCCTCGGCATAGGCGCTCTCGATGCGCTGGGGGTGGATGCGCCCGTCGTCCATGAGGGCCTTGAGGGTGACGGCGGCGACCTCCCTGCGTTCCGGGTCGAAGCTCGACAGCTGCACGCTGGTGGAGTCGTCCTCGAGGAGGACGTTCACCCCGGTGACGGCCTCGAAGGTACGGATGTTCCGACCTTCCTTGCCGATGATCCGGCCCCGCATGTCCTCGGACGGCAGCGGCAGCACGTCGACGGCGACCGCGGAGCTCGTGGGGACGGCGAGCCTCTGGACGGCGGTGGTGACGATGTCACGGGCACGCGCGTCGGCCTTGGCCCGGGCCGCCGCCTCCGCGCGACGCACGGACGACGCGGCCGCCTTCTCCGCCTCCGTGCGCAACCGTTCGGTCAGCCGGGTGGCGGCCTCGTCCGTGGTGAGTCCTGCGACACGCTCGAGCTCGGCGAGGGCCTCGTCACGGAGTGCGGACGTCTCCGCGCGCTGGGCCTCGGTGGTCGTGGCGAGCTCGGCAGCAGCCGACTCGGCCCTGACCATGAGGGCCTCGGCGCGCCGCCGCTCGTCCGCGACCGCGCGTTCCGCGTCCCTCAGCTCGTCGGTGCGCCGCCGGAGGTCGGCTCGCTGCTCGGCGACGTCCTGGGCTGCCTGCGCGCGGACGGCGTCGGCCTCGCGTCGAGCCACCTGGACGAGGAGCAGAGCGACGAGAGACGCTCCGAGCAGCCCGAGCAGGATGAGGAACTCGCCTGCTGTCACTCGTCACCTGCTCAGGTCGGGGCTGACGGAACCCACGGCCCGGGGTACCTCGCCCATCATCCCCTGTGCCGCGCTCAGGGCTCTGGCAACACTCCGACCGCTGATGACTCTGCGTCGAGCGCCGCCCGGACGGCCCGCATCGCGACGTCGCCGGAGTACCCCTTGCGACCGAGCGCACCGAGGGCCCTCCGGACGCGGACCTCCTCGGGCAGGCCGGACGTCCGCCGGAGCCGGGATGCTGCGAGCTCGACCGCAGCCTCCTCCTCGTCGTCGCCGTCGAGCTGCTCGAGGGCGTCCTGGGCGAGGTGGGGCGCGATGCCCTTGCGGGCGAGCTCGTGGGCGATGGCCCGCCGCGCCTGCTTCTTCTCGGCGAATCGCGTCCGCACGATCATGGCGGCGAGCTCCGCGTCGTCGACGAGCCCGACCTCCTCGAACCTGTCGAGGAGCCGTGCCGCGAGGTCCGCGTCCGTCCCCCGCCGCAGGAGCGTCTCCTCGAGCTGTGCGCGTGATCGCGGTGCGGCGGCGAGCGCACGGAGCGCGACTGCCCGTGCGGCCTCCTCCTGCTCGAGCTCGGTCGGCTCGCGGGGCGACGGAGCGCCCGACCGCCCGTCCTCTTCCCCAGGACGTGCGGTCGGGCGCGGCTCGTGCGGTGCCACGGTCAGAAGTCGACCTTCTTGCCCTTGGCGGCAGCACCCGCCTTGCCTGCGGGAGCAGCTGCCGCGACGGGTGCGACCGCAGCGGTCGCGGCCGCGTCCTCGGCCGGGGCGTCGAGACGGGCACCGACACCGAGCTTCTCCTTGATGCGCTTCTCGAGCTCGTTCGCGAGGTCGGGGTTGTCGCGCAGGAAGCTGCGGGCGTTCTCCTTGCCCTGCCCCAGCTGGTCGCCGTCGTAGGTGAACCACGAGCCCGACTTCCGGACGAAACCGTGCTCGACGCCCATGTCGATGAGCCCACCCTCCCGGGAGATGCCGACGCCGTAGAGGATGTCGAACTCCGCCTGCTTGAAGGGCGGTGCCACCTTGTTCTTCACGACCTTCACGCGGGTGCGGTTCCCGACGGGCTCGGTGCCCTCCTTGAGGGTCTCGATGCGCCGGATGTCGAGCCGGACGGACGCGTAGAACTTCAGCGCCTTGCCACCAGTCGTCGTCTCGGGCGACCCGAAGAAGACGCCGATCTTCTCGCGGAGCTGGTTGATGAAGATGGCCGTGGTGCCGGACGAGCTCAGCGCTCCCGTGATCTTCCGCAGGGCCTGCGACATGAGCCGCGCCTGGAGACCGACGTGGCTGTCCCCCATCTCCCCCTCGATCTCGGCCTTGGGCACGAGCGCCGCCACGGAGTCGATGACGACCACGTCGATGGCCCCGGACCGGATGAGCATGTCCATGATCTCGAGGGCCTGCTCACCGGTGTCCGGCTGGGACACGAGGAGCGCGTCGGTGTCGACGCCGAGCTTCTTGGCGTACTCGGGGTCGAGGGCGTGCTCGGCGTCGATGAACGCCGCGATCCCCCCGGCCCGCTGGGCGTTCGCCACCGCGTGCAGGGCGACGGTCGTCTTACCGCTCGACTCCGGGCCGTAGATCTCGACGACCCTCCCCCGGGGGAACCCCCCGATGCCGAGCGCGACGTCCAGCGCGATCGAGCCGGTGGGGATGACCTCGACGGGAGCCCTCGTCTCCTCGCCCAGGCGCATGACCGAGCCCTTGCCGAAGTTGCGGTCGATCTGTGCGAGCGCCGCCTCGAGGGCCTTCTCGCGGTCTGCCGGTGCGGCCATGTCTGTCACCTCTGGTGTCGGGAGCGGACGTCCGCTCGGTCCTGCGGTCCTGCTGCATGTCTCTGGTCGGTACGCCGACGCTACGTCGACCCACCGACATCCCACGCGCCGCCTCGCACTCCTGTGGAACGGCTGCGGGAAGCGCGCCCTGTGGACGACAGTACCCGAACATCTGTTCGATCGACCGGCACCGCCACGGCGTGGCGCACGCGATGCTCCGTGCCGCCGTCAGCGTGCGGGCGGCGCCTGCCGGTGCGCGTCCGTGCCCCAGCGCTCAGGCTCCGGCACGTCCATCGCGTCGCACAGCGCGTGCCACACGACCCGCGGCTCGACCCCGTCCTCGACGGCCTGCGCGGCCGTGCGGCTCCCGAGCGCGTCGAGGACCTGGTCCGACGCGAGGGTCCTCCCGTAGGCACGGCCGAAGACCTCGTCGACGAGCTGCCAGAACTCCCTGTATCGCACCCGTCCAGGGTGCCACGCCACGCGGATGTCGGCCGCTCCGGTGAGAATGGCAGCGTGCCCCAGCCCAGCGACCCCGGCGACGCCGCCGCCCCCCTCGACCGGCTCGGTGACGCCACCCGCGCGTGGTTCACCGGAGCCTTCGACGCACCCACGCCGGCGCAGTCGGGCGCGTGGGAGGCCGTGGGCGCCGGGCGGCACGCGCTCGTCGTCGCGCCGACCGGCTCCGGGAAGACCCTCGCGGCCTTCCTCTGGGCCCTCGACCGTCTGCTCCTCCCGGACACGCCCGGCACCACCGACGGCCGTCGCTGCCGCGTGGTCTACGTCTCACCGCTCAAGGCCCTCGCGGCGGACGTCGAGCGCAACCTCCGGTCCCCCCTCGTCGGGATCCGCCAGGCGGCCGGCCGCCTCGGCCTCCCGCTCCGCGACGTCACGGTCGGCACGCGGACCGGCGACACCCCGACGTCCGAGCGGCGCCGGTTCGCCACCGCCCCGCCCGACATCCTCATCACCACCCCGGAGTCGCTGTTCCTCGTCCTGACGTCCGCCGCCCGCGCCGGCCTCACCGGCGTGGAGACCGTCATCGTCGACGAGATCCACGCGGTCGCGGGCACCAAGCGGGGCGCGCACCTGGCCGTCTCGCTCGAGCGCCTCGATGCGCTCGTGGAGCGCCCCGTCCAGCGGATCGGGCTCTCGGCGACCGTGACCCCGGTCGACGCGGTCGCGGAGTTCCTCGCGGGCGCCCGAGCGCCCCAGGACGGCGGCCGTGAGGTGACGGTGGTCCAGCCACCCTCCGCCAAGCGGATCGACGTGGACGTCGTCGTGCCCGTACCCGACCTCGGTGACCTGCGGAACGCCCACGGCGAGAGCTCGTCGGCGGCGGACGCCACGGACGTCGACCTCACCGGTCAGGGCGGGGGGCGCCAGGCGCGGCCGTCGGTCTGGCCGCACGTCGAGGAGCGCGTGGTCGACCTCGTCTCGAGCCACCGGTCCACGCTCGTCTTCACGAACTCCCGCCGTGGTGCGGAACGCCTCACGTCACGGGTCAACGAGGTCTGGGCGGAGCGGCAGGGGGACGAGGTGAGCGACCCCGGGGATCGTCGTGCCGCGGAGATCCAGGCCCAGTCGGGCGCGAGCGCCGGGGTCCCGGCGGTCCTCGCCCGCGCCCACCACGGGTCGATGAGCAGGGCCGAGCGCACCCGCACCGAGACCGAGCTCAAGGAAGGACGTCTGCCGGCGGTCGTGTCCACGTCGTCGCTCGAGCTCGGGATCGACATGGGTGCCATCGACCTCGTCGTCCAGATCGGCGCCCCACCGTCGGTGGCGAGCGGGCTGCAGCGCATCGGTCGCGCCGGCCACCAGGTGGGCGCGGTCTCGCACGGCGTCGTCTTCCCTCTGCACCGGGGTGACCTCGCCCCCTCGACGGTGATCGCCGCCCGCATGCGTACCGGCGAGATCGAGGCGCTGCGCCCGCTGCGCAACCCCCTCGACGTCCTCGCCCAGCAGATCGTCGCGATGGTGGCCGTGGACGACTGGGACCTCACGGAGCTCGCCACCGTGCTCCGTCGCTCCCAGCCCTTCACGACGCTGGGCGACGGGACGCTGCGCGCCGTCCTCGACATGCTCGCCGGCCGCTACCCCAGCGAGGACTTCGGAGAGCTGCGGGCCCGCATCGTGTGGGACCGTGTCACCGATCGCCTCTCGGCGCGCCCGGGCGCGCTGCGCCTGGCGGTCACGAGCGGTGGGACCATCCCCGACCGCGGCCTCTACGGGGTGTTCCTCTCCTCCGCCGCGGAGACGGACGCGCCCGCGCAGCGTGGCGGGCGCCGCGTGGGTGAGCTCGACGAGGAGATGGTCTACGAGTCACGGATCGGTGACACGTTCACGCTCGGGTCGAGCACCTGGCGCATCGAGGACATCACCCACGACCGGGTTCTCGTGTCCCCCGCCCCTGGCGTCCCAGGGCGTCTGCCCTTCTGGAAGGGGGATTCCCCAGGTCGCCCAGCAGAGCTCGGCCGTGCGGTCGGCGCGTGGCTGCGCGCCGCGGCCCAGGACGTCGAGGAGACCCGGCGGCGCGCGCGGCCGTCGTCGACCACCCCCGGGCCCGCGCCGACGGGGAAGGGGGCCGCACTCTGGGACGGTCTCGACCCGTGGGCCGCCGACAACCTCCGCGCGTACCTCGCCGAGCAGCTCGACTCGACGGGCGTCGTCCCCGACGACCGCACCCTCGTCGTCGAACGCTTCAGGGACGAGCTCGGGGACTGGCGGGTGGTGATCCACTCCCCCTACGGCGCGAAGGTCCACGCCCCGTGGGCGCTCGTCCTCGCCGCCCGCGTCCGGGAGCGGTTCGGCATCGACGCAGCGACCATGCACTCCGACGACGGCATCGTGCTGCGTCTCCCCGACCTCGGCGACGCGCCGGGCACGACGACGGACGGCGCCGACGGGCTGGACCTCGGCGACCTCCTCGTCGACCCGCAGTCGGTGCGTGCTGCCGTCCAGGACGAGCTCGGGGGGTCGGCGCTCTTCGGGGCCCGGTTCCGGGAGGCCGCCTCCCGCGCCCTCCTCCTGCCACGCCGCAGGCCCGATCGCCGCCAGCCGCTGTGGCAGCAGCGCCAGAGGTCCGCGCAGCTGCTGTCGGTCGCCTCCGGGTACCCGGACTTCCCCATCGTCCTCGAGGCCGTCCGGGAGTGCCTGCAGGACGACTTCGACGTCGACTCGCTGACCACCCTCATGGAGGACCTCGACGCCGGGCGCACAAGGATCGTCGAGGTCGTCACGGGGACGCCGTCGCCCTTCGCGCAGTCCCTCCTCCTCGGCTACACGGCCCAGTTCATCTACGACGGCGACGCGCCGCTCGCCGAGCGGCGCGCTGCCGCGCTCACTCTCGACCCGGAGCTCCTCGCCGAGCTGCTCGGCCAGGAGGGGGCGTCGCAGATCGCGGACCTCCTCGACCCCGACGCGGTCCTGCGCACCGAGCGCGAGCTCGCCGGGCTGACGGAGGAACGCGCGGCCCGGCACGGGGAGGACGTGTGGGAGGCGCTCCGACGCACCGGCCCCCTGACGTCCGACGAGATCCGCGAGCGCTCCCGCCCGGGAGCGGACGTGCTCGCATGGCTCACCGACCTGGAGCGGGAGCGCCGTGTCGTCCAGGTACGGCTCGCCGGTGTCCCCGACGGCCACAGGTGGGCAGCGATCGAGGACGCGGGACGGCTGCGCGACGCGCTGGGGGTCGCGCTCCCGACAGGCGTCCCCGAGACCTACACCGAGCCCGTTCCCGACCCGCTCGGCGACCTCGTGCGACGGTACGCGAGGACCCACGGACCGTTCACCGCGAACGCGGTCGCGGAGCGCTACGGACTCGGCACCGCGGTGGTGTCGGAGGTCCTGCGCCGGCTCACGGCCGCGGGCACCCTCGTCACCGGGCGCCTCCGCCCCGAGAGCCTCGGGGGGACCGGCGTCGACTTCTGCGACATCGACGTCCTGCGGACCCTCCGCCGCAGGTCGCTCGCCGCGCTGCGTGCCGAGGTCGAGCCCGTGGAGCAGGTCGCGCTCGGAGCCTTCCTCCCCCGCTGGCAGGGCGTGGGCACGCTCCGTGGCACCGGCGGCCTCTACCGGGCGGTCGAACAGCTCGCAGGGGCTCAGGTGCCCCTGTCCGCCCTCGAGTCGAGCATCCTCCCCGCACGCGTGGTCGACTACTCGCCCGCCATGCTCGACGAGCTCACGACGTCGGGCGAGGTGCTGTGGTGCGGGCACCACGTGCTGCCGGGCTCGCGCGGCGCCAAGGACGGGGTCGTGAGCCTCCACCTCTCCGAGAGCGCAGCCATGACGCTGCCCCCGTCGGGCGCCGTGCCCGACGACGCCCTGCAGGCGACGCTCCTCGAGACGCTCGAGGGCTCCGGGGGCTACTTCCTCCACCAGATCGCCGCTGCAGCGGGCGTGACGCCCGCCGTCGCGCTCGAGGGACTCTGGGGCCTCGTCTGGGCGGGCCTCGTCACCAACGACGGTCTCGGGCCGCTCAGGGTCCTCCTCGGGGGACGCTCCACCCCCCGCGGGCGCACCGGCGGACGCGCACGCTCCGTCCGTTCCATGCGCCCCCCGCGCCCAGGCCTCGGGCTGGGCGGCGTTCCCGGAGCATCGGTCGACCACGGTGGAGGACGGTGGTCCGCGCTGCCCGGCCGAGACCTCGATCCGACGCGTCGCGCGCACGCGCTCGCCGCGGGTCTCCTCGACAGGCACGGCGTCGTCACCCGGGCGCTGGGCCCCGCGGAGAACCTCGCGGGCGGGTTCGGCGACGTCTACCGGGTGCTCGCCGCTCTCGAGACAGCCGGGCACGTCCGGCGAGGCTACTTCGTCGAGCACCTCGGCGGGGCCCAGTTCGCGCTGCCCGGCGCGGTCGACGAGCTGCGGACCGTCGACTCCGAACGCCGGCGCGGAGCGAGCCCGACGAGCCTGTGCCTCGCCGCGACGGACCCGGCGAACCCGTACGGCGCGTCCGTCGGCTGGCCCGGGACGACCCCCACGGTCAGGACGGTGGGCGACACGCCGCGCGAGGCCGCAGCGAGCGAGCCCGACGCGACGCCCCGAGCAACCCATCGCCCGGGCCGGAAGGCCGGCGCGCACGTCGTGCTCGTCGACGGCGCTCTCACCCTCTACCTGGAACGTGGCGGGCGCAGCCTGTTGACCTTCACGGACGACCCGGAAGCCCTCGTGAGAGCCGCGACGACCCTCGGTGACGCCGTCCGTGACGGGCGCGTCGGCAGGACCACGGTGCAGAAGATCGACGGGCGCCCTGCCCTCGACGGAGCAGCGGGCGACGCCACCCCGGCGCCGCTCGCCGCGCTGCGCGCAGCGGGCTTCTCCGTGACGCCCTCCGGGGTGCGACCCGGCCAGACGGCCGGTGCCCGCCCGGACGGACCGCACCCGCCCCGGGCCACCACCGGGAGCCGACATGCCTGAGGGCGACACCGTCCTGCTCACCGCACGACGCCTCGACGCCGCGCTGTCCGGGAGGGCCCTCGAGCGGGCCGAGCTCCGATGGCCGCGGGTCCCCGTGGACGACCTCACCGGGACCCAGGTCCTGCGGACGTGGGCGTACGGGAAGCACATCCTCACCGAGCTGGCGGACGGCCGGACCCTCCGCACCCACCTGCGCATGGACGGCAGCTGGCGGGTGGCCCGGACCGGCACCGCCGGGGCGCGGGCAGCAGGATCGCGCGTCCGCGCGGTCCTCGCCAACACGACGTGGACCTGCGTCGGGGACCAGCTCGGGATGCTCGACCTCGTCCGGACACGCGATCTCCACACGCTCCTGGGCCACCTCGGCCCGGACATCCTCGCCGACTCGTTCCTTCCCGACCCCGGCGCCGAGGATGCCGGTGCGGGGCTCGCCGAGGCCGTCCGACGTGCGTCGTCCGACCCCGGTCGGCCGATCGGCGACGTCCTGCTCGACCAGCAGGTGGTCGCCGGAATCGGGACGCTCTTCGCGGCGGAGGGGTTGTTCGAGCTCCAGGTGTGGCCGTGGGACCCGGTCGACAGCTGCGACCTGGCGTCCCTCCTCACCGCGATCCGGCGCAACCTGGTCCGCGGGGTCGTCCGGCCCGTGGACGGACGCCGGGTGCACGTCCACGCACGACGGGGCAGGCCGTGCGTCCGATGCGGGACGCCACTGGAACGGGGCACGTCGGGCATACCACCGCGCGACCGGCCGATGTTCTACTGCCCCCGCTGCCAGGTGCCGTCCTCCGGTGCGGAACGTCAGGACGCGACGAACCCCGCACCGTGACACGGTGCGGGGTTCGCGACGAAGCTCTGGCTGCGGTCAGCCGACCGGCTGGAGGTCCTTCTCCGCGCGGCGCATGCCACGCTCCGGCCGCGCCCGTCCGAGCGCCGCGAGGTCCACCGGCACGGTGTCCGGGATGAGGAGCCCCTCGGCGACGGCCACCCGGTCGCTCACCTCTCGGAGGATGAGCGACAACGGCAGGTCCAGCGCCTCGCAGATGGAGCCCAAGAGCTCCGACGACGCCTCCTTCTGTCCGCGCTCGACCTCGCTCAGGTACCCGAGCGAGACCCGCGCCGCGGACGACACCTCGCGGAGCGTGCGCCCCTGCCGCTGTCGAGCGTCCCGAAGGACGTCTCCGATCTCTCGGCGAAGTACAACCATGTGGCGACCCCCTCTCGTGTCCTGTGTCCCGTGATCCGTCTGTGTCGTGCTCGTCCGTCGTTCACCTGCGCGTCGGTCCGGTGGTCTCACCGACCGCTGGTCCGACCCGCGACCCGACTGGACGGGGTGCGTCCTACCGTACCCTGCTTGACCTACCACTTGCCCTCCGGAACCATCGCTTGCGCCGATCTGGACCGGTTCTTCACCTTGTCGAACCGTTCGGACGCGCGATGTGCTGTCACGAAGTGTGCAACGCACGCCCGGGTGGGCTTGTTCCCGGCACCTCAGCCCGTCACCCGCAGGAGAAGGGCGAGCGCCGCCTCGACCGCCGCCGCCCGGACCTCCGGACGATCACCGTCGACGTGATGCTCCTCGACCTCGTCGCCCCCGGCCAGCGACACGGCGACGAAGAAGGTGCCGGCCGGGCACCCGCCCTGCGCTCCCGGGCCTGCGACGCCGGTGGTGGCAGCGCCGACGTCCGCGGCGAGACGCACCCGCACCCCCGCCGCCATGGACGTCGCGACCTCGGGGTCGACGGGTCCGCGGCGGTCGAGGAGGTCAGCGTCCACACCGAGCAGCCCGACCTTGAGGTCCGTCGCGTAGGCGACGACACCGCCGCGGAGGACCGCCGACGCACCGCTGACGTCCACCAGGCGTGCTGCGAGCAACCCACCGGTGAGGGACTCGGCGACGGCGAGCGTCGCACCTCGGGCGCGGAACGTCTCGATCACCCGTGCGGCGGTCACCGCTCGGTAGGCACCGTCGACGCACGTCCCGCCACCCGGACCCGCCAGCCCTGCGCGGCGTAGTCCACACCGGTCACGACGGTGACCACGAGGGCGGCACCCATGATCGCGGCAGCGAGCCAGGTGACGACGTCCGGCAGGTGGTCGAGCGGAAGGAGCATGACGGCGATCCCGACGGACTGCAGGACCGTCTTGAGCTTGCCGCCCCGGGAGGCGGGCATCACCGCGTAGCGCAGGACGAGGAAGCGCATGGCCGTGATCGCCAGCTCTCGGAAGAGGATCGTGACGGTCACCCACCACCAGAGGTCACCCAGCACCGACAGGAGCACGAGCGCCGTCCCGATGAGGACCTTGTCGGCGATCGGGTCGAGGATCTTCCCCAGGTCGGTGACGAGGTCGTTCTTGCGGGCGAGGTACCCGTCCAACCGGTCGGACGCCGCCGCGACGCCGAACACGGCGAGCGCCGCGAGCCGCCAGGTGACGCTCTCACCGTCCTCGGCGAGGAGCGCCCAGGCGAACACGGGCACGATCGCGATCCGGGCCATCGTGATGATGTTCGGGGCGTTCCAGACAGAACCCTGCGAAGAAGTCACACCTCAAGGGTATGCGCTGGGGCCCGTCGGCGAGGACGTCCTAGCGGACCGGGCCCGAGAAGCCGTCGTCGACGGTGTCCGCCGAGTCGTGATAGTCGACGGCCTCGGGCGGCATGTTCGCCGTGAGGTCCTCGTACGGTTCCTGCGGGCCCGAAGCCGTGGGACCTCCGTCGTCCGTGCCGCCGCCGTGCCCCGGCGCGCTCTCGCCGCGCAGCATGGCCAGCGTCGCCGGAAGGTCGTCCGGCTGCACCATGACGTCACGCGCCTTGGACCCCTCGGAGGGCCCGACGATCTCCCTCGACTCCAGGAGGTCCATGAGGCGGCCGGCCTTGGCGAACCCCACACGGAGCTTGCGCTGGAGCATGGACGTCGAGCCGAACTGCGTGGTCACGACGAGCTCGGCCGCCTGGAGCAGGAGGTCGAGGTCGTCGCCGATGTCCTCGTCGACCTGCTTCTTCGCGGCGGTCGGGACCACGTCGGGCCGGTACACGGGCTTGAGCTGAGCCTTGACGTGCTCGACGACGGCGTGGACCTCGCTCTCGTTGACCCACGCTCCCTGGACACGGATCGGCTTGGACGCCCCCATCGGCAGGAACAGGGCGTCACCCTGCCCGACGAGCTTCTCCGCACCCGGCTGGTCGAGGACCACGCGGGAGTCGGCGAGCGACGAGGTCGCGAACGCCAGGCGGGACGGGACGTTGGCCTTGATGAGTCCGGTGACGACGTCCACGCTGGGGCGCTGGGTGGCGAGCACCAGGTGGATGCCCGCGGCACGCGCGAGCTGCGTGATGCGTTGGATCGAGGCCTCGACGTCTCGCGGGGCCACCATCATGAGGTCCGCGAGCTCGTCGACGACCACGAGCAGGTACGGGTAGGGCGCGATCTTGCGCTCGGAGCCGGGGAGCGGCTTGACCTTGCCGGAACGGACCGCAGCATTGAAGTCGTCGATGTGCTTGAAGCCGAACATCGCGAGGTCGTCGTACCGCGCGTCCATCTCGCGGACCACCCACTCGAGGGCCTCCGCGGCCTTCTTGGGGTTGGTGATGATCGGGGTGATGAGGTGCGGGATGCCCTCGTAGATGGTGAGCTCGACCCGCTTGGGGTCGACGAGCACCATGCGCACCTCGTCGGGGGTGGCACGCATGAGGATCGAGGTGATCATCGAGTTCACGAAGCTCGACTTCCCCGCGCCGGTCGCGCCCGCGACGAGGATGTGCGGCATCTTCGCGAGGTTCGCGACGACGTACCCGCCCTCGACGTCCTTACCGACCCCCATGACCATGGGGTGCTCGCTGCGCCGCGCGACGGCCGAGCGCAGGACGTCACCGAGGACGACGGTCTCGCGGTCCGTGTTGGGGATCTCGATCCCGATGGCGGACTTCCCGGGGATGGGCGACAGGATACGCACGTCCGCGCTCGCGACCGCGTAGGAGATGTTCTTGCTCAGCGCTGTGACGCGCTCGACCTTGAGGCCGGGGCCCACCTCGACCTCGTACCGGGTGACGGTCGGTCCCCGGGTGAAGCCCGTGACCTTGGCGGCGATGCCGAACTGGTCGAAGACGCCCGTGAGCGCCTCGACCACCCGGTCGTTGGCGGCGGACCGCACCTTGTGGGGGGCTCCCTTGACGAGCACGTCCTCGTCCGGGAGGAGGTAGACGGTGTCACCGTCGAGCATCGGCTGCTCACCGCGCGGGATGGGGGACGTCGGTGGGGCGTCGAGCGTACGGGTCTTGGGCGGTGCGGGCGGCGGCGGGGCGTCCGGGACGTCCGGAAGAAGGACGGCATCTGTCGCGGCCGCCTCGGGGAGCACCTCGGTGGGCGCGTCCGGGGGTACCGGGTCGTCCACCGGTCCCGGCACTCGATCTCGCCCGGCCTCGTGGAGCTCGCGCTCGAGCTCCGCAGCACGCTCGAACGCCTCGTCCCCCGCGTACCCCTCGAGCCGAGCGGCTTCCTCGGCACGCTCGGCGCGCGTCTTGCGGCCGTTCTTCACGCGACGCTTGCTCGGCGGGGCGTCCGTGCCGTCGTGGCGCAGCACCCCCTCGGCGAGGTCGAGGTCCTCGTCGGTCGGCTCCTGGGCGTCGCGGACGGTCGGTTCGTGGCCGGTCAGCCGCGAGTACACGGCGCCGAGCCGCTCCGGGATCGCATTGACCGGGGTCCGCGTGACCACGAGAACCCCGAAGAACCCGAGCAGGACGAGGAGCGGCACCGCCACCCACACGCTCAGGCCGAGGGCCAACGGGTTGCCGACGAGGTACCCGACGATCCCTCCGGCATCACGCAGTCCCTCGTAGCCCTCCGAGGGACTCGGCCGTCCATCGGCGATATGGGCGATGCCGCAGACAGCGACCGTGATCGCCCCGAGCCCGATCGTGACCCGGGAGTTCGCCTGGGTCCGCTCCGGGTGGCGCATGAGGCGCACGGCGAGCCAGAGGAGGACGAGCGGGAGCGCGAGCGCCATCACGCCGAAGGTGCCTGCCGCGACCACGTGGATCGCCTCGCCCGCCGAGCCCTCGACGCCCCACCACTCGCGTGCCGCGACGACGAACGCGAGCCCGAGGAGCAAGAAGGCCACGCCGTCCCGACGGTGCGCCGGGTCGAGCTCCCGAGCGTCGTGCCCGATCCGCCGGGCCGTGCCTCCCACGAGGTGCGCCCCTCCCATCCACAGTCCGCGCAGCAGGCGGACGATCCATGGCGACCGCGGTGCCGGGGGCGCCTTCTTCGTCGTGCGGGAGGCCTGCGCGCCACGGCCCGCGGTGCGGGAACGGGTGGTGGAGGACGCACGCGTAGCCATGAGGCCAATCTAGCCGGTCGGGCAGACGTCCCCCCGGACGCTGGTCGCGTGTCCTCGTCGTCCGGTCAGCAGTGGCGGGGCACCCTCGGGGTGTCCCGCCACTGACTCACCGGTGTCACTCGGTCGCGAAGTAGCCCTCGTCGCCGGAGAGCTCCTGCACGCGCCACACGCCACCGGCAGTCTGCTCGCTGGGCACCTTGACGCACACGTTGCCCGTGTCCTCGGCGTCGGTGTAGAGCTCGCCGTAGGTGTCGAGGCCGTCGGGCAGGCTGCTGAACATGCACGAGTCCGAGTAGGTCTTGCCGTCTCCACCGACGTAGACCCA
This sequence comes from Sanguibacter suaedae, assembly GCF_016342785.1. GTDB lineage: Bacteria > Actinomycetota > Actinomycetes > Actinomycetales > Cellulomonadaceae > Sanguibacter > Sanguibacter suaedae. Next base: position 110,728 of record NZ_JAEINH010000008.1, read on the forward strand.
GTCGAGCATGAAGAGCGACTCGCTGCCGCTCCCCGTGTACGTGACCGTGGTGGGTGCCATGACGTACGCGGTCCCGTCCTCCGGGGTGTAGTAGTCACGGTCCCAGTCCTCGAGAGCCTTGGAGATCTCGCCCCAGGCGTCGAGGTTGGAGGCGCTCATCGAGACGGTCCAGTTCTCGTACGACGCGGTCTCGCCGGGGGCGAGCGGTGCGTTGCGCGTCCCGTTGCCCGACGCGGACCCCGTGGGCTCCTCGGTGGGGTCCTCCTCGGTCGGCTCCTCCGTGGGCTCGTCCGTCGGGTCGTCCTCGGTGGGCTCCTCGGTGGGCTCCTCCGTGGGCTCGGTGGTGCTGGTCTCCTTGTCCTCGGGCTCGTCCCCGCCGCCGATGACACCCGTGGCGAAGAGGATGCCGAAGATCGCGAGGAGGGCGACGACGCCGATGATGACGGGCACCAGCCAGCTCTTGCTGCTCGAGCCGCCGGGCGCACCCGGCTGCTGCCACTGCTGCTGCGGGGCGAAGCCCGGTCCGCCGGGGCCCTGACCGAAGGCGGGGGCCTGTCCGGGCACCGGGGCCGTCGGCCCACCTGGCACGCCCGCCGGCGCGGGGAAGACCGCGGTCTTGGAGGGGTCGCCCGGGGCGACCCCGCCCTGCCCGGAGATCACCTGGATCGGGGCGTCTCCTCCCGGACCCGCGAAGCGCGCCACGTCGGGCCCTGCCGGAGCAGGCGGCGTCGCAGCGCCGGCGTCACCGGGCGGCACGGAGTCGTCGATCCACAGCTGCCACCCGGCCGGGGGCGCGGGCCACGACGGGTCAGGGTTCCATCCCGGCGGAGGCGTCCACCCCTCGGGCGCGGGCGGCCATCCGGGCGGTGGGTTGAAACGTGCAGCCATGACGGTTCCTTCTCCTCGGCCAGACCGACGCGCGAGCCCCCAGCGTCGTCGGGATCCTGGTGCTTCCTGGGTATCTTCTCGGCGTCTCCCAGCCGATCCGCGCTCAGGCTACACGGACGTCCACAGCATGCACACGCTCTCACCACGGTTCCGGATGGGCAGAGGTACCCATCACCATGGATAATGCGCGGCGTTCTTCACCCGGGGCCCCGTACGGTGCCCCTCACGGGTCACGCCGGACGACGTGACCCGTCGAGGAGGCCTGCAGCGACGAGCGTCGCCCGGAGAGCCGCCACCTCGTCCGCCGTGGCCGGGACCTGGGGCAGTCGCAGACGCCCTGAGGGGATCAGCCCGAGCTCCACGAGGGCAGCCTTGACCATGACCACACCGAACCCGTTGCCCATGACCGCGTCGATCACGGGAACCAGGTCGGAGAACAGGGCTGCCGCGCGTGCGTGGTCACCGGTGCGGAAGGCGGCCGCGACAGCGGCGAGCTCGCGGCCCACGACGTGCCCGACGACGCTCACGAGGCCCACCGCACCGTGGGCGAGGAACGCGAGGTAGAGGGCGTCGTCCCCCGAGTACCAGGCGAGGTCGGTCCGCCGCATGCTGCGGACGGCCGAGTACACGTCCCCCGTCGCGTCCTTGACGGCGACGATCCTCTCGTGGGCGGACAGGCGGACGTACGTCGACGGCTCGAGCCGCACCCCGGAGCGGCCGGGGATGTCGTAGAGCATCACCGGGAGGTCGGTCGAGTCCGCCACGGCCGTCGTGTGCCGGACGATGCCCTCCTGCGACGGTCGCGAGTAGTACGGGTTGACCACGAGGAGCCCGTGCGCGCCGGCCTCCGCCGCCTGCTGCGCCATGCGGATCGAGTGGTCCGTGTCGTTGGACCCGGCGCCGGCGACGACCACGGCCCTGTCCCCCACCGCGTCGACGACCGCACGCACGAGGTCCGCCTTCTCCGGAGCGTGGGTGGTCGGCGACTCCCCCGTCGTGCCGTTGAGGACGATCCCGTCGTGGCCGGAGTCGACGAGATGCTCCGCGAGGGCGACGGCGGCGCCGAGGTCGACGGAGCCGTCCTCGGCGAACGGCGTGACCATCGCCGTGAGGAGCGTTCCGAACGGGGGCGTCTGTGCGGGAGAAGGCACCATGGGCCCAAACTACCGCGCGGTGACGAACAGGTGTGTCACCCGTCGGCAGCGCGACGAACGTCCGACGTGACGGCGAACGCTCGGTGAACACTCCCGGGCATCACGGCGAAACCCTGCGTGACCTGCGGACACGCGTGCCACGATCTCAGCCGTGAACCCCCGGACAAACCTTCGACCATCCCTGGAGAGTGCCGTGACCGACAGTCACGTCCGCCCTGCGAGGCCTCTCGCCGTCTCGCACCGTGGAGACCACCCCACCCACAGGGAGAACACCCTCCTCGCTCTCGACGCCGCGATGACCGCCGGTGCGGACGCCATCGAGGTGGACGTGCAGCTCACCGCGGACGGCGTCCCCGTGCTCGTCCACGACGACACGTTCGAGCGCCTGTGGGGCGACCCCCGTCCCGTCGCGGCCACCACCTGGGACCAGGTCCGCACCCTCGGCGAGGGTGAGGTGCGGGTCCCGAGGCTCGCCGAGGCGCTCGACCTCTCGGTCGAGCGTGGCGTCCCCCTCGTCCTCGACCAGAAGCACGCGACGACGAGCATGGCCGCCCTGCGCACCGTCCAGGAGACCGGTGCCACCGAGACCGCGTTCTGCGGGTCCCTCGAGGGGCTCGTCGCCGTCCGCACCGCGTCCGCCGGGACCACCCTCTTCCTCAACGACACCAATCTCCAGCTGCCCGACGTGCGCACCCTCGCGCTCGTCCGGCCCCAGTACTACAACCCGTACTGGCGGTTCCTGGCGCCGGCGACCGTGGACGCCATGCACACCTTCGGCATCAGGGTGTGCTGCTGGACCCCGTCCGACCCCGAGGACCTCGCCCTGGTGCTGGACATGGGCGTCGACGCCGTCATGACGGACCGGCTCGACACCCTCGTGGCCCAGCTCGACGCCCGCACGTCATGACCCTCGCACCGGTCACGGCACGAGCGACGACGACCGGGGCGGGGCCGGATGGCGCACCCCCTGCAGGCACGACGGACGGTGCGACGAAACCCCGCCCCGCCGCCCGTCGCCCGTGGCGCCGCCACCGCCGCGAGTACCTCGTCTTCCTCGCGTTCGCGCTGCCCAACCTCGCGCTCATCGCCGTCTTCACGTACCGCCCGCTGGTCCTCAACCTCTACTACTCGACGCTCCAGTGGAACCTCGGGTCCCGGACCGCCACCGTGGTGGGCCTCGACAACTACGTCCGGTGGTTCACGGACCCCCGGAGCCTGGAGGTCCTCCGCGTCACGGCCGTCTTCACGGTCGCCACCGTCGGTGCGACGCTCCTCCTGGGCCTCCTCCTCGCGACAGTCCTGGACAGACGCCTGCACGGACGCACCGTCGCCCGGTCCGTGATCTTCGCCCCCTACGTGCTCTCCGGCGTCGGCGTCGGCATGGTGTGGCTGTTCATCTTCGACCCGACGTACGGCGCCCTCGCCGCACTCCTGCGCACCTGGGGCGCGTCGAGCCCTCAGTGGTACCTCGACAGGGACTGGGCCCTCGTGATGGTGATCGTCGTCTACGTGTGGAAGAACCTCGGGTACGCCGCGGTGATCTACCTCGCCGCGCTCCAGTCCGTCCCCCGTGACGTCCTGGACGCCGCGTCCCTCGACGGCGCCGGACCCCTGCGGCGCTTCTGGCGGATCACCGTGCCGCTGCTCTCGCCCACCACGTTCTTCCTCCTCGTCACGACGGTGCTGTCCTCGCTGCAGTCCTTCGACCTCATCCACGTCATGACCGCAGGCGGGCCGCTCGACGGCACGACGACGCTCATGTACCAGGTGTACGTCGAGGCGTTCGTCACCGGTCGCGCCGGGTACTCGTCGGCGATCTCCATGATCCTGTTCGCCGTGCTGCTCGTCATGACACTCGGCCAGCTGCGGTTCCTCGAGAAGAAGGTCCACTACGCATGACCGGCCAGCGCACGTCGTCCCGCCCCGTCACGACGGTCCTCGGCGGCTACCTCCCGATGCTCGGCGCCACCGCCGTGATCGTCCTGCCCCTCGCCTGGATGCTCCTCGCCACCTTCAAGAACTCGGGCGAGATCGTCTCCCTGCCCATCCAGTGGCTCCCCACGAGCCTGTCCCCCGACAACTACGTCACCGCGTCCGAGAAGGCACCGTTCGGCCGGTTCTTCGTCAACTCCGTGGTCGTGACCGCCGTCGGGGCGAGCATCAAGCTCGTGCTCGCCGTCCTCACCGCCTACGCGCTGGTGTTCGTGCGGTTCCCCGCGAAGAAGGCCATCTTCGCCCTGGTGCTCGTGGCCCTCATGGTGCCGCCCCACATGAGCCTCGTGCCCAACTACACGCTCGTCGCGGGCATGGGCGGGCGCAACACCCTCTGGGGGATCGTCCTGCCGGGCCTCGGGACGGCGTTCGGGACCTTCCTCCTGCGCCAGCAGTTCCTCACCCTCCCCGCGTCGATCGTCGAGGCGGCGGAGATCGACGGGGCCAGCCACTGGCGACGTCTCGTGTCCGTCGTCGCCCCGGTGAGCGCGCCCACCATCGCGACTGTCGCGCTCATCTCGATCGTCAACGAGTGGAACGAGTATCTCTGGCCGCTCATCATCACCGACGACCCTCGCCTGATGACCCTCCCCGTGGGCCTGACGCTGCTCCAGAACATCGAGCCGGGCGCCACGTCGTGGGGTGTGCTCATGGCGGGCGCCGCGTTCGTCATCCTGCCCGTCCTCGTGGTCTTCGCCGCCCTCCAGCGCTACATCGTCGCTGGGCTCACCCAGGGCGCCGTCACCGGTTGACGGCTCGCCACTCCCGACCTTCCCCTCCCGTACCTCTTCACCGGCGCACCGCGCGCCACGACAGACAGGACCGACCATGTCCACACCTCGCCACCCCCGGACGGCACGCACCTCGAGCGGCCTCCACGTCCCGGCCCTCGACCGACGTTCCTTCCTCGGTCTCTCCGCGGCAGGCCTCGGTGCGCTCGCCCTCAGCGCGTGCTCCGGGCCGTCCACCGCCCAGGGCACCGGGCCCAGCAGCGCGTCGGCGCTCGACTTCTCCGGCGTGAAGCCCGCCGGGAAGATCACCATGTGGTCCAACCACCCCGGTGGCTCGCAGGACGTCGAGAAGTCGATGGTCGAGGCGTTCAACGCGAGCCAGTCCGACATCGAGGTGTCGCTGGTCACCGCTGGAGCCAACTACGAGGAGGTCGCGCAGCGCTTCCAGACCGCCCTCGCGGGCGGCGGGCTTCCCGGGCTCGTCATCCTCTCCGACGTGTGGTGGTTCCGGTACTTCATCAACGACTCGATCATCCCGCTCGACTCGATCCTCGAGACCGTCGAGATGGACACCGACGACTTCCGTCCGAGCTTCTTCGCCGACTACCAGTACGACGACGCCCAGTGGGCCGTCCCCTACGCCCGGTCGACGCCCGTCTTCTACTACAACAAGGAGCACTGGGCCGCCGCGGGCCTCCCCGACCGCGCACCCGAGACGTGGGAGGAGTTCGGCGAGTGGGCGCCCGACCTCGCCGCCGCGGGCACCGGCACCCAGAAGGTCTTCCACTACCCCGACATGGCCGGCTACGCCGGCTGGACCTTCCAGAACAACGCCTGGGGCCACGGTGGCTCCTACTCCGACGGGTGGGTCATCACCATCGACGAGAAGCCCGTCGTCGACGCGCTCGAGTGGATGCGCAAGGGAGTGAACGTCGACGGCTGGGCCGGCGTCACGAGCAACGACCAGGCGACGGACCTCTCCTCGGGCGCCATCAGCGCCACCGTGAGCTCCACCGGGTCCCTCGTCGGGATCCTCGAGTCGGCATCGTTCGACGTGGGTGTCGGGTTCCTCCCCGGCGGCCCCGCCGCGTCCTCGCCGGTCTGCCCGTCGGGTGGCGCCGGTCTCGGCATCCCCAAGGACATCACCCCGGAGGAGCAGGTCGCCGCGGCGACCTTCCTCAAGTTCCTCACCTCGCCCGAGAATGCCGTGGCGTTCTCCGCCGCGACCGGGTACATCCCCACGCGCCAGTCGGCGGACGTCTCCGAGCTCGTCACGGCCGCGCCGCAGATCCAGACGGCGATCGACCAGGTCGAGGTCGTTCGCGTCCAGGACTACGCACGCGCCTTCCTCCCGGGCGGGGACAAGGCCGTCGCCGACGGCGTGGGCCGCGTCCTCACCCAGGACGAGGACCCCCAGGCCGTCCTCACCGACGTCCGCAAGCGCCTCGAGGACATCTACGCCTCGGACGTGGAGCCGCTGCTCGCCTGACCCGGCGTGTACCGGTTCGTCGCCCGGTAGGCGGCGAACCGGTATCTCAGCCCCGTGGTGGAGCCGTGCCACCCGGAGGACGGCTCGACCGCGACCTGCGACCACGCCTCCCCGATCCGAGGAGCGAAGGTGTCCGCCCCCGCGTCCAGGTCGACGGTCGTCACCACGAGGACGTCCGCCACCGCGAGCGCGGCGGCGTACACCTGGGCGCCCCCGATGACCCAGGTCCCCGGGTCGTCGGGGCCCGGGAGCGCGTCCGCGAGCGAGCCGACGACCCGTGCGCCGGGCGCGTCGTACCCGTGGTCGCGCGAGAGGACGGTGTTCGGGCGGCCCGGGAGCGGACGGAACCGCTCGGGGAGCGACTCCCACGTCGACCTGCCCATGACCACGGGTGCCGCGCCGGTGGTGCGACGGAAGTGTGCGAGGTCCTCCGGGAGGTGCCACGGCAGCCCCCCGTCGAGCCCGATGCCCCCGTGGCGGTCCTGCGCCCACACGAGGCCGGTCTCCCCGGGACCGAGGAGGCCCTCGGGGAACGTCATACGGCCACCGGCGCCGCGATGGCCGGGTGGTGCTCGTACCCGACCACCTGGACGTCGTCGAAGTCGTAGTCCCCGAGCGACGCGGCAGGACGCAGCTCCAGGCTCGGGAAGGGGAACGGCTCGCGCTCCAGCTGCAGGAGGACCTGCTCACGGTGGTTGTCGTAGATGTGGCAGTCGCCGCCCGTCCACACGAGGTCACCCACCTCGAGGCCGGCCTGCTGGGCGAGCATGTGCGTGAGCAGGGCGTAGCTGGCGATGTTGAACGGCACGCCGAGGAAGAGGTCGGCCGACCGCTGGTAGACCTGCAGCGAGAGGCGACCGTCGGCGACGTACAGCTGGAAGAACGCGTGGCACGGCATGAGGGCCATCGCGTCCAGCTCGGCGACGTTCCAGGCGGAGACGAGCATGCGCCGCGAGTCCGGGTCCGAGCGGAGGGTTGACAGGACCTGCTCGAGCTGGTCCACGTGGCGTCCGTCCGGGGTGGGCCACGAGCGCCACTGGACCCCGTAGACCGGGCCGAGCTCGCCGTCCTCGTCGGCCCACTCGTTCCAGATCCGCACCCCGTGGTCCTGCAACCACCGGACGTTGGACTCGCCGCGCAGGAACCACAGGAGCTCCCCGACGACCGACCGCAGGTGCACGCGCTTGGTGGTCACCAGCGGGAAACCCTCGGTGAGGTCGAAGCGCATCTGGTGGCCGAAGACGCTCCGCGTCCCCGTCCCGGTCCGGTCCGACTTCGGGGTGCCGTGCGCGAGGACGTGGCGCAGGAGGTCCTCGTACGCGGTCGACGGGCTGACGGACGCCCCGGGGACGTCTGGAGGCGTGGAGGTCATACCCGCGATCGTACGACGACCGGCCGTCGTGCTGCGCGCACCCGGCCCGCTCGGCACACTGGACGGATGGACTTCTCGTCGGTCATCAGCCCCACGCTCGCAGCCCATGCGCCCACGGGGGTCCTCGTCGACGGACGGTGGTCACCGGCCGCGGGCTCGTCGACCTTCGAGGTCACGAACCCCGCCACCGAGGACGTGCTCCTCGACGTCGCGGACGGGTCGCCCGAAGACGGGGCGCGGGCCCTCGACGCCGCGGCCGCCGCCGCTGCGCCCTGGCGTCGCACTCCCCCGCGCACCCGGGCGGACGTCCTGCACGCCGTGTTCCGCCGCATCGTCACGCACACCGACGACCTCGCCGCCCTCATCACCGCCGAGGGCGGCAAACCTCTGGCCGAGGCGCGGGCCGAGGTCGCGTACGGGGCCGAGTTCGTGCGCTGGTACGCCGAGCAGGCGGTCCGCCACGACGGGTCGGTCCGGGCCGCGCCAGCCGGTGGCGGCACGCAGATCGTCCAGCGTCGCCCCGTGGGGCCGTCGCTGCTCATCACGCCCTGGAACTTCCCCCTGGCGATGGCGACACGCAAGATCGCGCCGGCTCTCGCGGCCGGGTGCACCGTCGTCGTCAAGCCCTCGAGCCTCGCACCACTGACGACGCTGTACGTCGCCGAGATGTTCCGCGCCGAGCTCGAGGCCCGGGGGCTGCCCGCGGGCACCGTGAACGTCGTGCCGACCAGCGCGTCCGCGCGGCTGACCGCCCCGCTCCTCGCGGATCCTCGGCTGCGCAAGCTCTCGTTCACGGGCTCGACCGGCGTGGGACAGAGCCTGCTGCGCGACGCCGCGGCGGGCGTCCTGCGCACCTCCATGGAGCTCGGGGGGAACGCGCCGTTCCTCGTGTTCGAGGACGCGGACCTCGACGACGCCGTGCAGGGCGCGATGGCCGCGAAGATGCGCAACGCCGGCCAGACGTGCGTCGCCGCCAACCGGTTCCTCGTCCATTCCTCCGTCGCGGACGACTTCACCGACCGCCTCGTGGTCGCGTTCGAGCAGCAGGTCGTCGGTGACGGCGCGGAGGCCGGCGTCACCGTGGGACCTCTCATCGACGCCGGGGCGGTGGATTCCGTCGAGGGCGTCGTCGCGGACGCCGTGGACCGCGGCGCCCAGGTGCGGACCGGCGGTTCCTGGCCACGCGGTCGAGGCCACTTCTACCCACCGACCGTGCTCGCCGGCGTCCCTCGCGACGCCCTGGCCGTCACCGACGAGACGTTCGGCCCTGTCGCCCCCGTGGTGACGTTCGACGACGACGAGGACGCGCTCGCCCTCGCCAACGGGACGGAGCACGGCCTGGTCGCCTACGCGTACACACGCGACGTCGGCCGTGCGCTCGTCCTCTCCCGGGAGATCGAGGCGGGGATGATCGGGATCAACCGAGGGATCGTGTCGGACGCCAGCGCACCCTTCGGCGGGGTGAAGCACTCAGGGATCGGCCGCGAGGGCGGGGAGGCGGGCCTCGAGGAGTACCTGGAGACCGTGTACGTGGCGCTCTGAGGCGCTTGTCCGCCCTGAGCCCGCGACCGGCCGGTAGGGTCGGGCGCATGGCCCTCTTCACCGAGTCCGCAGACGTGTCCGTCCGTCCGGCGACCCCCGGGGACGAGCAGGCGATGACCGACGTCCAGCTCGCCGCGTGGGGCACCGCGCACCGCGACGTGCTCGGCGACGACGTCCTCGCCGCCCTCGACGTCGACAGGATCCGCGACCAGTGGGCGTCTGCCATCACCTCGCCGCCCGGACCGGGGTTCGCGGTGCTCGTCGCGTGCGAGCGCGCCGACGTCGTGGGCTTCGCCGCAGTCTCCCCGGGGCAGCTCGTGGCGCTCGAGGTCCGCCCGTCCGCGCAGCGCTCCGGGCACGGCTCGCGGCTGCTCTCGGCCGCGGTCGACCGGTTGCGCTCGGACGGTGCCGACGAGGTCGCCGCCTGGGTCCTCGACGGCGACGCGGCTCGCGAGAGGTTCCTGGCGGGATCGGGCATGGGACCGGACGGCCGGACGCGGACGCTCGCGACCGGCGTGCGTGACGTCGTCGAGAGCCGCTGGTCGGCGAGCCTCTAGCCCTCTGTGCGACCGGCCGCCCGGTAGAGACGAGCCGCGTCGCGCAGCGCGGCTCGGGCACGCCGCCTGTCGCGTGCCGCGTCGTACGCGAACGCCAGGTGGTAACGCGCCGCCCAGCTGTCCGGGGCATCCTCGACAGCGGTCCTCGCGGAGACGAACGCGGAGTCGGCGGCCTCGCGGTCGATCCGCCCCCCTGGAGACCGTGGCAGGTCGTCGACCGGGAGCTCGCCCCGCCCCGCGAGGTCGTCAGCCATCCGTTGCACCGTCAGGCCCAGCTGCCACTCGCGGGCGATGAGGCCGACCGCGAGGGCCGGCACCAGGAGGACGGCCAGGCCGATGAGGACGGCCACCGGCTCGCCCGTCCCCACGAGAGCGAACGACCGGGTGCCGATCTGCCAGACGTAGAGGGCGAGGAGCGCGGTGAGCGCGACGGCCCCGACCAGTCCCTTGCGCACGGTCAGCCGAGCTCGAGGACGTTCTCGAGCCCCACAGTGAGGCCCGGCCGCCGGACGACCTCACGGATCCCCAGGAGGACCCCCGGCATGAACGAGGCGCGGTCGAAGGAGTCCTGGCGGATGACGAGCTGCTCGCCCGGGTTGCCGAGCAGGATCTCCTCGTGGGCGACGAGCCCGCGCAGACGGACCGCGTGGACGCGCACACCGTCCACGTCCGCGCCTCGCGCGTCCCAGCCCGCCTCGGTCGCGTCGGGCGCGGCCCCCAGACCTGCCTCGGCGCGGGCGGCCGCGATGGCGGCCGCCGTGTGCCGCGCGGTGCCGCTGGGTGCGTCGACCTTCTCCGGGTGGTGGAGCTCGATGACCTCGACGGACTCGAAGTAGCGTGCGGCCTGCGCCGCGAAGCGCATGGCGAGGACGGCGCTCAGCCCGAAGTTCGGCGCGAGGAGCACCCCGACGTCCCCTCCGGCCCGGCCGAGGTGCTCGCGCACACTCGTGCGGCTCTCGTCCGTCCAGCCGGTCGTCCCGACGACGGCGTGGATCCCGGCGTCGACGAGAGCATGGACGTTGGCCTCGGTGGCGCCCGGCACGGTGAAGTCGACCGCGACGTCGACGGCGTCCGACGTCAACGAGGCGACGTCGTCACCGGCGTCGAGTCGGGCGACGAGCTCGAGGTCCGGGGCGGCGTCCACCGCCTCGCAGACCGTGCGGCCCATGCGTCCGTGCGCGCCGAGCACCGCGACCCTGATGTGGTGTGCTGCCGTTCCGTTCACGGCACCGAGCCTAGCCCGTCGCTCGTCCGCCGCGGCTCGGAGCGACGCACGACGAGACGGACGAGGACGACGGCCACGGCCGCGAGGAGGAGCACCGCGACGACCGGCGCCAGGACGGCGAGCGACGCGAGGGCGACGGACGTCCCGTCCTCGATCGCGCTGACGACCGGTCCTCCCACGCCGAGGGTCACGAAGGTGACGACCGGTCGGACCGATGACTTGAGGAGGTGCACGACCAGCGCGACCACCACCCCGGACAGCACGGGGATCCACTGCTGGGTGGTGAGGAGGTCGCTCGTCTCGTCGACAGCGAACGTCGTCGACGACGACCCGGCTCCGAAGACGACGCCCCCGGCGCCCGGGCGGACGAGCGTCTGCAGGACGTCGTTCACCGAGTCGACGGCAGGGATCTTGTCGGCGACCACCTCGACGAGGAGGAGCGCACCGAGGCCGGTGAGCAACCAGCCGTCGGTGAGCCACTCCCACCCGCCCGGGAGCACCACGAGGGTGGTGTACCGCGCGAGCAGACCCACGAGGAGCATGGGCACGAAGGCGTTGAGCCCCGCCGCTCCCGCGAGCCCGATGCCGGTGAGGGCACCCAGCACAGGATCCTCAGTCCCCGAGAGGCCCGACGCGCACGACCGACCGCGGGCGGGCCGCGAGGTCCTTGGCGAGGGTCTGCACGTCGTCCCGCGTGACGGCCCGGATACGCTCGAGGGACTCGGCAAGGCTGAGGAGCTCCCCGTTCACGAGGTCGGCCTTCCCGAGCCGGCTCATGCGTGAACCGGTGTCCTCGAGACCGAGGACGAGCCCGCCGGAGAGCTGCCCGACGCTGCGGACCAGCTCGGTCTCGGTGATCCCGCCGTCGGCCAGCCGGTCGAGCTCGGCACCGAGGAGGTCGGTCACCTCGTCGATGCGCGCGGGCGTGCACCCGGCGTAGAGACCGAAAGTCCCGGTACCGCCGTGGCTGGAGGCGAAGGAGTACGTCGAGTAGGCGAGCCCGCGGCGTTCACGGATCTCCTGGAAGAGCCTCGACGACATCCCGCCGCCCAGCGCTGCGCTGAGGACGGACATGACGAAGCGTCGGTCGTCCGTCGCGGCGAGCCCCGTCGAACCGATGATGACGTTGGCCTGCTCGACGCTCCGGCGCACCGTGAGCTCCGTGCCGGTCTCGCCGACACCGACGGCGTCGCTCACGTCCCGGCGCTGGCGCGGTGTGGCACGGGCCCCGAGCGACCACCCACCGTCGGTGAGCGCCTGCTCGACCTGCGCGCAGAGGGCGTCGTGGTCGACTCCCCCGGCGGCCGAGATGACGAGCGTCTCCGGCCGGTAGTGCCACTGGTAGTGCTCCCACACGGCGTCGCGCGGCACGGCCCGGATGGTGTCGGGCGTCCCACCGATGGGCCGCCCCAGGGGGTGACCGGCGAGCACAGCGGCGGCGAACTGCTCGTGCGCGACGTCGGACGGGTCGTCGTCGTTCATGGCGAGCTCTTCGAGGATGACGCCGCGCTCGGTCTCGAGCTCTTCGGCGTCGATGCGTGCCGACGTCACCATGTCAGTGATGACGTCGACGGCCATCGTCAGGTCCGTGTCGAGCACCCGTGCGTAGTAGCAGGTGTGCTCCTTCCCGGTCCCGGCGTTGGCCTCTCCCCCGACGGCGTCGAAGGCCTCGGCGATGTCCATGGCGCTGCGTCGAGCCGTCCCCTTGAACAGGAGGTGCTCGAGGAAGTGCGTCGACCCGTAGTGACCGCTGGTCTCGTCACGTGACCCGACACCCACCCAGGCGCCGACCGTCGCGGACCGCTGTCCTGGCATGTGCTCGGTGAGCACCCGTACCCCGCCGGGCAGGACGGAGCGACGGATGGTCGCCCCGTCCTGCCCGGCGGTGAGCTCGTTCTCCGGCGAACCGGCCGGAGCGAGCGGAAGGTCCCAGGGCACGTCAGGCGTCAGCCTGCTCTGCGCCCGCGTCGTCGGCGGACTCGTCGACCACGGCGTGCAGGGAGAGCTTCCCGCGGGGGTCGACCTCACCGATCTCGACCTGGACCTTCTGGCCGATACCGAGGACGTCCTCCACGTTCTCGACGCGCTTGCCGCCGACGAGCTTGCGGATCTGGCTGATGTGGAGCAGCCCGTCCTTGCCCGGGGACAGCGAGATGAAGGCGCCGAACGAGGTCGTCTTGACGACGGTCCCCACGAAGCGCTCCCCCACCTCGGGGACGTGCGGATTGGCGATCGCGTTGATCGCCGCGCGCGCGGCCTCCGCGGACGGTCCGTCGGTCGCGCCGATGTAGACGGTCCCGTCGTCCTCGATGGAGATGTCCGCGCCGGTCTCCTCCTGGATCTGGTTGATCATCTTGCCCTTCGGGCCGATGACCTCGCCGATCTTGTCCACGGGGACCTTCACGGCGATGACGCGAGGAGCGTTGGGGCTCATCTCGTCGGGCACGTCGATGGCCTCGTTGAGGACGTCGAGGATGGCGAACCGGGCGTCACGGGCCTGGGCCAGGGCGCCGCCGAGCACGGAGGCGGGGATGCCGTCGAGCTTGGTGTCGAGCTGGATGGCCGTGATGAACTCCCGAGTCCCTGCGACCTTGAAGTCCATGTCGCCGAGCGCGTCCTCCGCACCGAGGATGTCGGTGAGCGCGGCGTAGCGCGCCTCGCCACCGCTGAGGTCGGAGATCAGCCCCATCGCGATGCCGGCGACCGGCGCGCGCAGCGGGACGCCTGCGTTGAGGAGCGACAGGGTCGAGGCGCAGACGGAACCCATCGAGGTGGACCCGTTGGAGCCGAGCGCCTCGGAGACCTGACGGATCGCGTAGGGGAACTCCTCGCGGGTCGGGAGCACGGGCACGAGGGCACGCTCGGCGAGCGCTCCGTGGCCGATCTCACGACGCTTGGGGCTTCCCACCCGGCCGGTCTCGCCGGTCGAGTAGGGCGGGAAGTTGTAGTTGTGCATGTAGCGCTTGCGCGTCTCCGGGCCGAGCGAGTCGATCTGCTGCTCCATGCGGAGCATGTTCAGGGTGGTGATCCCCATGATCTGGGTCTCGCCACGCTCGAAGATCGCGGAACCGTGGACGCGGGGCACGACCTCGACCTCGGCGGAGAGCGTCCGGATGTCGGCGAGGCCGCGTCCGTCCATGCGCACGCCGTCGGTGAGCACGCGCTGACGCATGAGCTTCTTCGAGACCGCACGGAAGGCTGCGGACAGCTCCTTCTCACGTCCCTCGAAGTCGTCCTTGAGGGCGTCGACGGCGGCGGCCTTGATCTCGTCGAGGCGCGACTCACGAGCCTGCTTCTCGGCGATCGTCAGGGCCTGCCCGAGGTCCGCGGAGACCTTCGTCTCGACGGCCGCGTAGGCATCGTCCTGGTAGTCGAGGAAGACCGGGAAGTCCTGGACGGGCTTGGCGGCCTTCGCCGCGAGCTCGGCCTGTGCCTCGCAGAGCGCACGGAGGAACGGCTTGGCGGCCTCGAGGCCCTCGGCGACGACCTCCTCGGTGGGGGGCGCGACGCCCTCGTCCTTGATGAGGGTCCAGGCGTTGTCCGTCGCCTCGGCCTCGACCATCATGATCGCCACGTCGTCGCCCACCACGCGGCCGGAGACGACCATGTCGAAGACGGCGCGCTCCTTGTCGGAGTACTTCGGGAACGCGACCCACTGGCCGTCGATGAGCGCGATGCGCACGCCGGCGATGGGACCGGAGAAGGGCAGGCCGGAGAGCTGCGTCGAGAGGCTCGCCGCGTTGATGGCCAGCGTGTCGTACGCGTCGTCCGGGTGGATCGCGAGGACGGTGACGACGACCTGGACCTCGTTGCGGAGCCCCTTGACGAACGTCGGGCGCAGCGGGCGGTCGATGAGCCGGCACGCGAGGATGGCCTCGGTGCTGGGACGACCCTCACGACGGAAGAACGAGCCGGGGATGCGCCCGGCGGCGTACATGCGCTCCTCGACGTCGACCGTGAGGGGGAAGAAGTCGAACTGTTCCTTGGGGTGCTTGCCCGCGGTCGTGGCCGACAGGAGCATGGTCTCGCCGTCCAGGTAGGCGGCGGCGGAGCCGGCGGCCTGGCGTGCCAGGCGTCCGGTCTCGAAGCGGACGGTACGGGTGCCGAAGCGCCCGTTGTCGATGATCGCTTCGGTGAACTCGATCTCGGGACCCTCCATGGGTGCCCTCCATTTCTCGAAGGGTCCGCTCCGCACGACACCGGTCGGTCTTCGATCGAGGTCCACGGACGAGGGGGCCTGCGCTCGACGCGCGGCCGTTCCGTGAGCCACTACCGAGGACCGGACGAGGTGGGTCGGACCGGACCGGTGTGGGACTGGTGCTCAGTCGTTCCGGTGATACCGGACCAGCCCGGACCCATGACGGGTCCGGGCTGGTTCGCACGCTATCAGCGACGCAGGCCGAGGCGCTCGATCAGGCTGCGGTAGCGGTTGATGTCAACCTTCTGCAGGTAGCCGAGGAGACGGCGGCGCTGGCCGACGAGGAGGAGCAGACCACGACGGCTGTGGTGGTCGTGCTTGTGCTCCTTGAGGTGCTCGGTGAGGTCCTTGATGCGCTGGGTGAGCATCGCGATCTGGACCTCGGGCGAACCGGTGTCACCCTCGCTGGTCGCGAACTCGGTCATGATGCGCTGCTTCGTGGCAGTGTCGAGGGGCACGGCTCTCCTAGTGTGTCGTTGCGCGGCGCTCCGGGGCATTTCCACCCGAGCTCTATCTGTCCGCGGCCGTTCTGACGGCGAGACCAGTGTAGCAGCGTACGCCGGCGGCTCAGCGGACCGGACCGTCGCCCACCGGCGTCCCGGGTGCCGGCGCGGGGCGCCCGAGCAGGTATCCCTGGACCAGCACGCAGCCCACGTCGCGGAGCGCGGCGAGCTGCCCCTCCTCCTCCACCCCCTCGGCGATGACCTCGATGCCGAGCTCCTGTGCGAGGGACAGGACGGCGCGGACGACCGCGAGGGACGCCTCGTGCTGCGGCAGCCGCATGATGAAGCTCCGGTCGATCTTCACCTGGTCCACGGGCAGCGTCTGCAGCCATGCGAGCGTCGAGTAGCCCGTGCCGAAGTCGTCGAGCGCGATGCGCACCCCGAGCTTGCGGAGCTCCGCCATCCGCTCGATCACCCCGGGGAGGTCCACGAGGGACCTGCTCTCGACGACCTCGAGGTGCAGCTGGCCGGGGTCGAGCGCGTTGCGCGCGAGGTCGGACCGCACGGCGGGCACGAGCCGCGGGTCGACGAGCGTCGCGCTGGCCAGGTTCACCGCGACGCGCATCGGCTCGCCCGGGGGGCGGTGCCACCGGGCGAGCTCGTCGCACGCGGCCGCGAGCGCCCAGAGGTCCAGCTCCGTCACGAGCCCCGCCTCCTCCGCCAGGGGCAGGAACGCACCGGGCGCGAGGAGTCCCAGGCGCGGGTGCTCCCAGCGCAGGAGAGCCTCTGCCCCCACGACGACGGGCGGACCGTCGGCAGAGACGTCGACGACCGGCTGGAAGAACAGGCGCAGCTCGCCGGCCCCCGCTGCCCGCCCGAGCTCGGACTCGAACGACGGTGCGACGCGCCGGGCCAGCGACTCCCCCGCGACGGCGACCTGGTTGCGCCCGGACTGCTTGGCGACGTACATCGCCGAGTCGGCGGACTTCAGGAGCCGGTCCCCCCGTCCGTCGGGACCTGTGTGGATCGCGACGCCCATGCTCGCGGTGATGCGGACCTCGCGCCCGTCGAGCCTGAACGGTTCGTCGAGGGCGTCGACGAGCCGTGTGGCGACGGCGTAGGGCTGGCGCTCGTCCTCGACGCCGTCGAGGAGGACCGCGAACTCGTCCCCTCCGAGCCTGCCCACGAGGTCGCCGGGCCTCAGCTCGCCCCGGAGTCGTGCGCTCACCTGGCGCAGCAGCTCGTCGCCCGCCGCGTGCCCGAGGCCGTCGTTGATGTGCTTGAAGCGGTCGAGGTCGCAGAAGAGGACCGCCGTGCTGCGGCCGCTCTCGGAAGCGCGCAGCACCTCGTCGAGCCGGCGCGCGAACAGCACCCTGTTGGGGAGGCCGGTGAGCGCGTCGTGCTGGGACTGGTGGCGGACGGTGGCGAGCAGGCGTGCGTTCTGCAGCGCGGTGGCACCCTGGTCGCTCACACCTGCGATGCGGGCGAGCGCCTCTGCATGACGGGGGGTCCCGCCGACGGACGTCGTGAATCCCGCGGTGGCGACGCCGAGGAGCTCGTCGCCGGCGAGGAGCGGCACGACGATGACGCTCCTCGAGCCGGTCGACGCGAGGACGCGCGCGAGGACCGGGCTCGCCGTGAGCGCGTCGACGAGCACCGGGTCGCGCCGCCGGAGGATCGCGAGGAGCTCGGGGACCTCCTCGGAACGGAAGGTCGCGGTCGAGAGCAGGTCCCGCTGCTCCTGGGTGTGCCCCGCGGACGCGACGGGTCGCAGCGCGCCGTCCGACGGGTCCCAGAGCATGACGGTGGCGGCACGGCACCCGACGATCTTGGGGATGCTCGTGGCGAGGACGTCTGCGACGGCGGTCGGCTCGGACACCGTCGAGAGGTCGTGGGCGAGGGAGAGGAGGTCCTCGGTGCGCTCCTGCTCGCGCCGGCTGCCCTCGAGCGCCGTGAGCAGGTCGAGGGCCGCTGCGCCGTGCCGGGCGTAGGCCTCGAGCAGCGCGCGCGTGTCGTCCGTCAGGCGCCGTCCGGCCGACTCGAGAGCGACGAGTCGCCCGTAGGTCCTGCGCGGGGACGAGACGTCGACGACGACGGCCCCCGGCCCGGGGTCGGCCCCCTCGAGGAGGGCGAGAGCGAGCGCCTCCGCGCGATCCTGGGGCACGCCGCGGCTGCGGACCACCGCGTCGGTGCCGTCCGTCGGGTCGAGGGCGAGCACGTAGCCGAGGTCGCCCGCGACCGTCCCGGCGTGCTCGACGATCCCGTCGAGCACGGACTCGACGTCGGGGCTCGCCACGAGGTCGGAGGCCGCGAGCTGGAGCTCCTGCATCTGCAGGCGCAGCGCCACGAGCCGGGACTCGAGATCTCGGACCCTGCGACCCCACAGGGGCGTGCGCCGCTCCTGCCACGCGACCTCGTAGCGGCACAGTCCTCGTGCCGCCGTCCCGCACCCGGAGTGGTCCACGTGCGCGGGCGGCAGGCCCCAGAGGAGCGGGATCGCCGAGAAGAGCCCCTGGGCGTACTCGCAGTCGAGGTGCGAGGGGGTGTACCCCTCGTGGAGCTGGAAGCTGAAGACGGCCGACGTCCGGGTGACCTCGAGGAGGGACAGCGTCGACGTCGTCGAGAAGTGCTTGGTGACCGACGGCAGGCGCTTGTAGACCTCGCGCGGCGTCCCGAACCCACGGAGGATCGGCAGGAGCGGGAGCGCGACCGCGTTCTTGAACGACTCCGCCCCGACCTCGAACATCACCCGGTCGTGACCGACGACTGCCGTCGCGGCCTCGAAGAGCCTGATGCGGGTGTCGTACCCGACCCAGTGCGTGGGGTCCTCGAGCTGGGGCACCGTCCACGGCACCCGGGCGCGCTCGAGGAGGTCCGCGACGCCGGCGTCGCCCGTGCGCTCACGCACGTACTGCAGCAACAGCTTGGTCGTGATTCCGGACGTCTCGCGGGGGTCGTTGAAGGCCATCGTGCCACCCCTATCGGCAGCGACCTGGTGATCGTGAGGACTCCCGTCGCAGGTCGGGACGGCACTCTCGGGTCAGCGGGCTGCGCTGCGCCCGGCCACCACGACGGCGCCGCCGGCGAGGAGCACCTGTACGACGACGAGACCCCACGTCGGGGCACCTGTGACGAGCGCCACCGCGGACGGGAGGCTGCACAGGACAGCGAGATCGGGGCCGCGCAGGAGCGTGGAGACCGCGCTGCTCGACACAGCGCCGAAGGGCGTCGCGAGCAACGGGGACGACCAGTCCGGCAGCGGCCGGTAGGCGCCGCGGACCGCGGCGGCCCCGAACGCGACGGATGCGGAACCGGTCAGGAGGACCCATGCGGCGTCGCCGACGACGTGCGCGGACAGCATGATCGAGACGGCGAGCGTGGCGGTCAGCCCCGGTACGACGCACCGGGCTCGTCGGGTGGCCCGCGACCCGAGCGGGAGGACCGCGTCGAGGGCGGGGACGACGACGGCGGTCCGCGCCCCCCGCGCCCCGACCGCTGCGGCACAGAGCCCGACGGTCACGAGCACGACGGCGAGCCCGGGCCCACCCCCGAGGACGGGGACCTGCTGCGCGACCAGCCCGGCGCACCCCGCGGCGACCGTCCGTGCAAGCGCTCCGGGATCGCGCAGCAGGTCGACCCCCTCGGAGGCGACGACCGCCGTCCGCGGTCCCCGCACCGCGCTGAAGGACGTCGCGGACCGCCGCGACCCCGAGCGCTCGCGGGACATCGCCCGTCCGAGCTCTCGGGTGTCGAGCGACAGCGTCGCGCCCGAGGCATGACCGACGGACGCAGAGGCGGACGTGAGGGTCGCCGCGCCCACCCTGCCCAGCCTGCTCGCCCAGAGCGCGAGGAGCCCGGCACAGACCACCGCGCCCACCGTGAGCGCGGGCCAGGCCGCGTCGGTCCACCACGCGGCGTCGTCCACCCCCATCATCGTCCGGGGAGCCAGGAGCAGGAGGACCGCGCCGACGGCGGGCACCGCACCGACGAGGACCTCGGTGGCGGTGAGCAGGCCCCCGGGGACGCGGCCCCCGACCTGGAGGAGCCCCGCGAGGGACACGGTGACCGACCCGACCTCGGCACCGGTCACCAGCGCGACCAGGACGCTCGTTGTGGTCACCACGTCGAGCGTCGTGGCCACGACCACCACCGTCGCCACAGCGCAGACCACCGTCGCGACGAGAGCCGCACGCAGGCACGCCGGCACGAGGACACCGCGACGACGGACCGGCAGGGGCAGCCACCACTGCGCGACGTGCGGCGGGACGCTCACGGGACCGAGCCGGAGAGCGGCCCACCCGGTGAGCGTGGCGAGGGACGCGACCAGGACGGTGCGCACGAGCCCGGAGGCGAAAGGCTGCCCCTCGGTCGCGGCGGTGAGGAGAGCGTCGCGCACCGCACCCGCGACACCGAGCAGGAGCACCGCCGCGAGGGCGACGCAGACCGCGGCGTAGGTCACGTCCGTGAGGATCTCGCCGACCGTACGTCGGGGCCCGGCTGCTCCGGCGCGCAGCTCCCGGCGGAGCGACCGGACGTCCACGGCGCCGGTCACCCTCGGTCCCCTGCGAGCCGGTCGGCGGCGTCCTGCGCGTGGACGACGACGCACCGGTCGCCGACGACGAGCACCGGCGCCCCGACCTCGCGCAGGAGGACGGGGTCGTGCGTGGCGAGGAGCACGGCCGTCCCTCGGGCCTGCTCGTCGCGGATCATCGTCGCGAGCGCGCGGCGCATGTCGCCGTCGAGGCGCTGCTCCGGCTCGTCGAGCACCATGAGCTCGCGGGGACGCGCGAACGCCGCGGCGAGCAGGAGCCTGCGTCGCTGCCCGGACGACAGCGACGCCGGGTACCTCGACCCGGCGTCGAGGATCCCGAACCGGTCGAGGAGGTCGTCGACGACGCCCTCGGGGCCGGGCGTCGCGTGGCCGCGGGCGACGAGGAGGAGATGTTCGCGCGCCGTCACCCCGGGGATGAACGCCTCGGTGTCCAGGACGGAGGCGACGGCGGCACGGAACCACGCCTCACGCTCGTCGACGGCGCGACCCAGCACCTCGACGCGACCTCCCACCGGTTCGAGGAGACCGAGGACGGTCCGCAGGAGCGTCGACTTGCCCGCACCGTTGTCGCCGACGACGCTCAGGACGTCACCCCGCTCGAGCGCGACGTCGACCGGGCCGCACGCCGGAGAACGGTCGTGACCGACGACGAGGCCATGCGTCCGCAGGACCATCCGTCAGCGTCCGAGGAGGATGGCCCTGGCCCGGGCGACGTCGGCGTCCATCTGCACAATCAGGGGGTCGAGCCCGTCGAAGCGCACCGTGGGTCGGAGGTGCTCGACGAGCTCGAGGACGACGGTCTCCCCGTAGAGGTCGAGGTCGGTGCGGTCGAGGACGTAGGCCTCGACACGACGCTGGACCCCGTCGAACGTCGGGTTGGTCCCGATGGAGATCGCGGCGGGCAGGACGCCGTCCGGGGTGTCCGGACGGGTCGTGAGGAGGTCGGGGCGACGCAACCAGCCTGCGTACACGCCGTCGGCAGGGACGAGACCCTCGGCGTCCTGGGAGAGGTTGGCCGTGGGGAAACCGAGCTCCCGGCCGCGCGCATCGCCGTGCACGACCTCCCCCCGCAGCGTGTGGGAACGGCCCAGGACCGCGGCAGCCCCGGCCACGTCCCCCTCGAGGAGGAGCTCACGGACGACCGTCGACGACCAGCGGGCCCCCTGGGTCTCGCCGACGTCGTCGACGACGTCGACGTCGAACCCGTGCACCTCGCCCAGCGCGACCATCGCGTCGAGGTCCCCTGCGTTGTCCCGCCCGAAGCGGACGTCCCGTCCCACGACGACCGTGGTGGCGTGGAGACCCTCGACGAGGCAGGAGACGACGAACTCCTCGGGTGTCTGCCGGGCGAAGCCGAGCGTGTACTCGAGGAGGAGCACGGCGTCGACGCCGTGCCGGGCCAGGAGATCGAGGCGCTGCTCGGTGCCGCAGATCAGCGGTGGGGCCTCGTCGGGCCTGTGCACCTGCGCCGGGTGCGGGTCGAACGTCACCGCGACCGCTCGGGCGCCCGTGCCGCGGGCACGGCCGACGATGCGCGCGAGGACCTCCGCGTGACCGCGGTGCACGCCGTCGAAGCTGCCGATCGTGACGACCGTCGGGCCGTAACCGTCCGGGACCTCGTCGAGGCGTCTCCAGCGCTGCACACCTGCTCCTGCCGTTGAATGGGGCGGTGACACCGCCTCGGGTCCTAGGGTGCCACGGAAGGGCACCGGGGGACGCTCAGCCCGCGGGTGCGAACACGAGCACCGGTCGGGCGTGCCGTCCGTCGTCCTCGAGGAGGGCGATGAGCCTGCCGTCGGGAGAGATTCCGGCGACGGTCCCCGAGCCTGGCTCGCGCGCCCCCGTGAGTCGTCTGCCGTGGCCGAGGTCACGCACCTCGTCGTCCGTGAGGTCCCGGGTGTCGAAGGTCGCGCGGGCCGCGTCCGCGAGCGGGAGGACGGTGATGCTGCCGTCGCTGTCCACCTGCGCTGCGAGCTCCTCGAGGGTCGACGCCCTCCCGAGCGTGTGGTTGCCGACCCGGGTCCGTCGCAGCATGGTCAGGTGGCCTCCGCACCCGAGCCCCGCACCGAGGTCTCTCGCGAGCGCGCGGACGTAGGTCCCGGAGGAGCACACGACGGTGGCGTCGACGTCGATCACCGCGAGCCCGTCGACGACGGTCCGCCGCACCGACGTCACGTCGAATCGCGGGACGCGCACGGGTCGCGCCTCGAGCGCGACGTCCTCGCCGGCCCGGACCCGTGCGTACGACCGCTTGCCGTCCACCTTGATGGCGCTCACGGAGCTCGGGACCTGAAGGATGTCGCCGGTGAGCCGCCGAACGCCCTCGTCGAGCAGGACGTCCGTGACGCGATCCGCGCCGAGGCTCTCGAGGACGTCGCCCTGGGCGTCGTCCGTGGTCGTCGAGAGACCCAGGCGGATCGTGGTGACGTACTCCTTGTCGACGCCCACCAGGTAGGTGAGCAGCTTGGTGGCACGCCCGACGCCCACCACCAGCACGCCCGTCGCCATCGGGTCGAGCGTGCCCGCGTGACCGACCTTGCGGGTGGCGGCGAGCCGACGCATCCTGCCGACGACGTCGTGGCTGGTCCACCCCTCGGGCTTGTCGACGATCACGAGCCCGTCCGGGGCCGCCGGGCGTCTCGGCGCGTCGGTGGTGGGGCCTGTCATGCGTCGGAGGCGCCGGCCTCGTCCTGTGCGCCGGGCTTCCTGTACGGGTCCTCGTCGCCCGCGTACCGCGCGGTGGCGCGGAGCTCGGCGAGCTCCTTGTCGCGGCGTGCCGCCTCGAGGAGCGCTGCGTCGAACTGCGCGGCGTTCTCGGGGACGGAGTCGAGGTGGAACTCGAGGGTCGGGGTGAGACGGATCCCCGTCTGCTTGCCCACCTCGGAACGGATGAGCCCCTTGGCGCTCTCGAGCGCTGCGGCGGAGCCGGCCCGCGCCTCCTCGTCGCCGAGGACCGTGTAGAACACGGAGGCGTTCTGGAGGTCACCGGTGACCCGGACGTCGGTGACGGTGACGAAGCCGAGACGCGGGTCCTTGATACGGGTGTCGATCATCGACGCGACGATGACCTGGATGCGCTCGGCGAGCTTGCGCGCCCTCGGGTGGTCGACCATGGCGGTGCCTCTCTGTCTGGTGGGCCGTGCCGCGGTACTACCTCAGCTGCGCGGCTTCTCGCGCATCTCGAACGTCTCGATGACGTCGTCGACGCGGAGATCGTTGAACGACCCCAGGCCGATGCCGCACTCGTAGCCCTCGCGGACCTCGGTGGCGTCGTCCTTGAACCGCTTGAGGGACTCGACCGAGAGGTTGTCCTCGATGACGGTCCCGTTGCGCAGGACGCGGGCCTTCGTGTTGCGGCGGATCGTGCCGGAGCGCACGAGGCAACCGGCGATGTTCCCGAACTTCGAGGAACGGAAGACCTCGCGGACCTCCGCGGTGCCGAGCTGGGCTTCCTCGTACTCGGGCTTGAGCATGCCCTTGAGAGCAGCCTCGACGTCGTCGATCGCCTGGTAGATGACCGAGTAGAACTTGATGTCGACGCCCTCGCGGTCCGCGAGCTCCGCGACACGCTCCCCCGTCTTGACGTTGAACCCGATGATCACGGCGTTGTCGACCGTGGCGAGGTTGACGTCGTTCTGGGTGATCGCACCCACACCGCGGTGGATGACGCGCAGGTCGACCTCGTCGCCCACGTCGATCTTGAGCAGCGCGTCCTCGAGGGCCTCGACCGCACCGGAGACGTCGCCCTTGAGGACGAGGTTGAGGGTCTCGACCTTGCCCTGCTGGAGAGCCTGGGTGAAGTCCTCGAGGCTGATGCGCTTGCGACGCTTCGCGAGGAGCGCTGCACGCTCCGCCGCCTCGCGCTTCTCGGCGATCTGCCGTGCGGTCCGGTCGTCGGGAGCGACGAGGAACGTGTCGCCTGCCCGCGGGACGGAGGTGAGACCGAGGACCATGACGGGCCGCGCCGGGGTGGCCTCCTCGACGGGCTCGCCGTGCTCGTCGAACATCGCACGGACTCGCCCGTAGGCCGTTCCGGCGACGATCGAGTCGCCGACCTGGAGGGTTCCCGACTGGACGAGGATGGTCGCGACGGCGCCGCGGCCCTTGTCGAGGTTCGCCTCGATGGCGACACCACGGGCGTCCTTGTCGGGGTTCGCCCGGAGGTCCAGAGCAGCGTCCGCTGTGAGGAGCACGGCCTCGATGAGGTCGTCGATGCCGGTACGGCGGAGCGCGGAGATGTTCACGAACATCGTCTCGCCCCCGTACTCCTCGGCGACGAGGTTGTACTCGGTGAGCTGCTGCTTGATCTTGTCCGGGTTGGCGCCTTCCTTGTCGACCTTGTTCACCGCGACCACGATCGGCACGTTGGCCGCCTGGGCGTGGTTGAGCGCCTCGATCGTCTGGGGCATCACGCCGTCGTCCGCCGCCACCACGAGGATCGCGATGTCGGTGACCTGCGCACCACGGGCACGCATGGCGGTGAACGCCTCGTGACCGGGGGTGTCGATGAACGTCAGCGCACGGTCGACGCCCTCGTGCTCGTGGTGCACCTGGTAGGCACCGATGTGCTGCGTGATCCCGCCGGCCTCGCCCGCGACGACGTCCGCCGAGCGGATGGCGTCGAGGAGCTTGGTCTTTCCGTGGTCGACGTGACCCATGACGGTGACGACGGGAGGACGAGCAGCGAGCTCCTCGTCGCCCTCGTCGGCGAGCTCGGCCTCGAGGTCGATGTCGAAGCCCCCGAGCAGCTCGCGGTCCTCCTCCTCGGCCGAGACCATCTCGATGACGTAGCCCAGCTCGACGGCGAGGGTCCCGAAGGTGTCCTCGTCGAGCGACTGCGTCGCGGTCGCCATCTCACCGAGGTGGAAGAGGACCGTGACGAGGCTCGCGGGGTTCGCGTCGATCTTGTCGGCGAAGTCGTTGAGGGACGAGCCGTGACGCAGGCGCACGACGGTCTTGCCGTTCCCGCGGGGCACCTGCACGCCACCCAGCGAGGGAGCCTGCATCTGCTCGAACTCCTGGCGCTTCGCGCGCTTCGACTTCCGCCCACGGACGGGTCGGCCACCGGCGCGACCGAACGCACCCTGGGTGCTGCCGCGACCGGCGCCTCCACGGCCGCCACCGCCGGGACGCCCGGCGAAGCCGCCTCCTGCAGGGGCGCCACCGGGACCGCCGGGGCCACCACCAGGGCGACCCTGGTAGCCACCACGACCGCCGGCAGCACCACCACCAGGTCGGCCTCCCCCGGGTGCCGGGCGCTCGCCCGGTCGGCCCACCGACGACTTCCCGGGCATCATGCCGGGGTTGGGGCGCGGGGCTCCTGGACGAGGGGCTCCTGGACGAGGGCCACCGGTGCGCTCGCCGCTGGTCGCGGCAGAGGCGGCCGGGTTCGCGTTGTCGCGCTCCGTCCGCTCCGCGCGCTCGGGCCGCTGCCCCGGACGGGGCATGCCCTGGCTCGTCGCGAACGGGTTGTTGCCCGGGCGAGGGGCGCCCGGGCGGGGCATCCCCTGGCTCGTCGCGAAGGGGTTGTTGCCAGGACGGGGCGCTGGGCCTCCCTGGCTGCGGCCGGGCCGTGCCGACTCCGCAGCAGGACGTTCCGCAGCGGGCTTGGGGCCGGGCGTCGCCGGAGCAGCAGGCTTCTCGGCAGCCTTCTCCGTGCTGGGCGCCTCGGGCGTAGCAGCCGGCGCGGCCGGAGCCGGCGCGGCGGGTGCCGCAGCGGGCTTCGCAGGAGCCGGTGCCGGCGTCGTGTCGGCCGGGGCCTGCTCGGCAGGAGCAGCAGGCTGCGCGGGGCGAGGTGCTGCGGGCTTCCGGGGAGCGGGCGCGGGCGCCGCCGCCTCGGGCTGCTGGGCCGGGAAGGTGTCCCGGAGCTTGCGGACCACCGGGGGTTCGATGGTCGATGATGCTGAACGGACGAACTCACCGAGCTCGGTGAGCTTCGTCATGATGGTCTTGCTCTCCACCCCGAGCTCTTTTGCCAGCTCGTAGACGCGGACCTTTGCCACAACTCTCCTGTCTTGGTCCACCCAAGGCAGGGAGGACCGTCGTTAGTACCGGGAACTCATCGGTGAGTACTCATCGGGTGCCCATCGGCGTCTGACCCGCTTCCTTGTCGACGTGTCGTGCCCATGCGGGGCTCGGACCCCAGCATGTCGATGATCCCCCCGGTCGCCACGCTCCCCTGGACGCGGAGCGCTCTCGCGAAGGCCTTGCGCCGGAGAGCGATCTCACCGCACCGCACGTTGGGGTGCAGCCACGCTCCACGGCCCGGGGACGTCCGACGAGGATCGGCGACGACGACGGGAACCCCGTCGACCACGCCGTCCCCCGAGAGGACGAACCGGATCATCTTCGCCTGTGCGTCCCGAGCTCTGCACCCTACGCAGGTCCGCGTCGGACCCGCGCCCCCTCGACCGGTGTCGAGGGGCTCGCCGTCCGTCGCGGATGAGCGCGGCGGCACAGAAGATTCACGGGTTCGGGACCCAGGCTCAGCCAGTCTAGCGCGCTCCTCGCCCATCCGTGACCTCAATCCTCGGTGGACCCGCCCTGCGAACCGTCCGGCTCGCCCCCGCCGTCCGACCGGATGTCGATCCGCCAGCCCGTGAGCTTCGCGGCGAGACGGGCGTTCTGCCCCTCCTTGCCGATCGCCAACGAGAGCTGGAAGTCCGGCACCACCACACGCGCCGCACGCGCCTCCTCGTCGACCACGGTCACCGAGGTGACGTTCGCCGGGGAGAGCGCGCTGGCCACGAGACGGGCCGGGTCGTCGCTGTAGTCGACGATGTCGATCTTCTCGCCGTGGAGCTCGGCCATGACAGCCCTCACACGCTGCCCCATGGGACCGATGCACGCTCCCTTGGCGTTGAGTCCCGAGACCCGCGCGCGCACCGCCATCTTGCTCCGGTGACCGGCCTCACGGGCGATGGCCATGATCTCCACGGACCCGTCCGCGACCTCGGGGACCTCGAGCTCGAAGAGCTTCCGCACGAGGTTGGGGTGGGTGCGGCTGAGCGAGATCGACGGGCCCTTCATCCCCCGCGACACGTCCAGGACGTACGCGCGGAGCCTCTCGCCGTGCACGTACCGCTCCGTGGGGACCTGCTCGTGCGCCCCCAGGACGGCCTCCGTGCCACCGACGTCGACGAGGACGACCCGCGGGTCGTGGCCCTGCTGGATGACTCCCGCGATCACCTCGCCCTCCTTGTCGCGGAACTGCCCGAGGACCTGGTCGTCCTCCGCGTCACGCAGCCGCTGGAGGATCACCTGCCGCGCGGTGGACGTCGCGATCCGCCCGAAGTTGCTGGGGGTGTCGTCGAACTCCGGCCCGAGCGTCCGGGTCCGGGTGACCGTGGGGGTATCGTCGTCCGCACCGTCCTCGGCCGGCACCACCATCTCGTCGTCGATGTCCTCCCTCGCCCAGACCGTCACGTGACCAGACTTGCGGTCCACCTCGACGCGGGCCGTCCTGTGCGCGTCCGGGGTCCGCTGGTATGCCAGCGCCAGCGCCTGCTCGATCGCGGAGACGAGGACGTCGAGGCTGATGTCCTTCTCCCGCTCGAGAAGCCTCAGCGCGCTCATGTCGATGTCCATCTCAGCCCTCACCATCCGTCCGGCCGGACGTGCCCGGCTCGTCCACGTCCACGAAGGCGTCGTCGTCGAGGGACGCCGCACGCTTGAGCTCGACCTCGACGGTCCCGCGGACCACGTCACCGAGAGCGAGCGTCCGGCCGCCCTCGTCGAAGACGAGGTCGTCGCCCACGACCCCGGTGAGCCGTCCGGTGTACGTCCCGCCTTCGCGGAGCTCGACGACCACCATCCTGGTGCGAGCTCGCTTGAAGTGCCGCAGCTCCGTCAACGGTCGACCGGTCCCGGGCGACGACACCTCCAGGGTGTACGCCCCAGCGACGGTCCCCTGCTCGTCCAGGGTGTCCGACACGAGCCGCGAGACCTCCGCGACCTGCTCCAGACCCACCGCACCCGTCGCGTCCTCGTTGAGGTCCACGACGACGCGGACCACCGACCTGGCGCCCGCTCGGGCCACCTTCACGTCGTCGAGAACAAGCCCTGCTCGCTCGACGCACGGGCGGACCGCGTCCGCCACCTGCTCCGCGGTCGTTGCCGCCATCCTTACGCTCCCGTCCCGGTCCACAGCCCACCGGGCATGGATCAGGCCGGTGTTCTGTTGTTCTCGCCCAAGCGTACCGAGTGGATCAGGTGCTGCAGTACCGGGGCACGTCACGGCGGCCACGGCGCCACGGCGTCGCAGGCGCGTGGCATCATCAGGGGCGATGAACACCGCCCGCGCACAGAGCCCCACGACCGCTCCGCGACCCGGCCCCCGCGACCGCCTCCGCCGGACCCTCGCCCTGGCGCTCACCGCCATGGTCGTCACCGGCTGCGGGATCCGTCTGGACAGCCCGGCGCCGCTCGCGCTCGTCCCCGACGCCGACGAGATCTCGCGCCAGGCCACGGTCGCCGACGTCGTCGCCGTGCAGGAGGCGGCCGAGGAGGCCCTCGAGGGGGTCGAGGCGGGTTCCGCGTCCGCCGTTTCGCTCGACCAGGTCGTCCAGTTCGCGGAGCTGCACATCGAGGCGCTCGGAGGCGTGTACGTCTCGGGTCTCGAGGAGAGCGTCGACGGGACGACGACCGCGACCCTCGCCCCGGACAGCGGCACGCCCCTCGACCCGGACGCGGCGAACGACGCCCTCGAGCTCGACGCGAGCCCGACGGAGGGCCCCGAGGCGGAGGAGGAGCCCGACGAACCGGCGACGGCCGCGACCGTCGTCGACCTGCTCGCGCAGTCGTCGGCTCGAGCACGCGGGTCGTTGTCGACGCCCGTCGACGGGCGTCTCGCCCGGCTCTACGCGTCGATCGCGGTGTCACAGCTCGAGAGCGCACGCGACCTGGCAGGTGCCTCCGGCACGGAGTTCTCCGTGCCGGAGAGCTTCACGACCTCGGCGCCGGCCTCCCTGCCGGGGAACCTCTCGACGGCGGACCTCACCACCACCGTCCGCAGCGAGGACGCCGCCGGGTACGCCTTGGAGGTCATCACCGCGAAGCTGCCCGCCGAGGCCCGGGCAGGGACGGCCGAACGGGCAGCCGTCCACCGCGAGCACGCCCAGGCCTGGGCCGAGCTCGCGGGGTTCGACGGGACGCCGACCGACCCGCGGGCCGTCGCCTACGACCTCGGCTCCCTCGGCGGCGACCCGCCCCTCTCGGACTCCGCTGCCATGATCACCGGAGCGTCCGACCTCGAGGCCACGCTCGCGGTGACGTACGCGACGTTCACCGGGACCGTCGAACCCGAGAGCCGGGCTCCGATGCTGGACCTGCTCGCGGACGCCCACCGCAGCGCGCGCGCGTGGGGCGCCCCCCTCGTGGCCTTCCCGGGGATGCCCGAGCAGCTCTGACGTCGCGAGAGCACTGCGCACCCGCCGGGGCATCGCGGACGGCGGCGCCCCGGCGGGTGCTGAGAGCGTCAGAGCTGCTCGACGAGCTCGCTGATGTGGTCGACCGCGTCGACGATCGCGACCTCGGCCGTCTCGCCCCCGGCCCGCGGACGTACCTCGACGAGACCGTCGACCACACCGCGACCGACGACCACGACGAGCGGGACACCGAGGAGCTCGGCGTCGGCGAACTTCGCTCCGGGGGCGACCTTGGGTCGGTCGTCGAAGAGCACCTCCATGCCACGCAGCGACAGGGCGGAGGCCAGCGACTCGGCGGCCTCGAAGACGGCCGGGTCCTTGCCCGTCGCGACCACGTGCACGTGCGCCGGGGCGACCTGCACCGGCCAGGCGAGACCCTTGTCGTCGTGGTTCGCCTCGGCGATGGCCGCGAGGGCGCGGGTGACACCGATGCCGTAGGACCCCATGGTCACGGTCACCTGCTTGCCGTTGACGTCGAGGACCTTCAGGCCGAGGGCCTCCGCGTACTTGCGCCCCAGCTGGAAGATGTGCCCGATCTCGATGCCGCGTGCGAGCTCGAGAGGACCGGAACCGTCGGGCGCGGGGTCCCCGGCGCGCACCTCGGCGGCCTCGATGGTCCCGTCGCCGACGAAGTCGCGGCCGGCGACGAGGTCGAACACGTGCCGACCGGCGACGTCCGCTCCGGTGATCCACCGGGTTCCCTCGACCACCCTGGGGTCGAGCAGGTAGCGGACCGCCTTCTCGTCACCCGTGTTGGCACGCCCCAGGACACCGGGACCGATGTACCCCTTGACGAGCTCCGGCCGCGTCCTGAGGTCCGCCTCGGTCGCCGGCTCCGCCACGGAGGGCGTCAGCGCCGCCTCGAGCCGCTTGAGGTCGACCTCCCGGTCCCCCGGCAGCCCTACCGCGACGATCTCCCGCTCCCCGTCCGGGTGCGTCACCGCGAGGACGACGTTCTTCAGCGTGTCGGCCGCGGTCCACGGGACGCCGTCCGCGCGCGGGTGCGTCTCGTTGGCGAAGGCGACGAGCGTGTCGATGGTCGGCGTGTCGGGCGTGTCCTCGACGTGCGCGGCAGGCGCGTCGGCGTGGTCGACGACGTCCGGGACGGGTGTCACGACGGCCTCGACGTTCGCGGCGTAGCCGCCCGGGGACCGGACGAACGTGTCCTCGCCGATCGAGGCCGGGCTGAGGAACTCCTCGCTCCGCGACCCACCCATAGCCCCGGACGTGGCGGCCACGATGACGTAGTCGAGGCCGAGCCGCTGGAAGATCCGCTCGTAGGCGTCCCTCTGCCGCTGGTAGGACAGCTCGAGACCGTCCTCGTCGACGTCGAACGAGTAGGCGTCCTTCATGACGAACTCGCGCCCTCGGATCAGTCCCGCCCGGGGCCGGGCCTCGTCGCGGTACTTGGTCTGGACCTGGAACAGCGTCACCGGCAGGTCCTTGTACGACCCGTAGAGGTCCTTGACGAGGAGCGTGAACATCTCCTCGTGGGTGGGGGCGAGGAGGTAGTCCGCGTCCTTGCGGTCCTTGAGGCGGAAGAGGTTGGGCCCGTACTCCGTCCACCGGTGGGTCGCCTCGTACGGCTCGCGGGGCAGGAGCGCCGGGAAGTGCACCTCCTGGGCGCCCGCGGACTGCATCTCCTCGCGGACGACGGCCTCGACCTTGGCCAGCACCCGGAGCCCCAGCGGGAGCCACGTGTAGATCCCGGGGGCGGCGCGGCGGATGTACCCGGCGCGCAGGAGAAGACGATGGCTGGCGACCTCGGCGTCGGCCGGGTTCTCCCGGAGGGTGCGCACGAAGAGCGTGGAAAGACGAAGCAGCATGGACTGAGCGTAGTCGTTACCGGCCCGTTCCTAGGTCCCGGAGCACGCGCGCGCCGGGTGCGTCAGAAGAGGACCGTCGCGAAGGTCCCGACCTGCTGGAAGCCCACCCGGCGGTAGGTCGCCAGAGCGGGCAGGTTGTAGCTGTTCACGTAGAGCGAGACGACGGGCGCCACGTCCGACCGGGTCGCCGCGACGACCGCGGCCATCCCGGCCTCGGAGTACCCGCGACCGCGGCTGGCAGGATCGACCCAGACCCCCTGGACCTGCGCGACCGCGCCCGAGACAGCACCGAGCTCGGCCTTGAAGACGATCTCCCCGGGGCCGGCGGGCGGTGCGGTCCGGACGAAGGAGCGACGCTCCGTGATGAGGGTCCTGATGCGCTCGGAGTACGCGGCGGCCGACAACGTGATGGGCGAGTACCCGACCTCCTCGACGAACATCTTCACGCACGCGGGCAGCAGCGAGGGGAAGTCGTCCTGCGTGGAGTACCGGACCTCGGGGTCCGGTTCGACGGAGGGCGGCCCGTCGATCGTCATCGACGGCTGCTCGGCGCGCACCTCCCGGGCGGGCGACCACTCGTCCTCCAGAGACCGCCACAGCCCCAGCACCGCGGACGCGGGGCCGACGATCGACGAGCAGCGTCGACCGTTGGACCGTGCCATCGCCGCGAAGGCAGCCACGGCCTCGGGGTCTCCGTCGGCCACCACCGGCACGAGGTTGGCCCCGGACCAGCACACCGCCTCGAGCGGCCCATGCCCGGGGAAGCCCCACGCAGACCCGCCGCTGCGGGCCAGGCCCTGGACCACCGCGTCCTCGAGGCGCGCGGTCGCGAGGACCGATCCGACGGGGTCGCGCCCGCAGACGGCGAGGGCCTCCGGGAGGTCGGCGTCGCCGAGGACCCGCACCCGGTCAGGTGCGGGTGCCGGCAGACGGGATGCTCCGAAGGTCATGACAGGACTCCGGCAGCACGCGGTCCCACGACTGACGCCACGGGAGGTCAGCTCACCGTGACCACCGGCGAGCCCTCGCCGTCGGCCGGCCGCTCCATCGTCTCCGCGATCCGCATGGCCTCCTCGATGAGGGTCTCCACGATGAGCGCCTCCGGAACGGTCTTCACGACCTCACCCTTGACGAAGATCTGCCCCTTGCCGTTGCCCGAGGCGACGCCGAGGTCGGCCTCACGGGCCTCCCCCGGTCCGTTGACGACGCACCCCATGACAGCGACGCGCAGCGGCACCTCCATACCCTCGAGGCCCGCGGTGACGCGCTCGGCGAGCGTGTACACGTCCACCTGGGCCCGGCCGCACGACGGGCACGAGACGATCTCGAGCTTGCGCGGGCGGAGGTTGAGCGACTGGAGGATCTGGATCCCGACCTTGACCTCCTCGACGGGCGGCGCCGAGAGCGAGACGCGGATCGTGTCACCGATGCCCTTGGAGAGCAGCGCACCGAACGCCGTCGCCGACTTGATGGTTCCCTGGAACGCCGGTCCGGCCTCGGTCACCCCGAGGTGCAGCGGCCAGTCGCCCCGTTCCGAGAGCATCTCGTACGCGCGCACCATGACCACGGGGTCGTTGTGCTTGACCGAGATCTTGAAGTCGTGGAATCCGTGCTCCTCGAAGAGGGACGCCTCCCAGACGGCGGACTCCACGAGAGCCTCGGGGGTCGCCTTGCCGTACTTGGCCAGCAGCCGGGGATCGAGCGAGCCTGCGTTGACGCCGATCCGGATGGACACCCCGGCGTCGCTCGCCGCCCGGGCGATCTCCTTGACCTGGTCGTCGAACTTGCGGATGTTGCCGGGGTTCACCCGGACGGCCGCACAGCCCGCGTCGATGGCCGCGAAGACGTACTTGGGCTGGAAGTGGATGTCGGCGATCACAGGGATCTGGGACTTCTGGGCGATCGCCGGCAGGGCGAGGGCGTCGTCCTGGCTGGGCACCGCGACACGCACGATGTCGCACCCTGACGCGGTCAGCTCCGCGATCTGCTGCAGCGTCGCGTTGATGTCGGTGGTGGGCGTCGTCGTCATCGACTGGACGCTCACGGGCGCGTCACCGCCGACGTCGACCTTGCCGACCTTGATCTTGCGGGTCTTGCGACGGGGCGCCAGCACGGGCGCGGGGGCTTCGGGCATACCGAGACTGATAGGAGCGCTCACCGTCCAAGTATCCCCCCTCCGGGACTCGTCCTCATCCCCCGTGACGGCACCCGCGCGAGGTCTTCACACCTTCACGGCTCACATCAGCCGCACCGGCTTGACGATGTCCGCGTAGATGAGGAGCGCCCCCATCGCTGCGAGCACCACGAAGACCCCGTAGGCCAACGGCATCATGCGAGCCGTGTCGGCCGGCGACGGGCGTGGGAGACCGCGCGCCCGCGCGATGGACCGGCGCGAACCTTCGTAGAGGGCACCGACGACGTGACCGCCGTCGAGCGGGAGGAGCGGGATCATGTTGAACCCGAAGAGCGCCACGTTGAGGCCGGCCAGCAGCATGAGGAGGTCGGCCGCCATGAGGTCCGTGCCGTACCCGTCGATCTCCGCGGAGGTGATCTCCCCCGCGAACCTGCCGACACCGACGACGCCGACGATCGACGTCTCGTCGCGCTCTGCGTCACCGAAGGCCGCCTCGGCGACGTCGGCCATCCGCTGCGGGAGGGTCGCGATCGCCACGGCGGTCGCCTCGAGACGTTCCCCGATCATGCCGGGGACCACCGTGATCGACTGCGGCTGGAGCTCCTGGGTCGGTCCGATCCCGAGGTAGCCGATCTGTCGGGTCCGGGGCTCGCCGTCGGGCCCGACGACCACGACGCCGGTGCCGTCGAGCACCGGACGGTCGGTGACGACAGGGGTCACGACGCTCTCGACAGCATCGCCACCGCGGTCCACGACGACATCCGTCGGTCGACCACCCGACAGGCTGATGAGCGTCGCGAGCTCGTCCCACGAGCCGACACGCTCACCGTCGAACTCGACGATCGTGTCACCGGGCAGCAGCCCGGCGGCAGCGGCGGGTGCCGCCTCGTCCGAGTCGGTGCAGGTGGCACCCTCGGGCGCGTCGAGCGGGAGCACGCACTGCGCGACGGTCCCGAGCGTCGTCGTGGGCCCGAGCGTCCCGAAGCCGACGACGACGACGGACACGAGGACCACCGCGATGACGAGGTTGACCAGCGGTCCGCCGAGCATGACGACGAGCTTCTTGGGTGCGGAGAGGTTGTAGAAGGCACGGTGCTCCTCCCCCGGGTGGATCTCCTCCGCGCTCGCGTCCCGCGCGGACTGCACGAGCTCGGCGACGCGACCGGCCCTGCGCTCCTTCCGAGGGTCGCCGGGTGGGTACATCCCCACGAGCCTGACGTACCCGCCGAGCGGGATCGCCTTGATCCCGTACTCCGTCTCACCGCGGGTCCGGGACCACAGCGTCGGGCCGAACCCGACCATGTACTGGCTGACCCGGACCCCGAACCGCTTCGCGGGGACCATGTGCCCCAGCTCGTGCAGGCCGATGGACACGAGCACACCGACGACCATGACGAGGACGCCGACGAGGTACGACATGAGAGTTCTCCTGGCTGTGCGGGACGGACCCGGTCAACGACGGGCGAGGATGTCGCGGGTACGCGCGCGCGCCCACTCCTCCGCGGAGATCACGGCCGGGAGCGTCAGCGTACCCGTCGTCGCCGAGTGCTCGCCGAGGACGCGCTCGACCGTCTCGACGATGTCGAGGAAACCGATCCGGCCGGCGAGGAAGGCCTCGACGCACTCCTCGTTCGCGGCGTTGAGGACCGCCGGGTAGGTCGCACCCGACCGTGCGACCTGCCTCGCGAGCCGCACGGCACCGAAGAGCTCCTCGTCGAGGGGCTCGAACGTCCAGGCCGTCGGGCCGTCCCACGCGCACGGTGCAGCGACACCCTCGAGGCGGTCCGGCCACCCCAGGCCCAGCGCGATCGGCAGGCGCATGTCGGGGGGCGAGGCCTGCGCGATCGTCGACCCGTCGACGAACTCCACCATGGAGTGGACGACCGACTGCGGATGCACCACCACCGTGATGTCGTCGACGGGGACGTCGAACAGCAGGTGTGCCTCGATGAGCTCGAGCCCCTTGTTCATGAGGGACGCCGAGTTGATGGTCACCACCGGGCCCATCGACCATGTCGGGTGCGCCAGGGCCTGCTCCGGACCGACCGTCTTCACGTCATCCCTGGCCCAGCCTCGGAACGGCCCGCCCGACGCGGTGAGGATCAATCGCCGCACCTCGGGGCGCGCCCCGGACCGCAAGCACTGGGCCATCGCCGAGTGCTCCGAGTCCACCGGGACGATCTGGTCCGGACGGCGGACGGCGGCCTTCACGACAGGCCCGCCGACGACGAGGGACTCCTTGTTCGCGAGGGCGAGGGTGGACCCGGCAGCGAGAGCGGCGAGCGTCGGGCCGAGCCCGACGGACCCGGTGATCCCGTTGAGGACGACGTCCGCGCCGAGTCCCGCGACCTCGGTCGCGGCCTCGGGACCGGTGAGGACCTCGATGTGTCTCGATGTCGACCGCGAGCCCGCAGGGGCGTCGTCCAGGCGCGCCCGGAGCTCCTCCGCTCGCGCCTCGTCCGCGACGGCCACGACCTCGACGCCGAGCTCCACGGCCTGCGCGGCGAGGAGACCCACGTCCGATCCGCCCGCGCTCAGGGCACGGACCCGGAACCGGTCAGGATGGCGACGCACGACGTCGATCGCCTGCGTGCCGATGGACCCGGTCGAGCCGAGGAGGACGAGGTCACGTCGTTCACTCGACACCGAGGAGGACCTCCACGGCGCGGGCGAAGAACGCGTCGACCGGCGCCTCCGCGTACCCGTCGCGCCCCTTGCGGGCCCGGAACACCGCGCCGCGGACCTCGGCGGCGGACAGCGCCTCGGTCCGGTCGAAGTACGCCACGAGGCGGTCGCACAGGTCGTCGACGTCGTCCTTGTCGTAACCCTGCTGCCCGCGCGCTGCGCTGTCGAAACGCTCTCCGTCCGGCCGCCCGAGGCGCCCGTAGAGGGAACGGGCCTTCTCGGCGAGCTCCTCCATCCACGCCGCCTGACCACGTGTGAGCACGCACTCGTGGCGCTGGCGTGCCACGAACGCTCCCTCGAGCCGGTCGAGGGCAGCGTCCACCTCGTGGGTGACGTACCCGCCGCGCCGCAGGTCGAACGAGCACGCCTGGATGTCGCGGCTCGTCAAGGGCTCGGTCGTCGTCCCCTCGTACACCTCGCGGGCATGGTGGAAGAAGTCGTCCACCTCGTCCTTGTCGTAACCCAGCCGGAAACGGGAGACCGACTCGAACACCTTCGTCACTCCTCCTCCTCGGCGGCGAGCTGTCCGCACGCGCCGTCGATGTCGCTGCCCCTCGTGTCCCGGATCGTGGTCGGGATGCCGTGCCCGCGCAGGCGGGCCACGAACTCGTCCTCGACGGCCGGGTCGCTCGCCGTCCAGATGGACCCCGGGGTGGGGTTCAGGGGGATGGGGTTCACGTGCACCCAGCCCTGGCCGCG
Organism: Sanguibacter suaedae; assembly: GCF_016342785.1. GTDB lineage: Bacteria > Actinomycetota > Actinomycetes > Actinomycetales > Cellulomonadaceae > Sanguibacter > Sanguibacter suaedae. The sequence continues at coordinate 147,640 of NZ_JAEINH010000008.1, forward strand.
CGCCGTGAGCTTCTCCCCGAGGAGGTCGGCGCGCCACGCGTGGTCGTTCATGTCACGGATCAGCGCGTACTCGATGCTCACGCGCCGCCCGGTGACCTCGAAGTAGCGCCGGGCGGAGTCGAGGACCTCGTCGACCGACCACCGGGTGTTCACGGGGACGAGCTCGCTGCGGAGCTCGTCGTCGGGGGCGTGGAGCGACAGCGCGAGGGTGAGAGGGAGGTCCTCCTTGGCGAGCTTGTCCATCGCAGGCACCAGCCCCACCGTGGAGACCGTGACGTTGCGCGCGGACATGCCGAGGCCGTCCGGCGTCGCGGCGACGACCTGCCGGACCGTCGCCATGACGGCCTTGTAGTTGGCGAGCGGCTCCCCCATGCCCATGAACACGAGGTTGTTGAGACGGGTCGGTCCCCCGGGCACGTCCCCGTCGGCGAGCGACCGTGCGGCCGAGCGGACCTGCTCCACGATCTCGGCGGTGGACAGGTTCCGTGTGAGCCCGAGCTGCCCGGTGGCGCAGAACGGGCAGGCCATGCCGCAGCCCGCCTGGCTGGAGACGCACAGCGTCGACCTGTTGGGGTACCGCATGAGGACGGACTCGACCTTGGCGCCGTCGAAGAGCTTCCACAGGGTCTTGACCGTCGTGCCGCCGTCGGCCTGCATGACACGGGCGGGCACGAGGAGCTCGGGGAACAGCTCTGCGACGAGACCCTCACGCGTCGCCCGGGGAAGGTCCGTCATCGCGTCGGCGTCGCTCGTGAGGTGCGTGTAGTAGTGCGTCGCCAGCTGCTTCGCCCGGAAGGGCTTCTCTCCGAGGTCGGCGACCGCCTGGAGCCGTTCGTCGGGTGCCATGTCGGCGAAGTGACGGGGCGGCTTGCCCCGTCGGGGGGCCGTCATCGTGAGGGTCAACGGCGTCGATCGTCCAGCCATGGTCACAGTCCAGTCAGTTGCGGTGTCAGGGCGTCATGCCGGGATGTCGGGGGCGACCGACAGGAGGAGGTAGACGAACGGTGCCGTGAGGAGCATCGAGTCCAGCCGGTCGAGCACACCCCCGTGGCCGGGGAGCAGGGAGCCCATGTCCTTCAATTCTAGGTCCCGCTTCACCAGCGACTCCGCGAGGTCCCCGAGGGTCGCGGTCAGGGGCGAGAGGAAACCCAGGGTGATCCCGATGACCGGGTTGATCTCCAGCACGAGGACCGAGACGACGACGCCGACGGCCAGAGCGAGCACGAAGGACCCGCCGAGGCCCTCCCAGCTCTTCTTGGGACTCACCGACGGGGCGAGCGGATGCCTTCCGAAGAGGACGCCCGCGAAGTACCCGCCGACGTCGCTCGCGACCGCGAGGAGGATGAAGATGAGCACCTGCTCCCGGCCGTTGTCCTCACGGAGCATGAGCATCACGAAACCGGCCATGAGCGGCAGGTACGAGGCGGCGAACACTCCCGCCGACGCGTCCCGGACGGCTGCGATCCCGCCGCCGTCGACGACGCGCCAGACCACCATCCCTGCGACGGTGAGCACGAACGACACCATGAGCGCCTCGGCGCCGGCCGTGTAGGTCGAGATGAGCATCCCGGCGGTGCCGACCCACAACGGGAGGAGCGGGAGGTGCACGTCGCGCCGGCGCAGCGCCCTCGACAGCTCCCAGAGCGCCGCGCCGATGGCGAGCACGGCGAAGCCGATGAAGACCTCCTTGCGGAAGTACAACGATCCGCCGACCGCCGCGAGGAGAGCGAGACCGACGAGGATCGCGACCGGAAGGTTGCGACCAGCACGCGGCTCGCCTGGGGCCTGCCCGGCCAGGGCTGAGTCCGTCATCAGACCTCGAGCAGCTCTGCTTCCTTGTGCGACAGGAGCACGTCGACGGCGTCGACGTGGCGCTTGGTGATCGCCTCGAGCTCCTTCTCCGCACGTGCCCCCTCGTCCTCGCCGGACTCGCCGTCCTTGACGAGCCGGTCGAGGGCCTCCTTCGCCTTACGACGCACCCCACGGATGGAGACGCGGGCGTCCTCGGCCTTGGTGCGGGCGAGCTTGACGTACTCCTTGCGACGGTCCTCGGTGAGCACGGGCAGCACGATCCGGATGACGTTGCCGTCGTTGGACGGGTTCACCCCGAGGTCCGAGTCCCGCAGGGCACGCTCGATGGCGGGGAGGGCGCTCTTGTCGAACGGCGAGACGAGGATGGTCCGCGCCTCGGGGGTGTTGAAGGACGCGAGCTGCTGGAGCGGCGTGGGCGCCCCGTAGTACTCCACGACGATCTTGGAGAACATGGCGGGGTTCGCCCGCCCGGTCCGGATCGTCGCGAAGTCGTCCTTGGCGACCTCGATCGCCTTGTCCATCTTGTCCTCGGCCTCGAGGAGCGTCTCGTCGATCACCGTGTTCTCCTTCGTACGGTTGGCCGCCGCACGATCAGCGCGGGGCGGTGGCTCTGGCGGGCTGCGCCCTGCGGTCACTCAGCCTGCGGTGACCAGCGTGCCGATCTTCTCACCCAGGAGCACCCGCGTGACATTCCCCGGCACGTCCATGCCGAAGACGCGCATGTGCACGTCGTTGTCCCGGCAGAGGCTCAGCGCGGTGGCGTCCATGACGGCGAGGTCCTTGACGAGGGCGTCGGTGTAGGTGAGCGAGTCGAGCCGGACGGCTCCGGGATCGGTCCGTGGATCGGCCGTGTAGACACCGTCGACGCCGTTCTTGCCCATGAGCACCTCGTCGCAGTGCGTCTCGAGCGCCCGCTGGGCGGCGACCGTGTCGGTGGAGAAGTACGGCAGCCCCGCACCGGCACCGAAGATCACGACTCGCCCCTTCTCGAGGTGCCGGATGGCGCGCAGCGGGATGTAGGGCTCGGCGACCTGGCCCATGGCGATCGCGGTCTGGACCCTCGTGCTCACCCCGGCCTGCTCGAGGAAGTCCTGCAGCGCGAGGCAGTTCATCACCGTTCCGAGCATGCCCATGTAGTCGGCACGCGCACGGTCCAGCCCCTGCTGGGACAGCTCGGCGCCGCGGAAGAAGTTGCCCCCGCCGACGACGATCGCGACCTGGACCCCTGCTGCCACGGCGTCGGCGATCTCGGCCGCGACCCGTCGGACCACGTCCGACGCGAGCCCGATCTGCCCGCCGCCGAAGGCCTCGCCCGAGAGCTTGAGAAGCACACGTCGGGCGTCGCCCCCCTGGCCCACGGGTCTCACGCGCCCGTCCTCCACAGTCCTGAAGTCACTCACCAGTCCACCATCCCCGCCTGGGCAGCCCTCTGTGGTGCCGCCTCCGTGTACGCAGAGCCCGGTCCGCAGCGAGCTGCGGACCGGGCGTAGTCGGCTCCGGTCAGGCGCCGACGCGGAAGCGCACGAACTCCGCGATGGAGCCACCGGCCTCCGTGACGACCTGCGAGACCGTCTTCTTCGGGTCCTTGGCCAGCGGCTGGTCGAGGAGCACGACGTCCTTGAAGAAGCCGTTGAGGCGTCCCTCGATGATCTTCGGGAGCGCAGCCTCGGGCTTGCCCTCGTTCCGCGAGGTCTCCTCGGCGATACGACGCTCGCTGGCGACCGTCTCTGCCGGGACGTCATCCCGGGTGAGGTAGGACGGCGACAGCGCGGCGATGTGCTGCGCGACGTCCTTGGCGACGGCTGCGCCGGCCTCGTCGGTCGCCACGAGCACACCGATCGACGGCGGCAGGTCCTTGCTGGTGCGGTGGAGGTAGCTCGTGACCTTGGCACCGGTGACGCGGGCGACACGACGCAGGACGATCTTCTCGCCGAGCGTGGCCGCCGTGTTGTCGATGAGCGTCTTGAGCGACTCCCCGTCGACCTCGGCGGCGAGCGCCTCGTCGACGTCCGTGAGCCCGCTGGCGACGACGGCGGCGAGCACGCGCTCCGCGAGGGAGACGAAGTTCTCGCTCTTGGCCACGAAGTCGGTCTCGGAGTTGAGCTCGATGAGCGTGCCGACCTCGCCCGCGTCACCGTCGGTGACGGCGAGGGCGACGAGGCCCTCGGAGGTGGAGCGCCCCTCGCGCTTGCTGACGCCCTTGAGGCCCTTGACGCGGATGATCTCGAGCGCCTTCTCGGCGTCGCCGTCCGCCTCGTCGAGAGCCTTCTTGACGTCGAGCATGCCCGCGCCGGTGCGCTCACGCAGAGCCTTGATGTCCGCAGCTGTGTAGTTCGCCATGTGTGTGTCCTTTGGGTGAGGTGGCGGGACGAGGAGCCGGGGGGGGGCGGGGGGGGCCCCCCCCCCCCCGCCTGAGTGGGGAAGGGCCGCGGGGGGGGGCGGGGGGCGCGGGGGGCCCGCGGGCCGCCCCCCCGGCTCGTCGATTACTTGGACTCGGCCTCGGGGGCAGGCGTCTCGGTCGCGGCCTCGGCCACGGGCGTGCCGTCCTCGACGGGAGCAGCGTCGGCGGGGGCAGCGTCCGCGGGCACGGCCTCCTCGGCCGCGGGCGTCGCGTCGGCCGGGGCGGCCTGGGTCGTCGCGGGTGCGGCCGCGTCGGTGGCGGGCGTCTCGGACCCGGCGAGCAGCTCGCGCTCCCACTCGGCGAGGGGCTCGGCGTCGGCAGGAGCCTCCGAGCCGGACTTGCCCGCGTGACGCTGGATGAGGCCCTCGGCGACCGCGTCGGCGATCACACGCGTGAGGAGCGCGACGGCGCGGATGGCGTCGTCGTTGCCCGGGATCTTGTAGTCCACGACGTCGGGGTCGCAGTTGGTGTCGAGGATCGCGACGATCGGGATCCGCAGCTTGCGCGCCTCGTCGACCGCGAGGTGCTCCTTGTTCGTGTCGACGATCCACACGGCCGAGGGGACCTTCGACATGTCGCGGATACCGCCGAGCGTGCGGGCGAGCTTGTCGCGCTCGCGACGCATGATGAGGAGCTCCTTCTTGGTGAAGGCGCTGCCTGCGACGTCGTCGAAGTCGACCTGCTCGAGCTCCTTGAGGCGCTGGAGCCGCTTGTTCACCGTCTGGAAGTTGGTGAGCATGCCACCGAGCCAGCGGTGGTTGACGTACGGCATGCCGACGCGGGCCGCCTGCTCCGCCACGGGCTCCTGCGCCTGCTTCTTGGTGCCGACGAAGAGGATCGACCCACCGTGGGCCACGGTCTCGCGGACGAACTCGTAGGCGCGGTCGATGTAGGACAGCGACTGCTGGAGGTCGACGATGTAGATGCCGTTGCGCTCCGTGAAGATGAACCGCTTCATCTTCGGGTTCCAACGACGGGTCTGGTGTCCGAAGTGGACACCGCTCTCGAGGAGCTGGCGCATGGTCACGACGGCCATGGCACATCCTTCCGGTGCGCACCCGACGCTCGTCGGTGCACGCACGCTCGTTCGGCGGCCTGTCGACCGCATTCCGGTTTTGCCGACGCGCGCCGGGCGGAGCGCGTCCCTAGCACCACGGGCCTCGACGCCGGGCGAACCCGGACCGTTGTCGAGGCACCGGACCGGCGAGCCGGTCTCCTGGTGCGTGAAGTCGGTCGACACCCCTGTGCAGCATTTCCCCTCCGCGACGAGAGCGGGCGGGCAGCACAAAGACGTCGATCGCGTCCATCAGTCTACCCGACGTCCACCCTCGGCCTCACCAGGACGCGCGCCACGGCCTGTGGACCTCGTCGCTCGTCCACAGCTCGCCACGTGTCCCCGAGCTCGCTCCAGTTCGGGAGGCCAGGGTCCCACCATGACACCTCACGGCACGTCGCCCACACGCGACGCAGGTCACGGCGTGCGGCGCAGCTCGCTGCTCGCGACCCTCCTGCTCGCCACGGCCCTCCTCGTGTCACAGGTGACGGCACGCGCGGAACCGCCCGCGGGCCGGTCCGCCGGTCCGTCCTCCGGGTACTCGCTCCCCCTGCCCACCGGTGCAGGCATCCGCTCCATGTCGGACCTCCGCGCGTCCGGCCTCCTCGTCGCACCGTTCGAGGCTCCGGCCGAACGGTGGTCACCGGGCCATCGAGGCGTCGACCTGGCCCACCCCTCCGGGGCGGACGTCCTGGCCCCGCAGGACGGGGTGGTGTCCTATGTGGGCTTCGTCGTCGACAGACCGCTGCTGGTCATCACGCACCCGGACGGGCTGCGCTCGACGCTCGAGCCGGTGGAGACCCGGCTGACACCGGGCAGCACCGTCGTCCAGGGCGACGTCGTGGGGACGACGTCCCCCGGGATCGCCCACTGCCCCCCGAGGACCTGCGTCCACTGGGGGGTGCGGCGCGGGGACGAGTACGTCGACCCGCTGACTCTCCTCGGCCTCGTCGAGCCTGTCGTGCTGCTCCCCGACCGATGAGGCTCAGGCGTGCTCGCTCGACGTGAGCCGCGCCCGCAGGCGACCCATCGCAGCGGTGTGCATCTGGGAGATCCGCGACTCCGTCACCCCGAGGACCCGGCCGATCTCGGCCAGTGTCATCCCCTCGTAGTAGTAGAGGACGAGCATGACCTTCTCCCGCTCCCCGAGCTGGTCCATCGCCTGCGAGAGGAGGAACTTCGTCTCCTTCGCCTCGAAGGTCCGCGCCGGGTCGTGTCCCTTCTCCCGCTGGACGCTCTCCTGGGCGCTCACCTGGTCGACCCGGTCGCCCTCGCCGATCACCTCGTCGAGCGCGACGAGGTTGACGTTCGACACCTGGTTCTGGATCCCCCGGAGCTCGGCGACCGAGATCTCCATGCGAGAGGCGAGCTCGTCGTCGCTCGGAGCGCGGTGGAGCTCCGCCTCGAGCTCTGCGTAGGCGCGGTCGACCGACCGGGCCTTGCTCCGGACGGACCGGGGGATCCAGTCGACCGCACGGAGCTCGTCGAGGATCGCGCCCCGCACCCGCGATCCCGCGTACGTCTCGAACTTGACGTCGCGCCCCGTCTCGAACTTCTCGATGGCGTCGATGAGACCGAACATGCCGTACGAGACGAGGTCCGCGTGCTCGACCGAGCTCGGCAGGCGCATCCCGACACGAGAGGCCACCATCGCGACGAGCGGCGCGTAGTGGAGGATCAGCTGCTCCCGCAGCGCCGGTGCGCCGGTGCGCTTGTAATGCTCCCAGACGTCCGCGATGCAGACCTCTGGCTCGACACGGCCGGACGGGCTCCCGGGCGGCGGCGACGCCGGACGGGCGACGGAGTCCAGCCGTGCGTGGAGGAGACCCGACCGTGCAGCAGGCCGCGCGCTCGTAGGCCCGTGCGCGGTACCGACGGGCACCGGGGAGCGTTCCATCGGCAGGATGGCCTCGGGGTCCCTCATGCGCGTGGGTGGGCGAGCTGGTAGGACGACCGCAGGCGTTCGGCGGACACGTGGGTGTACCGCTGGGTCGTGGCGAGCGTGGCGTGGCCCAGGACCTCCTGGACGGTGCGCAGGTCCGAGCCGCCCTGGAGGAGGTGGGTGGCGGCGCTGTGCCTGAGGTCGTGCGGAGCGACGTCGTCGACCCCGGCGATCGCCGAGAGGCGGTGCACCGCGTCCCGGACCTGCCGCTGACCCCAGCGCTGCCCGCGCTGGCCCACGAGGAGCGCCTCGGTCCGGCTCTGGCCCGCGAGCGCGGGGCGCCCGTCGGCGAGCCAGCGCTCGACCGCGCGCGCCGCAGGCACACCGAACGGTACGACGCGTTCTTTGTCGCCCTTCCCGATGACACGGACGGTGCGCTCGTCGAGATCGACGTCCGCGATGTCGAGCTCGACGATCTCGCCGACACGTGCTCCCGTGGCGTAGAGCAGCTCCACGCACGCCCAGGTCCGCAGGTCGCCCGGGGCGCCTGCCTCGGCGATGTCACGTGCCGCGTCCATGAGGGCTGCAGCGCTGTTGACGGCCAGGACGGTCGGCAGGGTGCGGTGCATCCGGGGGCTGGCGAGACGCGCGGAGGGGTCCTCGGTCATCCGGCCGGTCCGGGACGCCCAGTCGAAGAACGTCCGCACGGCTGCGCCTCTGCGCGCGACGGTCGACCGGGACAGCTGACGTGCTGCCATCTGGGCGAGCCAGCCACGGAGCAGCTCGAGATCGATGTCGGCGTACGAGTCCACACCACGCTCCCGGGCGAACGTCAGGAGCTGCTCGAGGTCCGACCTGTAGGCGCGCACCGTGTGCGCCGACAGCCCTCGTTGCGCACTGAGGTGCGTCGTGAAGTCCGCGAGGACCTCGGGCTGGTCCCCTCGTGCCGGGGTCTGCGCGTACGGGTGCATGCCAATACGGTGGCGCTTCCCGTCGGAGGATTCAAGACGGTTCACATACCGGCAGTCGGTCGGAATGTCTGTTAACTGCATCGTTGACACGCATTGCCCTAGGGAATAGAAAGGCGCCCGAACAAACTTCACCCCGCGCCGCACGCCATGATAATCGATTTCATGCCCGGCGCTTCACCCACCCGCCCGGCGTCCGGGCGGCGAGCCCGAGCAGCTCGAGCCTCCCGAGCGCGGACAGGACGAGCCCTTCGTCGACGCCGGCACCGCGGACGAGGTCCTCGGGCCGGCTGCCCCCGGAGAGCGGGAGTGCGTCGAAGACCTGCCTGGCGGGCCCGTCGAGGCTGTCGAGCGGCCCACGGTGGACGGCGTCCCGGGCGTCCTCCGCCGCGCGCACCCCCGCTCCATCGTCGGCCAGCCCTCCGGCGAGCTCACGCACCTCCTCCGCGTCCGTCACGCACACGGCCCTCCCCTCCCGGAGTAGGCGATGACAGCCTGCCGAGGCCATCGACGTCACGGGACCAGGCACCGCACCGACGGGCCGGAGCAGATCCACGGCGACAGCAGCCGTCGACAACGACCCCGAGCGCCACGCGGCCTCGACGACGACGGTCGCAGCCCCCGCGGCAGCGATGAGCCGGTTGCGCCGCAGGAACCGGACACGGCTCGGGACGGACCCCGGAGGGACCTCGCTGAGGACCAGCCCGCCTCTCTCCACCATCGCAAGGAGGAGATCGCTGTTGCCCGCGGGGTAGAGCCGGTCCACGCCGCCCGCCAGGAAGGCCACCGTGGCCCCGCCGACCGTGACCGCCCCACGGTGGGCTGCGGCATCGATCCCGTACGCACCGCCCGAGACGGTGGTGAAGCCGTGCGCGGCGAGACCGGCGGCGAGCTCCCCGGCCACCCGGTCGCCGTACCCCGTGCTCGCCCGGGCCCCGACGAGCGACACCGAGCGCGCGAGGACGTCCGCGGGAGACGGTGCGCCTCGCACCCACAGGCAGAACGGTGCACCCGCCCCGAGGACGTCGAGGGACGTCGGCCAGCCATCGTCCCCGGGGACGACGAGGACACCTCCCATGCGGTCGAGGGCGTCGAGGTCCCGAGCCGGTTCCAGCCCGTCGAGACGCGGACGCCACCGGTCCACGCCCCGCCGCACACGACGGGCGGTGGTCGCGTCGAGCGAGCGCTCGGCGGCGAGGGCGGCGACGTGGTGGTCGAGATCACCGTCCGCAGCCGTCGTGAGCCACGCCAGGGCCTCGACGGCCCCCAGGATGGCGACGAGCGCGCCGGCCGTCACATCAGCGGGCTCTGCGAGACGGCTCCACGCAGCACGCGCGAGCACCTCGGACCCCGCGGCTCGTGCGCGCCCGCTCATGCGCCGGCCCCGCGCGTCCGCAGGAGGAGCGCGCGCCCGACGTCCTCGGGGGCGGGCGCGGCTCGTCCCTCCAGGTCGGCGAGCGTCCATGCCACACGCAGGACGCGGTCGGCTCCGCGCAGCGTGAGAGCTCCGCGGTCGAGGGCACGGTCGACGTCCCCGAGGAGGGACCGGTCCGGTCCCAGGCGCTCGCGCAGCCAGGTTCCGGGGACCTCGCTGTTCGTGGACCAGGGAGTCCCTGCGAGCCGTTCCCGTGCCGCGGCTCGCGCGACCCCCACCCGGCGGGCGACGGTCGCCGTCCCCTCCCCCCGGTCGTCGCTCGCCACGTCGAGCCTCGTCACCGGGTGCACCTCGACCTGGAGGTCCACCCGGTCGAGCAGAGGACCGGACAGGCGCGCGAAGTACCGTCTCCGGGCGAGCGCGGAACAGGTGCACTCGAGCCCCTTGCCGATGGCGAGACCGCACGGACACGGGTTGGCCGCCATGACGAGCTGGAAGCGCGCCGGGTACCGCGCGCTCCCGGCTGCACGCTGGATGACGAGCTCCCCGTGCTCCAGCGGCTGCCGCAGCGTCTGCAGGACCCGGGGCGAGAACTCCGGGGCCTCGTCCATGAAGAGGACCCCTCGGTGGGCGCGGGAGGCCGCACCAGGGCGTGGGCTCCCGGACCCGCCTCCGACGACGGCGGCGGGCGTCGACGTGTGGTGCGGGTCCTCGAAGGGCGGGCGCACGAGGAGGCCTGCCGACGGGTCGAAGGTGCCGGCGACCGAGTGGACCGAGGTCACCTCGACGGCCTCCTCGTTTGTGAGGTCGGGCAGGAGACCGGGGAGGCGGGACGCGAGCATCGTCTTCCCCGTCCCAGGCGGCCCGACCATGAGCAGGTGGTGCCCGCCGGCCGCGGCGACCTCGAGCGCGGCACGAGCGGCCATCTGGCCCACGACGTCACGCAGGTCCGGGTCGGCCCCGCGGTCGCGCACCGGGTCGACGCGCCGGACGTCGACCCTCGGGAGGTCCGGGACGCGGAGGTCCGCCCCGTAGTCCGCGGCGAGCGCCGCGAGCGACGCCACCCCGCGGACGCTGACACCGGGCACCAGACGCGCTTCCGCGACGTCCGCCTCGGGGACGACCACGGTCTCGACGCCGGCCCGGACGGCCGCGACGACGGCGGGGAGCACACCCCTGACGGGGTGCACGCGTCCGTCGAGCCCGAGCTCGCCGAGGTGCACCGTCCGTCCTGGTGCGGAGCCGTCCACGAGGCCCGCACCGGCGAGCATCGCGACGGCGATCGCGAGATCGAACCCGGAGCCCGCCTTGGGCAGGGACGCGGGCGAGAGGTTCACGGTGACCTTGCGCTGCGGGAGCACGAGGCCCGACGACGAGATCGCCGCCCGGACCCGGTCGCGCGCTTCGGCGAGCGAGGCGTCCGGAAGACCGACGAGGGTGAAGCCGGGCACGGAGGCCGCGAGGTGGGCCTCGACCTCGACGACGTGGCCCCGCAGCCCGACGAGGCACACGGACAGCGTGCGTCCGAGCGCCATCAGCTCACTCCTCGCAGGTGCTCGACCGTCGCGGCACCGGCCCGCGGGAGCACCACGGCGACGACGTCGATGCGGACGGACGCGGCGGTCGTCCGGCTCTCGCTGAGCCACTGTCCCGCGAGCCGGCGGAGCCTCGCGAGCTTCGCGGGCGTCACCGCTTCCGCGGGATGGCCGTAGCCGAGCCCCCTGCGCGTCTTGACCTCGACGACGACGACCTCGTCCCCGTCGAGCGCGACGAGGTCGATCTCCCCCCGCGTGCCCCGCCAGTTGCGGTCGACCACGAGGTATCCCGCGTCGGCGAGGAACCTCGCTGCGATCTTCTCTCCGTACCGGCCCACCTGGGCCCGGGCGTCGTTCGACATGTCCCACCTCCTCCGCAACCATGGGGCGGGGGCGGGGTGCCGGACCGGGAGCGCGAAGCAACTGGGGACCAAGGGCCCCGGAGCTCGACCTGTGGGCGACCTCCGAGGGCCGGGCAGGGCCGAGCAGGTGTCAGATCGCCAGCTCTGGCTGGACGAGCTCCTCGACGTTCACGTCCTTGAAGGTCACCACCCGGACGGACTTCACGAATCTCTTCGACCGGTAGACGTCCCACACCCATGCGTCCGCGAGGCTCACCTCGAAGTAGACCTCGCCGGCGGCGGAGCGCACCTGCAGGTCGACCTTGTTCGCCAGGTAGAAGCGCCTCTCGGTCTCCACGACGTAGGCGAACAGCCCGACCACGTCCCGGTACTCGCGGTAGAGCGCGAGCTCCATGTCGGTCTCGTAGTTCTCCAGGTCCTCAGCACTCACTGCACCATCATGGACCATCCGGGACGGAGACGGCCGCACGGTCCGATCCCGGCAGGTTCCAGGAGAGCCTGTGCAGGCGGCTCGGTCCGTGCTGGCGCAGCGCCGCGACGTGCTGCGGGGACCCGTACCCCTTGTTGCCCACCCACCCGTACTCGGGGTGACGACGCGCGAGGTCCGTCATCTCCGCGTCGCGCGTGCACTTCGCGACGACGCTCGCGGCGGCCACCGACGCGCAGGACAGGTCCGCCTTGACCCGGGTGCGGACCGCCGGTGCGGAGTAGCCCTCGGGGACGGGGGCCGGGGCGGCCGGCCCTGCGTCGAGGAGGTCGAGGAGGTCGGGCTGCGGCTCCGTCAACCAGTCGTGCGACCCGTCGAGCAGCACCGTCCCGACCGGTCCGACCTCGTGGGCCACGCGGACGAGCGCGCGCTGCCCGGCAAGCCTCAGCGCACGGACGATCCCGAAGGCGTCGATCTCCTCGGACGACGCCGAACCGACAGCGACCGCGACCGCCCACCCGTGGACGAGCGGGACGAGGTCCGTCCGTGCGCGCGCTGTGAGCACCTTGGAGTCCGTGAGCCCCACCGGTGGCGGTCCTGTCGACGCGTCGACCACGCACACGCCGACGCTCACCGGACCGGCCAGGGCACCACGCCCGACCTCGTCCACGCCTGCGACGAACCGGGCCCCTCCCTGGAGGAGCACACGCTCCTCCGTGAGGTCGGGGAACACGGGAGGGACGCTCACCCTCCTGCTCACGGTGCCGGGACGTCCTCGAACGTCTCCCCCGGGTTCCTGAGCCATCCGGCCCTGTCCAGCGGCCAGACCTTGACGAAGGCCGTCCCGACGACGTTGTCGAGGGGGACGAAGCCACCACCAGGGCTCGCGGCGTTGTACCGCGAGTCCGTCGAGTTCGACCGGTTGTCCCCCATCACCCACAGCGAACCGTCGGGCACGATCTGCTCGAACTCGAGGACGGACGGCTCGACGCCGGGCTTGAGGTACGGCTCGTCGACGGACTGCCCGTTCACGGTGACACGACCCTCGGCGTCGCAGCACGCGACCTCGTCACCGCCCACGGCGACGACCCGCTTGATGAGGTGCTCGCCGGAGTCCTGAGGAAGCAGCCCGACGAACGTCATGACGTCGGACACACCCTGCTGGAGGGCGGTGCGCTCGGGCTGCTGCGTCCCCCGGAGCCAGGTGCCGGGGTCCTTGAAGACCACGACGTCACCACGGTGGACGTCGAACAGCCCGGGGACCATCTTCGAGACGAGCACCCGGTCGCCCTCGACCAGGGTGTCCTCCATGGAGGCGCTGGGGATGAAGAACGCCTGCACGAAGAACGACTTGATGACCCAGGAGAGCACGAGGGCGCTCACGAGGATGATCACCGCCTCCTTGAGGAAGGAGCTCTTGCGCGGCTGTCGCGACGGCGCGGCAGCCTGGGGCGGTTCGTCACGGGTCACCCGCATACTGTGCCACCTCCGGGCCCACGAATCGAACGTGTCCGCGCGTGGGTGCGCTGCTCGTCGCGCCGGGCGCGCACCAGGTCGGTGCGGAGGACGACGAAGGGGGCGACCACCCGTGGTGGTCGCCCCCTTCGTGGAGCAGCGATCGACCCCCGGCACCAGGAGAACCCGGGCCGGGGAAAGATCACTTGGCGGGGACAGCCTCGCGCTTCTCCTTGATCTTCGCCTTCTTGCCGCGCAGCTTGCGCAGGTAGTAGAGCTTCGCGCGGCGCACGTCACCACGCGTCAGGACCTCGACGGACTCGATGGACGGGACGTGGAGCGGGAAGGTGCGCTCCACACCGACACCGAAGCTGATCTTGCGGACCGTGAACGTCTCGCGGATCCCGCCGCCGACGCGGGCGATGACGACACCCTGGAACGCCTGGACACGCGAGCGCGTGCCCTCGACGACCTTGACGTTGACCTTGATGGTGTCGCCCGGGCGGAACTCCGGGATGTCGGTCCGCAGCGAGGCTGCGTCGACGCTGTCGAGCGTGTGCATGTCTTTCTCCCCGGCCTGCCACAGGTCAGGCTCGTCTCGTGGCGGGAAGCGCGCGAGCGCCCTCCACCAGTTCCAGTGTCAGATGATCGGTGTCCCGCCCGACGGGCGGGGATGCCGTGTTGGACACCCCTGTGGCAGCGTCCGGTCCAGCACACACCAGTCGACCATTGTGCCACAGAGCGCGCTAGGCCTGCCCCACGGTCTCGTCCGCCGTCACGATCCGGTGCGCGTCGAGGACGGCACGGTCCTCGCGGTCGAGCCGCCCGTCCTCGAGGGCTGCGAGGAGGTCGGGTCGCCGATCGAGGGTCCGCTCGAGCGCACGGTCACGGCGCCATCTCGCGATCCGCGCGTGGTGACCGCTGAGCAGGATCTCGGGGACGTCGGCACCCGCCCAGCTGGCGGGCTTCGTGTACACGGGGTACTCGAGGAGACCCGCGGCGCCGTGGGACTCCTCGACGAGGGACTCCGGGTTCCCGATGACGCCCGGCAGGAGCCGGGCGACGGCCTCCACCATGACGAGAGCGGCGACCTCTCCCCCGTTGAGGACGTAGTCGCCGATGGACAGCTCTCGGACCACCGTTCCGCGCTCGCGGTACACCTCTGCGACCCGGGCGTCGATGCCCTCGTACCGGCCGCAGGCGAAGACGAGCTGGGTGGAGTCGGTGAGCGACTCCGCGACCCGCTGGGTGAAGCTCTCCCCGGACGGGGTGGGGACGACGAGCGTGCCTCCGGGCACGAGGACGTCGTCGAGAGCGGCACCCCAGACGTCGGGACGCATGACCATGCCCGCGCCACCACCGAACGGCGTGTCGTCGACGGTCCGGTGCTTGTCGTGCGCCCACCCTCGGAGGTCGTGGACCCTGAGGTCGAGCTGCCCGGAAGCCACGGCCTTGCCCACGAGCGAGAGCTGGAGGGGGCCGAGGTAGTCGGGGAAGATCGAGACGACGTCGATGCGCACGTCAGGCCTCCTCGCCCGGTGTCCCGTCGACCGGTTCCGGGAGGACGACCTCGATGTTCTCCGCGTCGCGGGCGAGGAGTCCACCCGGCGGGTCGAGGACGACGCGGCCGCCCGGGACGTCCACCACGGGGACGATGGCCCGGACGAACGGCACCAGGGTCCGCGTCCCGTCCGTCTCCCGGACGACGAGCACGTCGTGAGCCGGCAGGTGCTCGAGGCCGATCACCTCGCCGACGGTCGTCCCGTCCTCGAGCTCCGCCCGGAGGCCCTCGAGCTCGTGCGGGTACCAGGCGTCGTCCTCGTCCGAGGCGTCGGCGTCGACGACGAGCTCCAGACCACGGGCCGCCTCTGCCCCGGTGCGGTCCTCGATCTCCTCGAACGCGACGACCCATCGTCCGTTCTGCACGCGGACCCGGCTCACGGTGAGCGGGCCGCGCTCCTCCGGCCTGGTGCGCAGGGTGGCCCCTGGTGCGAACCGGGTCTCCGGGTCGTCGGTCCGCACCTCGAGGCCGACCTCACCTCGCAGACCGTGGGCGCGTCCGATGCGTGCGACGACGAGCTCCATGCTCATCCCTCCTGGTGTGTGCCGGAACGGGCCGGGGCCCGGTCCGCCTGTCGGCGGCCGGGCCCCGGTCTCGCAAGTCGTGCTCGTCGGATCACCGACGGTCGACGTCGACCACGTCCACGCGCACCGAGTCGTTCCCGGCGAGCGCGCCGACGACGGTCCGCAACGCGCGAGCGGTGCGGCCGCCTCGGCCGATCACCCGTCCGAGGTCCTCGGGATGCACCCGGACCTCGAGGAGCTCGCCACGGCGCACGGCCTTGGCGTTCACCTGCACGTCATCGGGGTTGTCCACGATGCCGCGCACCAGGTGCTCGAGAGCGTCGGCCAACATCAGGCCTGCTCCTCCGGAGCGGCCTCGGCCTCAGACGCCTCGGCGGGAGCGGAGGCCTTCGCCTCGGCGGCCTTCGCCTTGACCTTCTCGGCGTCAGCGGCAGCAGCGGCGACCGCGGCTGCGACGGACTCGGCCGTGGGGTTCTCCTTGGTGCGGAGGGTTCCCTCAGCACCGGGGAGGCCCTTGAACTTCTGCCAGTCACCCGTGACCTTGAGGAGGGCGAGGACCTGCTCGGTCGGCTGCGCGCCGACGCTGAGCCAGTACTGCGCACGCTCCGAGGTGATCTCGATGAGCGAGGGCTCCTCGGTGGGGTGGTACTTGCCGATCTCCTCGATCACGCGACCGTCGCGCTTGGTGCGGGAGTCGGCGACGACGACACGGTAGTACGGCGCCCGGATCTTGCCGAGACGCTTCAGACGAATCTTGGTGGCCACAGTGGTGGTCTCTCCTGGTTCTCAAGGTGGTGAACCGTGCACCGTCCCGGCGGGGCGCGGGGGGTGGGTGGTTCGGGACACGACTGCGCACGGAGAGAGGGGCCGGGCACGCCGAGTACAGCACGCCATTATGCCAGACGCCGCGACGTCCTCCAACAGGGCGGACGAGGCATCGCGAGCGGGACCGCGCTCACCGTCCGGGCTCGCGGAGCACTCCCCGGAGGAGGACGGCCCGAGGGCTCCGGAGGACGTCGATGTCGGATCGCGGGTCCGCGTCGTACACGACCAGGTCGGCCGACGCCCCCTCGACGAGCTCACCGTGCCCCAGGTACGACCGCGCGTCCCACGAGGCCGCCGCGACCACCGCGGGCGCAGGCACCCCCGCCGCGACGAGCTCGGCGCACTCGTCCGCGATCCTCCCGTGCGCGATGGTTCCGCCGGCGTCCGTGCCGACGAGGATCCGCACACCGGCCTCGTGGAACGCGGCGACCTGCGCGTACCGGCGTGCGTGCAGGAACCGCATCCGTGCGGCGAACCTCGGGTACCGGGCGTCCGCCTGTGCCGCGATGGCCTCGAACTGCCCGACCTGCAGCAGGGTGGGTGTCACCGGGATCCCTCGCTCGGCGACGACCCGGACCTGGTCCGCCGTGAGGCCCGTCCCGTGCTCGATGCAGTCGACCCCCGCCGCGAGGAGGTCGTCGACCGCCTCGGTGGAGAACGTGTGGACCGTCACGCGCGCGGCCTCGTCGTGCGCGCGGGCGACGGCCGCCGCCAGGACGTCCCCCGGCCACAGCGGGGCGAGATCCCCGGCCTCACGGTCGATCCAGTCCCCGACGAGCTTGACCCACCCGTCTCCCCGCGCGGCCTCGCGCGCCACGGCGTCCGGCAGGTCCGCGGGCGACGAGAGCTCGTCGCCGTAGCCGCGGATGTACCGCTTGGGACGTGCCAGGTGCCGTCCCGCACGCAGCAGGCGTGGCAGGTCGGGGCGGTCGTCCACCCACCGGGTGTCCGCGGGCGAGCCCGCGTCCCGGACGAGCAGCACCCCGCTGTCCCTGTCCGCGATCGCCTGCGCCTCGGCCACCTCCGGCGGGACTGCCCCGTCGGCGCCGAGACCGACGTGACAGTGGACGTCGACGAGACCGGGGAGCGCGACCCCGTCGATGCGCAGCATGTCCGCGGTGAGCCCCGACGGGCGGGTGAGGCTGAGCCGACCGTCCTCGACCCAGACGTCGCCGACCTCCCGGCCGTCGCCGAGGACGACCGTCCCGTGGACGTGGATCACCGGAGCCTGTGCCACGCGTGCGCCTCCTGACTCAGCGGCCGAGGAACTTCTCCAGGCCTGCGGGGATCTCGAGCGGGCCGTCCTTCTCGCCGGTCGGGGCGACGCCGAACGCCGAGCCCGCCGGTGACCCGTCGACCCCCTTCTGCTCGGCCGCGCGCTTGGCCGGGTTCCCGGAACGACCCTTCTTGCGCCGCACCGGGGCCTGCTGACGCCCGCGAGCCTTCTTGCCGCCCATGCCGGGCAGGTTCCCCATGCCCGGGACGGCCATGCCGCCACCGCGCGCCATCTGCCGCATCATCTTCTGCGCCCCGGCGAACCGCTCGAGGAGCTGGTTGACGTCCGTGGTCGTCACCCCGGACCCACGGGCGATCCGCGCGCGACGCGACCCGTTGATGATCTTGGGGTTGTCGCGCTCGGCCGGGGTCATCGACCGGATGATCGCCTCGACGCGGTCCACCTCGCGCTCGTCGAAGTTCTCGAGCGCCTCGCGCATCTGCCCCATGCCCGGGAGCATGCCGAGCATCTTCTTCATGGAGCCCATGCTGCGCATCTGCTGCATCTGGACGAGGAAGTCGCTCAGCGTGAAGTCGGTGCCGGACGCCATCTTGGCGGCCATGGCCTCGGTCTGATCGGCGTCGAACGCCTTCTCGGCCTGCTCGATGAGCGTGAGGACGTCACCCATGTCGAGGATGCGGGACGCCATGCGGTCCGGGTGGAACGGCTCGAAGTCCGTGAGCTTCTCACCGGTCGACGCGAAGAGGATGGGGCGGCCGGTGACCCGGGCCACCGACAGCGCGGCACCACCGCGGGCGTCACCGTCGAGCTTGGAGAGGACGACGCCGGTGAAGGCGACGCCGTCGGCGAAGGCCTGGGCCGTGGCGACGGCGTCCTGCCCGATCATCGCGTCGATGACGAAGAGGATCTCGTCGGGCGAGGTCGCGTCGCGGATGTCGGCGGCCTGCTGCATGAGCTCCGCGTCGACACCGAGGCGACCGGCGGTGTCGATGATGACGACGTCGTGCTGACGGGACCGCGCGGTCTCGACGCCGGCCCGCGCGACGGCGACCGGGTCGCCCGTGGGGACCTCGTCCTCGCCCGCGACGCCGGGGTGCGGCGCGTAGACCGGCGCGCCGGCGCGCTCGCCCACGACCTTGAGCTGGGTCACGGCGTTGGGCCGCTGGAGGTCGGCGGCCACGAGGAGCGGCGTGTGGCCCTGCTCCTTGAGGCTGAGCGCGAGCTTGCCGGCGAGGGTCGTCTTCCCCGCCCCCTGGAGACCCGCGAGCATGATCACCGTGGGCGCCGTCTTCGCGAAGGTCAGCGGCCGGCTCTCACCACCGAGGATCGAGACGAGCTCCTCGTTGACGATCTTCACGACCTGCTGGGCAGGGTTGAGCGCCCCGGAGACCTCGGCGGACAGGGCCCGCTCACGGACCGTCCCGGTGAACTCCCGCACCACGGGCACGGCGACGTCGGCGTCCAGCAGGGCACGGCGGATCTCGCGGACGGTCGCGTCGATGTCCGCCTCGGAGAGACGGCCCTTGGTCCGCAGGTTCTTGAAGGTGGATGTCAGACGATCCGACAGGGTGGCGAACACCGTTGCAATCCTCACCGTTCGCTGGAAGTGGCTGAGGGGTCAGCCTACCGGGTCGCCGGTGCCGGCCGTCTCCCGCCCGGTCGGGAGCGCCTCCGTGGTGCGTGCCACGAGGTCGTCCACCAGCCTCGCTCGCCAGGACGTCCAGGCCGTGGGACCGAGCGAGGAGGCGTCGGCCTCCGTGAGCGCGCGGAGCACCTCGAGGAGGTCCGGTCTGTGGTCGACGGCCTCCGCGAGCTCGGCGACGGTCGCCGGGTCCTCCGGGTCGTGGCTCACCGCGAGACGCGACAGCGTGAGGTGGTGGGCGACCATCCTCCGCACGTCGTCGACGACGTCCGCGGGGAAGCCCATGCGTCCGAGGATGGCAGGGACGAGCGCCGCCCCCGCGGTGGAGTGGTCCTCGGCCCCGGCCCGCTTGCCGATGTCGTGGAGCAGCGCGGACAGGAGCAGGACGTCGAGGTTCCGGACGCTGCGGCGCCAGGTCCGTGCGCGTGCAACCGTCTCGACGAGGTGCCGGTCGACCGTGTGACGGTGCACCGCGGCACGCTGCGGGCGGTTCCGGACTCCCGCCCACTCGGGGATCCACGTCGTGACGACGCCGGCGAGGTCCAGCGCCTCCCACACCGGGATCTGCGCGGACCCGGACCCGAGGAGCGTGAGCAGGGCGCTGCGCGCGGCCCTGGGCCACGGTTCGGGAAGGGGGGCGCACTGGGCGAGGCTGGCGACGGACACCGGCGAGATGGTCAGCCCCGTCCTCGCTGCGGTCGCCGCCGCCCGGAGCGCGAGCATCGGGTCCGTGGCGGGGTTGGCCGCGACCGCGAGGACGAGCTCACCGTCGTGCTCGACGAGCCCGTCGCCCACGGACCTCAGCCGTGGCGCGGCGCGTCGACCGCGGATCATGAAGGGTCGTGCGACGTCGAGCGGTCGCTGGAGCGCCTGACGGGCGCGCCGCACCGTCGTGTCGAGCCCGTAGGAGATCTCGCGGCCCGCCTCGGCGAGGCTCGCGAGGAAGTCGTCGGCGTCCGGATAGCCGCACAGCTCGGCCACCTCGTCGTGGTCGGCGAGCACGAGCCTGTTCGTGTGCCGGCGGGTGATCAGCTGCACGGCGTCGCGCGCGTCGAGCAGGTGGTCGTACGCGCGGTCCACGGCGCCGTGGG
This sequence comes from Sanguibacter suaedae, assembly GCF_016342785.1. Classification (GTDB taxonomy): domain Bacteria; phylum Actinomycetota; class Actinomycetes; order Actinomycetales; family Cellulomonadaceae; genus Sanguibacter; species Sanguibacter suaedae. The sequence continues at coordinate 167,791 of NZ_JAEINH010000008.1, forward strand.
GACGGTCCGTGAGCCACGTGGCCGCGAGCGCCGTGAGCACGACGGCGTCGCGGATGCCGCCACGGGCCTCCTTGAGGTCTGGCTCGATGAGGTACGCGAGCTCGCCGTGGCGCTCGGCGCGCGCCCTGGTGGAGGCGAGCAGCTCGGGGAGCCTGCGGCGGGCGGCGGAGCGCCAGTCCGTGAGGACGGCGGAGGTGGCCCGGTGGACGACGACGGTGTCCCCGGCGACGGGTCGGACGTCGAGCATGCCCACGGCGGCCGGGAGGTCCTTCGACGCGACCTGGCGGCACTGGGCGAGCGACCGGACGGCGTGGTCGAGGTCGAGGCCGGAGTCCCAGATGGGGTACCAGAGGCGCTCGGCGACGCCGGCGAGCTCGGCGGCGGTGTGGGACCGTCCGTCGTGGACGACGAGGAGGTCGAGGTCGCTCGTGGGACCGATGTCCCCTCGCCCGAGGCTGCCGACGGCGGCGAGGGCTATCCCTGCGGGGTCGACGTCGGCGGTGGCGGTGGCCCAGAGGTCCTGCAGCCTCGCGACGACGAGGTCGACGAGCGCGGCGCGACGCGTCGTGCCGAGGCCGCGGGCGACGTGGCCTTGCGGGTCGGGCCCGCTGAGCCGTGCCGCGGTGTCGAGCATCGCCGCG
>NZ_JAEINH010000009.1:0-139237 GCF_016342785.1 Sanguibacter suaedae
TCGGCCGCCGCCACCATGAGCTCGGCCTCCGCCACCGTGTTGGCGAGGGGCTTCTCGCACAGGACGTGCTTCCCGGCCCGCAGCGCCGCGACCGCGATCTCGGCGTGCGAGTCGCCCGGGGTGCAGATGTCGACGAGGTCGACGTCGTCCCGCTCGACCGCCACGCGCCAGTCCGTCTCCGTCGACGACCAGCCGAGGCGGTCCGCGGCGTCGCGCACGGCGTGCGGGTCGCGGCCGCCGAGCACCGCCATGTCGGGTGCCATGGGTAGGTCGAAGAAGCGGGGCGCGGTGCGCCACGCCTGGGAGTGCGCGGCACCCATGAAGGAGTAGCCGATCATCGCGACACCCAGGCGGGGCCGTGCGGGGCGGTCCATGAGCGTGGTTCCCTCCCTGTCAGGACTCGAACGCGGTGGACAGGTACTGCTCCACGTTGTCCGCGGTGACGACGGGTGCGAAGAGCTGGACGGTGCGCGGCACGCTCAGCGACGTGAGGTCGCCCACCGACTTGTCCTGCACGACGAGGCGGGCGAGCTTGATGCCGTCGGCGGCCTGCGTCGCGGGGTACACGACCGTGGCCTGGAGGACGGAGTCGTCGGCCTGGATGGAGCGCATGACGTTCGCCGACCCGGCGCCGCCCACCATGAAGAACTCGTCGCGGCCCGCGTTCTCGATCGCGGCGAGGACGCCCACACCCTGGTCGTCGTCGTGGTTCCAGATGGCGTCGATCTGCGGTGCGGCCTGCAGGAGGTTCGCTGCGGCCTGCTCGCCGCCCTGCACCGTGAAGTCGGCGGCCACCCGGTTGTCGACGTCGAGGCCGCAGTCGGAGAGGGCGTCGCTGAAGCCCTCGCTGCGGTCCTGCGTGAGGGGCAGGGAGTCGATGCCCGCGATCTCGGCGACGACGGCGTCGGGGTCGTCCCCGAGCTGCTCGCAGATGTACGTCCCGGCGCTCACGCCCATGCCGTAGTTGTCGCCGAGCACGGTGGCGCGCGCGGCGAACGGCGAGGTGAACTCGCGGTCGACGTTGATGACGACGATGCCGGCCTCCATGGCCTCGATGGCGACCTGGGTGAGCGCCGCACCGTCGTAGGGGAGCATGACGATCGCGTCGACGCCGTCGTTGATGAACGTCTCGATCTGGCTGATCTGCTGGTTGACGTCGTTGGTGCCCTCCGCGACGCGCAGGTCGACGTCCTCGTGGCGCTCGGCCTCCTCGACGGCCGCGGCCGAGATGGCGGCCATCCAGCCGTGGTCGGCCGCCGGGGCGGAGAAGCCGATGACGACGGTGTCGCCGGTGGCGTCGTTGTCGGACGCCGTGCCGGCGTCGGCGCTCACGTCCTCGTCCTCCGGCGTGTTCGAGGTGCACCCCGTGACGAGCAGCGCGGACGCTGCTGTCGCGACGGTGAGGACGGTCATGCGCTGGCGGAGGGTGCGGCGGGCGGACAGACGTGCGGACATGGGAATCTCCTGTGACTCGGTCCGGGGGAGCGGGTGGCGTGGTGCGGGCTGGGACGGGTGGTGGCGGGGCAGCGGTGGGCGGGCTAGGTGCGGCTGCGTGAGGCGAAGCGCTGCTGGAGGAGGACGGCGGCGACGATGATGACGCCCTTGACCACCGCCTGGGCGGAGCTCGAGATGTTGTTCTGCGTGAAGACGTTGGTGAGCGTCGTGAAGATGAGGACACCGAGCACGGTGCCGACGATGGTGCCGCGCCCCCCGGCGAGGAGCGTCCCGCCGACGACGACGGCCGCGATGGCCTCGAGCTCGTAGAGCGAGCCGTTGGTCGACGACCCGGCCGTGGTGCGGGCGAGCATCATCACGGCGGCGATGCCCGCGGTGAGCCCGGCGATCCCGTAGAGGTACATGGAGTGCCGGCGGACCTTGATGCCGGCGAGGCGCGCGGCCTCGGGGTTGCCGCCGACGGCGAGGGTGCGCCGGCCGAAGGTGGTCCGGTTGAGCAGGACCCACCCGGCCACCGAGACGAGGGCGAACATCCACACGATGACGGGGATGCCGAGGACGTCGGCACGGAACGTGTCGAGGAACGGCTGGACGGTGACCACCTGCGTGCGGCGGTTGGCGATCATCTCTGCGAGGCCCCGGGCGCCGACGAGCATGGCGAGCGTCGCCATGAACGCGACCACCCCGCCGTAGGCGATGAGCACCCCGTTGATGAGCCCGCACACGGTGCCGACGGCGAGGGCGACCCCGACGATGACGATCCAGTGCGTGTCCTCCGCCATCGTCTGCGTCGCCAGGGTTGTGGACCACACGGTCGCCAGCCCGAGGACGGAACCCACCGACAGGTCGATGCCGCCTCCCGTGATGACGAAGGTCATCCCGATGCTCAGGACGCCGATGACGGCGGCGAGCTGCAGGATCGTCATGAGGTTGTTCACGCTGGCGAAGCGCTCGCCGGCGGTGACGTACCCGACGACGCAGAGGATGAGGAGGGCCAGGACGAGTCCGACGGTGCGGCCGAGCGGGCCGGAGAGGGGGTTGGTGCGGCCCCCGCTGCGTGCCACCTCCTTGCGCGCGACCTCGGACGTCTCGTCCGTCGCGACCACGGGGGTCAGCTTCTGCTCGCTCACGCGGCACTTCCTTCCATGACGAGGTCGAGCACGGTGTGCTCGTCGATCTCTGCGGCGGGACCTTCGTGGACGACGCGTCCCTCGGAGATGACGAGGACCCGGTCGGACATCCCGAGGACCTCCTCGATCTCGCTGGAGACGACGAGGACTGCTGCGCCGGACGCGGCGAGGGAGCTCACGAGGGCGTAGATCTCGGAGCGGGCCCCGATGTCGACGCCGCGGGTGGGTTCGTCGAGGAGCAGGACCCGGCACCCGTGGACGAGCCACCGGCCGAGGAGCGCCTTCTGCTGGTTGCCGCCGGACAGGGTGCGCGCGGTGCGGTCCGCGTCGGCGGGGCGCAGGTCGAGGGAGCGGATCTGCTCCTCGGCGGCGGCCCGCTCGGCCTTCTCGTCGAGGAAGGCGCTGCGCGCGAACCGGCCGAAGGTGGAGAGCGTGATGTTGCGGTAGACGGGCTCGTCGAGGAGCAGCCCTTGGCTCTTGCGCTCCTCGGGGCACAGCCCGATCCCGGCGCGCACGGCGTGGGCGACGGAGCCGCGTCCCAGCTTCTGGCCGCCGACGGTGACGGTGCCGGCGGTGGCACGCCGGGCACCGTAGATGGTCTCGAGGATCTCGGAGCGCCCGGAGCCGACGAGCCCGGCGAGGCCGACGACCTCCCCGGCGCGGACCTGGAGGTCGACGCCCTCGAACGCCCCGGCGAGGGCGAGCCCCTGGACGTCGAGGAGGACCTCGGCGTCGGGTGCGAGCGGCGGTCGGGTCGCGAACGCGTGGTCGACGCTGCGGCCGGTCATGTGCCGGATGAGCGTGTCCTTGCTGGTCTCGGACACCTGGAGGTTGGTGGCGACGGTGCGCCCGTCCTTGAGGACGGTGATGCGGTCGCCGATCTGCCGGATCTCCTCGAGGCGGTGGGAGATGTAGACGATGGCGACGCCCTGGGCGGTGAGCTCGTGGACCACGCGGAAGAGGTTGGCGACCTCCTCGGAGTCGAGGACCGCGGACGGCTCGTCCATGACGATGACCCGGGCGTCGTGGGACAGGGCGCGTGCCATGGACACGATCTGCTTGCCGGCGGCGGACAGGCGTCCGACCTCCTGGCCGGGGGAGATCTCGGGGTGGCCGAGGCGGGCGAGGATCTCCTGCGTGCGGCGCGTGGCTTCGCGTCGCTGGGAGAACCCGGCGGTGGCGAGCTCGTGGCCGAGGTAGATGTTCTCGGCGACGCTCAGGCCGTCGACGACGTCGAGCTCCTGGTACATGGTCGCGATGCCGAGCCCGAGGGCTGCGACGGGGTTCGCGATGGTGACGGGCTCGCCGTCGACGAGGATGCGGCCCTCGGTGGGCTGGTGGGCTCCGGCGAGGACCTTGATGAGGGTGGACTTGCCGGCACCGTTCTGCCCGAGGAGGCAGTGGACCTCGCCGGGGAGGACGTCGAGGTCGACGCCGTCGAGGGCGCGTGCGCCGGGGAACACCTTGACGATGCCGCGCATCTGGAGGAGCGGGCGGGGGCTGCTTCGGGGGTCGTCGTTGACCATGCTGAGGAACCTAACGGTACTTGTGTCGGCTGTCAATCATAAGTAGCGCGGTGGATGTTAGAAATGAGCGTCGCTGCTGGTAGAAGTGCTACCGGGAGGTGGAGAAGGCGGCGTCGAAGGCGGCCGTGGGGGCGTCGAAGAGGTTGCGGCGGACGAACTCCAGCGCCTCCGGTGCGCCCACGAGCCGGTCCATGCCGGCGTCCTCCCACTCGACGGAGATCGGGCCCGCGTAGCCGATCGTGCTGAGCATGCGGAAGGCGTCCTCCCAGCGGACGTCCCCGCGGCCTGTGGAGACGAAGTCCCAGCCGCGGCGCGGGTCGGCCCAGGCCAGGTGGGACCCGAGGCGGCCGTTGCGACCGTTGGTCATGCGCTTCTTCGCGTCCTTGCAGTCGACGTGGTAGATCCGGTCCTTGAAGTCCCAGAGGAAGCTCACCGGGTCGAGGTCCTGCCACACCATGTGGCTCGGGTCCCAGTTGAGGCCGAACGCGGGGCGGTGGTCGATCGCCTCCAGGGTGCGGGCGGTCGTCCAGTAGTCGTAGGCGATCTCGCTCGGGTGGACCTCGTGCGCGAACCGCACGCCCTCCTCGTCGAACACGTCGAGGATGGGGTTCCAGCGGTCCGCGAAGTCCTGGTACCCGGCGTCGACCATCTCCTGCGTGGCGGGCGGGAACATCGCGACGTACTTCCAGATGGAGGAGCCGGTGAAGCCGACGACGGTCTGCACGCCCAGGCGCGCGGCGGCGCGGGCGGTCATCTTCATCTCCTCGGCGGCGCGCTGCCGGACGCCCTCGGCGTCACCGTCGCCCCAGATGCGGTCGGGGAGGATGTCGCGGTGCCGGGCGTCGATGGGGTCGTCGCAGACGGCCTGGCCCTTGAGGTGGTTCGAGATGGCGTGGACCTGGAGCCCGTGCCGCTCGAGGATGTCGAGGCGGTCCTGGACGTAGGCGTCGTCCTCGGCGGCGCGCCACGGGTCGAGGTGGTCGCCCCAGCAGGCGATCTCGAGGCCGTCGTACCCCCAGCCGGAGGCGAGGCGTGCCACCTCCTCGAAGGGGAGGTCGGCCCACTGGCCGGTGAAGAGGGTGATCGGTCTGGCCACGTCGGTCTCCTTCGATCTGCTCCGGGCACCGTCGCCCGGGATGAACCGAACATAGCGCACTTCTGCTCGGTGTCCAGCAGAAGTTGCGACCGAAGTGTTGCAAGTGGGGACGGGTCTCACCCCCACGTCACCCTGGCCGGCGTCACCACGGCCTCGTCGGGTGCGATATCTTTTGTCACCACACAATCAAAAGTTGACTCCGTAGAACATCGCGGAGGAGAGGGAAGCAGGCACCGTGAGCATCGTGAAGACCGACACCCCGGTGAGCAGGCCCACGGGGGTCGGGCGCATCTTCCAGCTCCTCCGTGACGGAGAACCCCGCACCCGCGCAGAGCTCGCCACCGTCACCGGGCAGGCCAGGTCCACCATCGCCGCCCGCATCGACCAGCTCATGAGCTCGGGGCTCGTCGCCCCCGCGGGCGACGCCGGCTCCACCGGCGGGCGACCACCCGTGACGTTCGCCTTCAACCCCGGCTCCCGCGTGGTCCTCGCCGTCGACCTCGGCGCCACCCACGCGCACCTCGCCGTCACCGACCTCGCCTCCCAGGTCCTCGCCGAGCGCAGCGCCACCATCTCCATCGCGGACGGGCCCGACGCCGTCCTCGGATGGGTCGCCGACGCCGGCGCCGAGCTCGTCGCCGAGGCCGGACGCCCCCTCACCGACCTCGCGAGCGTCGGCATGGGCCTGCCCGGCCCCGTCGAGCACTCCACCGGGCGGCCCATCAACCCGCCGATCATGCCCGGCTGGGACGACGTCGACGTCCCCGGGATCCTCTCCGCCCGCTTCGACGCACCCGTCCTCGTCGACAACGACGTGAACGTCATGGCCCTCGGTGAGCACCGGGCCGCGTGGCCCGACGTCGCCGACCTCCTCTTCGTCAAGGTCGCCACCGGCATCGGGGCAGGCCTCATCAGCGACGGCGCCCTCCGCCGCGGGGCGCAGGGCGCCGCAGGGGACATCGGGCACATCGCCGTGCACAGCGCCGCCGACGTCCCCTGCCGCTGCGGCAACACGGGCTGCGTCGAGGCCGTCGCCGGCGGACGTGCCATCGCCCGCGCGCTCGCGGAGTCCGGGCTCGACGCGACGGACGGCACCGACGTCGTGGCGCTCGTGCGCTCCGGCGACGTGGTCGCCAGCCAGGCCGTGCGCCAGGCAGGGCGCGACCTCGGGACCGTCCTCGCCGCCACGGTGAGCCTGCTCAACCCGTCGGTCATCGTCGTCGGCGGGCAGGTCGCCGAGGCAGGCGACCACCTGCTCGCCGGGATCCGCGAGGTCGTCTACCAGCGCTCCCTGCCGCTGGCCACGCAGCACCTGCGCATCGTCACCTCCCAGACCGGCCGTCGAGCCGGGGTCCTCGGGGCGAGCGCCATGGCCATCGACCACGTCCTCTCTGCGGAGGCGATCGACGCCGTCGTCGGCTGACCGCCCTCGCGGTCGGAGTTAAAGCGAAACCTGGTGGGTGGAATTGCCGCTGTCCGATCGAGGCCGCTGAGGGTCCCCGCCCAGGGCTCGTCGACGTCGGCCAGGCCGAGAGTCAGGATGACGTTCTCGAGCATGCCGGCGCCGAACCAGTGCCGGACCGCAGCGTCGTCGTGGTTCAGGAGCTCGCTGACGAGTTCGACCTGCCGGGCATAGCACGTGCGCACCGCCTCGGCCATGAGCGGCTCATCAGCTGTGCAGCTGGCCTGCATGAGGAACCGCATGACGTCCCGGTCCTGGATCAGGGTGCTGTAGGCGGACCGGATCGCACGCATCACCCCCTCCGCCTGCCGGGGCGGCCAGGCCTCGTCGGCACCGGTCAGAGCATCGGAGAGCAGCTCGGACGCGTGGAGAACGGCACCGGCAAACAGCGCCTCCTTGCTGGCGAAGAGGCGGTAGACGTAGGGCAGAGAGATTCCGGCCCGTTCGGCGATCTCACTGGACGTCGTGCCGTAGTAACCCTTGCGCGCGAAACAGGCCAAGGCGGCGTCCAGCACGACTCGACCACGCCGTCATCACCGAGGCCAACGTCCCCGGGCGGCGCGGGCTGGACCCGGACCGAGTGCAGCTGGCTCGGCGGCAGGGAGGCGCTCAGACCGGCCGCGTGCCCAACAGGACGCCCACATCGGCAAGCACCGCAGGATCGGACACACGAACCGGAACACCCTGCGCAGCGCACGAGCGCTCCACCTATCGAGCCAGCGCATCACGATCAACGGTCGCGAGAATCACCGGCACCACTGAGCCCACAGCACCGGCAGGCCGACCCACCCCTCGGTGTCCGGGCAGAACCAGCAGCGCGCCGACTCGATCCCTAGCACCTCCGACGCCCGGGTCAGCACCTCATCGGAGGATAGCCCCAAAACCCTCATCTGCGCGGGCTTGAACCCCTGCGCGACGTCGTACCGATGCATCCCCGGGCACCCGCACCGACGGGTCGGTGAAGGCCTTGCCGACGTACTTCGACAGGTACCCGACCGCACGGCGCGCCTCCTCCAGCGCCCCAGCACCCACACCAAGCTCACCGAGCAACTTGATGCTCACGTACCCCCGGCCCCACGTGCGACGGATCAGCCCAGAGGGCACGAACGTGCCCACGGCGAAGTGCACGTGGAAGCGCCCGCCGTCCTCGTGCAGCTCGGGCACCCACACGCACCGCAGCGGGTCGCCGCCGAGAGCGTCGCGGAGGTCGTGGAAGAACTCGGCGACGTGCCAACGCAGCGCCACCGGGTTCGTGCAGAGCAGCAGCCCGTAGGTGAGTGTGCCCAGGCAATTCAGGCCGTGGGCCGCGTAGTAGCGGCGGACGGTGGCACGCGCGCGCCGGACTGACTCGGCGCTGCCCGCTCGGGGTCAGCGGCCGTACCACGGGTGCCGGTCGAACGTTCGGGCTGGTGGGAGCCGACGAAGCAAGAACCCTCTCAGCGGCAGCGTGATACAGCGAGAAGGACCAACAAGGACCAGACGACAGAGGAAACAACGGGACCACCCACGAGACGACGCGACAGGGACGCGACCGGTCCGTTGACAGTTCGTCTCGTGGCGGGCAGTGGCGCGCTCTGCGGGCCGCGCGCCCTGTACTTCCCGTCTCCCTGTGACCGCGCGCCACTCGCGATGGCCCCGGGACAGGGCCTCATCAGTTGTCTCAGTAGCCGCCGGTCAGCCAGCGCCCGCCCCAGAACCTAATCACCCGGCCCGGGCGCGTACAAGGAACCACCCGCACAGAGCACACGGCGACTACCGCGGTGCCGTTCGTCTTCGCCTGCTAGCGCGGACTGCGGGCGCTCCGCTCCTTGCCAGGAGGAGCGGACGCGCCCACACGAGTTCCGACCGCCGGGGACGAATCTTGTTGCTGCTTCAGGTCAAGCGCCCGCCGCGCGCGGCGGCTCCGGGTCCTCGTCATCGTTTTCGACCCGAGGTGCTAGCGGCCCCATTGCTTCAAACCGCACGCGCGTCTCGTCATCGAGGAGCCACTCTCGACTGGTCGGTCCCGCGAGCCGTTCTATGTCGTCCTTACTTGCGCGGCGTACATAACCCGCGTGTCGATCATCCGAATCGAGGATGGCATCGAAGATCACTTCGCGATCTGGCGCGCTTAGGCCTCTAAAGGCTTGCCAGTCGCGCTCTAGGCGCTCGAGCCCGACCAAAGGCAGCCGACTCAGATACGTCTCACCGTCATTCGTATAAAGGACTGCGTTCCAAAGCGAGTTCCGCTGATTATCGATTTCCTGCAGGCCCGCGAATCCCGCGGCTTCACGCAACATGTCCCAAAAACTCGCCGCACCCTCGATCACTACCTGGCGCATGGGCGTGCCCGAGTTCGGGAGGCTTCGGAGGAAATCGACCAGGCGTCGGTACCTGATTACACCCCTGGCCACAGCGCGGTTAGACGAATCGCCGACCGTAGCGAGAAGCGCTGTCTTCAAATCGTCGAACTGATCGGCCAGCCGGTCAATACGGCGAGCGTCTTGCGCTTCCTCGCGCGACTCCGACAGAAGCCGCTGGAACAGGGCCGCCCACTGCTTCCTTAGATGTTCAGTCACTTCCTCCAATCGCTCGAACGGGATCACAGCATTATTTGAAGCCCTGCCCTGGAGAAAGTCGATGAATCGGAAGATGTACTCCGCCGACTCAGGCTGCGCTATCGAAGGATAGGAGATCTTCGCCGCAAACTCCTTACCCTTGTTCTGCTGGTAGACGAAATAGTCGTGGTAAACAGCTCCTTCAACGAAGGCGAACAATGGGATCCGGCGCTCCGTCGCCATTAGCACTTCGGCTTGCGTTATCGAGATTTCCGAACCGGCATCCGTCAGGAAATCTGTGGAGAGCTTCCCGAATGTGCCCTCTAGCACCTCCGGACGCAGGGTTGACCCGAATCTTGACCCGATAATCAGCACCACGACATCACAGTTCGGTACCTCGGCGAGGCAACTCTTGTGCGTATGTTCATTAGGGTCGTACAGAACATCAGAGTACTCGCTGAGCACGGCGGTATAACCAAGCTGCTCGATAAACCCTCGCAGAGCCGACCGCAAAACTCCGAGGTCGTATGCGGTGCTCGAAACGAACACGCGGAAATTTGCCACGATCACATCCGTTCTGTCGGGTAGAAGCAGACTAACGGAGCAGGCGGCGTAGTGACCGGGTTGTTTAGAAACTGGTGGTGTGGACTACCCGTCTCGCCCACTCCCACCCTACCGAATCGGGATCAGCGCCCTGCGGGCCACGACACGTCCTGGCCGCTGGTCGTCTGGTCGGGGGTCATGGCCTCGATGACCACGAGAGGGTTCCAGTAGTCGACGAACCGCTCGACCAGGCCAGCTTCGTCGAGGCGGATCACCGTGATGACCGTCTGCTCGTACGGCTTGCCGGTGCTGATGACGCTTCCCTCTGAGCGGTACTCGGCGACCGCGGTGCGGGGGTCGGTCGTCTCGATGAACTTCACGTCGACGAATGTCACGTCGAAGGTCTGCGGGAAGCCGCGCATGTGGGCGATCAGCGCCTCGCGTCCCTGTACCCGGTTGGGCACACCGGCGGGAGCGAAGGGGAACTCGACCGTGCCGTCCGCGGCGTACAGCTCGATCCACTCGTCGATCTGGCCGGAGGACACCAGCCGCAGGTGCTCTGCCAGGGCGTGCTGTGCGGGGGTGAGCTCGCGGGAAGGGTAGGCGTTCATGGTCGCTCCTTAGTTAGTGACCGATCACTCACAAACCAACAGGACGGACACCGAGCAGCAATGGTGTGGACCGTTACAGCGCAGCCGAGACAGACGTGGGCGCCCGCATGGAGGGGGTCGCGATAGGGACCAGACCGACGGTGCGAGCCTCCGCCAGGATCAGCGCACAGGCTGGTCTCGTCCCGATCCTCCTCGCACCCGAACCCCCAGGGTCGGTGCGGTAATCACGCCGTTCCGGAAGGCCCACACGACGGCCTGCAACCGGTCCCGTGCGCCGGTCTTGGCGAGGATCCCGGCCACGTGGTACTTGACGGTCGTGGGTTCCACGAAGAGCCGTCCCGCGATCTCCTGGGTGGACAGTCCTTCGCCGAGGAGCGTGAGGATCTCCGTCTCGCGTGCCGTGAGGGGCACGACGAGCTCTGCCGCCGGAGGGCGCTGCGCGGACGTCCGGTTGGCGAACTCCGTGAGCACCCGGCGCGTCACACGCTGGTCCAGGGTGCCGTCCCCGCGGGCGACGGAGCGGACCGAGCCGATGAGCAGGTCCTCGTCGGCGCCCTTGAGCATGAACCCCGACGCGCCGGCCTCGAGCGCACCGAAGACGTAGTCGTCGATCTCGAAGGTCGTCAGCACGAGGACACCCGTGGTGTTCTCCGGGTCGGCGGTGATCTGCCGGGTCGCCGAGATGCCGTCGAGGCCTGGCATCCGGATGTCCATGCAGATGACGTCCGGGCGGTGCTCGCGGACGAGGGCCACGGCCTCGTGCCCGTCCTGCGCCTCGCCGACGACGCGCACGTCGGGCGCACCCTCGAGGAGGACCGTGAGGCCGGCGCGCACGATCTTCTGGTCGTCGGCGATCGCCACAGTGATCGTCATGTCGCACCACGGTAGGCGATGACGAGCCTGCTGACCCACACGGCGCCGTGGGGCGCCCCTCCTCGAGGACAGTCCACATCCTGTCCACGGGGGTAGGGCGTCACAGGCCGCGACGGCCCAGGCTGGTGATGTCCAGCCGGGACGACGGCGAGCACCAGGTGCCCGCCACCTGAGAGGGAAGGGACGACGACATGCCTCACGACGACGACCACGGGACGACCACCACCCGACCGACCACCACGCCGTCACGCAGGAGGGCCGTGGCCATCGGTGCGACGAGCGTGCTGGCCGTCGGTGCGCTCGGTGCCGGGGTGTGGTGGGGAGCGGGTTCGGTCCTCGCCGACGACCCGGGCGTCGCCAGCAGCGCGGCCGGCGAGCCCGCCGCGAACCCCGTGGTGCAGGACCGGCTGGAGGGTCTCGTCGACCTCGGGTTCCCCGCGGCGCTCGCGTCCGTGACCCACCCGGACGGCGACCATGACGACTACGTCGCCGGTGTCGGGGACGTCGCGACCGGCGCAGCCGTGCCCGTCGACGGGGAGGTCCGTGTCGGCAGCAACACGAAGACCTTCACGGCCGTCACCGTCCTGCAGCTCGTCGACGAGGGCCTCGTCGAGCTCGACGCACCGATCGAGACGTACCTGCCCGGCCTGGTGCGCGGGGACGGGATCGACGGGCGCGCCATCACCGTGCGGCAGCTGCTGCAGCACACGAGCGGGCTCCCCGAGTACACGGCGGAGTTCGCCCTGGAGCTCGAGAAGATCCAGCACGCCTACGTGCCGACGAGGGACCTCATCGACATCGCGCTCGCCCAGCCGGCGCACTTCGCGCCGGGGGAGCGCTGGGAGTACAGCAACACCAACTACATCCTCCTCGGGATGCTCATCGAGAAGGTGACGCAGCGGCCCGTCGCCGAGGAGGTCACGGAGCGCATCGTCGACCCGCTCGGCCTCGAGCACACCTACTACCCGACGGCCGGTGAGCAGGAGCTCCGGGGCGATCACCCGACCGCCTACCACGTGGGCTCCGACGGTGAGCAGATCGACGTGACCGAGCTCGACCCCTCGTGGGCCGGGGCGGCCGGGCAGGTCGTCGCCAGCCCGAGCGACCTCAACGAGTTCGCGCGGGCCGTGCTCGACGGGCGTCTCCTCAGCGAGGAGATGATGACGGAGATGCAGACGACGGTGCCGAGCGACGACGGCTCGTGGCCCGGCGCGGAGTACGGGCTGGGCCTGCAGAGCTACCCCCTGAGCTGCGGCGGTGTCATCTGGGGGCACGGCGGTGACATCCACGGGTTCCAGACGCGCAACGGCGTCGCTCCCGACGGCACCGCGTTCAGCGTCGCGGTGACCTCGCTCCCGTGGGGATTCATCGACATGGACGACGAGGACGCGCTCGACGAGGCGTACGACGCCGTGACCGACACCCTCGACGCGGCGTTCTGCGAGGCGTGACGCCCCGCGGCGTGCCCGCCGGGTGAGCTCCGCGACGAGGGTTCAGACTCGGACGCGTGCGAGGACGCGGGGTGCGGACAGCTCGCCGTCCTCGGACCAGGTGCCGGTGAGGACCTCGACCGGCGACCCGTCGGGCAGGGGCTCGAGGTCGGGTGCGTCCGTGCCCGGGGTGCGCACCAGGTCGATGCGCGCGTTGCCGTCCGACACGTCGGCCCCGGCCCTGGTGCCGCTGCCGACGACCGTGGCCGTCGACTCACGTGGGATCGTCGCGCCGTCGGCCTCCACGTACTGGTCGGCCTCGCGACCGCCCGTGAGCACGGTCCTGGCGAGGACGGCCCGGTAGACCGGGTCGTGCTCGGCGTCGTAGACCCACCGTCGGCCGAGCACGGAGTGCTCCATCGTCGTGATGAGGGCGGCGTCCCCGCCCTCGAGGGGTGCGCCGCGGTACGTGAGGGGCACCTGGAGGACCGGACCGCCGGCACGGACGAGCATCGTCTCGATACCGACCTCGCCTTCCGGGTCGTCGAACCGGTAGGACGCCACGAGCGTGACACCGGTACCGGGCGTGCCCACGAACCACGGCTGGGTGGGGACCCAGGCGTCGAGGAGCTCGATCTTGGTCGGACTGAGTGTCGCCTGGTGGATGAGAGCCATGCTCCGACCTTAGCGAGCGGTCCCGCGCGGCGTCCCCGCTCGGGCGTCCCCGACGCCGCAGCCTCGACTCATGTCGTCGTGGGTCCGTGCAGACCGAGCACCACGTCCTTGACCGCTGCCGCCGGGACGGGACGCCCCGCAGCGACGAGATCACCGACCCCTCCTGACGTGGCCGGGTCGGAGCAGATCATCAACGGCGTGTCCGCGGCGGAGTCCGGGAGCCGGCCGTGGGTGCCGCGGACGCACGACGGGTCGAGGGGCGTGGTCCGCATCGCGTACCGCAGGCCCACCTTCTTCTTCACGAGGTTCAGCCCGGCCCGCGCCTTGGCCAAGGGGTCGGCGGGGTCGAAGAACAGCTCGGCGGGGTCGTAGCCGGGCTTGCGGTGGATGTCGACGCCGCGCGCGTAGTCGGGGGCGACGTCGTCGTCGAGCCAGAAGTAGTACGTGAACCACGCGCCCGGCTCCGCGACCACCACGAGCTCACCCGCGCGGGGGTGGTCGATCCCGTACCGGGCCTGTGCGTCGCGGTCGAGGACCTCGTCCACGCCGGGCAGCCCGCGCAGCAGGTCGGCCACCCGGGCGACCTGCGACGCGTCGTCGACGTACACGTGCGCCACCTGGTGGTCGGCCACCGCGAACGCCTGCGACGTCCATGGGTCGAGCAGCTCGCGGCCGTCCTGCACGTACACCTCGAGGAGACCCTCCTCCCGCAGGGCCCGGTTGATGTGGACCGGGCGGCTCGCGGGCGCGATCCCGTACTCGGACACGACGAGGACCACGAGACCGCGCTCGGCCGCGTCGTCGAGGAGCGGCGCCAGCACGGCGTCGAGGTCGGCCGCCGCGGCGTCCGCCTCGGGAGAGTCGGGACCGAACCGCTGGAGGTCGTAGTCGAGGTGCGGCACGTACGCCATGAGCAGGTTCGGCGACCGTGTCCGCATGACGTGCCGCGTGGCGTGGACGATCCACCGTGACGACTCGATCGACGCCGTCGGACCCCAGTACGTGAAGAGCGGGAACTCCCCGAACCGCCCGGTGAGCTCGTCGTGCAGCGCCGGTGGGCGCACGTACGCGTCCGGCGACTTGCGGCCGTCCGCGTGATACACCGGTCGGGGCGTCACCGTGACGTCCGTGCTCGCGCCCATCGCGTACCACCAGCACACGTTCGCCGCCGTGTACCCCGGCTGCTCACGGCGCGCGGTCTCCCACACCTTCTCGCCCTCGACCAACCTGTTGTGCTGGCGCCACAGGTGCACCTCGCCCAACCCGCGGAAGTACCAGCCGTTGCCCACGATGCCGTGCTGCGCGGGCGTGAGGCCCGTGAGCATCGTCGCCTGGATGCTGCACGTCACCGCAGGCAGCATCGTCGCCAGCGGCGACTGCCACCCGCCCGACGCGAGCGCCCGCAGGCGCGGCATGTGCGCGAGCGCCTTCTCCGTGAGCCCGACGACGTCGAGCAGCAGCACCGGCCTCACCGCGCCACCGCCCGCTCCGCACCGGTGCCCGCGCCGACGTCCGGTCCCTGCTCACTGAGCAGGTGGTCCAACGCCCACCGCAGCTCCGCCGCGATCCCGGCGACGAGCGAGACGTCGCGCGACCCGGGGGGCAGCACGGACCACGTGTACGTCTCGACGTCGAGGTGAGCCTCGAGACCGTGCGGCGTGGCCACCACCGCGCGGACGGCTGCGCGGAGCACGTCCGTCGTCGCCGCGAGCGGGGGAGCGGGCTCGTGGTGGAGCGGGACGTGGAAGTGGACCCGCCACGGGCCCGTCCCGGGCAGCGCGTCACCCGTCGCGTCGCCGTGCTCGTCGCCGAGGGCGGCCGGCAGGTCGTCCGCCGCGAGGACCGGCCCGGCCTCGGTGCGCTCGCGCACCTGGTGGATGTAGCGCGGCTCCGCGAAGGCGGCGACGGCCGCCCGCGCGGCAGGGTCCGCCGGGTCGGCGACGTGCAGCGCAGCCGACGCCTGGACCTTGACGACGCGCAGGCCCGCGTCGGTGATCCACCGCACCGCGCCCTCCGGGTCAGCGAAGGAGACCGCGAGGTGGCACGTGTCGAGGCAGACCCCCACGTGCTCCGGGTCGACGCCGTCGGGCACCCGCGCGCTCAACCACGCGACGACGTCGTCCACGGTGTCGAGGACGCACCCGGGCTCCGGCTCGACCGCGACCCGGACGGTGCGTCCCGTCCTCGCGGCGAGGTCCCGCAGCCCGGCACCGAGCGCGACGAACGCTTCGGTCGCCGCGGCGTCGTCCTCGGCCGACCACGGCTCGCGCCACGCGAGCGGCAGCGTCGAGATCGACCCGTCCGCCCCCGGGGGCAGCAGGTCGGCGAGGACCTCGGCGCACGCGAGCGTGTACGCGAGCCGCTCGGGCTCGGCCCAGGTGGGCGAGTACACGTCGAGCTTCACGACGTCGGCGTGGAACGCCGCGTACGGGAACGCGTTGAGCGTCCGCACCTCCAGGCCCTGCTCCGCGAGGACGGTGCGCAGGCGGTCCCGGTCCTCCGCAGAGCCCGCGAGGCGGTGGGCGAGCGACGCGGGCAGCCACAGCCCGACGCCGAGCACGTCGAGGCCCGCGGCCTCCCGCACGGGACCCGCCGAGCGCACGAGCTGGTCGAGCACCCCGTCGAGGTCCTCCGCCGGGTGCACGTTGGTGCAGTACGACAGGTGCATCCGGGAGGCGCCACCCGAGGTGGCGGGAGCCGCGGTCACGCCCGCACCCCGCGCAGCACGGAGCTGCCCTCGAAGGTCACGCCCGCCGCCGGACCCTCCGCGGCGTCGAAGCCGGGCACGGGGTCGAGGACGAGGTTGCCCGACTGCCCGTAGAAGTCCACGGGGTTCTGCCACAGGACCCGGTCCACGTCGGTGTCGCTGAACCCTGCAGCGAGCATCGCCTCGCCGGTGCGCCGAGTCTTCAGCGGGTCCGAGCGCCCCCAGTCGGCGGCGGAGTTCACGAGCACCTTGTCCGTCCCGACGTCCTGCAGGATCGCGACCATGCGGGCCTCGTCCATCTTCGTGTCCGGGTAGATGGAGAACCCCATCCAGGCGCCCGCGTCCTTGACGGCCGCGACCGTCGTCTCGTTGAGGTGGTCGACGACCACGTGCTCGGGCGGCACGCCCGACTCGGCGACCACGTCGAGCGTGCGCCGCGTGCCGGACGCCTTGTCGCGGTGCGGGGTGTGCACGAGGACGGGCAGGCCGTGCTCGCGGGCCATCTGGAGCTGGCGGGCGAACGCCTCGTCCTCGGCCGGGGTCATCGAGTCGTACCCCACCTCGCCGACGGCGACCACGCCGTCCTTCACGAGGTAGCGCGGGATCTCGTCGAGCACCCCCACGCACCGGGGGTCGTTCGCCTCCTTGGGGTTGAGCGCGATGGTCGCGTGGTGGCGGATCCCGAACTGCGACGCCCGGAACCGCTCCCAGCCGAGCAGCGCGTCGAAGTAGTCCGTGAAGGACGCGACGCTCGTGCGCGGCTGCCCCAGCCAGAACGCCGGCTCGACGAGCGCCCGCACCCCCGCGGCGTACATGGCCTCGTAGTCGTCCGTCGTACGGCTCGTCATGTGGATGTGCGGGTCGAAGATGCGCATCAGGCGTCCTTCTCTGGGGAGCTGTCGTTCTCGGTGGTGGTGCCGGCGTCGGGGGTGATACGCGCGAGGTCGTCCGGCACGGTGCGGCCCGCGGCCCGCCGCTCTGCGGCGAACCGGTCCGCCATCGCCGCGAGCTCGTCGTCGGCGCGCACCGCGAGCCCGGCGACGGCGTCGAGCGTCACGCCCATGAACACGAGCTTGAGGACCGCGTGACGCCACGTGTGCTGGTCGAGGTGGGCGGCCGCGAACGGACCGGTGGCGGCCGCGACGAGGGTGGGGTCGTTGGTCCGCAGGGCGTCGGCGACGAGCTCCAGGCCCGTGGCGACGAGGGCGTCGGCCAGCGGTGCACTCACCTCGACGAGGCGGTCGAGACCGCGGAGAACGCCCCGCCGCTCCGCGGTGTCCCCGGTGCGGTAGAGAGAGGCGAGCAGGTCGGGCGCGCCGTCGCCCGCGACGTGCACGGCCCGTTCGAGGAGGAGCGCCCGCGCGGCGTCGTCCACCGAGCCGAGCACCCCGCGCGGGTCCCCCTCGGGGTCGAGCGGGTGCCGCCCGACGTGCCGTCCCGCGGTCGCGAAGGCCGTGCTGAGGGCCGACGGGTCGGTGCCCACGGCGTCGAGCGCCCCGGCGAGCCAGTCGGCCGCAGCTGACGGTGCGCCGGGCGGTCCACCGGGAGGTGGGGTGTCGGTGCGGGGAGCGGGTGCGCTCATCGTGGTCCTCCGGGGGTGTGGAGAGGTGCTCGGTGCCGTGCGTCGTGCGTCAGGTCGGGGTGCGTCGCGCCCTGGGCCTGCCAGGCGGCGACCAGCGCGGCCATGCTCCGCCGGGCCAGGCCCGGGGCATCGAACGAGTGCCGGGGGAGCTCGACGGCCGCCACCCCGCGGTACCCGACGTCGGCGAGCGTCGCGAGCGCCAGCGGGAGGTCGAGCACGCCGTCCCCGAGGGGCAGGTGCTCGTGGGCGACGGGCAGCATGTCGTCGACCTGCACGTTCACCAGGTGCGGCGCCGCCGCCCGCAGCGCCGCCTCGACGCCACCGGGCTCGACGACCACGCAGTGCCCCAGGTCCACGGTGAGCCCGAGCGTCCCGGGCGACCCGATCTCCTCGCGCAGGCGCAACGCGTCACCGACGGTCTCGACGACCATGCCCGGCTCGGGCTCCAGAGCCAGCCGGACACCCGCGGCGTCCGCGTGGTCCACCAGCCGGGGGAGCCGCTCCAGGAGACGCGACCAGGCGTCGCCGGGGCGCGCGTCGGGCGGCGCGATGCCGGAGAAGAACGACATGCAACCAGCCCCGAGGACGCCCGCGACGTCGACGGCACGCCGCAGGTACGCCATGCGTGCGTCGGCGTCGGCGTCCACGAGGGTCGGGCGGTGCTTGACGTACGGGTCGAGGAGGAACCTCGTGCCCGTCTCCACGACCACCCGCATGCCGGCCTCGTCCAGGCGGTCACGGAGCGCCGCGGCCGCGTCATCGGCGTCGGGGGCGAACGGGTCGAGGTGCGGGAACCCGAGCGTGAGCGCCACCGCCCCGTACCCCTCCGTGGTGAGCACGTCGAGCGCCGTGTCGAGCGGGTGGTCGGTGAACCCGTTGGTCCCGTACCCGAGCGTGAACGGCATCGGGCCCGTCACGTCTCGCTCACCTGCGTCCCCGCCGCGGCCGACCGCGCTCGCAGCACCCGACCCGCGACCTCGACGAGACCGAGGGCGAGCACCGCTCCGGGGTGCCCGTGGCGTCCTGCCCACGCCGCCTGGAGCGGGATCATCGCGCGGATCCCGGCCTTCGTCGCGGTGCGGGCCCTCGCCGCCGTCGGGACACGGGCGGCCGTGGTCTGCGCGGGCAGGCACGACGCTGCGTAGGCGACGGCTGCCCCCGCGGCGAGCGCGCGGTCCAGGGGGCGTGCGGACCGTGGTCCGACCGCGCCGGGCGAGGACGTGAGCGCGCCGTGCCGGGACGACGTGGGGATCGCTGCGGCGAGCGTCGTGAGGACCGTGCCCGTGGCGACCGCCCAGGCGCGCCCGGACGTCGTCCCGTGGACCTCGCCCCGGGACAGCACGGTGACTCCCGCGGTGTGGACGGTGAGCGCTGCGGCGGCGGGCAGCGCGGCACGCAGGTGCCCGGGCCCCGCACCGAGGAGGACGTCGAGACCCCGGCAGGCGGCCATGACCACGGGCCCGGCCGCGCGGTCCTTGGCCGTGACGTCGTACGTCCACACCGCTGCGGCGAGCGGGACCGCCACGAGCAGCGCGCGTCGTCCCCCGCCGACTGGTGCGAGCGCCAGGCCCGCAGCCGTGAGCCCGATCGCCACCCCGAGCGCCTGCCGCGGCGAGACGCGGCCCGACGGCACCGGGCGCTCCGGTCGCTCCACTGCGTCGATCTCACGGTCCGCCCAGTCGTTGAGCGCCATGCCGCCCGCGTAGAAGCACGCCGACGCGAGGGGGAGCGCCGCGCGACGCGGGGTGAACGCGTGACCGGCCGCGGCGCCGCCCGCGAGCGTGTCGCCCAGCACCGTGAGGATCGCCGGCGCCCGGACGAGCTCCAGGAGGTCGCCCGACGACGGGCTCACGGTTCCACCGCGCGCGCCGCCTCGGCGGCCCAGCCGACGAGGGCGCGGCCCTGCTCGGCGAAGGCGTGGACGTCGCTGCCCCACGGGTCCTTGAAGAAGAACCCCAGCTCGCCCACGGGTCCTCGCCGTCCCGCGGCGTGGGCGAGGGCGAGGAGACGTGCGAGGTCGAGGACCATGGGTGCGGCGAGCATCGAGTCGTACGCGCTCCACGTCGTCTGCAGCGTCGCCCGCGACCCGAGGAACCCCTCGACGTGCACGTGGTCCCACGCGACCTTGACGTCCCCGAGGTCGGGCACGTTGTCGATGTGCAGCGGTGTCACCGTGGTGCCCGTGAGGTCCTGCAGCCCACGGTTCTTCGACACGAGCTTGCTCTGCACGGCCGCCGGGTCGGCGAGCGTCGCCCCGTCCCCACCCCCGAGGAGGTTGGTGCCCGACCACGACAGCACCCGCAGCCCCCGCGACGCGAACGCCGGGGCCAGCACCGTGCGCAACCACGTCTGGCCCGTCTTGCCGTCCTGGCCCGCCACCGGGACACCTGCCTCGACGGCCGCACGCTCGAGCGCCGGCAGACCCATGCCCGTCGACGGCGTGAAGCACGCGTACGGGGCGCCGGCGAGCACCGCCGCGTAGGCCGCCACCGAGCTCGCGGGCAGCACCTGGCGCCCCGGGGTCTCGAGCGCAGCACGGAGCAGGTCGAGGTCGTCGTGCTCGGGGAGGTGCTCGACGAGCGGCTCGGTGGAGGACACGTCGACCACGACCACCCGGGCGAGGTCGTGGCGCTCGCGGAACTCGACGATGTCCTGGGCGAGGCGTCGGGCGGCGGCGCCCTGGGGCTCGGGGGCGTCGTCGCCGGGCCGTGGCGGTGAGTAGCCGGGGCGCAGGTCGGCCTCGGTGGCCGCGAGTCGCGGCAGGACGCCGTGGAGGAGCGTGGTGGGCAGCATCCCGGCGCCCACGAGGTGCTCGGCGCGCTTGGTGAGCGGGGTGTCGGTGACGTCGTGCCCTCCGACGACGATGTCGTCGAACGCGGGCAGCGGGACGTCGGCGAGGTCGTCGCCTGCCGTGACGCATCCCGTGGGCGGTGCGAGGCGCATGCTGATGGCGGCGAGGCCGACGACGGCGGTCGTGGCGACCGAGCCGCGTGCCCCGACGAGCCACAGGCCCGTCCGTCCGTGCGACCACGCGTGGGTGTTCTCGTGCATCGTCGTTCCCCCTTGCCCGTCGCGTCCGCGGCGGTGCGGGCGCTGGCTCCGGCGTCGTCGCCGGGCTCGATGAGCGCCACACTATGCCACTTCTGTCGACGTGCCAACAAAAGATGCGGTGACTTCGCCTGAGCGGAGCGCCGATGAGGCAGAAGTGCCGGGAGGGGATGTCCGGGTCAGGCGAGCGCGAGCGCCGTGAGCACCCGCTCTACGCTGGAGCGCAGGCCCCAGCGTTCGGCGAGCTCGTGGAGCCGGTCGGGGTCGTGGGGCTCACGGGGCAGGGTGTCGTCGACGTCGCCGACGGGTGCGTCGAGGGCGACGCGCACGACGACGGGTGCGGCGTCGAGGTAGTCGGCGGCGTCGCGCAGCTTGGTGCGCTGCCCGGCGGTGAGGCCCTTGTCGTCGCTGTCGCGGGCGGCGAGGATGCCGTCGAGGTCGCCGTACCGGGCGACCAGCGTCGCGGCCGTCTTCTCCCCGATGCCGGGGACGCCGGGCAGGCCATCGCTGGGGTCGCCGCGCAGCACCGCCATGTCCGCGTACGCGTCGCCGCTCGCCACCGAGTACTTCTCGGCGAGGCGCGCACCGTCGATGACGTCGAGGTTGGTGATGCCGCGCTGCGTGTACAGGACGCGGACGTGGGCGTCGTCGTCGACGAGCTGGAAGAGGTCGCGGTCACCGGTGACGACGTCCACGGGGGAGCGGTCCGCGGCGGGCCGGGCCTTCTCCCGGGCGACGAGGGTCCCGATGACGTCGTCGGCCTCGAACCCGGGGGCGCCCACGCGGGCGATGCCGAGGGCCTCGAGGGCTTCGGCGATGACGGGCACCTGCGGGGTGAGGAGGTCGGGCACCTCCTCGGCCTCCGGGCCGTCGGTCTCCGCCACGCGGTGCGCCTTGTACGACGGGATGGCGGCCACCCGGAACGCGGGCCGCCAGTCGTCGTCCCAGCACGCGACCAGGCGCGACGGACGGTGGTCGGTGACGAGGCGCGCCACCATGTCGAGGAGCCCGCGCACCGCGTTCACGGGCGTGCCGTCGGGGGCCTTCACCGAGTCGGGCACCCCGTAGAACGCCCGGAAGTACAGAGACGCGGTGTCCAGCAGCAGGAGCGGTTCGCGGCGCGCGGTCATGTGGTCGACGTTAGCGGAGCGACGTGGCGAAGGAGCCTCGCGTGCGCCGCGATGCAGACTTCAGAATGAGGCCTCGCCTCCCGCCAAGCCCGCTCGCCGAGCGGGATGGGCGGCGCGTAGGGATGGGGGACGCCACGGTCGCGGCGCAAGGCGGCTAACGTGCTGACCATGAGGCATGAGGGGCGTTCCTGGCGGTGGCTCTTGGCCGGGGCGGCGCTCACGGCAACGCTGGCAGGGTGCGCGGGTGGTGAGACCGCGCCGGAAAGGACACCGAGCCCGACGGAGTCAGCCTCGGTAGAGGCAGCGCCCTCGGACGCCGTGCCGCAGCGGGAGCCCTATGTCTGGCAGCGGATGGCCCCGTCGACCGCGTGCCTGGGCGCGATGGAGACTGCGGCCGACGAGCCCGACAGCGCGGCGGCGAACCCGCTCATCGTCGAGACGCTCTCGGCGTGCGCGAGCGCCGCAGAGTGGCTCTCGGCTCTGGAACGCGAGCCGGGGGCGCTGGGTATGACAGAGCGCGCGGAGATCGGGCGACTCGACCTAGAGGTCTCATGCTGGAAGAACGAGAGCACCCCGGTGTGCGCGGACGCAGTCGCAGTGGGCGCGATCGAACCGGTCGACTAGACGTCCCGTCGCGCGCATGGCGGGCTGGTGGCGTCGCGGGCAGGATGGACGACGGACCATCCGCACCACCTGGGGGAGAACGATGAGACGAGACACCATCACCGTGATCGTCGCTGCGCTGGTCGCGTTCGCGACCAACGTGGTGCTCGACGTCGCGACGGACCTGCCGATGCTCGGACGCTGGGGCATCGCGGTCGCCGTCGCGCTCGTCGTGGTCACGGTCGGGCGGAAGATGTGGGAGCGCGACGGAAAGTAGCGCCGGACGCGCCTGGGGTTGTCCGTCCGAGGTGCGACCGCAACTCGTCGATGGAGGGGTCCCGTGAAGAAATCCGTATCGCGGATCCTGCACGTCTCGGTTTACCTGTTCTCCGGTTCGACCGCAGTTGTGTATCTGACGGTCGCTGAATCACCCAGCCTCGGGTGAGGCGTGCTCCTCGATCTCGGCACCAGACTTGAACGACCGGGTAGTCGGTGGATGCGATCGCCGAGTCGACGTCACGTGCGTCGCTGCTCAGGCGATCGATGGCCGATCGGCCCTGATCCGTTAGCGTCGGATCGGACCGATATGTGCCGAAGGAGAAGAGAGGACAGGCGATGTCTCCCACCGAAGCCGTGCCGGGGGCGACGCTGGTCGTCCGACGTCCCGGTTCGCACGTGCGGGACTGGATGCGACGGTATGGGGTGACCGTCGATGGTGAGTCTGTCGGGAAGCTGCGCAGGGGTGGCGAGCTGGTGGTGCCGCTGGCTCCGGGTCTGCACCGTGTCGAGGCGCGGATCGATTGGACCGGGAGTCCACCCGTCGATGTCACGCTTCGGTCAGGTGAGAGCGCCGTCTTCTCCGTCGAGCCAGTGGGGAGCGTGTTCCGGTCCTTCGACCAGCTCATCGGCCGGCGCAGATATCTCAGGCTCCGACGCACGGCTTGAGATGTCCCCAAGGAGTCGCGCCGAGCAGCAACGATCCACGCTTCGTGGGCGATACGAGAGCCGCCTACAGCCCTCACCCGAGACAGGACGCCTCATGAACCTTCATGCTCCGGAGTATTCGGTCTTGGCCCAGAGCATGCGACTGCTGAACCTGGAACCGTCGGACGTTGCCCCAGAGGCTCCGGAGTCCCTCCCTCCTGCCGCTCAGCCGGCCCCTGTGGGGCTCATCGACCTTGCTGCTGCCACCGACGACGATCTGGCAGCAACGGCATTCGGCTATCGCGGGCCTGATGAGGGTGAGTCGACGGTGGACGTGTGGCTCTTGCTCAGAGACCGAGGTGGGTGGCGTGCCCTCGGCGGCGGCTCCTCCATCGGTGACCTGTCAGACCTCGCCCGGCTTCCTGAGGAGGATCTCGGAGGGCACCTTGTCCCAGGGATGTCCGGAGAAGGGCTCTACGGAAGGCGCCGGTTCGGCCGACTGCGGCGGTCTGCTGGCTACAAACTGATACGGGCGTCACTGGATGTGGAAGCGGTAAAGGTCATCACCACGCTCGGCCGGATGAAGATCCGCACTCGTGTGGTGCCGGTGCCGGCAAACGGGTATCTGCTTCACGTGTGGCACGGGGACGAGCCGATGTTCGAGCCGGTCCTCATCCCGGGAGGTACTGCACAACACCCCTCACCCGAGGACGCTCTGCTCTAGGCGCAGACCGCGACCTCATCGGACTTCAGGTCGTGAGGAGCCCGCTCTCGTAGGCGGCGATGACCAGCTGGACGCGGTCGCGGCACTGGAGCTTGCGGAGGATCTCCGACACGTGGGACTTCACGGTGGCCTCGCTGATGAAGAGCTCGACGGCGATCTCCACGTTCGACAGTCCGCGGGCGACGGTG
Source organism: Sanguibacter suaedae (assembly GCF_016342785.1). GTDB lineage: Bacteria > Actinomycetota > Actinomycetes > Actinomycetales > Cellulomonadaceae > Sanguibacter > Sanguibacter suaedae. The sequence continues at coordinate 24,245 of NZ_JAEINH010000009.1, forward strand.
AGCAGCACCTCCCGTTCGCGACGCGTGAGGTCGTCGAGGCCCGGTGCCGGCGTGGACCGGCGTGCGGGGGCCGCGAAGTCGGCCACGAGCCTGCGGGTGACGTTCGCGCCGAGGAGCATCGACCCGTCGGCCACCAGCCGCACCCCGTCGAGCAGCCGGTCGGCGGTGACGTCCTTGAGGAGGAAACCGCTGGCCCCGGCGTGCAGGGCGTCGTAGACGTACTCGTCGAGGTCGAACGTGGTCAGGACCAGCACGCGCGTGCCGGGGTGCTCCGCAGTGATGCGCTGCGTCGCGACGATGCCGTCCATGACCGGCATGCGCACGTCGACGACCGCGACGTCGGGCTGATGCTCCGCGACGACCTTCAGCAGCTGCGCGCCGTCACCGGCCTCGCCCACGACCTCGAGGTCGTGGGCGGACCCGAGGATGGCCGCGAAACCACGCCGCACCACGGTCTGGTCGTCGGCGACGACCACGGTGGTCCGTGGACCGGTCACGCGCCCACCTCCACCGCGGAGTTCACGGTGACGTCCACAGGGAGCGTGACCGCGAGCGTGAAGCGGCCCTCCTCGACCGACGCGACCATGGTCCCGCCGAGAGCCTCGACCCGTTCGCGCATCCCCACCAACCCACGCCCGGGCGCCACCGTGCGCGGCCTGCGTACCGGGTTCGACAGGGTCACCCCCACCGTCGACCTCTCCCGCGTCCTGGTGACCGTCACGACCTCGCGCGGTGCGTGGCGCCGCGCGTTCGTCAGACCTTCCTGGACCGCCCGGTACAGGACGTACCCCTGCGCGGGCGGCACCGCGCCCCACGCACCGTCCACGTCGACCTCCTGCCCGGCGGCCCGGGCGCTGACGACGAGCTCGTCGACGTCGGCCGCGTCCGGTTGCGGGGCCCTGCTGGCCCCTCCGTCACCGCTCCCTTCAGCGCGTTGCAGCACCACGAGGACCTGCCGCAGCTCGGCGAGCGCCTGCCGGGCGTCGTCGGCGATCTCCCCGAGGATCGCAAGTGTCCGGTCGTCGAGCCCGGGGTGCTGGTACGGGGCGCTCTCGGCGCGCACCGCGACGAGGGACACGTGGTGCGCGACGACGTCGTGCAGGTCGCGGGCCACCTGCGCCCGCTCGCTCGTGACCACCTCCGCGTGGACGGCACGCTCGTGCTGCTCGTCCGCGGCGTTCCGGAGCCGCTGAGCGCGGGCCGTGGCGCCGATCCCCGCGCTCATCGAGACGATCCCGGTGATGAAGACGACGTACAGGGCCATGGCGACGACCCGCCGACCGGACGTCGTCCCCGCCGTGACCATCCCGATCGGCAGGAGAGCGGGGGTGTAGCTCACGCAGTAGAAGACGGAGACGGCCAGGGCCGCAACAGTGGGCAGGACGGCCCGCCGCCAGGACTCGGACGCGACGATCACCGCGACGGCGATCGTCCCGAGGAGCCACCCCCACGCGAACGTCTGCCACCACGGCAGGACCACGAACGGGAGCAGGGTGAGCGTCGTGGCCCAGACCGCGGAACGCTTCGCGAGCAGCACACCGGCAACGACGCTCACGTGCCCGAGGACTGACACGGCAGAAAGGGCTCCCTGGAGCGGGTGGTACAGGAAGGTGTTCGTCTCCTCGATGTACATGGGCGAGGTGAGCACCCCCGTCTGCTGCAGGAAGAGGGCGACCGTCAGGACGCAGAGCAGGGTGAGAGGTTCACGGCGGCACCACTCGACGAGAGCACGAGGTGAGGTGCTCACGCCCGCGCTCGCCGCCACGACCGCCGTGATCACCACGACGTGCACGGCGAGCGCCTCCAACCGCCCTGCGAGCGTCGGATCCACGCTGACGAACCCGAGCGGCAGGAGCGCCGGGACCTGACCCACGCAATGGACGGCCGCGACCGCCAGGGCTGCTCCGTAGGGGAGTGTGGCGCGCCGCCATGACATGGACGCCGCGATCACCGCGACGCCGATCGTGCCGAGGAACCATCCCCAGACGAAGGTCTGCCACCAGACCGCGAGCACTGCGGGCACCAGGGTGAGCGCTGTCGCGAGGACGACGGAGCGCTTGGTGACGAGCACCCCCACCACGACGGTGATCCCGGCGAGGACCACGAGGACGACGAGCATCGCGAGGATGCCCGGCGACGGGGTCGCCACGTAGACGCCGTCCTCGGTGGCGTATCGCGGTCCGGGGTGGACGGGCGTGATGAGGAGGACGAGGGCGACCGCGGCCGCGGTGGTCGCGGTGATCACGTCGCGCCGGGCCCAGCCGGCGAGCGTCCGGAGACCGGCGGTGGGGACGAAGGGCGCGCCTGTGATGGTCATGAGCCCATCGTTCCGGTCCGGGTGGCCCAGCACCTCGGTCTTACGACGGATCTTCGTCCCCGTCGTCGGGGGCAGGGGAGAGGTCGAGTGCAGCCTGGACCAGGTCGGCGACGGCCCGGGTGCGGCTCTGCGGGGGCCATGCAATGACCGTGGTCACCGGGGGTGCGTCGACGACGGGGACGGCGGTCACGTCGTCGCGCAGGTGGGACCGGGACGACTCGGGGGCCAGGACGAGGGTGCGGCCGAGGGCGATGAGCTGCAGCAGCTGCGTGTGGCTCTGGAGCTCGGGGCCGGGACCGGGCGCGTAGGTGCCGTCGGGTGCGGGCCACCTCGCCGGGGGGAGGTCGTCGACGTCAGCGAGGTCGGCCACGTGCAGCGTCTCGCGGGCGGCCAACGGGTGCCCGGCGGGCAGGATGGCGACCTGGCCCTCGGTGACGAGGTCCTCGGTGTCGAGACCGTCGGTGTCGTCGAAGGGGCGGTGGAGGATCGCGACGTCCACGTCGCCCGCCCGCAGCAACCTGGCCTGCTCGCCGGGCCCGCAGAGCACGACGTCCACGTGGACGGACCCGGGCACCGCGTCGTACGCCTGGAGGAGGCGGCTGAGGAGGTCGGTGGAGGCGCCGGCCTTGATCGCGAGGGCGATGCTCGGCCGGTCGTCGGTGGTGTGGGCTGCGCGTCGGGCACGACGCTCGGCGGCGTCCAGGGCGTCGAGGGCCGCGCGCCCGTCGCGCAGCAGGACGGTGCCGGCGGACGTGAGGGTGACGGCGCGGCTCGTGCGGTGCAGGAGCTCGGCGCCCAGGCGGCGCTCCAACTGACCGATGGCCCGGGACAGGGGCGGCTGGGCGATGCCCAGGCGCTCGGCCGCCCGCCCGAAGTGCAGCTCCTCGGCGACGGCCACGAAGTAGCGCAGCTCTCGTGACTCCACCCTCGAAGGCTACCCGCGCACCCTCTCGATACCTCCTGGGTATCGATCCTGATCGAACGGGTCTTGGACGCGATAGCAGCCCGCTCCGCATGATCGATGCATGACAACCACGAAGACGGCCCTGGTCACCGGGGCGAACAAGGGCATCGGGTACGAGATCGCGGCAGGGCTCGGCGCATTGGGGTACAGCGTGGGCGTGGGCGCCCGCGACGAGACGAGGCGCGAGCAGGCGGTCGCCGCGCTGAGGGAGGCGGGCGTCGACGCGTTCGGCGTCCCCCTGGACGTCACCGACGACCGGAGCGTCGCCGCGGCCGCGGACCTCATCGCCGAGCGTGCCGGTCACCTGGACGCCCTCGTGAACAACGCAGGAATCACGGGCGGCCCCGCCCAGCAGCCGACCACCGCCGACCTCGACGTCATCCGCACCGCGGTCGAGACGAACGTCATCGGCGTCGTGCGGGTCACCAACGCCATGCTGCCCCTGCTGCGCCGTGCGCCGTCGCCGCGCATCGTGAACATGTCCAGCAGCGTCGGGTCCCTCACCTACCAGTCCGGTCCCGGCGGCGAGACCACCACCGGTCCGGTGGCCGTCGCCTACTCGCCGTCCAAGACCTTCCTCAACGCCGTCACCCTGCAGTACGTGCGCGAGCTCGACGGCACCGGCATCCTCGTCAACTGCGCGTGCCCCGGGTTCGTCGCTACGGACCTCAACGGGTTCGCGGGCGTGCGCACCCCGCAGCAGGGCGCCGCGACGGCGATCCGCCTCGCCACGCTGCCCGACGACGGCCCCACCGGTGGCTTCTTCGACGACGAGGGCGTCGTCCCCTGGTGACGGCTCGCCACCGCTAGGGTGAGGCTCCACCGTCCAGGAGGGGGCAGCCCGCGATGTCCGACCCAGATCTGATGGGACCCGTCCTGTCGTTCCTCGTCGCGTTCACGCTGATGTCGGTCGGGACGTGGGGGATGCGGCGGGCAGGTGGGCGTCCCGTGCTGATCGTCCTGGTGGTCGTCCTGTCGGCCGGCGTGCTGATCGCCGTGACGTACGCAGGGCCGGCGGACGCGGCCCACCAGGCCGCCCGGATGCTGGGCGTCTTCCTCGCCGGCGTCATCCACGCGGCCGTCGTCTGGCGCTCGCGCAGACTCGTCGCGTGAAACTGCTCGGACCACCACGATATGTCGAGGTCAGAGGGTAGAAAGCCGGTCGAGAAAGTTCCCTCAATTCTTGCGGCAGCGGTCTGTGCGAAATCGCCGAAGGGCCGAGCCTCAGCGGCTCGGCCCTTCGGTCGATCAAGGGTCTCTCAGTTGCCTGCGGCCCGGTACTTCTCCAGGACGTCCTTCGAGATGCGTCCCCGTCCGGAGATCTCGACACCGTTGGACGCGGCCCACGCACGGACCGCGGTGGCGTCGTAGTCGTTCCCGGTCGACGAGCGGCGAGCGGTCTTCGCTGCCGTGGTCCGTCCGACCTTCCGGCCGCCCTCGGTGTACGTGGTGAGTGCCGAACGCATTTCCGTGGCTTCTTCAGTGGTGAGATCGATCTCGTACGTCACGCCATCGAGGGCGAAGGACACGGTCTCGTCCGCGGTCCCGCCCGAAACGTCTGAGGTGAGCTCGACGACTACTCGCTGTGCCATGGGTAATCTCCTGTTCTGGTCCCCTGCCGTTGTGGAAACACCGTACATTGAAGCCGGCTTCTTATTTGCATGACGATTCACGGCGCACATCTCTGCGCGCACCCCACGGTTCGGAATTCGGAGCGATTCTCGTCCTTCGGCGTTCGGCACCCTGGCGTGAATGTGGTGCCTCTCCGTGAGACAGGCGTGGCGGCCGGTCGTGACCTAACTGCGGCCGCCGCGCCGGATCTTTCGCATGACGCGGTACCACCGTGCCGTGGAGACCGCGCCGCCGACGGAACCGGTCGCCGCATAGCCCGCTGTGAGGCCGACGAACGTCTCACCGCATCCGTGGCAGAGGGTCCGGGTGGCCGTGCGGGTCGGCTCGCCGGTGATGGTCGCGTCGCACTGGTCGCACCTCATGCCGCCAACCTACCGGTTCGCGCGGTTCGCCCCGATCCGCCCGACGCGCGGTCGGTCGTCGGCGTATGACCGTCGTCTGTCACCGGCGCAGGATCTCGAGGGCGGTGAGCGCCCGGGCGGTGCCGTTCTCCTCGCGCATGGTCGACGCGGCGCTCGCGAGGGTGTCGGTGCGGAGTGCGCGGGCCGTGTCGATCGCGGCCCCGATCCGTCGGGCACTCACGCGGCGCCGCCGCACCGGTGGTGCGCCGAGCCCACGTTCGGCGAGGCGGTGCGCCCAGAACGGTTGGTCGGCGAGGAACGGCACCACCACCGACGGCGCACCTGCCCGGACGGCTGCGTGCGACGTCCCGGCACCGCCGTGGTGCACGGCCACCGCGGCGTGCGGCAGGACCTGGTCGTGGGGGACGGAGCGCACGCACAGGACGTCCGCACCACGGGCGTCGTCGGGCAGCTCGAGCCCACCCCACCCGGTGGCGAGCAGCACGGCGAGACCGCGTGCCCGGGCAGCCTCGACGATCGCGGCGGCCCGGGCGCGCGGGTCGCCGGAGGCCATGGACCCGAACCCGGCGTACACGAACGGGCCCTGCGCCACGAACCGTGCGACGTCGGTGTCGAGCGGTGCGCTCGGCGTCCGAGAGACCCAGGGGCCGGTGAGCTGCGTGGTCGCGGGCCAGTCGTCCGGTCGGCCCTGCAGCAGGGGGCTGATCGGGACGAGCGAGCCCGCGGGGCGCGCTCGGCGCGCGTCACCCGAGATCCCGTGCGGCGCGAGAGCGGCGTCCACCTCGCGGCGGAACATGGCGGCCGCCGCCGACCCCGCCCCGTACGTCGCACGGTTGAGCGGCCCTAGGCTGACGCCCACGGTGCCGGGCATGGGGAACGCCCGCGTGGGCGTGAGTGTTGGGACGATCTCCGCGACCACGGACGTCGCCCCGACGCACGCGGCCGCCGCCGGTGCGCTGAGCACCTTCGGGTGATGGACGACGACGTCCGGTCGCACATGGACGACGGCCCTGGCCGCCGCGGACAGCATGCGTCCCATTGCGGGTCGGATCGTCGTCCTCATCGACCGCGCCGCGGCCCACGGGGACACGCCCTGGTCGGCGACCAGCCGGGAGAAGTCCACGTGCAGCGGCACGAGCGGCACCGAGCCGTCGACGTCGACTCCCGACCCGTCCGGGATCCCCAGGTGCACGCGGTGCCCCGCGGCGACGGCTGCCTGCGCGAGGGCGACGAACGGCTCGACGTCACCCCGGCTGCCGGCGGTGAGGAGCAGCAGGTCCACGGTCGTCCTCCTCGTCCGGCCGCACGCGGGACCGGGTCAGTCCTCCACGATCAGGTCGACGACCTCCTGAGCACTCTCGTCCGGCGGCAACGCGATCGTCAAGGTGTTCCCGTCGACGGGTCCCGGGACCTCGACGGCCGAACGGATCTCGTCTCCGACCCGCATGACGAGGCGCGCGCTGTCCCCGGCCTCGGCGGCCTCCTCCGTGAGCGCCGTCAGGGCGTCCGCCCCGTCCTCGGTGAACGTCAGGGCGACCGAGTTCTGACCGTCGCGCTCGGCGACGGCAGCGTCGTCGACCGGCACAGCCTGGTAGCCCGCGGGGCTCATCACGTGCTGATCGCCGATCGGGACGCACAGCGGGTCGGAACCCTCGTCGCACGTCACCGACACTGCCAGCCCGACCGTCCCGCTGGGCGCTCCCGGGGTCTGGTCGGGCTCCTCCTCGGCAGCACACCCACCGAGGGCTGCTGCGACGATCACGAGCAGGGTCGTCCTGCGTGAGTTCTTCATCGGTCCCCCCCTGAGGTCTCGGGCGAGCCGCTGGCACGACCCGTCCTCACGACGCTAGGGGAGTCGACGGGCAGTTTCCATGCGTCGCCCGCTCACGTCGGGGTGCTCAGAAGAGGAAGTCTGGTTCCGCGGCGGCGGCGACTGCGGCAGGTGCGGGGCGCGCGCCGGCGCCGACGGGCGTCGTCGCGCCCGTTCGGGTCACGACGACGTCGCCGCGCTTCGCGGCGCGTGCCGCGGTGCCGGCGAGGACGTCGGCCTTCTCGTTGAAGTGGTCGCCCTGGTGACCGCGCACCCAGTGGAAGACGACCTTCCCCTCGCGCTCCGCGATGGCCCGTTCGATGCCCTGCACGAGCTCGAGGTTCTGCACAGGGCCGCCGCTCGCGGTGCGCCACCCCTTGCGCTTCCAGCCCGCCACCCACACGGATGCGCACTTGATGGCGTACTGGGAGTCGGACTCGATGCGCAGCTCCTCGGGGCCGGGGTGGGCGAGGATCGCCTCGAGCACCGCCGACAGCTCGGCCACCTGGTTGGTGCCCGACGCGATACCACCCGACGCGGACGACCCGTCGTGGTTCACCCACGCCCAGCCGCTCGCCCCTCCGGGGTTGCGCAGGCAGGAACCGTCCGTGCTGACCGTGATCACGGCGTCCATTGTGCCGTGCCCGGCTCGTGGTGCTCGCCGGACCCGCTGAGGGGTGGCCGCCCGTGCCCTGCCTCGGTAGCGTCAGTGCTCCCGTCGGAACCCACCGAGGAGCGCGCGTGACTGCAGACAAGCCCTTGACCTTCGAGGGGGGCCGCAACATCGCCATGAAGGTCCCGCCCCACGTGTGGGAGGAAACCGTCGCCTTCTACCGCGACACGTTGGGCATGCGCCAGGTCGAGAACCCGTTCGAGTCCGGTCCGGAGTCGGTGGGCTTCGAGTTCGGGGCCAACACGCTGTGGATCGACAAGGTCCCCGGCGTCAGCCAGGCAGAGCTCTGGTTGGAGGTGACGACGGCGGACACGGCGGCCGCCGCCGATCACCTGCGGGCAGCGGGCGTGACCCGCTGCGACGAGATCGAGCCGTTGGGCACGACGTCCGCGTACTGGATCACCAGCCCGGCGTCGATCGTCCACCTCGTCTCGGAGCCCGAGGCCGACTGACGGTCCTGGCGCTCCTCCGCCCGCGACCCGAGGAACATCTGCGGACTCCGTGAGCCGTCACACCTTCCGGAACGTCGCCCGGATGTCCTCGACGAGGAGCTCGGGCTGCTCGAGGAGCGCGAAGTGTCCGCCGCGGGCGACCTCGGAGAAGTGGACGAGGTTCGTGTAGCGGCGCTCGGCCCAGCGGCGTGAGCGGCGCACGTACTCGCCGGGCATGATGCTCAGGCCCGTGGGCAGGGTGAGGGGCTCCTCGAGGGTGCCGGGGGTGGACCAGCCGGTGCGCGCCGACTCCCAGTACATGCGGGCGGCCGACGCGGCCGTACCGGGGAGCCAGTAGAGCATGATGTCGTCGATCATCTCGTCGAGGGTGAAGATCTTCTCAGCGTCACCGTGCTCGTCGTGCGACCCGCCGACGTCCTGGAACATCGCGTAGATCCACGACGCCAGCCCGACGGGGGAGTCGGTGAGCGAGTAGCCGATGGTCTGCGGCCTCGTGGCCATCTGCTGCGAGTACGCGGAGAGGACCTGCCAGTAGTAGCCGCCCTCCTGGAGCATGACCTGCTCCTCCGGCGTCGCGGCCTGCGCCTCCTCGTCGGTGGGCATGAACAGGGCCATGTTCAGGTGGATGCCCGCGAGCCCGATGTCCTCGCGGCCCTGCAGCGCGGCGAGCTCCGCGGTGACCGACGCGCCGAGGTCGCCACCCTGCGCGAACCACGTCGCGTACCCGAGACGGTCCATGAGCACGGCCCAGGCCTTCGCGGTGCCGCGGGCGTCCCACCCGGTCTCGGTGGGGCGGCCGGAGAACCCGAAGCCGGGCAGGCTGGGGATGACGACGTCGAACGCGTCCTCGGCGGAGCCGCCGTGGGCCTCGGGGTCGGTGAGCGGGCCGATGGCGTGCCGGAACTCGAGGACCGAGCCGGGCCACCCGTGGGTGAGGAGCAGCGGGCGGGCCCCGGCGACGGCGGACCGCACGTGGAGGAAGTGGATGTCGAGCCCGTCGATGGTCGTCGTGTGCTGGCCCCACCCGTTGAGGAGCGCCTCGGTCCGGCGCCAGTCGTACGCGGTGGCCCAGTGGTCCACCAGGCGCTGCATCTTCTCGAGGGTCGGGCCCTGCGAGGTGTCGGTGACGGTCTCGCGGTCGGGCCACCGGGTGGCGAGCAGGCGACGACGGAGGTCGTCGAGGTCGGCCTGCGGGACGTCGAGGACGAAGGGCGTGACGGCGGTGGTGGTCATGACTGCCTGCTTCCGGATCGTTGGTCGTGAAGATCATCTTTGCACAAGACGATCTCGTGTCGGTACGATCGCCGCATGGAGTCACCGAGCGCCACCCACCCGACCGACCCCGGCCCCGCCGACGACGGATCGACCGATGACGGACCGACCGGCACGTCGTCGCCCGACACCTGGCGCGCCACGGACATCGACTGGGACGCCGCGGGCATCGAGACGGAGCTCGGGTGGTCGCTGCAGGCCGTCTACCAGGGGTTCTCCCGGGTGGCGCAGGGCGCTGTCGCACCGGTGCCCGGGGGGCCGCGCGGATACCAGGTGCTCGTCGCCATCACCACCGAGGACGCGTCGTCGCAGCTCGCCCTGGCGCACCGTCTCGGCATCGACAAGACGGCCATGACCTACGTCGTCGACGCGCTCGAAGGGGCGGGCCTCGTCGAACGGCGACCCGACCCCACGGACCGCCGCGTCCGCCAGGTCCACGCCACGAAGGCCGGCCGCGCGCTCCTCGAGACCGCGCGGCGGGACCTCCGAGCCGTCGAGGGGACGCTCATGCGGGGCCTCGCCCTCGACGAGCAGACCCTGCTGCGCCACCTGCTCGCCCGCGTCGCCCTCGGCGCCGACCAGGTCGAGGCCTGCGTGCCCGCCGCCGAGACCCAGACCTCGAGCAACCAGCCCGTCGCCGCCCCAGATCGTTCCCGCCGCACCACCCACCCCACCAGCAGAGACTGAGACCCCCACCATGACCAGCACCGTCCTCGTCGCAGGCGCCACCGGCGACCTCGGTCACCGCGTCGTCCGCGAGCTCCTCGCCCGCGACGCCCGGGTCCGCGTGCTCACGCGGCCCGGCAGCGGCGCCGCCGCCGCCGCCCGCTATGGCGGCGACGACCGCGTCGACGTCGTCCAGGCCACCTATACCGACCACCCCGCGCTGACCGCCGCAGCCACGGGCGTCGACTGCGTGGTCTCCGCGCTCAGCGGCACCCGCCCCGTCGTCGTCGACGCGCAGCGCGCGCTCCTCGCCGCGACCGTCGACGCGGGCGTGCCGCGCTTCGTCCCGTCGGACTACTCCGCCGACTACCGGCGCATCGACCCCGGCAGCAACCGCAACTTCGAGCTGCGGCGCGTGTTCGCCACCGACGTCGACGCCGCACCCGTGCGTGCCACCTCGATCCTCAACGGCGCGTTCACGGACATGCTCACCGGGCAGGCGCCCATCGTCCTGTTCGACCGGCGCAAGGTCCTCTACTGGTCGTCGGCCGACCAGGTCCTCGACTTCACCACCAAGGACGACACCGCCCGCGTCACCGCCCTCGTCGCGCTCACCGACGACGCGCCACGCGTCGTCGAGGTCGCCGGCGACCGCGTCACGAGCCGCGACATCGCCCGCACCATGACCGAGCTCACCGGCACGCCCTTCACCCTTCAGTGGGCCGGGACGACGGGCACGCTCGCCGCTGCCGCCACGGTGATGCGCCGCACCTCGAAGGGCCCCGAGGAGACCTTCCCCGCCTGGCAGGGCATGCAGTACCTCGTGAGCATGTTCAGCGGCCAGGCCCAGCTGCACCACGTCGACAACGACCGCTGGGGCGACCACACGTGGACCACGGTCCGCGACGTCCTCGCGGCGCACCTCGCGGAGCAGGCGCACCGGTAGCCACCACCCGGCGACCCGTGCCATGAGCGCGACGCGCCGCTACGCTCGCACCATGATCCAGCTCGACGACGTCCTGGCCCGCGCGGTCGATGGCGCCCTGCCGCTGCTCACCCTCGACGAGTTCTTCCCCGGCAACGAGGAGGAAGGGTCGCTCGCCCCCAACCAGTGGGGGTACGGGCGGCCGAGCCTCGCGGAGATCGCCGACCGGCTGCGTTCGATCGAGTCGCACGACGACGTCGACTGGGTGCGCGTGCAGCTCCACGACGAGACGGTCGAGGGGTCCGACCTCGTGCTCGCCGAGGCCGTCGCCGTGTGCACGAGCCTCGACACCGACGAGCTCACCGACCTCGCCGACACCGAATGGCTCGAGTCCGACGGCGTTGTCGACGGCTACGTCGTCGACAACCTCGTCGACGCACCCGCCGTCCCGGCGGGCAGCCGCGTGCTGTCGATCGTCTGGGACTGATGCCCCGGACCCGCCAGGCGGGCGCCCTCCTCCTCACCCGCCTCGTGCTCGTCGCGCTCGCGACCCTCGCCGCCTGGGCGATCGTCGACGCCGGTGAGGGGACGGCGTCGTTCCCGCCCACACCGATGCTCGCGTCGCTGAGCCTCCTGCCCGTGAACGTCGTCTGCCTCGTCCTCACCTCCCGCCTTCTCCGCGCCGAGGGCCGCACGCTGCGGTCCCTCTTCGCCCCGCACGGCGGGTGGGCCCGGGAGATCGGGTGGGGGTTCCTGTGGATCGCCGTTCTCTACGTGCCGTTCGTGCTCGCGGTCCTCGGCACCATGGCCGTCCTCCACGGCGGCGACACGTTCACCGCGTTCGAGACGGTCTTCTACGACCCCGACGCGGCGTCCGTCGCGTCACCGGGGTGGGCGCTCGCCCTCGGCATCGTCGCCGTCCTCACCTTCGTCCCGCTCAACGCCCCCGCCGAGGAAGCCGTGTACCGCGGGTACGCGCAGACCCACCTGGGTGCAGCGTGGCCCACGGCGCTCGCGGTGGGCGTGTGCTCGCTGGTGTTCGGCCTGCAGCACGCGTTCTTCGCGCCCACGGCCGACGCCATGGTCGTGTACGTCGTCGCGTTCACCGTGTGGGGCATCGGGTCGGGGCTCATCGTGCTGCGCCAGGGCCGCCTGCTGCCCGTGACCATCTCCCACGTGGTGGTGAACCTCATGACGAGCTCGCCGGCCGTCGTGTTCCCCGCGCTGCAGCTCGCCGGTGTCGTGGAGGGCTGACGGAGGCCGTCAGGTGAGGCCGGCGACGATCTCGTCGAGCGCCGTGAGGTGGGTGCGGAACGCGTCCCTGCCGGAGGTTGTGAGGGCGAGGACGGTGCGGGGTGTGCGCCCGGAGAACTCCTTGTGGACGCGGACGTACCCGGCGTCCTCGAGGAGGGCTATGTGCTTGCTGAGGAGCGTGTAGCTGACGTCGAGGGCGTCCTTGAGGGTCTGGTAGTCGGCGCTGTCCACGCTGTTCAGGGCGGCGAGCAGGCAGAACCGCACGGGGGAGTGGACGCGGTCGTCCAGGGCGACGCGCGCCGAGGCGAGGCTCACCGGGCCGACCGCACGAGCCATGCACCGAGGGCGAGCAGCGGTGCGACCGCGGCGAGCGCGACGGCCGTGGTGAGCCACACCGGTGCGGCGACGTCGACGAGACCCGACCTCCACAGATAGGCGCCGAGCCCGGCGACCACCACCGCCCAGACGGCGGCCGCGGCCCACCGGCGCCGGTAGCCGCGGGGGTGGACCCGCTCGTGGTCGCGCCGTGCCCGGGCGAGGAACGGCAGGGCGGCGAGGAGGACGAGCGTGGCCGCTGCGCCGATGAGGCCGCCCCACTCCAGAGACGTCAGCTGGAACGTCACGGCGAGGAACGCGAACGTCAGTGCGCCGATGGTGATCACGAGGCGGCCCTCGGTGGCGCTCGTCCCGACGGCCGGCCGGTGCCCCGCTGCGTCGGCGCGGGCGAGCAGGCCGCGCCGACGTGCGTCGGCTGGGTGCGAGGTCCGGGGTCCGGTGCCGTCGGGAGTCATTCGTCGACGCTATGGGTTGAGTTGACGGATCGTCAAGTGGTGGAGCGGTCGTCAACGAAGCGCGTCGATCCGGCTCTGTATACCCCTGGGGGTATAGCGGAGGGCGAGGGTCGAGACGCGGCCCGACCCACCGAGGAGGCGACATGTGCCGAGCAGTGACATGCAAGGAGTGCGGGAAGACGACGTGGGCGGGCTGCGGCCAGCACGTCGACCAGGTCATGAAGGGCGTGCGCCAGACGGACCGCTGCCAGGGCCACGCGAAGCCCACCCGCGAGGGAGGTTTCCTCGCGAAGCTCTTCCGGCGCTGACGACGGGAGAGCACCCGATCTATCGCCGGGAGCACCGCTCCCGGATCCACTCCTCCTCCGTGAGGCCGTCCGCGGCCGTCACCGCGTCGGCCCCCTCGATGCCGGGAGCGAGCCGCCCGTCGTACGCGGTCCCACGCCGGTCCTGGAAGAGCCCGGTGGTCACCGTGAGCCCGGCACCGTCGCTCAGCTCCAGGTACCTGTTCCCCGAGGTGAACCCCCGCGTGGGTGCCCCGAACGTCCGGGCGGTGGCCTCCCCGGAGAACGCGACGACGACGGCCTCCCCGGCGCTCGCGGTCATCCGGCCCTGCCGCACGGCGACCGACGGCGTGCTCACCTTGAACGGGTCGCCGCTGCCGACGGCCAGGACCTGGTCGTCCACGAGGACGGAGTTCCCGTCGACCACGAGCTCGGTCACCGTCCCGTCCTGCTCGCGGAGCCCCAGGACGGGACCGTCTGTGAGCAGCGGTGACGCCGCGGCGATCATGGGGTGCGCGTTGCCGCCGGTGTTGAACTGGACATCGATCACCCATCCGCACAGGTCGGCGTCCGTGTGCTCGGCGATCCCGGCCAGCCCGGCGTCGACGTACTGCTGGACGAGCTCGGGCTCGTCGACGGGGAAGGGTGGCAGTGTGAGCACACCGACGTCCACGTCCACCTCGACGCTCGGCAGGTCGGGGGTGTCGGCGGACTCCGCCTCCCAGGCGCGCACCTCCTCGGGGGTGCGGAACGTGCTGTGCGGGCCGCCGGCGATCGTCGCCAGGCGGTCGACGACGGCATGGACGTCGGCGATCGACGTCGCGGCGGTGACCTGCTCCACGGCGTCCTCACGAGCTGCGGCCCACGCGTCGGTCCCGGCATGGAGGCCGTCGTCCAGGAGAGCGAGAGCCTCTTCGAGGTAGTCCGGGGCGGAGACGGCCCGCGGCGTGTCGGTGGACGGTGCCCCGGTCGCACACGCCCCGAGCACCGCCGCTACCAGGACCACCAGCACGGTTCGTCGCACGTCGCTCCCTCTCGTCGGTCTCCGCGGTCGTCCGCTCGCCGTCGCGTCATCGGGAGTCGCGACGGATGGCCATGGTTGCCGATAGTCCAGCACCATCATCATCTGTCTCCTGGCTGGATACGCTGGGCGGGCCGTCGCCCGCGGCGCATCACGGAGGAGAGCCCATGGCCACGCACCACGACGAGCCCACCGCGACCACGAGGTACGGCCGTGCGTTGCAGTTCGGGTCGTTCGTCACGCCGAGCAGCGCGGACCCCGATCGGACGGTCGCGACGGCGGTGCTGTCCGAGCAGGTGGGTCTGGACCTGGTGACGTTCCAGGACCACCCGTACAACCCGGGGTTCCTCGACACGTGGACGCTCCTCAGCTACGTCGCGGCACGGACCAGCACGGTCCACCTGGCGGCGAACGTCACCAACCTTCCGCTGCGGCCGCCGGCGGTGCTGGCGCGGAGCGTCGCGAGCCTCGACCTGCTCTCGGGCGGTCGTGTCGAGCTGGGTCTGGGGGCCGGGGCGTTCTGGGACGCCATCGAGGCGATGGGTGGGCGAAGGCTCACCGGCGGGCAGAGCGTGCGCGCCCTCGAGGAGGCCCTCGACATCATCACGCAGACCTGGGACGTGCAGACCCGCGGCGGTGTCCGGGTCGACGGCGAGTTCCATCGCGCCGCCGGCGCCAAGCGCGGCCCCGCACCCGCCCACGACGTCGAGATCTGGCTCGGCGCGTACAAGCCGCGGATGCTGCGCCTCACGGGGCGCCGGGCCGACGGCTGGTTGCCGTCCCTGGGCTACCTCGCCCCGGGGGACCTCGCCGCAGGCAACGCTGCCATCGACGAGGCCGCCGCGGAGGCGGGCCGGTCACCGTCGGAGGTGCGCCGCATGCTCAACGTCCACGGTCGGTTCGCCCCCCAGGGTGGCGGGCGCCTCGAGGGCCCCGCCGCGCAGTGGGCCGAGGAGCTCGCGACCCTCGCGCTCGAGGACGGCATCGACACGTTCGTCCTCGGGAGCGACGACCCCGACGACCTGCGCAGGTTCGCCGGCGACGTCGCCCCCGCGGTCCGTGAGCTCGTCGCCGCCGGGCGGACCGCGCAGCCGGAACCGCAGGAACCTCAGGAAGCCGACACGGCGACGGAGGCGGCACCCGTCGTCGTTCCCGTGCCGTCGGCGGCGGCCTCGACCCCGGCGGGTCTGGGTGTGGTGCCCACGCCCGACGACGGCACCCGGCGCAGCGACCGCCGGCTCCTCGACGAGGGCACCCGACCCGTCGGGCCCGCACCCGACCCTGGGCGCACGTACACGGCGTTCGAGGAGGAGGTCCCACAGCGCCTCGTGGACATCCACGACCACCTGCGGGCCGAGCTCGCGCAGGTCCTCGACCTCGTGGACCAGGTGTCGGCCGGGGCCATGGACGTCGGCACCGCGCGCTCGCACATCAGCACCATGACCATGCGGCAGAACAACTGGACCCTGGGGTCGTACTGCGAGGCGTACTGCCGCCTCGTCACCACGCACCACACCATCGAGGACCGGTCGATGCTCCCGCACCTGCGCGACTCCGACCCCCGGCTCAGCCCGGTCATCGACCGCCTCGAGGAGGAGCACCAGGTCATCCACGACGTCCTCGAAGAGGTCGACAAGGCCCTCGTCGCGCTCGTCGCCGGGACCGGGACCACCACGGACCTCCGGGAGGCCGTCGACGTCCTCAGCGACGTCCTGCTGTCCCACCTCTCCTACGAGGAACGAGAGCTCGTCGAACCGCTCGCCCGCTTCGGGATGCACTGACGCGCGGCCTGGGTCGCCACCGCCTCCAGGCGGGGAGTGATCGACTCGGCCATCATCGTGATCTCCTGCTCGCTGATCCGGTTCTTGCGCGCCCGGTCCCGCCACCCGAGCATCGACGCTGCGATCTTCCCCATCCGTTCTCGTGCCTGGGCCACCGTCAGGCTGCAGTCCGAGGCGAGGGCTGCGAGACCGTCGATCTGCTCGGGATAGGTATCGGCTCCCGCGATCGACGTCGAGCTCGGTTTCTGCAGATCCGGGTTCGGGTTCACGTCGAAGGCGGGGCTCAACGTCCAGTGCCCCCGATCGGCCAGGAATCCGTGGTTGCGCAGATGGTCGTCCGTGTTGCCGAGGACGACACTGGCGACGACTCGGTCATAGAGCTCGTGCTGGTCCTGGCGTGGCGAGAGGGAGAGGTCACGCATCACCTCGGCGATCTCGGCGTAATCACGATGGTCACCGTCGGTGGAGCCGGTCGCCGTCATGGTACTGATGTAGGCGATGCGGTGGCCAGAGTCTCCCCTGTCGAACCGGCGGAGGATCAACACGCTCCGATCCCCGACGCGAGTCAGCCGGCGTCGCGGCGTGCGGATTCCCGTGCTTTCGAGCAGGTCGAGAGCAGTGGCCTCCCACGCCATGACGTCCCACCGGTCGCTCGAGTGAGGGAACTTCGCAATCCCGAGGCCTCCGTCCTCGAAACGCACGGAGGCCTTCGGCCTGGCGCCACCGAGGCCGGTCGTCCCGGTGTCCAGGAGCTGTTTGACAGCCGATGAATGATCGGCTGACGAGGCGAGCTGGTCACTGGCGAGCAGGAGCTCCGGCAGTGAGACCAGTCGCGGGACCTTCGACGGTCTGCCCAGGAAGTCGTCGTGACCGGGCAGGCGGAAGCGCAGCGCGCCTTGGCGTGTGTCGTCGCTGACCCCGAGGAGGAAATCGAGATCGTCGAGCCGACGTGGGGTGCGGGCTTCCTCGCGAGCATGTGTCCTCTCGGCCTTCTCGATGAGGTTGCGCCCCCACCGATCGGGAGCGCTGTCGGCGAAGGCTCGAAGAAGGCCGTTCTGGTACTGTGACCCGGAGACCAGGAGGAGGGCGGGGTCGATGTTCGTCCCGCCGCCGGCGAGGTAGGCGGTGTCGTAGAGGAAAGTCGTGGAGAGCTGTCCGCGGTTCCGAGTGAAATGCGCCTGGCCGACCAGGTGCGTATAGCCGGCCTCGTCGATGAGGACCTCGACGGTGGTCATCGCGCTCGCTTCCTCGTCAGGTTGCCGGCGCGTAACCTCCCGATGTCGCTGTTCAGCGGGTCGATCGCCTCGATGGCCTGGTCGAGCACGCCGAGCGCGCGGAGGACCTGGGCGACGTTGCTGAAGCTCACGCGCGGGTTGCCCGATTCGATCTTGCGGAGGGTGTCCCGCGTGATGTCGGCCCGCTCGGCCACCTGCTGGGCGGTCAGGCCGAGCACCATGCGCCAGCCGCGCACGTGCTCGCCAAGTGCTGTGACCTCCCGATCGATCCGGTATCCGGCCACAGCGAACCTCCAAGGGATATGACGATTATGCTCGTTGTTAACCTACAGTGTGGCGAGAGCAATCGCCATACTCAATCTCGGCAGCGCGACCACGACGGCTGCAGCGTAGGTTCGTCGCACGAGAACCGGAGGGCGGCATGTCCGAGAACCACACCGCGACAGTCGTCCTCGTCGTCGCCGCCCTGTTCGTCCTGGCCGGTGTCGTCCAGGTCGTCCGGGGAGCGGTCCTCCTCGCGAAGGCGCGGCGGGCGACCATCATGGACCTCTTCGACGGGTGGCCGCAGAAGACCCGGGCCCACGGGATCTCCGCGTTCCGTACGGGCGCGGTCGCGTTCGTCGTCGCACTCGCGGCGTTCATGCTCGTCCAGGCGAGCAACACCCACTACTGACGCTGCGTCATCGCCGCCCTCACCCGCACCCCTGCGCGCCCGCAGCCCCACCTTCACCCGATGTCCGATGCCCGCCGTCTCTCGTCGAGTTCGTCGCTTCGTGCCGAGTTCGTCTCATCAAGGTGACGAACTCGACTGGAAGTGACGAACTCGCGGCCAGCAGGCGGTGGCAGCAGCCAGCAACCGACATGGTCGGGAACGGTGCCGCCTCAGGAGAGGGCGTCGACCAACTGCCGTGTGAGGGGTGCAGCCACGCCGTGGCGTTCCGCGGCCCGGAGGACGGCTCCGCCGATGGCGTCGAGCTCGAGGGGACGCCCGGCCTCGGCGTCGCGCTGCATGGAGGACCGGGCCTCGGCCGGGAACGAGTCGTAGAAGCGCAGAGCGTTCCCGGTCACGTCGGGACCACCGCTGGCACGCCCGACGGCCGCGACTTCCGCGACGAGCTGGACGAGCTCGTCGCGCCAGGTGGTGCGCACATCACCGATCGGCGCACGGTGGTGCGTGGTGAGCAGCGCGAACGGTGCGAGGACAGCGAGCTTGCCCCAGAGCATCGAGGCCTCGTCGTCGAGGACCCTCGTCGTGATGCCGGCGCCCTGGAAGGCTGCGGCCGCGGTGGCGAGTCGGCTGCCCGGTGCGCTGCTGCTGGCGAGATCCACCTCGACGAAGGGGCTGCCATGGACGATCCGCCCGGGTGCGGTCTGCGAGGACTCCACCCGCACGACTCCGGCGGCGACCGCCTCGGGAGCGAACCGCTCGCGGAGCGTCGCGACGTGCTCCACCCCGTTGAGGAGAGGGACGACGAGCCCGGCCTCGACCATGCGTGCGGGGACACGGTCGAGCGCGTCGCGCAGGGCGGTCTGCTTCACGGCGATGATGCAAAGGTCGACCGGCTCCCGCAGCACGGTGTCGGCCTCGACGGAGACCGCGACGTCGTCGAAGAGGGGGCTCGTCACGCGGATGCCACCTGCCCGGAGGGCCTCGACGGACGGCTCGCGCGCGAGCACGACGACGCGGTGCCCGGCCCGGGCGGCGAGCGCGGCGACGAGACCGCCCACGCCGCCGGCACCGAGGACGGCGATGGTCAGAGGCTCAGGCTGCGCGTGCTCGGGCATGGTGTGCCTTCCTGGGTGACCGGCGTTACGTCATCGAAGGTAGCGCGCGCGGCGGCGGTCAGGACCCGGTGTCCAGGAGAGCCTCGGCGATTGTCCGGGCGGTCCCCGTGCCGTGGTCGGGGTCGCGCAGGCGCATCGCGAGGGCGCCGCTGACGACGAGGAGGAGCTCGTCGGCGACCGCGTCGGCCCGTACGCCGACGACCGGTGCGGCGAGGGCCGCGAGCCGGGTGCGGTAGGTCTCGGTCTCGGTGCGGACGACGGCCGTGATCTCCGGTGGTGCGTCGGCGTACTCCGCGGCGGTGCCGAGGAACGCGCACCAGCGTGACCCGTCGGGTCGGCGCTGGAACTCGTCGAGGGCGTCGAAGACGGCGAGGACCTTGTCCACGGGGGTGCGGGCGCGCTCGACGGCCGCGTCCCAGACGGCGATCCACGTCTCGTGGCGGCGCACGAGGGCGGCCGCGACCAGCGCTTCCTTGCTGGTGTACCCGCGGTAGAGGGTCGCGGCGGACACGCCGGCGCGCTCGAGGATCTCGTCGACGGACGTGGCCGCGATGCCCCGCGTGAAGAGGAGGTCGTCGGCGGCGTCGAGGAGCTTGGTCTCGCTGCGCGGGCGGATGGGCATGCAAGCACCCTAGACTCACCAATATGAAACGGTCGTTTTCGTTTGGTCCTCGCGACATCTCCCTCGTCGCGGCCGGGTGCGCCCTGATCGCCGCGACGTACGGGCTCGTCCGCCTCGCCTTCGGGCTCTTCCTGCCCGACGTCCAGGCCGACCTCGGGCTCGCCGACACCGGTGCCGGGCTCGTCTCGTCCGGCGCCTCGCTCGTCTACTGCGTGGGTGCGCTCGTCGGCTTCGTCGTCGGCCCCCACCGCCCTCGCGCGCTTGTGGTCGCCGCGGCGCTCACCGCCGGTGGTGGTGCCGCCGGCATGGCCGCGGCGCCCGGCATCGCGGTCTTCGCGGTCGCCGCGATCCTCGCCTCCGCCGGAGCGGGCCTCGCGTCACCCGCGCTCGTGACGATCGTCCACCGCTCCGTCACGAGCAGCTCCGTCGACCGCGCGCAGACCATGGTCAACGCAGGCACCGGGCCTGGGCTCGTCGCCGCAGGGATTCTCGCCCTCGTCCTCCTCCCCGGGTGGCGCCTCGCCTGGATGGTCATCGCCGTCGTCACCGGGCTCGTCGCACTCCTCGTCCTCCGGCTCGACCACGGCGCCGACACCCCGCGCGGACCGGCGGACCCCACCGGACGTCCGTCGCCCCCGCCCTCCTCGTGGCTCCCACCCCGCGCCTGGTTCGTCGCCCACAGCGCCCCGATCGTCGCCGCCCTCCTCCTCGGCGCCGGGTCCGCAGGCGTGTGGACCTACGGGCGTGCACACCTCGTGGCCGCGGGCGTCTCCGAGACGACGTCCGTCACCGCGTGGATCGCACTCGGGGCGGGCGGCGCTGCCGTCATCGTCACCGCGCGGCACCTCGCGATGCTCCGCCCCCCGGCGGCCTGGACGCTCACCGCCGCCGGGGTCGCGCTCGCGTCGGCGGCGCTCGGGCTGCTGCCCGGCGTGACGACGGCCGCGCTCGCCGCATGCGTCGCCTTCGGGTGGGCGTACACGGCAGGCTCCGGGGTGCTCATCGCGTGGACCGCGGACCTCGACGCCGAGCGCGCCTCGTCGGGCACGTCCCTGCTCTTCGTGGCGCTCGTCCTCGGCCAGGCGCTCGGGAGCGCCGGTGCGGGCGGCCTCGCAGGATCCACGAGCACAGGGACAGCGCTCCTCGCCGCCGCCGCGGTGAGCGGTGCGGCCGCCGTCGTCCCGCACGTCCTCGGAGCGGGGCGTGGGCGCGGTGGGAGCCGGCCGGACGAACCGCTCGAAGCGGGCGTCGCCCACCGGTAGGGTCGACGCATGGCTCTGATTCCCCTTGCGCTCAGCGTGGTGCTCGTCGCGGTCATGATCGTCGTCGTCACACGGATGGCGGCGGAGGGCCGGCTGGTCCGCAACGGCAGCGCCGGGATCCGCACCCGGCACACGCAGGCGTCCGACGCGGCCTGGGTCGCGGGGCACGCGGCAGCTCTGCCGGCGGTCCGCAGAGCGGTCCCGCTGGCCGTCGTCACCCTCGTCCTCATGGGCGCCGCGTACGCGACGCTCGGCGAGGGGTGGGGCATCGGCACCGGGCTCCTCGGCCTGGCCGCCCAGACGGCGGTGCTGCTCCAGGGCGCGGCCGTCGCGAACCGCGCCGCCCGCTCCGTCGCCTGAGCGTCAGCGGGGAGGGCGCGGTCCTGTGGAGCCGCGCTCCACGAGGGACGTGGGCAGGCGCACGTGGGTCTCGTCGACGGGCGTGGCGTTGATGAGGGAGATGAGGAGCCCGATGGCGGCGGCGCCCATCTGCTGGATGGGCTGACGGACCGTGGTCAGCGGGGGAGCGGTGCTCGCCGACTCCGGCACGTCGTCGAAGCCCACGACGGACAGCTCCGTGGGCACGTGGACGCCCATCTCCTGGGCGACCTCGAGGGCAGCGATGGCCGACAGGTCGTTCGCGGCGAAGATCGCCGTCGGGCGGTCCGGGAGGGACAGGAGCCGGTGCGCCGGCTCGAGGGCGTTCTCCTTGCGGTACTCGCCCGCGAGGATGAGCGCCGGGTCCACCGGGACGCCCGCGGCGGCCAGGGCCTGCCGGTAGCCCTCCTCGCGCAGGCGCGAGGACTCGAGGTCGCTGCGGCCGGAGAGGAACGCGATGCGCCGGTGGCCGAGGGCGAGGAGGTGCTCCGTGGCGAGGCGCGCCCCGGCGAGGTTGTCGGAGTCGACGGTGGGGAGGTCGGCGGGCCCGGCGTGCGGGTCGATGGCGACCACGGGGATCTCCGCGTCGGCGTCCACGACGGTGGGGGTCACGAGGACGGCGCCGTCGATGAGGGTGCCGCTCAGGCGGGACAGGTACCGGCGCTCCCACCCGACGCCGCCGCTGTGCTGGCCACCGGTGTACGCGAGGAGCTCGTAGTCGGTGCCCGCCAGGCCGGTGGAGGCGCCCTTGAGGATCTCCGTGCTGAACGGCTCGAACTCCGCGACGAGGATCCCGATGACGTTGGTGCGGCGGGACCGCAGGCTGCGTGCCACGAGGCTCGACTCGTAGCCGAGGGTCTCGATGACCTCCTTGACGCGCCCGAAGGTGGTGGGCGAGACGCCGTACCTGCCGTTGATGACCTTGGAGACGGTGGCCACGGAGACGTCTGCTGCGCGCGCGACGTCGGTGATCGTGACCCGTTGTGCCATGAACCCGACCATACCGTACAGAAAACGTTATCGATAACGTTTGACACTCTGTCGACCGGGTGGATACGGGCATAGGGTCGCCCCATGACCCTCTCGCGGACGGACCGTCCGACGCCGCACCGCGACATCCTCCCGGCGGCGCTCTGCTGGGCGGGATCCATGGGGGTCCTGCTCCTCGTGACCCTCACCGACACGGCGGACCCCGGCCTCGTGTCGGTGCCCACCGTCCGCGACGCCGTGTGGTGGGTCGTGGCCGTCGCACTCACGGTCCAGTGCGCCGCGCTGCTGCGGGCCCGCACCGCACCCGTCGCCGTGCTCCTCCTCGTCGCCGGGGTCCAGGTGCTCGTCGCCGCAGCGGGGGCGGGGGAGGCGTCGAGCATCACGTCGCTGCCGCTCGTCGTCGCCTGCTACCTGGCGTTCGTCGACCGGACCCCCGCCGACGTGCGGGGCGTCGGGCTCGCCGCAGCCGGTCTGACCGTGGTCGCGTACCTCGTCGCCGGGCTGCGCGCCGGGGACACGACCTGGTGGATGCTCGTGGCGTACGCCGTCGGGCAGGCACTCGTCCTCGTCGGGGCGCCCGCGTTCGTCGCGCTCCTCGTGACCACGCGCCGCGACGTCGGGCGCGCCCGCGAGCAGGAGATCCTCGCGCTCGCCCGCGAGCACGACGCCCTGGTGCGCGAGGCCCGCGCCCAGGAGCGCACCGCCATGGCGCGCGAGCTCCACGACATCGCCGCCCACCACCTCTCCGGCATCGCCGTCATGGCCGCGGCCGTCGAGCGCCAGATCATCACCGACCCCGACGCCGCCCGCGAGGGCGTCCGGCAGGTGCGCGGCCAGAGCACGGCCGTGCTCCGCGACCTCCGCCGCCTCGTCGGCCTGCTGCGCGAGGGCGACGCCGAGCTGTCCGTCGAGTCCCTCACCGGCATCGCGGCGCTCGTCGAGCAGGCGTCGGCCGCCGGGGCCACGGTGGAGCTCCTCACCCTCCCCGCCGCCGACGACGACACCCTGGGCGCGGGGCTGGGCCCCCTCGCCCAGCTCACCGCGTACCGCATGGTCCAGGAGGCGCTCGCCAACGCCGTCCAGCACGCTCCAGGGGCCCCGTCCCTCGTGACGGTCGACGACACCGACCCGGCCACCGTCGTCGTCACCGTCCGCAACGACGCCGCGGCGACCGCCGACCCCGGCGGGACGGGCGGAGGGTTCGGCCTCGTCGGCATGCGCGAGCGCGCCGAGCTCACCGCCGCCGACCTGCGGTACGGTCCGACGATCGACGGCGGCTGGGAGGTGTCCCTGCGCCTGCGCCGTGACCCCACCGAGGACCAGAGTGACGCCGGCGCCCCGAGCGACGACGCCCGCGCGACCAGGGAGACCGCATGATCCGGATCGTCGTGGCCGACGACCAGCCCCTCGTCCGGGCAGGGCTCGCCGCCCTCCTCGGCTCTGAGCCCGACATCGAGGTGGTGGGCGTCGCCGGGGACGGCGACGAGGCCGTCCGCCTCGCCCGCGAGCTGCGCCCCGACGTCGCGTGCCTCGACATCCGGATGCCCGGCCGCGACGGCATCAGTGCCACCCGGGAGCTCTGCGGCCCCGACGTCACCGACCCCGTGCCCGTCCTCGTCCTCACCACCTTCGACCTCGACGAGTACGTCTTCGGGGCCCTCGAGGCCGGGGCGTCGGGGTTCCTCCTCAAGGACGCCGAACCGTCCACCATGGTCGACGCCGTGCGGTCCATCGCCGCCGGGAACGGGACCCTCGACCACACCCTCACGCGCCGCGTGCTGCGCGAGTTCGTCGAGCGTCGCCGCACCCAGCCCGTCACCGTGCAGAACCCCACCGACCTCCTCACGGCCCGCGAGGTGGACATCCTCCTGCTCCTCGCCCAGGGCATGTCCAACGACGACATCGCCGCCGAGCTCGTCGTCGAGGTGTCCACCGTGAAGTCCCACCTGGCGCGCATGATGCCCAAGATCGGGGTGCGCTCGCGGCTCCAGGCGGTCGTGTGGGCCTACCAGAACCGCATCGTCACCGTGCCCGACGACAGCGCCGGAGGGGGCGCCGGTGTGGGCCTTGCATCGAAGGATGCAAGGCACGAGGTTCCCTCCTAGGCGGCTCGATGGCGCCCCGGTGCCGCTCGTAGCGTCGAGGACGACGGATCACCCGTCGCCCCGACCCCCGGAGGAGCGTCACCATGAACGCACCGTCAGCACCCTCGTCGCAGTCGTCCCCGAGCGTGAGCCCCGCCCAGGCGGCGCCGCACACCGCTCCGGACGACGGCTCGCTCACCGCCGTCCGCCTGGTCCAGGTCCGCAAGACGTACCCCAACGGCCTCGGGGAGACCGAGGCCCTGCGGTCGGTGTCCGTCGCGCTGCGCCCCGGGTCCTTCACCGCTGTCATGGGCCCCTCCGGGTCGGGCAAGTCGACGTTCCTCAACTGCGCGGCGGGCCTCGACGTCCCCACCAGCGGCCAGGTGGTCGTCGGTGACGTCGACCTCACCACCCTGAGCGCCGACGACCTCACCCGCTTCCGCCGCCGCCGCGTCGGCTTCGTCTTCCAGTCGTACAACCTGGTGCGCCACCTCACGGTCGCGGAGAACGTCCAGCTGCCGCTGCTGCTCGACGGCCGACGCCCCGACCCCGCCTGGCAGGAGCACCTGCTCATGGCCGTCGGCCTGCAGGGCATGGAGGACCGCCTCCCCGGACAGCTGTCCGGCGGCCAGGCGCAGCGCGTCGCGATCGCCCGGGCGCTCGTCACGCGCCCCACCGTCGTCTTCGCCGACGAGCCCACCGGTGCCCTCGACTCCCGCACCGGCCAGCAGATCCTCGACGTCCTGCGCGCCACGGCCCGCGAGCTCGACCAGACCCTCGTGCTCGTCACCCACGACCCCCGGGTCGCGACCGCCGCCGACCAGGTCCTCTTCCTGGCCGACGGGAACGTCGTCGGGCACCTCGAGGCGCCCAGCGTCGAGCAGATCACCGCCCAGCTCGTGGCGTCGGGGAGGTGAGCGCCATGTGGTCCTTCGCCCGGTCCTCCGCCCGCGCCCACCGTGCGAGCCTCGCGGGGGCTTTCGTCATCGTCGTCCTCGCGTCCGCGCTGCTCACCGCCACCGGTGTCCTCCTCGACTCCGGTGCGCGCACCGGCTTCGGTGCGGAGCAGCCCGACGGCACCGCCATGCTGCTCGTCACCGTCGCGTCGTCCTTCGCAGGGACCACCGTCCTCGTAGTCCTCCTCATGGTGTCGACGACCATCTCCGCGGCCTTGCGGCAACGCCGGCAGGAGTTCGCGCTCCTGCGCGCCGTCGGTGCCACCGGGGGCCAGGTGCGGCAGATGGTCACCGGTGAGGTCCTCCTCGTCCTCGCCCTCGCAGGACCCGTCGGTGCCGTGCCCGGGCTCTTCGCGGCCCGCCTCCTCACCCCCCTCCTCGAGTCGGGCGGCATCGTGCCCGCCGGGTACCAGCTCACCCTGTCCCCGTGGCCAGTGCTCGGGACCCTCCTCCTGCTCGTCCCCACCGGGTTGCTCGCCGCCCGCCTCGCCAGCAAGGAGGCCGTGCGCACCAGCCCCACCGCCGCCGTGCAGCAGTCCGAGGCCGAGCCGTCGGCCCTCAGCACCGCACGCCGCACCACCGCCGCGTGCCTCGGCGTCGCGGGCGTCGCCGTCGCCACCGTGCCGTTCTTCTCGCCCGGCATCATGGGCACCGCCGCCGCCGCGAGCTCCGCCCTGCTCCTCATCACCGGGTCCGCGCTGGCCGGGCCGCTGCTCGTGGCCGGCCTCGCCGAGCGGGCCGTCCGGGCCTCCGGGCCGGGAAGCTCCGTGAGCGGCCACATGGCCATGCTCAACGCCCGCGGGTTCTCGCGCCGCCTCACCGCGGCCATCGTGCCCCTCGCCCTGCTCCTCGCGCTCGGGACCGTGCAGTCGGGCGTCGACCGCACGGTCGTCGAGGCGTCGGGCGTGCAGCTCGAGGACGGGCTGACCGCCGACCTCGTGGTCGACGCGACCGACACCCAGTCGACCCAGCTGCGGGGCGTGCCCGGCGTGGACGCCGTGGCGAGCACCGGCACCGTGACCGCGGACGTGAAGATCGAGCCCGACGACGAGGACCTCCCCGCCCTCGACGCGCTCTCCTGGGAACCGACCGCGCTGCGCCTCCTCGGCGACGGCGTGACCGGGGTCGTGGACCCCCTGGTGCGGGAGGGGACGCTCGACGACCTCGCCTCCGCCGGGACGGTCGCCGTCTCCCAGGACGCGACCTTCGGCACCAGCAAGGGCCTCGGGGACACCGTCGAGGTGCGCGACGCCGACGGCGTCGAGACCGAGCTGACCATCGTCGCCGTCTACGACCGGTCGCTCGGGTTCGGCGACTACATGGTGGGCCTCGGCTCCGGTCTCGCCGACGGGGCGGCGCTGGACACGGCTCTGGTGCGCACCGACGCAGGTGCCACCGGCGACGTGCGGGAGACCGTCGAGGCGCTGGGCCTCGGTGTCCGCACCACCGGCGAGTACGTCGACGAGGTCCGCGCGTCGGGCGCCGAGCAGCAGCAGTTCTCCGCAGTGCTCCTCCTCGCGCTCCTCACGTTCATCGCGATGGCCGCCGCCAACACCCTCGCGATGCTCAGCTCCCAGCGCGGCGGCGAGCTCGCCCTCCTGCGCCGCACCGGTGCGACCGGCCGCCAGCTCACCACCATGGTCGCCGTGGAGGCCGCGTTCGTCGCGGTCCTCGCCTGGGGCATCGGGACCCTCTCCGTGGTCCCCGCCCTCGTGGGCGCCGGGTACGGGCTCCTCGGCACCGTCCTGCCGCCCATGAACTGGCCCATGTACGGGGGCCTCACCGCCGCCGTCGTGCTCATCGCGGTGCTCGCCATCGTGCCCGTCGCGGCCCGGCGCGGGGCTGGGATGGCGCGGGCGTGACGGGCGCACTCCCCTCACCGTGACCCCACCGTCCGCAGCGCTCCACGACCCCGACGACGGCCGGCGACGCCTCGGGTGTCAGGCGCGGTCGTGGAGGGTGACGTGGTAGCCGTCGGGGTCGGCGAAGGTGAAGGTGCGGCCGAAGGGACCGTCGAAGGGGGCGGTGACGATCGTGCGGCCGTCGGTGACGAGGGAGTCGTGGATCTCCTGGACGCCCGTGGCGTGCAGCCAGATCGCGGCCCCGATGCCCGGCTGGGCGACGGTCGACAGATCCGTCCCGGGGACGACCTCCCGGAGAGCGAAGGTGATCGGGGCGGTCTCGAAGACGACGGCGTGCGGTGGCCCGGGCTGGGAACGGACGAGACCGAGGTGGTTCTCGTAGAACGCCTGGGACGCGGCGAGGTCGGTGGCCTGGAGAGAGATGAAGTCGGGTCCGGTGACGGGCATGGAAGAGCTCCTCGTGTCATGTCAGAAGGTTGACATTGCCAAGTGTATGTCAGACTTCTGACATGAGGCACGAGGGGATCGATCTCGAGACGTCGCTGGGCTACCTGCTCAAGGAGGCGTCGAGCGCACTTCGGACGGCCATGGAGGCCGTCCTGCGCCCGCTGGGGATGACCATCACGCACTACTCCTGCCTGGAGCTGCTCGCGCAGAGGCCGGGCCTGTCTAGCTCCGAGCTCGCGCGAGGAACGTTCGTCACGCGGCAGTCGATGAACGTGCTCCTCCAGGCCCTCGAGCGCGACGGCTCCGTGACTCGACCGGTCGAGGGCAGGGTCGGGCGGGTCCTTCCCGCGCAGCTCACCGACCGCGGTTGGCAGAGCCTCGCCGAGGCCTCCGCCGCCGTCCGGTCCGTCGAGGTGAGGATGCTGGGCGGTATGACGCAGGAGCAGCAGGTCGTCGCCCGAGCGATGCTGACCGACATGATCCGCTCCCTGCGCGACGACCCCGGCGGGACGGCTCCAGCGTGACGTCCGCGTCAGCCGACCGGGTCGATGCGTGTGCTCCGCAGGTGCTCGTAGACGACCGACGTCCGCACGTCGGCGACCTCGGGGCGCAGGGTGAGCTCGTCGATGACGAACGCGTAGAGCGCGTCGTTGTCGGCCACCGCGACGTGGACGATGAAGTCCTCCGTGCCGGTGGTGACGAAGACGCCGAGTGTCTGCGGCCGTGACGTCGCCCAGTCGCGGAACGCCTCGATGGCCTTGCGCGACGGCGGGCGAATGCGCACCGCGACGAGCGCTTGCACGGGTCGGCCGATGGACGGCAGGTGGACGTCGAGCACCGCGCCACGGATGACACCGCGGTCCCGCAGGGCCCGGGTGCGGTCGAGCGCCGTCGTCGGTGAGACACCCACGGCGGCCGCGACGTCCCTGTTGGTCTTCCGTGCATCCGACTGCAGCTCGCGGAGGATTGCCTGATCAAGTGCGTCCATGACTGGCATCCTACGGACTCTGCCGAATCATCTACGGATTCAATGCGCTGCACGCGTATCTCGTCATAGAGTCACGGCGTCACACCGGATACATGACTGAGGAGACGCCATGAGCAGCGGGATCGGGTTCGCCCCGGAGGAGATCGACACGAGTGCGCCGACGCGCGCGGCGCGGCTCAAGTGGGTCATCGTCGTCGACGAGACGTTGGCCCCGGGCGTTGCGGCGAACGCGGCGATCTGCGCGGCGGCCGCGACGGCGCAGCAGGTGGGCGGACTCCTCGGCCCGGACGCGAAGGACGCCGACGGTGCGGTGCACCCCGGGCTGCCGTGGGCGGGGTGCTCGGTCCTGGTCGCGGACGCCGCGACGCTCCGCGCCGTCCGCGCCAAGGCGGAGGCGCACGAGCTGACCTTCGTCGCCGACACGCCTCAGGCGGCCCAGAGCACGCGTGTGTACGACGAGTACCTCACCGCCGTCTCCGGGGCCATAGCCGCCGAGATCGAGTACGCCGCGGTGAGCATCGTCGGCCCGCGCAACCGTGTCGACAAGATCGTCGGGCGGCTGCCGTTGATGCCGTGACGGAGGGGATCGCGTTTCGTGGCAACAGCGCCACCCGAGGGCAAGCTTCGCTAAGCGTGATCGCTACGCACTCTAGAGCGCCTCTCGGGGTACCAAAGTGGAGTGCGGTTGACTCGCTCGGCGAGCGCGCTCCATACGCCGGGGCCATCGAGTCCGCCAGCGTGGCCTCGGGCCGAGTATTTTTCTCGCGCTACGGGGTTTCTCCCATGCAAAAGCGCTATCATGCTGACATGGGTTCGATACCCTTGAATCCGCTACTCGACGGAGGGTGTGGGAGAAGTATGGATGCGTCTTTTTCCTTGGCTGTCGCGGGAGGTGTCGGGGCTTTCGCGGGAGCCGTTTTGGGACAGGTGATTCAATGGCTTCGAGATGTTCACCTTTCGCGAAAAGCGGACCGCAACCGATTGCAGGACATGCGTCGAGAGCCCTATGTTCGCGCGTTGCAAAGCCTCACTCCTTTGCGTCAAGCATTGGATGGCTTAGAAACCCCTCTTGTGCTAAGGGCGGTAGATCCCGAGTCCTCCATTCTTGACGAACTCGCATATGAGAAATGGAACAACGCGTCGAGTTTCGTGAAGGATGATCTGCCTGCCGTAGAGCAGGATCTCGTTCTCGCGTCAGATGCTGTAATTGCCGCATTTCGCGACTTGAGCATGAATTCCGCCATGTGGGGAGGTCTTGACGAAGGAGGTGGCC
This sequence comes from Sanguibacter suaedae, assembly GCF_016342785.1. Classification (GTDB taxonomy): domain Bacteria; phylum Actinomycetota; class Actinomycetes; order Actinomycetales; family Cellulomonadaceae; genus Sanguibacter; species Sanguibacter suaedae. The sequence continues at coordinate 54,331 of NZ_JAEINH010000009.1, forward strand.
AGGTCATCTTGGATGGAGATGCGTTCACGCTTGCGCTACATTCGAAAGACGTCTCGGCACTCGAGGCCGCGATGAGCAACACTCGTGAGTCGACGGATGTTGAGGTTCGGGAGATGAAACTCTCCTATGTGCGTGGCTACAGGAGCCAGTTAGTAGAGATGATGCACCTTATGCGAAAGGAAGCTGGCCTCTCCTCTGAAAAAGAATCCGCCTACCTGAAAGAAGATTCGACTCGTCTACGCGGGTACAGGCGCGTAAGCGAGGCACTCGCGTGGCGGCTTCGTGTTCGCAGGGTACGGCGACGTGCGCAGTCTGACTAGGGGGGGTGGCGGTTTATTTAGTGGCGCGTTAATGAATATTGAACATCGCACGCGGCTGCAGGTGCCGCTGACGGGTTGCCTCTAAAACCGCGGGTCCTAGTTCTGCCCTACGGCCTGCTGGCTCGCAGTATTTGGGAAGTCGGGTGTGCGCAAGTCACGGTCTTTTACCTCCCGGGCGCTCGTCGTACGCCTCGCGAGCCGCCCCGACGTCGTCCACCGAGCCCTCGAGGAGGTCGGCGAGGTCCCGCAGCGTCGCGGCGACCTTGAGGCCGAGGGGGGTGAGGGCGTACTCGACGCGGGGCGGGATGGTGGTGACGACGTCGCGGGTGACCATGCCGTCGCGCTCGAGGGCCTGGAGCGTCTGGGAGAGCATCTTCTCGCTCACGCCGTCGACGCGGCGGCGCAGCGCGTTGAACCGGTAGCTGCCCTCGCCGAGGGCGAGGAGCGCGAGGGACGCCCACTTGGAGGTGACGTCCTCGAAGGCGGCGCGCGACGTGCAGCCGCGGGCGAAGACGTCGGTGACGAGCTCCTGCTCCGGGTCGGGGGAGAGGTCGGATGGGCTCACCGGACCAGACTACCGTGCGCACCGCGGGAACAGATAGCGCTGTGCAATAGTTAGTGCTATCGAATGGTCGCCATGTGGCGGCTCGACCCGACCTCGAGGAGATCTCATGACCACGTACGCCGTCACCGGAGCCACCGGGCCCTTCGGACGCCACGCCGTCGAGGAGCTGCTGTCGCGCGGGGTCGCTCCCGCCGACGTCGTCGCCGTCGTGCGCACCCCCAGCAAGGCCGCCGACCTCGCCGAGCGCGGCGTCCAGGTCCGCGAGGGCGACTACTCGCGCCCCGAGACCCTCCCCGCCGCGCTCGCCGGGGTGCAGCGCCTGCTGCTCGTCTCGGGCAGCGAGGTCGGAGCGCGCGTGGCGCAGCACACGGCCGTCGTCGAGGCCGCGAAGGCCGCCGGGGTCGAGCGCATCGCCTACACGAGCATCCTGCGCGCCGACACCACCTCGAACCCCCTCGCCGGTGAGCACCGCGCCACCGAGCAGGTGCTCCGCGACTCCGGCATCACGTCGGTGATCCTCCGCAACGGCTGGTACCTGGAGAACTACACGAGCCAGCTGGGCCAGTACCTCGAGCACGGCGCGGTCCTCGGTGCTGCCGGGACGGGGAAGGTCTCCGGCGCGGCCCGCGCCGACTACGCGGCGGCGGCAGTCACCGCCCTCCTCGCCGACGACGACGGCGCCACCTACGAGCTCGGCGGGCCCGCGTTCACGTTCGACGAGCTCGCCGCGACCGTCACCGAGGTCACGGGGACGACGGTCGTGTCCCGCGACATGACGCCCGCCCAGTACGCGGCCGCCCTCCAGCAGGTGGGCCTCGACGAGGGCACCGCAGGGTTCGTGTCGTCCCTCGACGCGTCTATCGCCGCCGGCGACCTCGAGACGGACAGCGACGACCTCGCGCGCCTCGTCGGCCGCCCGCTCGTCACCCTCGTCGACGCGGTCCGCGCCGCCCAGGCGTGACCGGCCCGGTGCCGGGCCCGCACGACGGGCCCGGCACCGGGATCACGAGTACTCGGGGACCCCCACCACCCGGTACGCGACGCCGTCGGGCAGGGCGAGGTCGACCCGGAGGTCGCCGGTGCCCTCCGCGGGGATGCCGCCGCTGTTCTGGAAGCTGGTGGCGCACTCCCCTGAGAACCACCGCTCGTCCATGCTGAGCTTGAACGTGCTCGCCGGTGAGCACGCCACGTAGTAGGTCACACGCTCGAGGCCCTCCTCCCGCGCGACGGTGAACGTCGCGCTGCCCTCGCCCTCCTCGTCGAGGACCGTCCGGACGGTCTGGGCGATGAACTCCTCGGATGTCGGGTCGGTGAGCTCGTCCAGAGGATTGCTGGGGCGCACGACGGGCGTCGGTGTCGGGCCCGGGTCGTCCGAGCACCCGGCGACCAGCAGGACACACCCGGCGAGGACGACGGGGCGCGCCCACCGCGTGGGAATCGACATCGGGGACCTCTCGTCGCACCCGCGGTCCAGGGTGATGGTCTGATTTATACACCGCGACGAGCCGTGAATCGCGCATATCGCCGGAGCCGCGCGAGACTGGGTGGCATGCCGAAGCCCCTGTCCGTGCGTCGCGTCGAGGTGCACCCGCACGCACCTGCGGACATGGACCGGTGGCCTGCCGTGCTGCCCCCGGTCCGCCAGGTCCTGCTCGAGGGGCTCGATCTCGGGGCGGTCACCGTGATCACGGGGGAGAACGGCACCGGGAAGTCGACCCTCGTCGAGGCGATCGCCATCGCCTTCGGGATGAACGCGGAGGGCGGGTCCACCGGGGCGATGCACGCGTCACGCGCGTCGGAGTCGACGCTCGCCGAGCACCTGCTGCTCGTCCGCGGGGCGGGAGCGCTGAAGAAGGGGTTCTTCTTCCGTGCGGAGACCATGCACGGCTTCTACACGTACCTCGAGAGCGTGGGCATCGGCAGCCCTCTGCACGAACGCAGCCACGGCGAGTCGTTCCTCGACCTCGTCGGCGAGCGCCACCGGCTCCACGGCTTGTGGATCCTCGACGAGCCCGAGTCGGCGTTGTCCCTCACGGGTTGCCTCGCACTCCTCGGCCTGCTGCGCGACCAGGTCGATGGCGGCTCCCAGGTGATCATCTCCACCCACTCGCCGATCCTCGCGGCCTTCCCGGGAGCAGACCTCCTCGAGGTGGGCGACTGGGGGATCCGCCGGTCGGAGTACGACGACCTCGACCTGGTGCGCGGGTGGCGCGGTTTTCTCGACGCCCCGCAGCGGTACGTCCGGGAGCTCGGGTGAAGGGCGGCGCGGGCCGGTGGGTCCTCGGCTCGGTCCACGGCCTCGCGGCGGTCGCCGCCGTCGTGGTGAGCCTCCTCATGGTCCCGTACACCGCGTTGGCGTTCCTCGGCGTGCTCGCGGACGACAGGTGCGCGGAGATCCTCGACGGAGCATCGTCCGCCGGTCGTGGCGGGCCGTCGTCGTGGATCCCGGTCACGTGGGACTGCGCGGCGTCCGACGGTGCGTCGAGGCATGTGGCGGACTGGTCCACCACCGCCGGTCTCTACGTCCCCGTGCTCGTCATCATGGTGTGCGCCGCATACCTGGCGTTCCTCGTCATCACCTACGGGACGCGGCGACGCGACGACGAACCCGACCAGGGAACCCTCTTCGACGAGTGACCACGGCCCAGGCCGCCGCGCCGACCGTGACCGCCACCGCAGCGCCGAGCATCGCGACCGACAGCCGGTCGAGGACGAAGAGCTCGTGGTGCGTCACCACGTCGCCGCCCCATCGGCAGACGAGGCTCCCGGGGAACGTGACGTCCGCCGCCAATGGAGTCGCGTCCGGCTCGACCCCCGGCAACGAGCCGTCGTCGGCCAGCCCGACGCAAGCCATCCACGGCCCGTCGGGGAAGAGGACCCCAGTACCGTCCCCAGCGAGGAGGCCACGCACGATCGCTCCCCAGACGAGCCCGCTCACGGCCGCGATGACGAGAGCGAATCGTCCCAGCCGCAGCCCGACGTCTGGGTCCGTCTCCATCCGGCCACGATACGTACATCGCCGCGCCGGTGCGGGGCGCTAGCGTGGTCGGGTCGTCGAGATCCGGGGAGGGTGTTGTGGGGCGCACGGTGCGGGAGACGGTGCTCTGCATCGTGGGTGAACTGCTCGTCGCGGCGATCGGGGCGGCACTCCTGGCGCATCGGGACGCCGCCTGTGTCGTCGACGCGATGCACCCCGCGGCTCAGGCCGACCCGCCCTATGACCAGGAGATGACGTTCTTCCCGCTGCGGTGGACGTGCACGTGGACCGGTGTGGGTGGGAGTCCCACGACGACCTTCGTCGATCCGCTTGCGTCGGCAGCCTTCTACGGTGGGCTGGCGCTCGCGGTCGGGGCGACCGTCGTTCTCGTGCTCCACCTCGTGATCGCGCGGGCTGCCGTCGCCTGACGTCCGCACCGGCCACTGGACATGGGGGTCGTGACTCGGCCTCGCACCGAGACCCGATGTCAAGGCCGCTTGACACGATCGGGATGGTCAAGCATGCTTGACATCAGTCAAGCTCCCTTGACATCCCGACCGAGGAGTCCCCGTGAACGACCTGCTCTCCCACCTCCAGTCCCTCGCCCCCCACCCGGCCGTCGTGGTCACCCTGGTGGTCGCGGTCGTCGGGCTCGTCATCTACGAGCCCGTCTCCGGGCGTCGCAGCCACGCGCGGTTCGTCGCCGAGGAGGCCGTCCACGGCGAGTCGGCCCGGCTGCGCTTCTACCGGTCGTGGACGCTCCAGGGCTGCGCGTCGGCCGTCGCCGCGATCCTCCTCGTCCTCGCCCTGCCAGGCGTCGGCCTCGGGGACATCGGCTTCCGGGTCCCCGACGTCGCAGGCCTGGACCGGTTCGGGATCACCGGTGGCTCGACGTCGACGGCCACGCTCGCCGGCATGCTCACCGGGCTGCTCATCGCCATCGTCGGCGTCGTCGTCATCGGAAAGCTCAACGCCCGCAAGGCCGCCGGCAAGCCGGCCAAGGAACCCCAGGGTCAGATGAAGGCCATCCTCCCGATGCTGCCCCGCACCTCCGCGGGCCGACGCGGCTGGGCGATGCTCTCCCTGAGCGCCGGTGTCACCGAGGAGATCACCTACCGCGGGCTCATCCTCCTCACCCTCGCCGTCGCGCTCCCCGACACCACGCCCCGCGCGGCGCTCATCGTCGTCGCCGCGGTCCTCTTCGGGGTCGCCCACTGGTACCAGGGGTGGACCGGGATCCTCACCACCGGGTTCGTCGGTGGTGTCATGGCCGGCCTCTACCTCTCGACCGGTAGCCTCCTCATCGTCATGGTCCTCCACACGCTCATCGACCTGCGTGCGCTGCTCATCCCCGTCCCGGCGGCCACCACGGACGAGGGCACCCACGACGACCCGGCCGGGCGCACGCCCGCCACCGCGTGACCGACGGACGGAGAGGAGTCGCCATGCTCAACGACGTCCGCGCCCTCCGCGAGGCCGCAGGCCTGTCCCAGGCCGCGCTCGGCACCGCCCTCGGGGTGTCCCGCCAGACCGTGAACTCCATCGAGACGGGCAAGTACGACCCGTCGCTCCCGCTCGCCATCACCATCGCCCGCCACTTCGGGACCACCGTCGAGGAGATCTTCCATGTCGAGGACTGACCGTTCCCCCAGGCGCATCGCACTCGGGCTCGCCGCCGGCGGGCTCGCCGCCATCGTCTTCACCGTGAGCCTGTGGCTCCTGCTCCACTCCCAGGACTCGTCCTCCGCCCGGTCCATGGGCAACGGTGTGCTCGTCGGCGGAGCCGCGGGTTTCGTCGCGGCGGTCGTCGGAGTGTGGCGCGCCTACCGTCGCCGTGACTCCTCGACCACCGCCGACCGGGTGTTCGCCCGCGAGGCCGACGAGCGCGACCTCACCGTGTGGCGCTCCGCGACGTCGGCCGTGGGGATCGCCGCGCTGCCCCTCACCGCGACCGCCGCCGTCGTGCTCCAGCTCGGTGTCCCCGTCGCCGCGGTGATGGCCGTCCTGCTGATCTCCGAGCTGCTCGTGCTCGTCGGCGCGTTCCTCGTCGCCGACCGGCGCCTCTGACTCAGACGCCGTCCGCGTCCTGCGCGATGCGGGCGATCTCCGCGCGGACGATGTCCAGCGCCCACCCGGGGTCGTCCGACGCCGGGCGCACGAGCAGGTGGATCGCCAGCCCGTCGACCACCGCGTGCAGGCGTCGCGCGTCCTGCACGGTCCGGTCGTCGCGGGTGCGGCCGGTGAGCATCTCGACCACCCGCACGCACCCCTCGCCCAGCTGCTCGTAGGCCTCGGTGCGGATCCGCTCCAGGCCCGGGAGGGCCGGTGCCTCGGCGATGAGCGCGATGTTCACCTCGAGCTCCGCGCGGCTGTCCGGCTCGAGGGGCAGCAGGTGCCGCAGGACGGCCAGCGCGTACTCCTCGGGGTCGTCCAGCGGGGGAGTGGCGACGATGCGCTCGGTCGCCCGCTGCATCATGAGCTCGGCGGAGAACTCGAGGAGCTCGGTGCGCGTGGGGAACACGTGGCGCAACGACCCCACCACGACGCCGGCCTCCTGCGCGACGGTCCGTACCGACACGGCTCCGATGCCGCGGTCGAGGACCACGCGCCACACGGCCTCCGCCAGCTGGGCCTTGCGCTCGTCGCGGTTCATCGTCCTGGGCACCTCCCGACGCTAGCACGGTCGTGCTAGCGTGACGCTCTCAAGCACAGTCGTACTAGAACCGGGAGCGTCCGTGGACCCCATCGTCATGATCATCGTCGCGTGCGAGATCGGCTTCTGGGTCCTCATCGCCCTCGGCCTCGTCGCCCGCTACCCCCTGCGCCGCCGCCGCACCGGCCTCACCCTCCTCGCGCTCACGCCCGTCGTCGACCTCGTGCTCCTCGCCACCACCGTCGTCGACCTCCGCGGCGGCGCCACCGCCGGGACCCCCCACGCGCTCGCCGCCGTCTACCTCGGGCTCTCCGTCGCCTACGGCCACGCCATGATCCGCTGGGCCGACGTCCGGTTCGCCCACCGCTTCGCCGACGGCCCGGCCCCCGAGAGGCTCCACGGCATGCGTTATGCCGCCAAGTGCTGGAAAGACGTCGTCCGCACCGCACTCGCCGTGGGGATCGCGGCCGGCATCATCCAGGTCCTCGTGCTCCTCGTCGACGACGCCGCCCGCACGGAGGCCCTCACGCAGATCTACCCGGTGCTCGGCATCGTCGCTGCAGCCGACCTCCTCTGGGCCGCCAGCTACACGGTGTGGCCCAAGACGCCCAAGACTCCCAAGGCTCCCGAGGCACGTGAGGACCGCTCGCTGCGCACCCCGCGGGACGAGACAGCGGCGCACTGACCGTGCGAGTCAGTAGGGGGCGGTCGACGGCCCCACCGTAGAGCGTGCGAACGTCGCGTACGCGAAGCCGTTCGCTGGTGCGAGCGAGTCGAAGAGCCCGAGCCGCAGCGCCGCGACGCTGTACGCAGGGCTCGTCCACGGTGGGGCACCGGGGTCGAACGTCGACCCCGGTGGGGCCCCGGGCCGGTCCGGTTGGACATTGACCCGCAGGGACACCACCGACGGCAGGGCGGAGACCACGGACCCCAGGGCTGTCACCAACGACGTCCTGGTGGTGGCGAGCGTTGTGCCCAGCGCGGTCACCCTGGCGCTCAGCTGCGTGGTGAGCGTCCCGGCGACGGACGTGATGATGCTGGTCCGGAGGAGCGTCGTGAGCGCGGTGACGTCGATCCCGACGAGGCCGCCGAGCACCGAGGCGGTGACTGTCGCCTGCGTGGTGCCGTTGAGGACGTTGGCGAGGCTGCTCGAGAAGGACACGTTGAGGCGCAGGACGTTCCCCAGGTTGAGGAGGTTGGTGAGCGTCACCTCCTGGTTCACGGTGACGGTCGCCGCCCCGATCGCGGCGGTGAGGGCCGTGGTCACCTGGGCGGTCCATGCGGTGAGCAGCGCCCGCACACGGTCGCCGATGCCGTTCAGGAGGGCGGCGTCGAGGACCACCTCGTGGTTGGGAGGCAGGTCGTTGAGACCACGAGCGCCGTCCCCGAGGAGCGTCGCGAGGTTCACGCGCACGATGCCCGACGCGAGGTCGACGGTGACCCCACCGTCGGAGAGCGGCGTGGTGAGCAGACCGCCGAGGGCCGCCGAGAGGTTGAGGTTGGTGACCGTCACGGTGCCCGTCACCGTGCCGATCCGGAGGAGGTTGGTCACCCCGGCCAGGATGGAGCTGCGGATGGCCTGGCTGATGAGCCCGTTGGTCCCGGCGAGCGTCGGGACCGCGGAGTTCAGGGCGTTCACGGTGCTCGACACGCTCGAGGTCAGCGAACGGACGAGCGGGCTGGCGACCTCGAGGTCGAGCCCGGCGATGCCGTAGGACCGGGTGACCCCGGTGACCGACCCGTCGCCCCACACCGAGCTGCGCAGCGCACCGCACCAGTCGAGCGACGCGGACGACCCGACGGCGCCGACGGCGAGGCGCGCGTCGCTGACGTTCGCCACGGCGGGCAGCACCCCCGAGAGGCTCACCCTCGCCCGGCCGGGGAGCGTCGCAGGCGGGGTGTCGCCCGAGACGAGGACGCCTCCGGTGTTGCTGACCAGACCTGACGCGGCGACGGACCGCCCGGTGGACGTCACCTGGGTGTACTGGTTGGCGGGTCCCGCGGACCCGACCGGCAGCCCGACGGACAGCCCGGTGAGGTCGAGGCCCGCGATGCCGCCGAGCGCAGACACGGCGAGCGGGTTGCCGAAGGTGTCGAGCGTCGGGTCGCCGTCGTTCACCCCGAGGTTCACGGCGTTGGTGGGCGTCGGGGCGGCCGCTGCGGCCCCGGGTCGCACGAGGTTCATGCCGCGCAGCGACGCGAGCGCGTCGAGGTTGGTCCGCAGGAGCGACCCGCTGAGGAACCGTGCGTCGGAGCGTGTCACGTACCTGGCGTCGGCGCCGCACACCAGTGAGCCCGTCCCCACCTGCCCGTGGACCGTCTCGGTGTCCGTCCACGACGCGACCGTGGGCACGGCCCGGAGGGCGCCGACGGCGAGCATGACGGTCGCCAGGACCACCGCGAGGACCGCGGTCAGTGCGGCGCGACGCTCCGCCCCGGGCAGCGCGCTCATGCCGTCGCTCCCGAGGGGCGGCGGCCGCCGGCGAGGAGCAGCAGGCCTCCGCCGAGCACGACGAGCGCCGCGGCCCGCACCAGGCCGGCGACATCCGTGCCGGTCGTCGCCAGGCGGCCGGGTGGTGCGTCGGCGCGGGGTGCCGGGACCCAGCCCTGACCGTCGGGCACGGACGGAGCCTCCGGCGGCCCGGGGGTGCCTGCGCCGCCCCAGCCGTCAGGGTCCGGGCCGTCGGTACCGGGGTCTCCGGTACCGGGGTCTCCGGTACCGTCACCGGGGTCAGGGTCGGTCGGGCCCGGTGACGGGGGCGTCGTCGGGCCGGGCGTCTCCGTGGGGGGCGGCGTGCCGCCGGGCAGGATGTCGTCCGCCTCGGCGGTGATCCCGATGCCCAGGGCGCCGGTGAGTCCCATGAGGCTCTGGTCGGCGCGCGCCTCGGGTGAGTCGTCGAGCGCGACGGTCACGAGCAGGTGGATCGGTTCCTGCTCGCCGCGGTCGGGGAGCAGGTACACGGGGCTGGAGTCCGCGAGGTCGTCGCTCGGTTCTGCGACGACCACCTCCGCCCCCGCCCCGGCGCAGAGAGGAGCATCGGGGATTCCCGTCCACTCCGTGCTGCACCGCTCGACCGTGGTCGTGACCCCGCGGGGCGAGGTCATGAGCGTCCCGTCCTTGCGGAGCTCCAGCGAGAACGCGGCTCCTTCCACGCCGACCACCCAGGCGTCGACCTCCCAGTACGCCGGGCGGCCTGGTGCGATCGCGTCCAGTGGCGCCTGCGACCAGTCGGACCGGACCATCAGGTCGGGCTCGACCGCCGCCGGGGTGACAGCCCCGGGCAGGGCGCTCGCCTGCGCGGCGCTCACCGCCCCCGCGACCACGAGGACGGGCCCGACGAGGAGGCACACCGTGCGGGCGTGGCGTCGCGTCCTCATGGGTCCTCCTCTCCGGTCGGTCGTGGTGGTGCCGCCCGCTCTCGCGGGACGGCTCAGCGGTGCGCGACGGCCGACCGGGCGGTCTGCGCGTCGTCGGTGGTGGTCGGGGTCTCAGGTGCGGCCCGCCCCTCGTCCGGTGCGTCGGGCTCCTCGCGGGCAGGCCACAGCATCCATACCGTGAGGAGGGCGACGAGGACCGTCACCACGAGGAGCGTCGTCGGCTGGGCGAGGACCGTCACCGCGTACCCGACGTACGGCACACCACCGACGATCTTCTCCGCGTCCCGCACCACGTACGGGTCACGGTCGTCGATCGCGTTGGCGTCACCCCGCAGCACCAGCTGCCGTGCTGCGGGGTCCGACGCCACCGGGGCCACGTCCACGACCCGGTGGGTGACCGGCAGGCCGCCCTGCGCGCGCGGCACGGTCACGACGTCGCCGACCTCGATGTCCTCCGCGGACACCGGGACCGAGACCGCAGCCGCACCCGTGGGGTACGTCGGGGCCATCGACCCGGTCTTGAAGAGGACCAGCGACCACCCGAACGCGAGCGAGCACGCGAACCAGACGATCGACAGGGCCCCGACGACGCTCGCGACGGTGAGGCAGCGCTGACGGGCGCGGGCCGCGCGTCCCGCGCGGTCGCCCCGGCGTGACGCTCGGGTCACTCGGAGACCGACGGGAAGTTCCACGCGGGAGCGGCGCTCCGGCCCTGGAGCTCGGCCAGCGGGAACCCGGTGGGCAACGTCGGCGCGTCGGGCAGGGTGATCTCGAAGCAGAAGTACGCCGTGTTCCCGCTGTCGGCGTCGAGCTCGACGACGTCCGAGGCCCCGGCGGTGGCCAGCGGGCCGTCGGCGACGATGGTGACAGCAGCACCGGTGAACGTCGTCGCGTCGCACGTGAACGTCGTCGTGCCGTCCCCCTCGAGCACGGCCACCCGCAGGTCCAGCGCACCCCAGAGGGCCTGGTCCGCGTCGGTCACCGCGATGCCGTCCGCGGGGACGGCCGGGTCGAGGGACAGGGTGCCGGCGATCGAGTCGTCGATGGTGCGCAGCGCGACCGGTGCGTAGACCGAGTCGCCGGGGGTGAGGCTCAGGGCGGAGAGCCCGAAGGTCATCGCCTGGCCCGGGTTCGCCTCGGCCTGCGTGAAGCCGGCCTCCGTGAACGGGGCGTCGACGTTCTGCTCCACCTCGAAGACGGACGTCCCGATGCCGGGCCCGTCCCCGGCCGCGTTCCCACCGAACACCCACTCGGTGTCCGTCCACGCGGCGAGCGTCACGGTCGCCCCGAGACCGAGGACCGCACCTCCCGCGAGAAGTGCCTTGAGCTTGGGGCTCCGTGCGGTCTTGGTCATCTGCGATGCGGTCATGCTCTTCTCCCCCTGCGACGGCCAGGGGGAAGTCATGGACGAGCGCGCGACCGGCACCCTCGCCGGTCGATCGCGTCCCCCCGGATCCGCGATCTGCGGGACGAGGTTAGGCAGGTGCATGAGAGGGACATAAGCCTTCGGGCCGGGTGAGATCGCAGCACGCCGCCATGACCTGCGGTGTCGTCGGTGATCTCACCCCACCTTCACCCACCGCGCGCCCGCACGGTCGCGCTGATTCACGGGGGATGGACCCCCGACACGTACGACCTCGACGCCCTGCGCACCGACATGCTCGCCGTGCGCGACGGCGAGGTCGACGACTCCATCCCCGAGCTCGAGGCCGCCGACCCGGACGTGTGCGGCATCGCCGTCGTCGACCACGACGGTGCCCTGCGTTCCACCGCCGACGCGGACGTCGAGTTCTCCGTCCAGTCCGCCGTGAAGCCCTTCGTGTACGCCCTGGCGCTCGCGGACATGGGTGAGGAGGTCCTGGACCGGGTGGGGACGGAGCCGACGGGGGAGCCGTTCGACGCCGTGGTCCTGGAGAGCAGCACGGGCCGCCCGGCGAACCCCATGGTCAACGCGGGCGCCCTGCTCACCGCGAGCCTCGTGGACGGGGCGGCGCCCGACGCGCGCATCGAGCGCATCATGGCGGGGTTGTCGGCCTTCGCGGGCAAGGAGCTCACGGTCGACGAGGCGGTGAGCCACTCGGAGCGCATGCTCGGTGACCGGAACCGGGCGCTCGGTCACCTCATGCGCTCGGCGGGCACGCTCCACGTGCCCGTCGAGGACGCCATCACGGTGTACGCGCGGGCGTGCTCCGTGCTCGTGAGCGCGGAGACCCTCGCGCTCATGGGGGCGACGCTCGCCTTCGGCGGCCGCAACCCGGTGACGGGGGAGCAGGTGGTGAGCGCGGAGGTGGTGACCACGGTCCTCAGCGTCATGGTGACCTGCGGCATGTACGACGGGTCGGGTCGGTGGTTGCGCCGAGTGGGGCTCCCCGCGAAGTCGGGCGTCGCCGGCGGGCTGGTGGCTGCGGCACCGGGGGTCGCGGGGATCGGCGTGTACAGCCCGCCGTTGGACCCCGTGGGGAACTCGGTGCGCGGGGTGCTGGCGTGCGAGCGGTTCTCGGACGACCTCGGGCTGCACGTCTTCGCCGTCGGCCGGGACTGACGCCCCGGCCGAGGGGAGGACCTAGCGGGCGTCGCGGAGGGTGCGGAACGCGACGCCTGCGGCGACGAGCATGAGCGCGACGCCGACGCTCGACGTGACGACCACCCCGGAGTCGAACGCGTGGCGGGCGGACTCGAGGAGCGCGTCGCCCGTGGCGGCGGGCAGGCCCGTGGCGACCTCGCTCGCCCCGCCCAGGGTCTGCCCCGCGGAGTACGCGTCGTCGGCGGGCAGGCCGTCGGGCACCACCACGCTGCCACGGTAGGACGCGGTGAGGATGCTCCCGAGGACGGCCGTGCCGAGGACCGCACCGAGCTCGTAGGCGGTCTCGGAGATGGCCGACGCGGCGCCCGCCTTGGTGGGTGGCACGCTCGACAGGATGAGGTCGTTGGAGATGGTCTCGGCCGCGCCCACCCCGGCGCCGAGCATCGCGAACGCGACGAGGAGCGCCACGTCGGACCCGGCGTCGCCGGTGGTGAGGACCACGACGTACCCGGAGGCGTTGAGGAGCAGGCCGCCGACCACCACCTGGCGCGGCGTGAAGCGCCGGACCAGGCGCACCGCGGCGAGCCCGGCGGCGATGGTGACGACGAGCCCGGGCAGCAGGACGAACCCGGCCTGCATGGGCCCGCGGCCGCTCACGAGCTGGAGGTGCTGGGAGATGAAGAAGAGGAACCCGACCAGTGAGAACACGCTGAGGAGGTTCGCGGAGACGGCCCCGCTGAAGACCGGGTTGGTGAAGAGCCGCACGTCGAGCATGGGGACGGGGCGACGCAGCTGGCGGCGGACGAACGTGGTGCCTGCGGCGAGCCCGACGAGGACCGCCGCGACCGCGGTGACGGTCACGCCGGACTCGGCGGCGGCCTTGATGCCGTAGACGACGGGCACCATGGTGGCGAGGGACAGGACGATGCTCGTGGGGTCGAGCGGGCCGGGGGCGGGGTCCTTGGACTCGGGCACGAGCAGCGGGCCGGCCACGAGGAGCGGGACGAGCACGGGCACGGCGAGGAGGAACACCGAGCCCCACCAGAAGTGCTCGAGGAGGTACCCGCCGACGATGGGGCCGAGCGCCGCACCGCCGGAGAAGCCCGACGCCCAGATGGCGATGGCCGTCCGCCGCTCGACGGGGTCGGTGAAGATGTTCCGCAGCAGGGACAACGACGCGGGCATGAGCATCGCGCCGAAGAACCCGAGCCCGGCGCGCGCCGCGATCAGGGTCTCGGCGGTGGGGGCGAAGGCCGCGACGGCGGAGACGGCCGCGAAGCCGACGCTGCCGACGAGCAGGAGACGGCGGCGGCCGATGCGGTCGCCGAGGCTGCCCATGGGGACGAGCAGTCCTGCGAGGACCAGCGGGTACACGTCGACGATCCACAGCAGCTGGGTGCCGCCGGGGCGCAGGGACTCGGAGATCGCGGGGATCGCGAAGCTCAGCACCGTGTTGTCGACGGCCACGAGGAGCACCGGGAGCATGAGGACCGCGAGGGCGGCCCACCTGCGGGCGGGGCTGGTGGTGGGGGCGGTCGTTTCCGTGGGTGCGGGACGGAGGGTGGTCATGTGGTGCTCCGGGGTGCTGTGTCGAGAGGCATCTCGGGTGGCGGTCCGGTGTGCCGGCCGACCGCCGACTATACCGTCCAGCCGGTACAGTCGTCGAGGGCTAGGGTGTGACCTGTGTCAGCCAGGGACCAGGTGCTCGACGCCTACGAGCAGCTCTTGATCACCGACGGCGAACGGGCCGCCACCATGGACGCGGTGGCAGCCCTCGCAGGCGTGTCCAAGGGCGGGCTGCTCTACCACTTCAAGAGCAAGGACGCCCTCGTCGGAGGCCTCGTCGCCCGGCTCGAAGCCCTCGCCGACGAGGACATGGCCGCCATGCGGGAAGCACCCCAGGGGGCCTCCGCCTACTATGTGGGCGGCTCCGCGTACCTCGGCACCCCCTTCGACCGGGCCCTCGTCGCCACCGCCCGCCTCGTCCAGGACGCCAACCCCCAGGCCCGCGAGGCCATGCAACGCATCCAGGACACCTGGCACGAGATCATCCTCGCCGAGGTCGGCGACCGCCCCATCGCCCGCGCCATCGTGCTCCTCGGTGACGGCCTCTACTACAACGCGGCGCTCGCGGGCGGCCCCTGGGGCGAGGCCATGACGACCACCACCCAGGCCGACCTCGAGTCCCTCCTCGACGTCGTCGCCCTCCTCAAGCAGCAGGCCGCGGCCCGCGCGTAGGCCTCGTCGAGCCGGTCGTCCTAGCAGGACCGAGGGATCTTCACCCGGGACCTTCCTCAGGGCAGCGAGGCCACGGTCGATCTGGGCGCCATGAGGACGAGCGCAACGAAGCGCCTTCGAGGCGGGTTCAACGACCAGAGCGTGCTGACGCGCGTGGCGGCGATCGTGCTCGTCCTCATGCTGGGGCTGCTGATCGTCACGGCCACAGCCCTCCAGGGCGCGCACAGGATCGCCTCCCTCCGGGCCGAGGTGGACGCTGCGGTGCAGGTCCAGACCGAGGTGGAGGCCGGCCGGTACGGCATGCTCTGGGCTGCCGACTACCTCGCCATCATGGCCTGGGCGTCCAGGGTCGACGGCGGGGCCGAGGCCGCCGCTGTCGACGGTGACAACATCGCCGGGTACCAGCAGGGCATCACCGCCTTCGAGGACTCGGTCCTCGCCCTCGACCCGGCGTCCCTCAACGCGGACGGGGCTGCGGCCCACGCCGAGATCGTCGCGGCCTGGCAGGCGTACGCCGACGCCGACCAGCGGATCTTCGCCTCCTGGCGGGCCGGTGACCTCGACGACGGCGACGCCATCTGGGTGGGGGACCGCTGGGACGCGTACTTCATCGTGTCCGGCGCGCTCGACGACCTCCGCGACGCCGCACAGGCTCAGGTCGTCGACCTCAAGGCCCAGGTCGACGCCGCGGAGTCCCGGAACCGTCTCGTGACGGTCGCGGTGACCGTCGCAGCCCTCGTCGCCGGTGCGGCGCTCGCGTGGGTCGTCGCCCGGGGCATCGTCCGTCGACTGCACGCGGTGCGTGACGCGCTGCGCGGCCTCGCCGACGGTGACCTCACGGTCCGGGTGGACGTCGACTCCGCGGACGAGACGGGCCAGATGGGCGACGCCCTCAACGAGGCCACGACGAGGGTGTCGGCGCTGGTGCGCGACATCTCGACGACCACCACCACCTTGGCGGGGGCGAGCAAGGAGCTCGAGGCGGTCGCAGCATCCGTCGCCGAGGCGTCGGAACGGGCGATGCGCCAGGCCGCGGAGGTCACGGCAGCGGCGTCGGGCGTCTCCTCGAACGTCGTGACGGTCGCGGCGGGGTCGCACGAGATGGAGACGTCGATCCGGGAGATCTCCCGGAACGCGAACCAGGCGGCGGAGGTCGCTGCGACGGCCGTCCTCGCTGCGGAACGCACGGACGTGACGGTCGTCAGCCTCGCGACGTCCAGCGTCGAGATCGGCAACGTGGTGCGCCTCATCACGTCGATCGCCGACCAGACCAACCTGCTGGCCCTGAACGCCACCATCGAGGCGGCCCGCGCCGGTGAGGCGGGACGCGGGTTCTCCGTCGTCGCCGGTGAGGTGAAGGAGCTGGCGCAGGAGACGTCGCGGGCGACGGAGGAGATCGCCCGACGGGTCGACGCCATCCAGTCGGACTCGCGGGGCGCTGCGGACGCCATCCGGGAGATCGGGCAGATCGTGGCGTCGATCAACGACTACCAGATGTCCATCGCGTCGGCCGTCGAGGAGCAGACGGCGACGACCAACGAGTCCGGCCGGAACATCACGGAGGCGGCGGACGGGTCCGAACGGATCGCGTCCCACATCTCCGGCGTCGCCGAGTCGACGAACGAGGTCGCGGCCGGCATCGCGCAGGCGGGCGAGAACATCCAGGGTCTCGCGTCCCTCGCCCAGGAGCTCAGCTCCCAGGTCGCGCGGTTCAGGTACTGAGGGACATATCGGGCCTAGGCTTGGCGCATGGTCACCACGGTCGTGCTCTCCGTCCTTCTCGCGCTCGTCGGCCTCGCGGCGGGGACCTTCTCCGTCCACGCGGCGCGGACCCGCCGGTTCGCGCTGCGCGCGGTCGCGGCCCTCACTCTCGTCGGCCCGGTGCTCGTCGTGAGCGCGATGGACGCGTCCGTCTGGGTGATCGCCGCGTGGATCGTCGGTGTCATGGTGGGGTTCGTCGCGTGCGACGCGATCCTCGACCGGGTGGGCGTCCGCGACCCTGCGTGAACGGCGCGGCTCCGGGCGTCAGAGGTCCTTCGCGTACCAGCGGTCGGAGTACGGTTCGTCGTTGAACGCGGGGACCTGCGTGAAGCCTCGACGTTCGTAGAGCGTGCAGGCCTCGACGAGCTCCGCGCGGGTGTCGAGGCGGACAGCGCGGGGCCCGCGAGTCCGCACGATCGTCTCGATCTCGGCCAGCAGACCCGAACCGACGCCACGTCCCCTCCATGAAGGCTGGGTGTAGACCTTCGTCAGCTCGGCGATGTCGTCGACGAACCGGGCACCGGCGCATCCCACAGGCTGCCCGCCGTCGAGGGCGACGAGGAAGATACCCGTCGTCCCCGCGAGGTCGTCGTACGGCTCGTCACGCAGCGCTTGGTCGACCTCGTCCGATGACGCCGGCCGACCGTAGTAGCGGGACGCGACCTCCGACATGTAATCACGCACGATCCGGTCGGCAGCAGGAGCTCCGGGACGGACGACCTCGATGATTGGCACAGGTCGTGACACTACGGTCGCAGGGCGGTCCGATGCTGTGAAGCCCTCGTCGGCGATCACCAGGCCGAGCGCACCTGGAGGATCGGGAGTCCCCAGTCGCTGCAGATCTTCTGGAAGGCGGGCGTGAACACGTTGTCGCTGCGTCCGTCGAAGCTCGGGCCCTCGTCGGCAGGCAGGAGGTCGTCGTCCTCTCGCCGATTCCACCAGGCCAGGCAGCGGCCGTACTCCGTCTTCGACCGGAACGAGATCCCCAAGGGCAGCGAGCCATCCTCGAGTGTGAGTTCGCGGACGTGCTGCGCGATGAGTGTGGTCGCCGGGCGGTTCTCGCTCGTGGCGATGCTCGAGGTCAGGAGTCCGACCCCGAGCGTCCGTAGATCTGCGGCGAGCGCGTCGTTGAGGGCATTCAGGGTGTCTGGGTGGTCGATCTGCACCCACCATCCCTCGAGAGGCATGCGGATGTGGAGCAACGAGCGCGAGGCTTGCCAGTCGCCCGAGACGGCCCACGGGGGATCGATGTCATTGCTCAGCGCATCGGCGGTGATGTCGTGCAGGTACTGATCAACGTCTTGCCCGGCGGCTTGGGCGTCCGCAGCCTGCATCTCCCTGCTCATACGGAAGCCTTGAAGGACCTCGGCGAAGCAGCACTCGGGCGAGTCGCCGAAGTAGACCGTGCGACCTAACGTGTCGAATCTGCCCCGAGACTCGTTCACATCGGGTGGAAGGCGGCCTACGTGCCTGTTCACGAGCGATGACAAAGGGCCCGAGCGCAGCGTGTAGCGGTCCTTCGCGACCCGGTAGGCAAGCTCTCCGGTGGCCGGTATCAAGCGGACGCCTGTCGTGGAGCAGGTATGTCCTACCGGTGTATCTATCACGCCGGGTTGTCGTTCACGAACGCCTCGGCGGCGCCCAGCACGTCGATGGTTCGGAGCTCCCGGATGCAGGTGACGGGTGTCTGCTCTTCCAGGCGCGGGTTGGCGCCCACCATCCACGCGAGGGCGACGTGGCGTCCCTCGGCGTCGCTCAGGGTCCTCCACACCCGGTAGCCGAGGCGGAGGCGGTCCAGCTTCTCGGGGCCGGGCCGGGTGCCCTCGACCCATTTCTTCGGAAGAGATCGCGACCCGGCTCCCGACATCGCGGCGACGACCGAGGCGCCGAGCGCGTCGATGAGCGTCTGCACGAGATCCGGCACGTCCATGCGGATCGCGTCGGCGTGGGTAGTGACAGTTCTCGAGGCCATGCCACCACTATGCGCCCTGGTGATCCCAGGTTCAACCTAGATGAAACATGCATTAGACACATCGTGGCGACTTGACCCTGACGCGGCGTCAGGGAGGAAGCTCCTGTCATGACCAAGTACGAGATGAACACTGCCATGAGCCCCGTGCCCGTCCCTGCGCTCGACGCCACGCCCCCGGACGTCTTCCGAGGTGTGTACGGAATGCCGATGTTCGCCACCCTGCCCACCTCCGACCTGGCGGCCTCGGTCGACTTCTGGACCCGGGGTCTGGGGTTCATCGACCTCTTCTCGATCCCCGGGCGCCTCACACACCTGCGCCGCTGGGCCTTCCAGGACGCTTTGCTGGTACCCGGCGAACAGCACGCGACTGCTCCCACGAGCGGCTTGAGCTTCGCGTGCGTCCTGACCCAGATCGACGAGGTCCGTGCGGCCTGCGAGGACCTCCTCCCCGGCTGCACGTCCGGACCTCGCACCATGCCGTGGAACTCCGTGGAGCTGCAGATCATCACTCCGGAGAGGACCCGAGTGACGATGACCGCGGCCCGTCCCCTGGAACCTGGGAGTCTCGAGGAGCAGAACCTTCTGGACATGGGCATCGAGGTGCCCCGGGGATGACCATCCTGCCTGTCGCTGCCGTGTCCCGCGCTGCTGACACACTGGTCGCTGTGACGAGAGCGGCGACCGACAAGACCCATCGGGGCATGACGATCGGCGAGGTTGCGTCCTCTGTGGGTGTGAGCGTGCGGACCTTGCACCACTGGGACGCGATCGACCTCGTCCGCCCGAGCGAGCGCACGCCCAGCGGCTACCGTTCGTACACACCGGCGGACGTCGCGCGCATCCACCGCGTGCTGATCTACCGGGAGCTCGGTCTGCCGTTGGGCGAGATCGCGAAGATCCTGTCCGCCCCCTTGATCGATGCGACGGGTTCATTGCGTCAGCAGCGTGCCCAGCTCCTCCAACGTATCGGCCGACTGCAGTCGATGGTCGGCTCCGTCGACCGCATGATCGAGGCGACCTCGTCAGGGATCCTCATGTCCCCGGAGGAGCAGAGCGAAGCCTTCGGTCCCGGGTGGGATCCCGGATGGGTGAGCGAAGCCCAGGAGCGGTGGGGGCAGAGCCCCCAGTGGCTCGAGTACGCCGAGCACGCCGCGCACCGCAGAGGCGAGGACTGGCAGGAGGTCGCGTCGGCCACCAAGGCTCTCGAGCAGGATCTGGCTGTCGCCAAGCGTGAGGCGATCCCGCCCGGAAGCGCCGCGGCGAACATCTTGGCGGAGCGACACCGGGCCTCCATGGCTTCCTACTTCGACTGCACGCACGCGATGCATGTCTGCCTGGGGCGCATGTACGTCTCAGAGCCGAGATTCAATGCCCACTACGAAGCCCTCGAGCCCGGCCTGGCGCAGTGGGTGAGTGACGTCATCGACGCCAACGCCCGGCACCACGGTCTCGACCCCGCGACCGCTACCTGGGAATGACGCCGGGGCGGTGATGGCCTGCGTACGGAGAGTCAGTCCGTCTGGTCGCGGTGCACGGGCCCGTCGAGGGCGCGCAGGGGGAGGCCTGAGGCGCCGGAGCGGACGGCGATGATCTCGGCGAGGATCGCGACGGCCGTCTCCTGCGGGGTGGTGCCGCCGAGGTCGAGGCCGATGGGGGAGTGCAGGTGCGCGAGGACCTCGTCGTCGAGGCCCGACTCCTGCAGGGTGAGCACACGGGAGTCGTGCGTGGCTCGTGACCCCAGTGCGCCGACGTAGGCGAGGGGCAGCTGCAGGGCGGTGATGAGCAGCGGCACGTCGTACCTCGGGTCGTGCGAGAGGGCGCACACGGCGGTGCGCTCGTCGAGCAGGCCCTGCTCGTCCTGCATCGCCAGGTACGAGTGTGGCCACGCGACCACCACGTCGCGCGCGCCCGGGAACCGCTCCGGGTCCGCGAGCTCAGGGCTGGCGTCCACGACGGTCACGGGCCACCCGAGCAGCGCCGCCGCCTCCGTGAGCGCCGCACCCAGGTCGGTCGCCCCGCACACCACGAGCCGCGGGGGCGGACGGTGCGTCTCCCAGAGGGCCTCGAGGCCCTCGTCGAGACCCGCGTCGAGCTCAGGTCCGGGCGCGACGTCCTGCGGCAGGTCGTCGGGGAGCGGAGCGCCCTGCGCGTCCGTGGAGTCGTCCTTCACACGCACACCATGCCACCCGGCCGCGCTCACGCCCACCCCTGACCGCACCGACACGCCCAACCTCACCGTCCAAAGGTCGGTGAGGAGGCTCCTGGTCAGCCGGCAGAACGATCCGGGCCGCGCACCGCGACGCCGAGGTGCTCGGAGAGGAACTCCACCACCACACCCCACCCGAACGCCACCGGTCGTCCGGGCACGTCAGCCCCGGGTCGCCACATCGTCGCCCCACCGGTGGCATCGCCCGCGGCCCCGTCGGCGCCGACGGACCCGTCGAGGACGTCCGCCCACGGGCCGTGCCCCACCCCTGGCAGGGTCACCAGCCGCACGTCCGCCCCCACGGCCCCGAGGGCGTCGGCGAAGGTCGTGCTCTGCGCGTACGGGACGCTCTCGTCGCGCGTTCCGTGGACGAGGAGGACGGGCGGTGCGCCTGCCGCCGCGTAGGTGATCGGGCTCGCGGCGCGCGCCGCGTCGGGCACCTCCGGGAGGGTGCCCCCGAGGAGGCGCGACTCGCACGACCCCGGGTCGTCGTGCCCCGGCGTCGAGACGCCGACCAGGCCGGGGAGCATCTGGGAGTCCATGGCGAGGAGGTCCGTCGGGGGGTACAGGGCGACCACGGCGTCGGTCCGCTCACCGGGAGGCAGGGCGAGGCCCGCCAGGCACGCAGCCCAGCCGCCCGACGAGTCGCCCATGCTCGCCACGCGCGTCGCGTCGATCCCGTACCGCGTCGCGTGCTCGCGCAGGTGCCGCATGGCCGCCGCCATGTCGTCGAGCTGGCGCGGGAACACGCCGCGGTGGCTCGGGCTGACGTCCACGCCTGCGACCGCGAACCCGTGCAGCCCCAGGTGGCGGGCGACGACGTCGGCACCCCGGCGGGCGTCGTCCTCCTGCCAGCCGGACCCCCGCGTCCACACCACCACGGGCCACGGGCCCGGCCCGTCGGGCACGTGGAGGTCCAGCAGCAGACCGTCACCGAAGGGGGCACCGAGGAGATCCATGCCCCCAGCGTGCCACCCGGGGCGCAGGCCCCGCCGCTACGACGCGAGCGGGTTGACGCCCAGCTCCGCGAAGACCGCCCATGCCGTGGCACCGGTGTGCAGGGACGCGTAGATGGTCTCGCCGTACCCGTCGTCGAGGCCGTCCGACGACGCCGCGGGCACGCCCCGCCCGTCGGCGGCGCTCCCCGTCGTCTGCGCCGTCCAGATGCTCGCCCGGAGCGTCGCCGCCCGCTCGGCGTCGCCCGGCGCGCCGCGCGACACGAGCGCGGTCGCCAGCTGGCAGGTGCCCTCGACCCACACCTTCTGCTGCGTCGTGAAGAACACGCGCGGCCCGGTCACGGCGCCGTCGGTGGTCACGAGGTTGTCCCACGCCCAGTCCACCGACGCGCTGTGCGCGGTCTCGCCCAGGGCGAGCCACGACCAGCTCTGCACGTCCTCGAAGATGGGCCACGTGTTGGGGGTGGTCCCGTCGTCGAGGGTGCCGACGTGGAAGTGCGTCCCCGCCCACATGGACCGGACGAACCTCCGGGCCGACTCCGACGCCGCCGCCCAGCGGGCGTCGCCCGTGACGGACGCGAGCCGCCCGAAGAACGCCACGCAGTCGATGTTGTGCTCCGTGGAGCGCCACCCGATCTTCGCGCCGCCCGCGGTCCACCCGCCGGCGAACCCGCCGACGCCCCGCGTGTCGTACGTCGAGCCCAGGAGGAGCTCCGCGGTCCGCAGCGCGGCGGTGAGATAGCGGGCGTCGCCCGTGCGCTGGTGCAGCGCGACGAGCGCGAGCCCCACCCACGCCTGGTTCCCCGTCATGGTCGCCGCGTTCGCGACGTCCGCGCCACGCGACCCCACGGCGGGCGACGACATGTACGACGAGCGCACCCGTCCGTCCCCGGCGACGTCGGCCGACTGCACGGCGACGAGGACGTCGCCCACGCGTGCCGCACGCGCCACGTCGGCCTCGGTGCCGCGTGCGAGGTACGCAAGGACCACGAGCGCGCAGTCGTACACGAACGCCACGTCGTACCCGATGGACCCGAGGAAACCGCTCGTGTAGCTGCGCGGCAGGAATCCCTCCGTGCCCGGCGCGAGCGAGACCCGCTCGTCGAGGAAGGCGAACGCGGCGGCCAGGTTCGCGGTGAAGTCCGCGGATGCGGGGACCTCGGGGACGGGTACGGGTTCCGGGGCAGGTGCCGGTTCCGGCGCGACGGGCTTGCCCTTGCCACCACCCGGCTTCTTCGGGGCGGCACCCGCCCCGAGCGCCGTGCCCGCGACGACGAACGGCACGACGGCCGCGATCCCCGCAGCCCTGAGCACCGCTCGGCGGGGCACGCCCTGCGTGCCGTGGGCCCGCAGCAGCCCGCTGCCGCCCGCCGCGGAGCCCCCGCCCGTTGCTGTGGTCGCGCCCGCAACCGTGGGTCCCCGTCCGTCCATGGTGGGTCCTCCGATCGTCCTGATCCTGATGTGCTCCTGGCCCCGCGTCCTGACGCCTCCACCGAGAGTCGCACGGCCACGCCCGGCGGTCTCGCTCAGGAGCGGGTGAGACCCCGGGGCGCGGACGAAGTCCACCCGCCCGGGCGGGTGGACCTCGTCCGGTTCCTCCCTCGCTGACCGGTGTGGGTGCCCTCTGGGACCCTCGGACCATGAGCATCGAGGAGTCCGGGACGAGCGTCCTGCCCCTGTGGGTCGAGTGGGTGTCGGCGCTCGCGCCGTTCGCCACCCTCGTCTCGGCGGTCATCGCCGGGACCATCGCGGTCCTCAGCCTCGCTCAACGCCGCCGGGCCGACGCGAAGGCCGAGTGGTGGCGCCGGTTCGAGTGGGCGGCCGACCACGTCCTCGACGACGACCCGCACGGCCAGGAGGTGGGTGTGGGCACGCTGCTCCTCCTCGCGCGCAGCGACCTTGCCCACGCCGAGGAGCTCGAGCTCGCCGACGCCACCTGGGGCGCGCTCCTCGACGAGGCCGCACCGACCGGCGGCCGACCCGCGGGCGACGCGCCCCGACACCGCACGACGGGCGAGGGCGACCAGCTCACCGCGCAGTCCGCACCCGGAGTCGCCGTCGTCACCCGTGCCCAGGTCCGGGCCGCGCGGGCGCGGCTCGAGATCGCACCCAGGCTGGGAACGACGCCCGCGCCGTGGGTGCGCGACGTCGCGGGCGCCACGGACCCCGGCCTGCCCGGCCGCTGACCCGCCCGGCGCTGCGCACCCACGCCCCCACGTACCCCCACCCGGTGCGTACCGGTGTGCCCGGTATGCACCACTGGTAGTTCCACCGATGCGTCACCCCACGGGGCGCGTTGAGAATCGGAGCACCAACGCCGATCCGACGGAGGACCCCATGTCACCCACCACCCACAGCGCACCGCGCACAGCGCCCGGCACCCGACCGGGCCTCGCCGCACGCATGCTCGGCGTCCTCGCCGCGTGCGTCGGCCTCGTCGGGGCGACCCTCGCGGGCGCACCCGCCCAGGCCGCCGACAACCCGTACGAGCGCGGCGGTGACCCGACCACCGCGAGCATCGAGGCCTACCGCGGCTCGTTCACCGTGTCCACCACCCGCGTCTCGTCCCTCGTCCGGGGCTTCAGCGGCGGCACCGTCTACTACCCGAACGACACCAGCCAGGGCACGTTCGGCGCCGTCGTCATCGCCCCCGGGTACACCGCCAGCCAGTCGAGCATGGCGTGGATGGGCGAGCGCATCGCCTCCCAGGGCTTCGTGGTCATGACCATCGACACGAACTCCCGCTACGACCAGCCCGCCAGCCGCGGCGACCAGCTCCTCGCCGCCGTCGACTACCTCACCACCAGCAGCGACACGGCCGTCCGCAGCCGCATCGACCCGACGCGCACCGCCGTCGTCGGCCACTCCATGGGCGGTGGCGGCACCCTCGAGGCGTCCGTCGACCGGCCCAGCCTCAAGGCCGCCGTGGCCCTCACCCCGTGGAACCTCACCAAGCGCTGGTCGCGCGACACCGTGCCCACCCTCGTCGTCGGCGCCGAGAATGACACCGTCGCGTCCGTGCGCTCGCACGCCATCCCCATCTACAACGGTCTCCCCGCATCCCCGGGCAAGGCCTACCTCGAGCTGAACGGCGCGAGCCACCTCGCACCCAACTACTCCAACACCACCATCGCCAAGTACACGATCTCCTGGCTCAAGCGGTACGTCGACGACGACACCCGGTACACCCAGTTCCTCGTCCCCGGACCGACGAACGACCGCAACGTCTCCGACTGGCGCAGCTCCGGCCTCTGACACCACCCCGAGCGTCCGCGACGCCCGGCACCGCACCCTCACGGGTCACGGTGCCGGGCGTCGTCGCTGCTCCCCGACGTGCAGGTGCAGCGCCCGCCGGGAGCGCCGCATACTCGTGGGGCCATGACACACGACGCAGCGGTCACGACCGCCATCCGGGGTCGCGACGCCGAGGTCGCCGCCCTCGAGCACCACGTGCTGAGGGCCACCCACGCCGACGGTGCCGCCCTGCGGGTGGTCGGCGACCGGGGCGCGGGCGCCTCGCTCCTCCTCGCTCATGCCCGGGACGTCGCCCGGACCGCGGGCGCGCGGGTGCTCTCCGCCGCGGGCGTGGAGGCCGAGCAGGACGTTCCCTTCGCGGCGCTCCACCAGCTCGTGGTGCCGCTCCTCACCGACGTCGGCCCCCTCTCCGCGGTGCAGGCGGCCGCCGTCCGCACCGCGCTCGAGGACGGCACCGGGACACCGTCATTCGCGCTCCGCGCAGCCGTCCGCACCCTCCTCGTGCACGCCGCCACCGAGCAGCCCCTCGTCTGCGTCGTCGACAGCATCCACCACCTCGACGACGCCTCCGCGCTGGTGCTGGGCTTCTGCGCCCGACGCCTCCAGGGCACCCGGGCCGTGATGGTCCTCGCCACCCGTGCCACGGCCTCCCCGCACACCCCCGGCCCAGACCCGTTCGACGACGTCCCGACCCTCCACCTCGGACCCCTCGACCGCGCCGCGGCCAGGCAGATCGTCGCGGACACCACCCGCGGCGCGGCGCCCGACGCGCTCGCCGACGACCTCCACGACGCGTCGGGCGGGATCCCCGGCGACCTCGTGGCGCTCTGCGCGACGCTCACGCCGGCGGAGCTCGCCGGGCACGCCCCGGTGCCCGAGCACCTGCCGTCGCGCAGCGTCCTGCGCCGCGACAGCCGGACGCGGGCCGGGCGGTTGTCGCCGGGCGCGCGCAGCGTCCTCGCGCTCCTCGCCTGCGACCCCGACCTGGAGCGTCACGACCTCGTGGCGTGCGCGGCGACCCTCGGTGCGGGACCGCAGGACGTCGCCGAGTGCATCGACTCGGGTCTGGTGCCGTTCCGCAGCCCGCTCGAACGGTCGGCGGTGCGCTCCGAGCTGCCTGCGGAGCTGCGGTCGGCCGCGCACGCCGTCGTCGCGGACCGCTTGGAGAGAGCCGGTGACCCCAGGCACGCGTGGCACCGTGCGCGGTCCGGCGCCAGGGTCTCCACGGCTGACCTCGTCGCGGCCGCGGAGACCGCGTCGCGTCGCGGCGCGCACGGGTGGGCGGCACTCACGCTCGAGGAGGCCGCCGGGCACAGCGCCGACGCGTCGGACCGGTCCCGCCTGCTGGTGTCCGCGGCCACCGCCGCGTGGTCCGGTGGCGCGACGGGCCGGTCGCGCTCCCTGCTGCGCCGCGCCGCGTCGGTCCCCGGGACGGCGCCGGACGTCGCGCTCCTCCTGCGCGGGGAGACCGAGCTGCGCACCGGGTCGCCGGAGGTCGCGGCCGCCGAGCTCCTCGTCGCGTCCGACCGCCTGGCCGGCCACGACCCCACGGCGTCCGCGCGCGCCCTGGCGCTCGCCCACGAGGCCGCGTGCATCGCCGGGGACGCCGGGCTGCGGGCCGACGCGCTGCGGCGAGCCCTCGCCACGTCGCGCGAGCACGGTGCGCGACCTGGGCCCGGTGCGCTCATGACGGAGCACGTCGTAGGGCTCGAGCTCTCCCTGCGCGGGGAGCACGACGAGGCCCGCGGGTCCCTGGTGCGCGTCGTCTCCGCGGCGCGCGACGCCGACGACGCGCACGCCCGGGTGCTGGGGAGCGAGGCGGCGTTCGCGCTGGGCGACGGGCGCACCGCCTACGACCTCGCCGACGGGGCCGCGGCGGACGCCGAGGCGAACGGTGACCGTGCCGTCCTCGCCTGGTCCATGGTCTACCGGTCGATGGCGGCCCTCCTCCTGGGCCGGCACGCCCGGGCCGTCGCCAGCTCGCTCGACGGCCTCGCCCACGCGCAGGAGGACGGACGGCACAACACGGCCGTCGACCACCTGACGATCCTCGCTCTGCTGTCCGCCGTGGACGGCGACCGGGAGTCGGCGGCCGTGCGCGTCACGGCGGCGGCGGACGCGATCGCCCGACGTGGGCTGGAGCGCCCGCGGACCCTCGCGGGGTGGGCGCAGGCCTGCACGGACCTCGCGGTCGACCGCCACTCGGACGCGCTCGACCGGTTCCGCCTCATGGCCGTCGGCGGCCGGGCCCACCCTGCGCTGCGACTCATGGCCGTGCCGCATCTCGTGGAGGCCGCTGTCCGAGGCGGCGAGCGCGAGCGGGCCGTGCGCGCGGTGCACATCTACGACCAGTGGGCGGACGGGACCCAGGACGTCGCCCGACGAGCGCTCTCGCACAGGTGCCACGCGCTGCTCGCCACCGATCCCGCAGCGGTGCGCGAGCACTTCACGCACGCGATGGAGCTGCACGAGACGAGCGGTGTCGAGCTCGACCTGGCGCGCACCGAGCTCCTCTACGCGTCGTTCCTGCGGCGCTCCCGCCAGCCGGGGGCGGCCCGCCGGTACCTGCGGGAGGCGCTCATGATCTACGAGGCCCACGGATCGGACTTCTGGGCGGACCGGGTGCGCGCGGAGCTGCGGGCGGCCGGTGGTACGCCGGACGGGCCGGTGCCCGACGGGGTGGTGGGACGGGTGAGCGCCCCCGTCGGGTCGGAGCACGGGCCGGAGGGTGCCCAGACGCTCACCGCGCAGCAGAGGCGCATCGCGGAGCTCGCCGCGGCCGGGGCGACGAACAAGGAGATCGCGGACCACCTGGTGGTGAGCCCGCGGACCGTGGAGCACCATCTGCGGAACGTCTTCAGCCGGCTGGGCATCCGCTCGCGCGTGGAGATCGCACGGTACCTGGACTGAGACGGTCGAGGCCAACGAGGATCTGGGCATGAAAAACGGCGCGCACCGCAGGGGGGTGGGTACGCGCCGTTGAGAACTAGTCTGCAGGTTCACATACTCAGAGTCAAACGTCGGGTAGGGGAGATTCTGTGAAGCCGCCCGGGTGCGCGTCATCACCTGGTTTGGGAGGGTGGCCGCATGACCCGATCCCTCACACTCGCCCTGTGCACCGTCGTCGCACTCACCCTCAGCGGTTGCGGCAGCGCGGACGACACCGACACCACCGTCGACCCGACGGGGACGGTGACGACCACCGTCCCCGAACCCACGGACACCGAGGAGCCGACCGTCACGGGGGAGCCGACCGACGACGGGTTCATGGCCCCCACGGACGTCCCGGCCGAGGCGATGCTTCCCGCCGAGGCGCTCGAGGCGCCGGAAGGCCCGCGGGAGGAGACCGAGGGCGTGGCCGCGTGGCTGATCAGCGAGACCTGCGAGGCCGGGACCCCTGAGTCGGCCTCCGCCATGCGGACGGTGGTCCAGGGCGACGGGATGTACGAGGCTCCCGTCGGCATCCAGCAGGTGGCCGCCTTCCCCGACGTGCAGGCTGCCGTGGACGAGGCGGACCGGCTCCGGTCGGTCGCCACGCAGTGCTCGGAGCTGGCGGCCGAGGAACAGACGGGGTACTTCGTCGAGGACGTGGCCGTCGGCGCGCAGGGCCTCGGGCTGGTCACCGACTACTACGGCGTCGGGGACGACACCGCTCTCGGCGCCTACGTGGCCGTCACGCGTCGCGGCAACGCCGTGACCCTCGTCGGCATCTCCGGTGGGGAGCACAACGTCGGCAAGGCCCGGGAGATCGCCACCGACGACGCCCAGGAGGCCTGGAACCAGCTCTGCCGGTACGACTCCGAGGGCTGCTGACCGCGGGCTTCGCCATGTCCCCCCAGGGTAGGCGTCGCGGTACGCCCGCGGGTGGATGTCGCGCTCCGGCCCTTCTGGGAGGGTTGCGGCATGAGACGCTCTACCGCCTTGATCCTGTGCACCGTCACCGCCCTCACCCTCAGCGGCTGCGGCGCCACCGACGACGACGCCGCCGCGAACCCGACGACCGACACCACGACCGCCACCTCCGGGACGACCGGCCCCGCAGGGGAGACGGGTGATGCGGAACCAGCCGACCCGGACTTCGCTGCACCGACCGACATCCCTGCCGACGTCATGCTCCCCGTCGTGGCGCTCGAGCCGTCCGTGGGGCCCCGCGAGGAGACCGAGGGCGTGGTGGAGTGGCGCATGAGCGCCACCTGCGAGCCCGGGACCCCGGAGGCCGCTGCGGCCATGCGGACCGTCGTCCAGGGGGACGGCGAGTTCGAGGCGCCCGTCGCCGTCCAGCAGGTGGCCGTCTTCGACGACGCGCAGGCCGCCACGGACGAGTCGGACCGGTTGCGGTTCGTCCTCGCGGAGTGCGCGCAGTTCGTCTCCGACGACCGGACGGCGTACGCCGTCGAGGACGTGGAAGTCGGTGCGCAAGGAGTGGGCATGTCGACCGACTACTACGGTGCCGGTGGGGACGACGCCCTCGGCACTTACCTCGCGGTGACGCGCCGCGGGAACGCCGTCACCCTCGTGTCCGTCGAGGGCGGGGAGGGCACCGTCGGTGATGCCCGTCGCATGGTCACCGCCGACGCCCAGGAGGCCTGGAACCAGCTCTGCCGGTACGACTCCGAGGGTTGCTGACGCACCACCCCGTCCAGCACGCAGCGAGCCCCGGTCGTCACCGACCGGGGCTCGCTGCGTGTTGGGTCCTGCTGCGCCTGGGAAGGGTGACGCGTCAGACCTCGAGCTTGAGGGCCTGGCGCCACGTGAGGGCGGTGCCTCCCTGCATGACGGCCCTCTGGTACACCTTCTCGCCGAGGCGGAGCAGGAGGTACGCGGTGACGACCGTGACGGCGAGCGACACGAGGGGCTCCCACACGGGGACGCTGCCGTCGAGGACCCGGATGGGCATGGCCACGGAGGACACGATCGGGACGTACGAGGCGATGGTGAGCCACATGCCGTCCGCGAGGAGGCCGACGAACAGCGCAGCCATGATGACGGTCGTGATGGGCCCGGTGTTGGACTGGAGGTCCTCGCTCCGGGAGGCCAACGACCCGAGGACGGCCCACACGGCGGCGAGCGCCGTGAAGCCACCCACGAAGAACACGATGAACCAGCCGGACGCCCCGAGGAGCCAGCCGAGGTCGGACGCCACGCCGGTGATGTTCACCGCGACGAGCGCGACGATCGCGTAGATGGCGATCTGGCCGAAGGCGAGGATCGAGTTGCCGAGGACCTTCCCGTAGAGGAGCTGCCGGACGGGGATGGCGGTGGCGAGGATCTCGACGACGCGGTTCTGCTTCTCCTCGAGGACGGAGTTGGCGATGGCCATCCCGAAGATGATCGCGGAGAAGTAGAAGAGGAACGCGAAGATGGTTCCTGCCGCGTAGCGCAGCCCGGCCTGGCCCTCGTCGCCGGTGAGGAGCTCGGTGGTGACCTCGGAGCCGGCCATGAGCTCGGCCGTGGTGGTGCCGGCCTCGGTGGCGTTGGCCTCGAGGACGGAGGCCGCGAGGGTGTCGGTGAGGGCCCCGGCGAGCCCGGAGTCGACCTCCTCGTCCCCGACGATGACCCAGCCCTCGCCGGTGTCGAGGAGGGCCGCGTCGGCGTCGCCGTCGCGGACCGCCTGGCGGGCGGCGTCTTCGTCGGCGACCTCCTGGGCGGTGACGGTGTCACCGGAGTCGTCGGCCCCGACGATCGCCTGGCTCGCGTCGACCACCGCGGTGGCCTCGGTGGAGACCACGGCGACGGTGTGGTCCGCGGTGCGGTTCCCGAAGTAGGCGGAGGCACCGACGCCGACGATGATGAGGGCGAGGGTCACGAGGGTGGAGACGATGAAGTTCCGGTCGGTGAGCTTGACCACGACCTCGCGGGTGGTGACCACGAGCCAGGGGTTCTTCACCACGCCAGGGGCGGCGGCGGGGGCGTGCGTGTCCTCGGGGGCCGGGGTGGGTGCGCCGGTGGGCGCCGTGGTGGACGTCGAGGTGCTCATCGGGTGACCTCCCGGTAGATGTCGGTCAGGGACGGGACGAGGGGCGTGAACTCGGTGAGCCCGCGCGGGACGGCGCGCTCGAGGAGACGGGCCTGGGTGCCTTCGCCCTCGAGCTCGAGGACGGCGTGGGCGCCGTCGACGTCGACCACCCGCACGCCGGGCTCGTCGCGCAGCCACCCGGCGTCGGGGGGCGTGGCGACGCGGTAGCGGCGGGGGCCGCGGCTCTTGAGCTCCTCGCGGGTGCCGGCAGCCATGATCTTCCCGTCGGACAGGACGACGAGGGAGTCGCAGAGCCGCTCGACGAGGTCGAGCTGGTGCGAGGAGAAGAGCACGGGCACGCCCTCGCGGAGGCGGTCGCGCAGGAGGTCGACCATCGAGTCCACCGCGACGGGGTCGAGGCCGGAGAACGGCTCGTCGAGGACGAGGGCGGTGGGGGCGTGCAGGAGCGACGCGGTGATCTGCACGCGTTGCTGGTTGCCGAGGGACAGGGACTCGAGCTTGTCCTTGAGGCGGTCGCCGAGCCCGAAGCGCTCGAGCATGCGGGTGGCCTCGCGGGCCGCGTCCTTGCGGGTCATGCCGCGCAGCTGGCCGAGGTAGGTGAGCTGGTCGAGGATGCCCTGCTTGGGGTAGAGCCCGCGCTCCTCGGGCATGTACCCGAAGCGGGCGCGGTCGGCGGCGGTGATGGGGCGCCCGTCCCAGAGGACCTCGCCCCCGTGGACCACGAGGACGCCCATGATCATGCGCATGGTGGTCGTCTTCCCGGCACCGTTGGCACCGACGAACCCGGTCATCTTGCCGGGCTCGACCGTGAACGTCACGTCGTCGACCGCGGTCTTGTCCCCGAACGTGCGGGTCAGGTTCCTCACCTCGAGCGAGGCTGTCTGCTGGCTCATGTGCTTGTCCCTTCCTGGCGTACCTCGAGCCTAGGGACGCAGGGTGCGCGGCGGTTCCCCCGCGCGGCGGAAAGTTCCGCTGACCAGCGGTTCCGCCGCGCGGGGGACCTCCTCCTCGTGGGGGAGGTCGCAGAGGAGCCGACCGCGGGGGAGCGGCCTGCCGGAGGTGCCGTCAGGCGGTGCCGACGATGCCCGTGCGGTACGCGAAGACGACGGCCTGGACCCGGTCGCGCGACGCCGTCTTGGCGAGGACGTTCGACACGTACGTCTTCACCGTGGACTCCCCGAGGAAGAGGCGCTCCGCGATCTCCGCGTTGGACAGGCCCTCCGCGAGGAGCCCGAGGACCTCCCGCTCGCGGGGGGACAGCGTGTCGACGGTCTGCCGGAGGTCCGCCGGGACCGGTCCGGCACCGTCGGTCGGCGGTGCGGTGCCCGTGCTCCCCGCGACCGTCGTGCCGCCGCCCGTGCCCGCCGCACCGTTCGCGCCCTGCGCATCGGGCCCCTGCGGTGCGCCGCCGGGCACCGGGCCGCCGGCCCCGCGCACCCCGGCCTCCGTGCCCACGAGCCGCGAGATGACCTTGAGCGTCGCCTCCGGGGCGAGGAGGGCGTGCCCCTCCGCGACGGCGCGCACGGCCTCCACGAGGTCGTCGGGGTCGGCGTTCTTCAGCAGGAACCCGCTGGCCCCCGCGGCGAGCGCGTCGAAGAGGTAGTCGTCGCGGTCGAACGTCGTGAGGATGATGACCTTCGCCAGGCCCTGCGCCACGATCTCCTGGGTGGCGGCGATGCCGTCCATGACGGGCATCTGCACGTCCATGAGGACCACGTCCGCAGGGTGCGCGGAGAGGGCGTCGAGAGCCTCGCGGCCGTTGGCGGCCTGGCCGACCACCTCGACGTCGTCCTCGACGGACAGGACCATCGCGAACCCGGAGCGCACCAGCGCGTGGTCGTCGACGAGGAGCACACGGACCGGACCGGTCATGAGGGGGAGCCGTCCTTCGGATCGGGTTCGGGGGGAGCGGGGGAGTCGTCCGGGACCGGTGGTGCCGGTCGGGCGGGCGGTGCGGACGGGGTGGGGCTCGCGCCGTCCAGGGGGAAGCGGACGCGCACCCGCCACCCGGTGCCGGTGAGGCGCGGACCCACCTCGGCCTCGCCGCGGTGCAGCTGGACGCGCTCGCGGATGCCGCGCAGCCCGTACCCGGACCCGGAGGTGCCGGGGCGCTGCTGCCCGTCGTCGAGGACCTCGGCCTCGATCCAGCGGGTCACGGTGGGCTGGGCCGCCGACGCCGGGTCGTCCGGGGCGGGGTGCTCCTCGTCCGTGACGGGGTGCGTAGTGGTCCCGGTGCGGACCGTGACGCGTGCATGGGAGGCGGTGGAGTGCCTGGCCACGTTGGACAGGGACTCCTGGACGGTGCGGAACAGGGAGAGGGCGACGGGCCCGGGGACGTCGGCGAGGGGCAGGGCGTCCTCGACGACGGTGAGGTCGACGTCCAGCCCGCCGGCGCGCTGGACCTCGACGAGGTCGGCGAGGTCCCCGAGGCCGGGTTCGGGGGCACGGCTGCCGTCGGGGCGGTCGGTGTCCGTCTCGCTGCGCAGCACACCGAGGAGGGACCGCATGTCGCCGACGGCCTGGCGGCTGGAGGCCTCGATGGTGCGCAGGGCCTCGGCGGCGGCGTCGGGGTTGCGGGTGAGGACCTTGCGGGCGGCACCGGCCTGGACGCCGATGACGGACACGTGGTGGGCGACCACGTCGTGCAGCTCACGGGCGATGCGCAGGCGTTCGTCGACGACGGCGCGGCGGGCGAGCTCGCCCGCCTGCTCCCGTACCTGGACGGTCTGCTCGGCGAGGCGCTCACGCTGCAGGGCGGACCGCCACGACGCGCGCCCCGCGGCGATGGCACCGCCGAAGTAGGCGAGGTTGATGATGCTCGTGTAGAGGACGGCCGCGGCGAGCTGGGGGACGGGGCCGTCGGGCTCGAAGCGCTCGAACTGGTCCATGAACCCCGTCGCCATGGTGAACGTCGAGACGAGCCACAGGGTCATGGTGAGCAGCACCAGAGACATGGCGATCCACAGCATGCGGCGGTCCCGCGCCCAGGCGACGGCGGCGTAGATGGCCGCGAAGTACGCGCCCTGGAAGGCGAGCTCGATCGCGGCGCTCACGCTCAGGTAGGTGAGGCCGAGGAACAGGGCGCTGGACAGGACGAGCGCGGAGAGCGGGTGCGTGCGGCGCACCAGCAGCGGCAGGATCATCAGGGCGGTCGCGACGTACCCGCGCCACGTCGCCTCGTCGTCGCTCGCGCCGACGCTCTTGGACAGCAGCACCATGAGCAGCGCGACCACGAGGAACACGGCGGTCCCGATGACGTCGTTGCGGACCTGCGCCCGGGTGGGGCCCGGGCGTTCCCACAAGGGTTCGACGGGGTCGTTGAGCCA
Organism: Sanguibacter suaedae; assembly: GCF_016342785.1. Taxonomy (GTDB): domain Bacteria; phylum Actinomycetota; class Actinomycetes; order Actinomycetales; family Cellulomonadaceae; genus Sanguibacter; species Sanguibacter suaedae. The sequence goes on from NZ_JAEINH010000009.1 coordinate 88,439, forward strand.
CAGGTCGAGCCGCTCGGGCAGCCGCGGGCGTGCAGGTGCGGAGGAGGCCATGGACGGCACGCTACGTCATGGGTGCCCTGGTGAGCGCGACCGTGGACCCGCGCGTGAAGGGGGTGGTGGCGAACCGGGCGACAGCGCGGCAGGGCTGGCCGGTTCGCGGCCTCGCCGTATGGTTGACGTAGCTGCGCGGCCCCGGAGCTCTGCGAGATCAGGTGCGGGGCCGGCCAGGTCCCACCGCCACGTGTCGCCGTCACCTCAGGACGAGGAGCACCGCATCGTGAAGTTCACCGTCTCGATCGAGATCGCGTCGCCCCGGGAGACGGTCGTGCAGCTTCTCGAGGACCCCGTGCACCGGCCGAGATGGCTGCGGGGTCTGGTGTCGCACGAGACGGTGCGCGGCGAGGACGGCCAGGTCGGTACCGAGTCCAGGGTCGTGTTCCGGGCAGGGCAGCAGACCATGGAGTGCACGGAGACCGTGACGCGCCGAGAACCGGCCGACCTCCGCGACGTCCCGGCGGACCGCGTCATCCACTTCGAGCGGGAGATCGTGGCAGAAGGCATGTGGAACGCGGCCCGCGAACGTCTCACTCCGCGCGGCCCCGAGGGCACGCTGTGGGTGAGCGAGAACGAGTACCGCTTCACCGGGATGATGCGGCTCGTGGCGCCCCTGCTGCGCGGCTCCTTCAAGAAGCAGACACGGCAGCACATGGAGGACTTCAAGGCGTTCGCCGAGGCGGAGACCGACGTCCGTCGGGCGGAGGGCTGACCGTCCACCCCTCCGGCTCTGCCGGGTGCCCTCGTGGTGCTCCGCACCGCGCGCTGGTCCGTGCCCTGGTGGCCGTCGCCGTCCGTCTCATCCGTCGCGCCCGGTTGTTTCCGCGTCCGGCGTGAAGAGGTCCTCGATGCGGCACGCGAACGTCTCGGCGAGGCGGAAGGCGAGGGCGAGGCGGGGTTCGTAGCGTCCGCGCTCGATGGCGTTGATGGTCTGGCGGGAGACGCCGGTCCGTGCCGCGAGATCCTCCTGGGAGAGTCCCGCAGCCATCCGTCTGCGGGCGAGCGTGTTCTCCACGGTGGCGCTCAGAGGTGCCGGGGCGCGCGGGCGTACTGGATCCAGAACGTCGCGAGCGTGAGGACCAGCGTGCCGTAGACGAGGGCTCCCGGGGCGAACCAGTCGTTCACTATGAGCCACGTGCCGACGACCGCGAGAGACACGATGGTGATCGGGAGGGTGTGCACCGCGGCGAAGCGCTCCTGATCCCGCTCGATGCTGTCCGGTTGGTCCGCCCGGCGTGCGCGCCGCCGACGCGTGGTGATGATGTTCACCGCGAGCCCAGCACCGACGGGCACGAGCCCGTTCAGCACCAGGAACACCCCCTCGGGGACGTGGTCGTGAACCGCCGCGGCCGAGATCGCGGACGCGATCACGACGAGCCCAAGGACCAACCACGTACGCATCACGACCCCCGATGGAAAGTTTCCTTTACGTGAGGAGTTTCCAGCGGGCACCAAGGGTGTGTCAAGGCAACGTGCGTTCGAGACCCCGGGCAGACCATGTTCGTCCCGACGGGAGATGCAGGGGGCTGCAGAGCCTCGTCGCCCGCGCGACGACCGGATCGCGCGAGCACGTCGGCCGGGCCTGGGCACGATCACCGTCGACGCCTGCCTTTCCTGATACTGTCGGAGCAGACCTTGACGACCTTGACGGGAGGTGTGTGGTGACGACGCGTGAGGACTACCAGCAGGTGCTGCTCGCCGAGCTGACCGACCAGATCGCCGACCGGCTGCGCTCCACGGACGTGAGCGGGCTCGCCTCCCCGGCCGACGTCGCGCGCCAGATGATGACGCAGCTCCCGCAGGCGCAGCCACACCCCTGGGCGCAGCAGATCGGCCCGTTCTACGACACAGCAGGCGTGGTCGCCATGATCGGCTCGAGCAAGGCCGCGGTGTCCGACCGTGTGCACCGCGGCACCCTCATCGGCGCGCTGACACGCAACGGGACCATGGTCTACCCGGCGTTCCAGTTCGAAGGGCGCGAGATGCACCCCGGCATCAAGAGCGTGCTCGGTGCGTTCAAGCGATCCGGGCTCGACGGCTGGGCGATCGCCTCCTGGTTCACCGTGCCCGCCGAGGACCTCGACGGGCAGACGCCTGCACAGTGGATCCGCGACGGCCACGACATCACGGTCGCCCGCGAGCTCGCACTGGAGACCGTCGCACGCTGGACGGCCCCGTGAGCGGAGTCGCTCGCACCGGTTCCACCCAGCAACCGCCCGACCCCCGGACGGATCTCACCAGGTTCCCCCAGCGCACGGTCACGAAGGGGACGCAGTGGTGCCGGGAGCACGGCCCACAAGGACCGTGGTACTTCGCCGCCGGACCAGGAGGACGGTTCAACCTCGACGAACCCCACGGCACCCTCTACCTCGCGAACAGGCCCGAGGCTGCGGCGCGCGAGAGGATCGGGCCCGACCACGTCCAGCACGGGGCGATCCCTCGTGCGATCGTGGAGAACCGGTGGGTCTCCACCCTCCCGCTCGCCGAGACCGTCTCGGCCGCCCACGTGACGCACGAGTCGGCACCGAGCTTTCGCGTGGTCCCCGAGCTCACGACCATGCGGCCCTACGACACCCCCCGCGCATGGGCCCGCGCGTTCTTCGCGGCAGGATTCACCGGCATCTGGGGGATGCTGCGCCACTCCAGCGCCACCTGCCGTGGCCTGTCGGTCTTCGGTCCGGTCGGCACCCGGGACTGGCCCCGCGACCCGACGCCAGTCCCACTGCGCGCTCTGCTCGACGAGATGCCCGGACTCACCGTCGTCGACCCGCCCCACACCAGCGATCTGGAGATCCTCAGACCTCCTGACCGGGCGTAGCTGCACGCGGTGGAGAGCCCGCCGAGACCTCGGGAACGCATCCGATCAGCGGCCTTCCGCACACCGCCCCATCCCGTGAGCGAGACTTGCTGTCGTGGACGATCAGGATCTGGACGATGACGCTTCGTGGTCTGTGGTGTTCGAGGACTTCCGGAAGGCCGTCATCGCTGAGCTGTTGGCCGAGGTGGCGCCAGGGCATCCGCTCCACGGGCGGGAGATCGAACCTGTGATGCGCTGTGTCGGGTGTGACGACGTCCTCGTCCGGGTCGGTGCGAAAGGCGACGGTCTGGTGCATGCAACGTGGTCGCGCAAACGCGAATCGCTGCTCTTCCCGAGGTGCCCGCACACCCTTGATGACACGAGGCTGCGTGCGACGCACGCTCGATGGAGTGAATTTTGCATCGCAGAGGACCTCAAACTGGAGCTACCCGAGCAGCGAGGGTGATCTCCTCGCAACCGTCTCCACACGCGACGGGTAGCAGAGGTGCGGCCGAGCGAGGACGAGTTCGTGCAGCGAGCTGCTGCACGACTTCCTTGGGGCATGTGGTCGTCCTGTTGGACCGGATCCGCCCGGGGGCGCGCCGCTGGTACGCCGCCCAGGCCGGCGACGCGGGCTTATCGTGTGCGGTGTTGGAGCGCGAAATCTGCGAACTGCTTGGTTCCTGGGTCTTGCGGAGACTCCCGGCAGATCGTCGGCGGTAGCTGAGGCGGTGTTGTGGTCGTGGCTGTTGTTCTTTGTGCTCAGCAACGAGTCCCCCAACATTGCGGGACTCATCGCGCGTCCTCGAGCGCTCTTCTCCATCGGCGCGAGCGTCCGTGATGCCATCCTGAGGGTGTGTCTTCCTTCGGCTCGCCCAAGCCAGCGCCCGCCACACCCATGCCTGATTTGGAGGGCCCCCACCTGGCGGGCCAGGCGCTGCACATGATGTGCCGGCTCCGCGACCACATCGAGCGCATCGACAACGGGGCGGCGTACGCTGCGGACGACCTCGCAGTGGTCCTGCGTGCGCTGCTCGCACCTGCGCATGGCAATGACGTCCTGCGACGCCTCGAGGACAGCTCGGGTATCGACCCGTCCAGGATTCTCGTGACGCGGCAGGCTGACACGACGGCGAAGTTCTCCGTCGGCTCTCTGCCGACACGCCCCGGGGCTGAGGTTCACGGTGCGGAGTGGGTCCCGTGGCGTGACTGGATTCAGCGGCCCGTGGTGCACACCGAGTGCCAGGGCGCCTCAGTGACGTACTCGTGGGCGAAGTTCCTGAGTACGTACGCGAACAAGTGGGGAGGGGCGCACCTGGACCGGACCGTACCAACGCACCTGCAGTTGATCGACGGATGGTCGTTCGGTGGGTTACTCCTGAGCGGGTACCTTTTGCGCTCGGCAGGGCTCGTAGCTTGGGCGCATACTCACCGGGCGCTGTCACAGGGGAAGTTCCGTTTGGGAACTGCCTCGCTCTCTACCGAAGTGGACGAGAAGGCGCGCTTGGGTGTCCCCGGGAGTATCGCCACTGACCCGAGGGATCAGCTCGCGCTCGGCGAGCTCCAGTGGCTGACGCTGACGAGTGAGGAGTTGGCGTTTCACCTGTACGTAGACCCCAGCCAACCAGTCAGTGCACGCATGGCCCCAAGCGCGATTCCGTTTGAGATGACGTTCAAGCCCTCGGACGTCACCAGGGAGCCCCCAGTCCGAAACGAGGTCCGTCAAGTTGCACCGAAGAACGTGGTTGCGGCCGCCGACAGCTCTCGGTCTCTTCGGATGTCTGGGCGGATCACGGCCCCTCCGACGTCGAATGTGACTGAGTAGTGGTCGCGGAGAGCGGTCTGTCTGCCGGGTCTTGAGGGCGCCTCGCTTGTACAGGGCGCGCTGTGCGCTGACTCCGGCCTGCGCGTGAAGGCAGGAGATCGGAGCATCGCGGTGGCCACATCGAGGCGCCGAGGTCCCGCATACGGCACGTCGCGCGCTTGGGCCCCTGCACGATCCTTTACGTCTAGCGCCTTGCCGATTCCCGTTGAGCGCTCCCCTCACCGCCGGGTGATGGCCGACGCCCACACCCACACGTACCCCTCGCGGCCGTGCTCGTCGGCGTAGTGGACGTACCCGGCGCGGGGCGACCAGGCGACGGCCTCGCCGGTGACGAGGACGTCGCGGCCGCGCGCGTCGGTGATCCACGCCTGCACGGGCACCGACTCCGTGGGGCGCGTGATCGGCTGACCCACGGCCTTGGGGCCCAGGCTGCGGGCCATGTCGCGCACCGGGATCTTGTCCACCATGCACCCAGGGTATCGAACAGGTGTTCGAACGAAGCTCGAGAAGGTCGAGCGGGGGAGAAGATCACCCCCGCGGGCGGTGCTCGAGACCTACCGCTGGATCCGCAGAGGTGTCTCGCTCACGAAGGCGACGGCGACGCCGTGCAGTCTCCCGAGGCGCTCGAACTCGCCGCGGACGGCCTCGGCCTGGCCCCACGACGCCGCCGCGTAGACGAGGTCGCTCCCGATGGAGTAGTCCGTCAAGCGGTCCTCCAGGTCGGGGTCCTCGACGAGCTGCTCGTCGCTCGGGGCGTCGGGGCCGTTCATCGGAGGGAACGCGCGGATCAGGTCACGGTAGAACGCCTGCAGCGCCGGAGTGGTCACCTGCGGGTCCGCGTACGAGTGGCCCTCCGTCCACTGCGACCGGTCGTCCCACCACCTCTCGAAGCCGTCATCGGTGGTGGCCTCGGGGTCGAAAGCGAGGATGTCGTAGCTCATGGGGCACAACGTACTGGTCGCCCCTCGTTCACCTCCGACTCACCCGTGGTCGTTACGGTCCCGGCATGACAGCACGAGCCCTCACCGCCCTCACGTCCGCAGCGCTCCTCGTCGCGCTCGCGGGATGCTCCTCGGACGCGCCGCCCACCGACGCGAGCGTCGACGCCTACTGCGACGCGTACACGGAGTGGGCCCTCACCACCGAGGGCACCGACTGGGAGGCGTACTCCGAAGCGGCAGGCCGCCTCGTGGAGGTGGGCACCCCGGAGGGGACGCCCGACGCGGAGCGTCACGCCGTCGAGCTGTTCGCCGATTGGGTTCGGAGCGAGGCGCCCGGCGAGCGCCTGAGCATCGCGCAGTGGGCACCCGAGGAGGACCGGGCCGGCATCTACGGTCTGATGGACTGGTCCCAGGTCACCTGCGTGACCGGCGAGGTCGCGGAGACGGGCGCGAACCCCTTGGGTCGCTGACCCCACCGCGCCTCAGGAGAGCACGGCCCACTCGTGCCCCGGGACGCTCCAGCGGCCGCCCTGCCCGCCGTCCGCGTCGTGCGCGGTGCCGGCGAGCACGGTCGACGCCGTCGCGTCGACGGTCGCGTCGTCGTCGGAGACGTTGAGGAGCACCACGAGCCGCTGGTCGGGGACGCTGCCGACGCTCTCGTACGCGTAGACGGTGTTGGTGAGCGTCAGGGTGCGGGTGGTGGCTGTGTGCAGCCACGGGTGCCGGCGGCGCAGGCCGACGAGCTCCTGGTGCAGGGCGAACGTGTCCTGCCCGGCCGGATCGAGGTCCGCCGGGGTCGCCGGGTACGCGGGGCGCACCGCGTCGTCGCCGCCCGCCCGGTCCTCCTTGACGCCGGTGAGGCCGCGCTCGTCCCCGTAGTACACGGACGGCGTGCCGCCGACGGTGAGGAGCACGACGAGGGCGTGCGCGCGGTGGCGGGCATCGCTGATCTGGCTGGCGAGGCGCGTGACGTCGTGGTTGCCCACGAACGTGTACGGCACGAACGTCGCGAGGAGGTCGGTGTGCCGCTGGAGGGTCCAGTCGAGCTCGAAGAAGTTCGCGGACTCCAGCGCGCTCCACGTCGCCTTCCACAGCTCGTACTGCGTCACGGAGTCGACGGTGCTGCGGGTCACGAAGTCGGCGTAGTCGCCGTGGAGGACCTCCCCGAGGACGTACGCGTCGGGGAACTGCTCACGCACGCGGGGCAGGACCGACGCCCAGAACTCCGGGGGCACCGCGTAGGCGGCGTCGAGGCGCCACCCGTCGACGCCGCGCGCCAACCAGTGCGTCATGACGGACACGACGAGGTCCGCGACGGCGTCCGTGGAGTGGTCGAGGGCGACGAGGGCGTCGTGCCCCTCGAAGGTCGCCAGCGCGCCCGACGCGTCACGGCGGAACAGCGACGCGTCGGGCGACGACAGGTCGTCCTGGGCGGTGCGGAACGGCCCGAACTCGCGGCCCACGTGGTTGAACACCCCGTCGAGGAGCACCCGGATGCCGCGCGCGTGCGCGGCCTCGACGAGACGGTCGAGGTCGGCGTCGTCCCCGAGGCGGGGGTCCACCCGGAAGTAGTCGATCGTGTCGTACCCGTGGGTGCTCGACTCGAACACGGGTCCCAGGGCCAGGCCGTTCGCCCCCAGGTCCACCACGTGGTCGAGCCACCGCTCCAGGTGGTCGAGGCGCCGGACCGGCGTGCGGTCGGCCCCCGTCGTGTCGGCACCGACGAACCCCAGGGGGTAGACGTGCCACCAGATCGCGTGCTCCACCCAGTCCCGCATGCGCCTCACCCTAGCCGTGGGCGGGCGTGCCCGCAGCGAGGTCGTCGACCATGCCCACCAGGCGGCGGATCGTGTTCATGTTCCGTGCCGTGACCACCCCCAGCGTGCTCGGGAGACGCAGCCGGGACCGGCCCATGCCGTTCGGGTAGTGGACGTACACCTCGCGCTCGCCGCACACGACCTCCTCGCCGTCGGGTGAGACGACGGCCTCGACGTCGGCCCTGGGGACCGGGTCGTTGCCGACGAGCACCGAGACCCTGGCGCCGTCCGCGTCGGGGAACGGGATCGCGTCGGCGAGCGCCCGCAGCTCGTTGCCGGTCCGCACGACGACGTCGACGGGCGCACCGAGGTGCTCCCGGAGCGCGGTCTCGAGGTCCTGGCGCACGGTCGCCGGCGGGTCGTCGGTGCGCAGCACGAGGTTGCCGCTCTGGATGTACGTCCGCACGTCCTCGTACCCGAGCCGGGTGCACAGGGTCCGGAGGTCGGCCATGGCGAGCCTCCCCGTCCCGCCCACGTTCACGGCGCGCAGGAGCGCCACGACCGTCCCCATCAGAAGGCTCGGTGGGTCGAGTACCCGAACGGGGCGAGCAGCACGGGGACGTCGTACCGCGACGTGGCGTCGTCCACCCGGAAGGTCACCGTGACCTCCGGGTACCCGCTGGTGCGACCGGTCGCCGCGAAGTAGGTGTCGGTGTCGAGCGTGAGCCGGTAGACCCCGGCGTCGAGGCGCTCGGGCCCGAGCACGGCGGTCCCGTCGTCACCGGTGACCGTCCGCCCGAGCGGGCGCCACGCAGCGGTGCCGTCCACCTCGGTGGTGCGCTCGTCGAGCCGTACCGGGACGCCCACGCCGGGCGTGCCCAGCGCGGTGTCGAGCACGCGTGTGGTCAGGGCACACGGTCCGTGGTCCGTCGGGGACCGCGGCTGCTCGGCTCGCGCCTCCTGGCGGGCCAGGGCCGCCGGGGACCCCGGCTCCTCCCACATCTGCCCGAGGCGGACCAGGGCGTTCTCCCGGAGCTGCTCGGCGACGTGGGCGGCCTCGGTGTCCGGGTCGAGGCCCAGCCGGCGGTGCAGCTCGGCGAGGATCTCCTCTCCGGACCGTCCCGCGGTCCGGACGAGGAACACCCGGCCGAACCGTTCTTCGTAGGTGGCGCAGGCCCGCTCCAGCTCCTCGGCGACGGGCCCGCCCGTCCCGGTGCTCCGTAGCCGCGGGTGCCCGACGAGCGCCTCGTCGACCTCGGCGGGGGTGAGGCCGTCGCCCGCGGCGGCGGCCGCGTCGAGCAGGTGCACCATGCTCGGGAACGGGGCGTGCGCGGCCACGGAGTCGACCCAGCGGCCCACCGGGAGGGCTGCGGCGAGGGCGGGCCGGGCGTCGTCGGGTCCGACGTCGGGGCCCAGGTGCAGGGAGGAAGGGGTGTCTGTCACGGCACCCATCCTCTCGGGAGGGCCGCAAGATGTCGCGCGCAGCGAACCCCTGGTCCGCAGCACGGCAGGCATGGTCTAAGGTGAGGCTTGCCTTTGTAAGGATCACCTTGCAAAGGTCCACCTCTCCCATCGATCCACGGAGTCACCCATGCGCGTGCAGTCAGGTCGCCGGTCCGGCGCCCTCGTTCTCCTCACCACCGCCACCCTCGCGCTCGCCGCCTGCAGCGCGGACGCGGACGCGACGTCCGACGGGGCCACCGGAGCGTCCGACCCCGCCGCCGGCACGGTCGAGATCGAGGACAACCACGGGACGGTCGAGGTGCCTGTGAACCCGGAGCGCGTGGTCGCCCTGGACAACCACGTCTTCGAGACGCTCAGCGCCTGGGACGTCGACCTCGAAGCCGCGCCCAAGCCGATCATGGGAGACCTGTGGCCGGAGTACCTCGAGGACTCCGTCCTCGACGTCGGCAGCCACCGCGAGCCGAACCTCGAGGCGATCATCGAGGCCCAGCCCGACCTCGTCATCGGCGGGTACCGCTTCAGCGACTCCTACGAGGACATCAAGGCCCAGAACCCCGACGCCACCGTCATCGAGATCGCGCCCCGCGAGGGCGAGGACGCCTCCGACGAGCTCGTCCGGCAGATCGAGATCCTCGGGAAGGTCTTCGACCGCGAGGACGACGCCGCGGCGCTCGTCGAGGCCTTCGACGCCGCGGTCACCTCCGCGAGCGACGCCTACGACGACAGCGAGACCGTCGTCGGCCTCATCACGTCCGGCGGGGAGATCGCGTACAGCGCGCCCGTGACCGGCCGCAGCATCGGGATGCTCTTCCCGACGCTCGGCCTCACCCCCGCCATCGAGCAGGAGGCCGAGGACGTCTCCCACGGCGACGACATCAGCGTCGAGGCCATCGCCGCCGCGAACCCCGACTGGATCATCGTCCTCGACCGGGACGGTGCCGTGTCCGAGGAGGGCGGGTACAGCCCCGCGGCCGAGCTCATCTCCGGTTCCGAGGCCCTGTCGTCCGTGACGGCCGTCGTCGAGGACCAGGTGATCTACCTCGACCCGAGCTTCTACCTCACCGAGGACATCCAGGCGTACACGGCGCTCTACGAGCAGATCGCTCAGGCGTTCGCCCAGGCGTCCTGACGCCCGCATGACCACGCACGCCCCGGCCACCACCACCACGGCCGACACCCCGACGACCGCCGCACCCGCCGCACCCGTGCGGCGGCGGTCGTGGGCGGCGCGGGCCGCCCTGCCCGCCGCGACCATGCTCGTCGTGGGCCTCGTGCTCCTCTCGCTCGCCGTCGGCGTCTACGACGTCGTCGGCGGGGAACGGGGGACGGAGATGTTCTTCATCACGCGCGTCCCGCGGACCGCCGCGCTCGTCCTCGCCGGCGTGGCCATGTCCCTCAGCGGGCTCGTCATGCAGATGCTCACCCAGAACCGCTTCGTGGAGCCCACGACGAGCGGCACCACCGAGTGGGCCGCCCTCGGGCTCCTCGCCTCCGTGATCCTCCTGCCCGACGCGAGCCTCACCGTCCGCATGCTCCTCGCCAGCGCGTCGGCGTTCGTCGGGACCATGGTCTTCCTCGCGTTCCTGCGCCGCGTCGCCGTGCGCTCGACCCTCGTGGTGCCCCTCGTCGGCATCATGATGGGTGCGGTCGTGAGCTCGTTCACCACGTACGTGGCGGTGTCGACCGACCACCTGCAGATGCTCGGCACGTGGTTCATGGGCAGCTTCACGAGCGTGGTGCGCGGCCGCTACGAGGTCCTGTGGGTGGTGGCCGTCATCGTCGTGGTCGTCTACGTCGTCGCCGACCGGCTCATGGTCGCCGGCCTCGGGAAGGACGTCGCCACCGGCCTGGGCGTGAGCTACGAGACGGTGCTGCTCGGCGGGACGGCGCTCGTGGCCGTCGCCACCGGGGTCACCACGGTCGTCGTCGGCTTCCTGCCGTTCCTCGGCCTCGTGGTCCCCAACGTCGTGTCCATGCTGCGCGGTGACGACCTCCGCTCGAACATCCCCTGGGTGTGCCTCGGGGGAGCGGGCCTCGTCATCGTGTGCGACCTCGTGGGGCGGACCGTGCGCATGCCGTTCGAGATCCCGGCGTCCATGGTGCTGGGGATCGTCGGGGCGGCCGTGTTCGTGTCGCTCGTGCTCGGGTCGAGGCGTCGTGGCTGAGCGGGCCGGGGCCGGCCTCGCACCCGCAGCGGTGAAGGCGGCGCCCGCCACCGCCGGGGTGCGGACCGGGTGGCGCCCTTCGCGTACGACCGTCGGGTGGGTGGCCGGCGGCGTCCTCGTCATCGCCCTGGTCCTCGCGACCGTCCTCTACGACAACCGCCTGCCCGTGGGGTCCGCGGGGTTCCGCACCATCGTCACGATGCGCCTCGAGTCCGTGGCGACCATCGTCGTCGTCGCGTTCTGCCACGGCGTGGGCACGGTGATCTTCCACACCGCCACCGGGAACCGCATCCTCACCCCGTCGATCCTCGGGTTCGACGCCCTCTACCGCCTCATGCAGACGTCCCTCGTGTTCGTCCTCGGCGGCACCGCCGTGGCAGCCACCGGCGGCCTTGGGGCCGTGGCCGTCCAGACGGTCCTCATGGTGGGCTTCGCGACGCTCCTCTACGGGTGGTTGTTCTCGGGACGCCGCGCCGACCTCCATGTCCTGCTCCTCGTGGGCGTGGTCCTCGGGATGGGCTTCGCGTCCGTGTCCACGTTCATGCAGCGCATGCTCACCCCCAGCGAGTTCGACGTCCTCTCCGCACGCCTCTTCGGCAACATCAGCGGGTCCGACGCGTCGTACCTGCCGTGGGCGGCCGCAGTGTGCGTCGCCGTCGGGGCCGTCCTGTGGCGGCGCCGGCACGTGCTCGACGTCGTGGCCCTCGGGCGCGACGTCTCCACCAACCTCGGGCTGAACCACCGGCGCGAGGTGCTCCTGCTCCTCGTCCTCGTGGCGCTCCTCGTGTCCGTGTCGACGACCATGGTCGGTCCCATGACGTTCTTCGGGTTCGTCGTCGCGACCCTCACCTACCAGGTCGCCGGGGCCGCGACGCACGCCCGGCTGCTGCCGCTCGCCGCGCTCGTCGGCACGTGCGCCCTGCTCGGCGCGTACTTCGTCCTCCGCCACGTCTTCTACGCCGCCGGCCTGGTCACCGTGATCATCGAGCTCGTCGGCGGTCTCATTTTCCTCGTCCACCTCCTGCGGAAGGGCCTGCGGTGATCCGCCTCGCCGACGTCTCCAAGTCCTACGGGTCCGTGCGGGCCCTGGGCCCCGTCGACCTCGACATCCCCCGGGGCGGCATCACCGCCCTCGTGGGGCCCAACGGTGCGGGGAAGTCCACGATGCTCACCGTCGTCGGCCGCCTCCTCGACCCCGACACCGGCCAGGTCCACGTCGGGGGGCTCGACGTCGTGACGGCGCGCTCCAAGGACCTCGCGAAGGTCCTCGCGGTGCTGCGCCAGGAGAACCACTTCGTCACCCGCCTCACCGTCCGCCAGCTCGTGTCCTTCGGCCGGTTCCCCCACTCCGGCGGGCGTCTCACCGCGGAGGACCACGCGAAGGTCGACGACGCACTCGAGTTCCTCGACCTCGCGCCCCTCGCGGCGCGGTTCCTCGACGAGCTCTCCGGCGGGCAGCGCCAGCGCGCCTACGTGGCGATGGTCCTCGCGCAGGACACCGACTACCTGCTCCTCGACGAACCGTTGAACAACCTCGACGTGCGGCACGCGGTGTCCATGATGAAGCAGCTGCGGAGGGCCGCCGACGAGCTCGGCCGCACCGTCGTCATCGTCATCCACGACGTGAACTTCGCGGCCGCGTACGCCGACCACGTCGTCATGATGGTCGACGGCGGGGTGCACCTCGCGGGCCCACCGTCGGAGGTCATCACCTCCGAGGTCCTCACCGAGGTGTTCCGCACGCCCGTGGACGTCCTCGAGCACCACGGCAGGCCGCTGGCCGTGTACTACAGGTAGTGTCGCCGGCACATGAACACCACCGTCGCACGCCCCTGGGCGGCACTCTGGGCGCTCGTCGTCGGGTTCTTCATGATCCTCGTCGACACGACCATCGTGTCCGTCGCCAACCCCAGCATCATGCGTGGCCTGGGGACCGACATCAACGCCGTCATCTGGGTGACGAGCGCGTACCTCCTCGCGTACGCGGCGCCGCTCCTCGTCACCGGGCGCCTCGGTGATCGGTACGGGCCCAAGCCCGTGTACCTCGTGGGCCTCACCGTGTTCACGCTCGCGTCCGCGGCGTGCGGCCTGTCGTCGTCCGTGGAGGCGCTCGTCGGCGCGCGTGTGGTCCAGGGCCTCGGCGCCGCGATGATGACCCCGCAGACCATGGCCGTCATCACGCGGGTGTTCCCGCCCGACGGGCGCGGCAAGGCCATGGGTCTGTGGGGTGCCGTGGCGGGCGTCGCGACGCTCGTGGGCCCCCTCCTCGGTGGGGTCCTCGTCGACGGCCTCGGCTGGGAGTGGATCTTCTTCGTCAACGTGCCCGTCGGGGTCGTGGCGTTCGTCCTCGCCTGGCGGCTGGTGCCCACGCTGCCGACGTCGGCGCGGCGCATCGACGGTGTCGGTGTCGCGCTGAGCGCCGTGGGCATGGTGCTCCTCGTGTTCGGCATCCAGGAGGGGCAGACGTACGACTGGGGGAGCATCGAGGGCGTCGTGCCCGTGTGGGCCGTCATCGTCTCCGGCGCGGTGGTCCTCACCGTGTTCGTCGTCCACCAGGCGCGGACCCGCGCCGAGCCGCTCCTGCCGCTCGGCCTGTTCCACGACCGCAACTTCTCGCTCGCCAACGGTGCCATCACGGCCGTCGGCTTCACGGTGACGAGCCTGTCGCTGCCCCTGGTCTTCTACTACCAGCTGGTCCTCGGGTTCTCCCCGACCCGCTCCGCGCTCATGCTCGTGCCCATGGCGGTGCTGTCCATGGTCCTGGCGCCCGTCGTGGGCAAGCTCGTCGACCGCGTGAACCCGCGCGACATCGCCGTCACGGGCCTCGTCCTCATGGCCACGTCCCTCGTCTGGTACTCCGTGTGGCTCGTGCCCGACGAGTCCCAGTGGTGGCGCCTGCTCCTGCCGAGCGCCGTCCTCGGCGTCGCGAACGCGTGCACGTGGTCGCCCGTGTCGAGCACCGCGACCCGCAACCTGCCCCCGGCGCAGGCCGGCGCCGGGTCGGGGGTGTTCAACACGACGCGGCAGGTCGGGTCCGTCCTGGGGTCCGCCGCGGTGGCGGCGCTCATCCAGGCGCGGCTCGCCGCCGAGCTCGGCGCCGGCACCTCCGTGGACGACGCGCAGGGTGGTGGCCAGCTGCCCGCGGCGCTGCACGACGGGTTCGCGGCCGCCATGTCCCAGGCGCTCCTCCTGCCCGCCGCCGTGGCCGTCGTCGGCGCGGTGACGGTCGCGTTCTTCGCACGGCCCGACCGCACGGCCCACGTGGTCGCGGTGCCAGCACGGAAGTCGGACGAAGCGCATCACGCTCGCTGAGGACGAGCCTGTGCACCATGTACGCTCTGTACATCACGTACATCTGGAGGTCGACGTGTCCACCATCCATCCGGTGCCGACCGCTCTGCGGTTCCCGACGGCGGCGCAAGGGCGCAGCCACTTTCGCGACCTGTTGGACGCTGCGGTCGACGGCCGTACCGCCACGGTGCAGCGCGAGGACCAGCAGGTCGCCGTCGTCGACGCTCGACGCCTCCGTGCTGCCCTGGAGAGGCTCGTCGACGTGCTCCCCGTCGTGGTGCACGAGGAAGGGGAGTGGTCAGCCTTCCTCCCTGGCGTGCCGTTGACCGCATCGGGGGCGACGGTCGACGCTGTCATCGATGACCTCGTCGCTGCGTCGCGGGAATATGCGGAGGACTGGAACGCTCGTCTGCGTGCCGCTCCCAACCACGAGGAGAACTGGGGATTCGTCCAGCTCGTCGACCTCTCGACCGACGAGCAGCTGCGGACGTGGATGACTCGTCTCGCATGAGCAGGCGTCCTGCCCCGACACGCGATGACCATGACACGTTCTGCACCGTCGAGGGGTGGGAGCTGGTCCGAGGTGCTACGGGTCGACCTGTCGCCCACCATCGGACGTACGAGCTCCCTCTGACCGACGGCAGGGTGCTGCGCACCCGGATCAGCAAGCCCGTCGACTCGTCTACATACGGCGCGAGCATGTGGTCCGCGATCCTCCGAGACCAGCTCTGCGTCACGTCGGACGAGTTCTGGCGCTGCGTCCAGGACGGCGAGGTCCCCGCGCGTGACGTCCGAGTGACCGAGCCCCCGGTCGCAGCGATCCCGCTGGGGGTCGTCGTGCAGCTCAAGCGCCTCGTCGGGCTCGACGACGCCGAGATCGCCGAGATGACGAAGGACGAGGCGGTAGACCGCCTCAACGCGCACTGGGGCGACCCCGGGTAGACCGACCCTTGCAGGCTCGGCGTCGCCGAGCGCCTGAGTCTCAGCCGTCCGTCTCCTCCGCGAGGCTGAGACCCGGGACGGTGCGCAGGTCGTCGAGCGTGAGGACGTCGTGCATGCCGTGCGCCCCGGGTGGGAGGGCGGTGGCGCGCAGGGCGACGGCCGCCGTGACGCGCCCCGTCGCGAGGGACTGCGTGACACCGGAGGCGACGAGCGTCGCGCCGGCGGCCTGCGCGAACACGACCCAGTCCTCGCCGCCGCTCACGGGTGCGAGGTGCGCGACGCGACGTGCGCCGGGGACCACGTGGCGAAGGTCAGCGTCCGGGTGGCCGCGGGGTCGTCGAGCCCGAAGTAGGTGCGGACGGGGCTGCCGAGCTCGCGCGTCATGGTGTGCTGGTCCGCGAAGTCGGCGCGGACCAGGTGGTGCCGTGTCCCGGCGACCTCGAACGTCCGGGCGCCCGTGTAGTTGCGGACCCGCCGCCCTGTGGCGGGGTCGACGAACGACCGGCCGAGCATGTCGAACGTCCACCTCGTCGCGGCCTTCCCGTGGTGCTCGCCCGCGCCGAGGACCACCCCGACGTCCACCGGCCCGGGTGAACGACGGTGGACCTCGGCGGCGAGGACGTTCGAGACGCCGGGGGCGATCCCGACGTCCGTGACGAGGACGCCCGGCGTCCCGCCCGTGGTGAGGCCCGCGCGGAGCACCTCCAGGTAGCCACCGGTGGCACTGATGTCGACGAAGGGCACCCCGCGGGCGTGCGCCACGGCGGCGACCCGCACCTCCTCGAGGCCCGACGCGTTGACCACGGCGTCGGCGCCGTCGAGGGCGTCGCGCCACCCGTCGGGATCGCGGACGACGTCCACGGCCACGTCCGCGCGGGCCGGGTCGCGCCCGACCGTCACGGCGTCGTGCCCGAGGCGGCGCAGCTCGCCGACGACGGCGGACCCGACGGCCCCGGAACCGCCGAGGACCACGATGCGTTGCGTCATGCCAATCTCCAACCGTCTAGTTGTAATTGCTCGGACCCTACGCCCGGTCGGCAGCAGACCGCAACCATCCGGTTGGTAACGTGGTCCCATGGCATGGGACACCGAGCGCACCCGCAGGGTCATCCTCGAGGCCGCCGTCGAGGAGTTCGCCGCCCGCGGCCTCGCCGGCAGCCGCGTCGACAGCATCGCCGCCCGCGCAGGCACCAACAAGGAACGCCTCTACCGGTACTTCGGCAGCAAGGAGAAGCTCTTCGACCACGTCCTCGCCGTCGAGCTCGACGCCCTCGTCACCGCCGTCCCCGCCACCGGCACCGGGACCGACGGGCTCGCCGACCACGCGGTCGCCGTCCTCGACTTCTACGCCACCCACCCCCACCTGCCCCGGCTCCTCTTCTGGGAAGGCCTCGAGCGCGACGGCGCCGCCGCCGAGGTCGCCCGGCGCTCGCACACCTGCCAGGAGCAGGTGGACCGCCTCCGCGTCGTCGAACCCTGCCTCACCGACACCGAGGCCCGCGGGGTGCTCCTCACCATCACCACCCTCGCCGCCGCCTGGTCCGTCCTCCCCGGCCTCTCCCGCGCCGTCCTCGGCGACGGTGACGCCGCCGACCCCCGTGCCGTCCTGCGCGCCACCGTCACGGCCATGGTCGCGACCGCCTGCGCGGCCGCGCCCCCGGCGATACCGTGAGGGACGCACCCACCCCCTTCCCGCCGGAGGACGCATGAGCGACGTCGAGCAGATCACCGAACCCCTCGCCTACCACGCGGAGGGCCCCGTCTGGTCGCCCACCTGGGGCGGGCTGCGCTGGGTCGACATGCTCGCCGGCGACCTCCTCACCCTCCGCGCCGACGGCACCGTCGACCGCCTCCACGTCGGCGACGTCGCCGCGTTCGTGCGGCCCCGCGTCCAGGGCGGCTACGTCGTGGGCACCGAGCGGGGCATCGCGCTCGCCGACGACCCCCACGGCGAGCCCACCCCGTGGACGGAGCTGTGGACCGACACGTCGGTCCGCATGAACGAGGGCGGCTGCGACCCCGACGGCAACCTCTACGCCGGCTCCATGGGTTACGACCAGACGGTCGGCGCGGCGGCCCTCTACCGGGTGACGCCCGACGGGAAGGTGCGCGTCGTCCTCGACGACGTCACGGTCTCCAACGGAATCGACTTCTCCCCGGACGGGTCGCTCGCCTACTACAACGACACGCAGACCCGCCGCACGGACGTCTTCGACGTCGTCGACGGCGAGCTCACCGGCCGCAGGCCGTTCGTCACCGACGACGACGCGCACCCGGACGGTCTCACCGTCGACTCGGCGGGCAACGTGTGGATCGCCCGCAACCACGCGGGCATCGTCCGCTGCTGCTCGCCCGACGGCGAGGTCCTCACCGAGATCCGCCTGCCCGCGCACCTCGTCACGGCCTGCACGCTCGGCGGCGACGACCTGCGCGACCTGTACATCACCACGTCCAGGGAGAACCTCGACGACCCCGAGCCGGAGGCGGGTGCAGTGTTCCGCGTCCGTGTGGACGTACCGGGCAGGCCCGTGCTGCCCTTCGCCGGCTGACGTCCCCGTCGAGGCCGCGCCCGAGCCCGGCCGTCGGTCAGGCGGTCCCACACCCCTGCTCCACGAGCCACGCCCGTGCCGCGTCCGGCGCGTCCTCCGGCGTGGTCGGGTGGTCCGCCGCGACCGGTTCCTCCGCGAGGTCGACGCCGTCCCGGTCCACGTAGGTGCTCTGCGTGAGGACGATCTGCGCACCGTCGTAGAGGCGTCGCACCGAGTTCGCCGACGTGTACCCGGCGCTGTCCGCCCCGAAGGACTCGACTCCGTCGAGACCACGGAACGCCGTGAGCACGGCCTCGCCGCTCGACGCGGTCCGCCCGTCCTGGAGGACGGCCACCGGCTGCCCGGAGACCTTCGGCACGGCCTCGATCACGACCGTGGTGCGGCCGCCGACCCCTGCCCCGTCGTCCTGCACGGTGACCTCGACGCCGTCTCCGGTCCGTGACCGGAAGGACATCGCCGGGCCGACGGGCAGCAGCGGGGACACCCCCGAGAGCATCGGGTACATGGTGCCCCCGGTGTTGCCCCGCAGGTCCACCACCCAACCGCACGTGCCCGGTGCGGCCTCAGCGATCCCCCGG
Organism: Sanguibacter suaedae; assembly: GCF_016342785.1. Classification (GTDB taxonomy): domain Bacteria; phylum Actinomycetota; class Actinomycetes; order Actinomycetales; family Cellulomonadaceae; genus Sanguibacter; species Sanguibacter suaedae. The sequence continues at coordinate 106,802 of NZ_JAEINH010000009.1, forward strand.
GCGAGGACGTCCGCGTACCTCTGCTGCAGCTCCTCCGACACGCTCCCCACCTCGGGGACGGTCACCGTCGTCACCCCGTCCTGCGTCGTGACGGTCGGCTCGACGAAAGCGCTGGTGGCGCCCTGCTCGGACGCCGTCGTCTCCTCCGGGGTGAGGAAGGACGAGTGCTTGCCCCCGGCGAGAGACGTCGCCTCCGCGAGGACCCCGTGGAGGTCCGCATAGTCCGACGCGCCCTCCGCGGCGGCCACCACCCGTGCGCGCTCCGCCTCCCACGCCGGGCCGTGGGCGTCGTACCCGGACTCCAGGACGTCCAGCGCCACCTCCGCGTACCGCTGGGGTGACGGCGGGACGAGGTACAGACCGAACCTCGGGCCGTAGGCGTGCACCGCCCACGCACCGCCCGCGACGACGACCACCAGGGCGCCGCCCAACCCGATGAGGACCCGACGGAGGACGGGGCGCCGCCGGGGCCCGCCTCCCCGAGGGAGTCGGGCGGGACGGGAGGAGGAACGGTCGGCCGGCATGACCTCACGGTACGTCGGCGCTGCTCAGCGACTCGTCCACCCGAGGGCTGAACCCGAGCCGGGCATCGCCCACCCCAGGGGGCACGCCCTGGTCGGCCGGTCTCCACCCTCCGGTCGCGGGGGCCACGGCCACGGGGGAAGGTATGCGGGTGAACGACTCGGACAGACCGCGGGACACCGACGCCACGACCCGGCGCGCGACGCTGCGCCGCGCCGTCGCCACCGCCCGCACCACGTGGAACCGCCACCCCCGCTGGGGTCTGGCCGTGCGGGCCACGGTCGCCGCCGTCATCGCGTTCCCCGTCGCCCTGCTCGTCCCCGAACCGTGGTCCGCCTACCCCTACTACGCGCCGCTCGGGGCTGTGGTCGCCACCTCCGTCACCCTGGCGTCGTCCGCCCGTGAGTCCGCGCAGGCCGTCGGGGCGATCCTCCTCGGTGCCGCCGTCGCCCAGGTCGTCGACCTCCTCGTGCCGTGGACCCTCCCGTCGCTGGCGCTCGTCGTCCTCGTCGGAGTCGCCCTGTCCGGGCTGCGTGTCCTCGGCGGCCTGGGCAGCTGGGTGCCGACCTCCGCGCTGTTCGTCCTCATCGTCGGGGACGCCGACCCCGTCGGGTACACCGGTGCGTACATCGGACTGACGTTCGTGGGCGCCGTCATCGGGATCCTCGTCAACGCGGTGAAGCCGCCCCTGCCGCTGACACCTGCGACGTTCGCACTCCACGACCTGCGCAAGGCCGTCGTGGCACAGCTCGACGACCTGGGTGACGCCCTCGTCGCCGAGGAGAGACCGGGCCCCGACGAGTGGCTCGGGCACCAGCACGACCTCGTGACGGTCGCCCGGCAGGTCGACGACGCGGTCGCCCGCGCGACGGAGGCTGCCGAGGCGAACTGGGCGGCCCGGCGGCACGCGGCGTGGCGGGCACACCAGTCCCGGCAGTCCCGGCTGTTCGTCGACCTGACCCATCGGGTCGCCGAGCTCACCGGGCTCGTCGTCGAGTCCGAGCGGTCGCGGCTGCGCTCGGACCCCCTCGACGGTGACCTGCGCACCGTCACGGCGCGCACCTTCCGTGACGTGGCACGGGCCGTCGAGGCCGCGGACCGCTTGGACGGTGACGCCGACGCGTACGACGCCGCCCGCCGCGCGGTCGACGACCTCGAAACGACCGTCGGGCGGGTCCGCGTCGACCCGTCGAGGGAGCCGGGGGCCGCCGTGGGGATCACGCTCGCGCTGAGCCGGGTCGTCGACACCCTCACGGAGCACTACGAGCGCCTCGCGGCGGACGACCTGGACGGCAACCGCGGCTGACCTGCCCGTCGTCGACGGCGCAGGCATACTCGTCGCATGGATCTCCTCGACGTCGCACGCATCGTGGCCGGTCTCGTCCTGCTCGTGGGCGGTGGCGAGCTGCTCGTGCGGGGTGCGTCGTCCCTCGCGCGCCGTGCCGGGATCTCGGCGCTCGTGGTCGGGCTCACCGTGGTGTCCGCGGCGACGTCCGCCCCCGAGCTCGCGGTGAGCGTGGGAGCGGTCTTCTCCGAGGAGTCGGGGCTGGCGGTCGGGAACGTCGTCGGGTCCAACATCGCGAACGTCCTGCTGATCCTCGGTCTCTCCGCGCTCGTGGTGCCCTTGCTCGTCACCCGGCAGGTGGTGCGGTTCGACATCCCCGTCATGGTGGGGCTGTCCGTCCTGCTGCTCGTCATGGCCCTCGACGGGGGGATCAGCACCCTCGACGGGGTCGTGCTCCTCGCGGCCGTGGTCGCCTACACCGTCCTGACGATCGTGGTGGGCCGCCGACGCACCGCGGCCCCCATCCCCGTCACGGGAGGCGCCGGTGACGTCGCGACCGACGACGCCGGGGACGACGACCCGCCGGCACCTGTGCTGCGGTCCGTCGCGTTCCTCGTGGTGGGCGTGGGGCTCCTCGTCCTCGGGGCCACGTGGCTCGTGGACGGGGCGGTGAGCATCGCCACCGGGTTCGGGGTGAGCAGCCTCGTGGTGGGTCTCACCGTCGTCGCCATCGGCACGTCGCTGCCCGAGCTCGCGACCTCGATCATCGCGGTGCGCCGCGGCGAGCGCGACATGGCCGTGGGGAACATCGTGGGCAGCAACATCTTCAACATCGGACTCGTCCTGGGCCTCCCGGCGATCCTCGCCGGTGACGGCATCCCCGTGCCCGACGCCGCCGTCGCCCTCGACATCCCCCTCATGCTCGCGGCGTCCGTCGCTCTCCTGCCCGTGGCGTTCACCGGGTTCGCGATCGCCCGCTGGGAGGGGGGCGTCTTCCTCCTCCTCTACGTCGCGTACACGGCGTTCGTGGTCCTCGCCGCCACCGAGCACGACGCCCTCGACGGGTTCACCACCGCCATGGCGTGGTTCGTGCTCCCCCTCCTCGCCCTCACCCTCGTGGTGTTCACGGCCTACGAGGTGGGCCTGCGCCGAGGGCGAGCGCAGATGCACGGGCAGGTGTAACGCTCCGCGGGGTCACGGACATGTGTGGGATGACGGACCTCACACGAAAGGCCACCGTGAACTCACCGGACGAGCGGTTCACCGCACTCTTCGAACGCACCTACCACCCCCTCCTCGCCTACGCCCTGCGTCGTGTCTCCGCCCCGGCGGACGCCGCCGACGTGGTCGCCGAGACCTTCCTCGTCGCCTGGCGACGCCTCGACGAGATGCCCACGGGCGACGACGCCCGACCCTGGCTCTTCGGCGTCGCCCGGCGGGTCCTCGCCAACCTCTACCGGGGTGACCTGAGGCGCACCGCGCTCGCCGACAGGCTCCGCGAGACGCTGCCCGACGTGGTCCCACCGCGGCCCGACACCTCGCCGGTGGAGATGGCCATGTCCCGGTTGAGGGCGGACGACCAGGAGATCCTGCGCCTCGTCGCCTGGGATGAGCTGGCCCGCGACGAGATCGCCGTGGTCCTCGATGTCCCGCGTGCCACGGTGCGCGTGCGCCTGCACCGGGCGCGACGACGCCTCCTCGAGCAGATGAGGGTGCTCGCGGATGCGGAGGAGCTGCCTCGCCCCACGGATGCCGCGGGCTTGCGCCCTGAGCGGCGGGAGCGCACCGCGGTACCTGGTTCGGTCATGGACATGCGGGCTGCTGCCCGCCTCGGCGCGGAGGAGTCACGATGAGGAACGACGACGTCATGGCCCGGTTGCGCGCGGCGGACCCGCTGCGGGGGGTGGACCTCGGGACGACCGGTGTGCCTGGTAGTGACCTTCGTGAGCAGATCCTCGGGACTGCGCGGCCCGGGGGAGGGCAGGCTGCACGCCGCCGGGGGCCGCGGAGAGCGGTCGTGTCAGGGGTCGTGGCCCTAGCCTTGGTCGGTGGAGGTGCCGCCTACGCGACCTACGCGGCGAACCAGGCTCGATTCACCGGCGGTGACGGTGACGCTCCGACGTGCCTGACCGAATGGGCGGCGGAACCCCGGGGGGAGCCGGTCCCGGAGACGGATGGCGTCGCGCGTACCGGCGACGTCGTCGCCGACTGCCAGTGGTACCAGGCGCAGAGCGGCCTACCGCCGATCGAGGACCCGGTCGCCTTCCGGGCCGGTGCAGGAGGGCGGATCTACGTCGCCCCCGCAGATCAGGTGCCCGACGGTGCCACGGTCTTCCCTCCGGCGGCGGCGGAGGATGATGCGGCGATGCACGAGCTCGAGCTGACCACCTACGACGTGGTCGACGGGACGCGCTCTCGGTGCATGCCCGAGGAGGAGGCCGTGGCCGCGGCTCGTGCTGATCTCGAGAGGCTCGGACTGACCGGGTGGGACGTCGTGACCCGAGCCCCCGTCCCCGCCGACGTCCCGGGCCCGTGCGCGCGGGGGTATCTGGACCACGAGCTCTCCCTCGTGACGATCACGGTGGGCATCGAGGACCCGGACGTGCTGTGGGAGGAGCCGAAAGCCGTTGTCCTGCGAGACGCGCTCCGGGAGGGGATCTCTGAGCAGTGTGTCGGCCTCGCCGAGGCCGAGCAGGTCGTGGCGCGTGCCCTCGAGGTCATCGACGAGGACTGGGCGGGCCCGCCTGTCGTGATCGCCGACCCGGACGCCGGGTGTGCTCGGGTGGACATGCTCGTGGGGGGCGGCATCGAGATCACCGTTCACGGCCCCGCCGTCGCCTCGCCGTAGGTCAGTGCCCGCCGCCGAGCTTCCCGGCGAGACGCTCGTGGCGCTCGGCGCTGGTGGCGTCGAGGCCCACGATGGTGACGTTCTTGCCCTTGCGGTGGTACTTGGTGGTGATGGCGTCGAGGGTCGCGACGGTGGACGCGTCCCAGATGGTCGCGCCGGAGAGGTCGATGACGATGTTCTGCGGGTCGCCCGCGTAGTCGAACTGGGTGAAGAGGTCGTTGGACGACGCGAAGAACAGGGCGCCGGTCACGGCGTAGACGCGCTCGCCGTCGTCGGTGGCGTCGAGGCGGGTCACCTCGGTGAGGTGCGCGACACGGCGGGCGAAGAGCACCATCGCGACGAGCACACCGACACCCACGCCGATGGCGAGGTTGTGCGTCCACACGGTGACGATGACGGTGGCGAGCATGACGATGGTCTCGCTCCTGGGCATCCGCTTGAGGGTGTCGGGGCGGATCGAGTGCCAGTCGAAGGTGCCGACGGCGACCATGATCATCACGGCGACGAGGGCGGCCATGGGGATGATCGCGACGACGTCACCGAGCCCGACCACGAGGACGAGCAGGAACACGCCGGCGAGGAACGTGGAGATGCGGGTGCGGGCGCCCGAGGCCTTGACGTTGATCATCGTCTGACCGATCATCGCGCAGCCGCCCATGCCACCGAAGAACCCGGTGATGATGTTCGCGACGCCCTGGCCCCACGACTCGCGGGTCTTGTTCGAGTGGGTGTCGGTGACGTCGTCGACGAGCTTGGCGGTGAGGAGCGACTCGAGGATGCCCACGAGCGCCATGGCCAGCGCATAGGGCGCGATGATCTGGAGGGTCTCGAGGTTCAGGGGCACGTCGGGGAGGAACAGGGCGGGCAGGCTGTCGGGGAGCTCGCCCTCGTCGCCGACGGTGGGGACGGCGATCGCGGCGGCCACGGTCACGATCGTGAGGAGGACGATGGCGACGAGCGGTGCCGGAACCACCTTCGTGAGGCGCGGCATGAACACCATGATCGCGATCCCTGCGGCGATGAGCGGGTACACGACCCAGGGCACGTCGACCATGTGCGGGATCTGCGACGTGAAGATGAGGATGGCGAGGGCATTGACGAACCCGACCATCACGGAGCGCGGGATGAAGCGCATGAGCTTGGCGATGCCGACGACCCCGAGGACCACCTGGAGCACCCCGGCGAGGATGACGGTGGCGATGAGGTACTCGACGCCGTGGTCGCGCACCACGGGCGCGACGACGAGCGCGACGGCGCCGGTCGCGGCCGAGATCATGGCGGGCCGCCCGCCGAGGAACGCGATGGACACGGCCATCGTGAAGGACGCGAAGAGCCCGAGGCGGGGGTCCACGCCGGCGATGATCGAGAAGGCGATGGCCTCGGGGATGAGCGCCAGGGCGACGACGAGGCCGGCGAGGACCTCGACCTTGAGGCGCCTGGGGGAGCGGAGCGCGGCCATGACGGAGTGGACCTCGTCGGCCTCCGGCGGTGCGACGGGCCTGGGTGTGGGGGCGGGCGTGGGGGCGGCGTCGGGTGACGACATGGGTGTCCGTTCGGTCGGCCCGCGTCCTGGTCTCCGGGACGGCGGGCATGTGCAAGGTCGGGTCGCGCGGCGCGAGGTGTCACGCAGGCGCGGAGGCTGGTGTGTCGCAGCACGATCTGACGGCGCAACACGTCAGACCCTACCCTAACGTGAGGGTAGGGTTGCGGGATGAACGCGAGCCCCACGACCGCCGCCCCGCCGAGCGACACCGCGCCTGCACCGCACGAGGACCGCGCGACCATGCACATCGGCGCCGTCGCGGAGCGCACCGGGCTGTCCCTGCGGACGCTGCGCCACTACGACGACGTGGAGCTCGTCCGGCCCTCGGAGCGGACCGAGGGCGGCTTCCGCCTGTACACCGAGGGCGACGTGGACCGCCTCCTCCTCGTGCGGCGCATGAAGCCGCTCGGGTTCAGCCTCGAGGAGATGGCCGACCTCCTGCGCGTGGTCGACGGCTCGGCCGCCGAGGGCGAGGACCTCGACGTCCGCCTCGCGGGGTTCGTCCAGGCCGCGCGCGAGCGTCGGGAGAAGCTCGCCCGGACCCTCGCGATGGCCGACGAGTTCATCGACCTGCTCGAGGCCCGCAGCCGCTAGCCCGCACGGTCCTCGATGCGGCCGTCAGACGAAGTCGGCCGCGCCCTGCGCGAGGAAGTGGTCGGCGACCTCCACGCCGAGCCCGCGGGCGACGTCGTGCGCCGTCTCCGTGACCTCGACGGACCCGGAGTGCACCAGGTGCTCGCTGCCGTCGGGCCGCGCGACCACGGCGGCGAGCGAGAGGAGCCCGTCGACGAGGCGTGCGTGCGTGCCCACCGGCGCGGCGCACCCGGCCTCGAGCCGGGCCAGCAGGGCCCGCTCGGCGAGGACCGCGAGGTGCGTCGGTGCGTCGTCGAGGGACTCGAACGCCTCACGGAGCGACTCGTCGGACTCGAGGTCCGCGGCGCGGCACTCGACGGCGAGCGCGCCCTGCCCCGGGGCGGGGGCCATGACGGCGAGGTCGATGAGCTCGGTGATCGCGTCCGACCGCCCCAGGCGGTTGAGGCCTGCGGCGGCGAGCACGACGGCGTCGAGGTCGTCGGTGATGCGCGCCAGGCGCGTGTCGACGTTGCCGCGGATGTCGACGATCTCGAGGTCGGGGCGGGCGAGCCGGAGCTGCGCGGCGCGCCGGGGTGAGCCGGTACCGACCTTCGCTCCGTGGGGGAGGTCCGCCAGGCGGAGGCCGTCGCGCGCGCAGAGCGCGTCGCGGGGGTCCTCCCGGAGCGGGGTGACGTGGGTGAGCCCGGGGAAGTCCGCCGTGGGCAGGTCCTTGAGGGAGTGGACGGCGACGTCGCACCGGTCCTCGAGGAGCGCGTCGCGCAGCGCGGTGACGAACACACCCGTGCCGCCCATCTGGCTGAGGGATCCTCCGCGCACGTCGCCCTCGGTTCGGATGCGGACGATCTCGACGTCGCGCCCGGTGAGCTCGCGGAGCTCGTCGGCGACGAGGCCGGTCTGGGTGAGGGCGAGGGCGCTGCCGCGCGTGCCGACGCGCAAAGGGCTTCTGGTCACAGGTCCAGTGTGCTCCCCGGATGCCCGTTTCGTCGAAAGGTGTGCCCCGTCACAAGCGGTTCTGACAAGCGGTCAGAATCGACCGGGTGAATACGGCACAAGAATGTTGTCGAAATGACAGGTCGACATTTCCGATGTCTATTTCAGGGCGTTTTCCACGGACTGTGCCACGGAGCGCGCGTGCGGCACCACGGCCGCCAGGCCCGTGCCCGCGACCCATGCCCCGGTGACCTCCAGCCCGGGCACCTCCGCGACGTCCGAGGTCAGGCGCGCGGCGCGCTCCCGGACCGCCGGGGTCGGCGGGGGCAGCGCGTCGTCCCACCGCGTCACGACCGACCCCTCGACGGCGGGACCCGCGACGTCGATCCCGTAGAGCGCCTCGACGTCGCGCAGCGCACGGGCCACGAGAGCGTCGTCCGTCGCGCCCCGCACGTCGTCCTCGTCGAGGCCCCCGCCGCGCCCGTAGCTCAGGCGCACCACGTGGGCGTCCGCCCCGAGCGTGTCCGTGACGATCTGGCGCAGCCACGGCCACTTGGCCGTCGCGTGGGTCGACGCCTTGGCGCCCACACCGGAGCCGGGCGCGACCAGCAGCCCCGTGCCTCGCGGGGCCGCGTCGAGCGCCGGTGTCCGCAGCAGCAGCGTCACCAGCCGGATGTCCGTGCCCCGGGCTGGCTCTGCGCCCTCGACGTCCACGAGGCCGTCGAGCAGGCGGGTGGCGGCACGCCCCGTCGTGGCGACCACGACGGCCCGCGCCCGCACCTGCGACCCGTCCGCGGTGCGCACCACCCAGCCCACGCCGTCGCGCTCCACCCGTTCCACCGGCGTCGACAGCCGGACCTCGCCGCCCTGCTCCACGACGGACCGCGCAAGCGCCGACACGAGGCCGTGCAGCCCGCCCGCGATCCCGCGGACGGCGGAACCCGCCGGAGCCTGCGCGCGCAACGAGCGCACAGCAGCGGTGAGCGACCCCGTGCGCTCGTAGGCGGCGCGCAGACCGGGCGCCACCGAGTCCACCGACAGCAGCGCCGGGTCCGACGAGTGCACACCGCCCGCGACGGGCGTCACCAGCCGGTCCAGGACGCGACGGCCCAGGCGCGAGCGGACGAACGCCGCGAGGTCCGAGGTGTCCACCCTGCTCGCGGGGAGGACGGTGTCGAGGCTCGCCCGCAGGGCACCGAGCACGCCGATGGCCCGACGCGTGTCCGCGGCCCACGGCAGGCCCGGGATGCCGAGGACCCCCGTGCCCGGTAGCGGGAACGCCCGGCCTGCACCGCCTCGGCCGCCCATGCCGCTGCGGTCCGGCACGTAGCCCCACGCCGACAGGCTGCTCGGCGTCACCGGCTCCAGCCCCAGCTCGGCGACGAGCTCCGCGACCGCCGTGCTCCGCACGGCGTACGACTCCGCGCCCACATCGACCGGCACACCGGCGAGCTCGCCCGGCGCGAGGTAGCCGCCCGGCACCGGCGACGCCTCGAGGACCAGCGGGCGCCGCCCGGCGAGGGAGTGCGCCACCGTGAGGCCCGCGACTCCGGCCCCCACGACGACGACGTCCACGTCGTCCACGTCGTCCGTGCCTCCCGGTCGCCCCGCCCCGTGCTCCGCGTGCTCGGTCACCGTCCGGCCTCTCAGAGGGAGTGGACGAGCTCGACGACCCGCGTGAGGACGTCGGGGTCCGTCTCCGGCGGCACCCCGTGCCCGAGGTTCACCACGTGCGCCGGAGCGGACCGGCCGCGCTCCACCACGTCGCGCACGTGCGCCTCGAGGACCGGCCACGGCGCGCCGAGGAGCGCCGGGTCGACGTTCCCCTGGAGCGGTGCGCGCCCACCGAGGACGGCGTTCGCCTCGTCGAGGGGCGTCCGGTAGTCGACGCCCATGACGTCCGCCCCGACGTCGCGCATGGCGCCCAGGAGGTGCCCCGTGCCCGTCCCGAAGTGGACGACGGAGACCGGCAGGTCCGCGACGTGCGTGAGCGCGCGTGCCGACGACGGTGCGACGTGCGTGACGTAGTCCGCGAGCCCCAGGCTGCCCGCCCAGGAGTCGAACAGCTGGGTGGCGCTCGCCCCGGCGAGGGCCTGCCCACGGAGGAACCGGCCGCTCACGTCCGCCGCCCAGGTGGTCAACCGGGCCCACGACTCGGGGTCCGCGTGCATCATGGTCCGCGCTGCGAGGTGGTCGCGCGACGGGCGCCCCTCGACCATGTACGCCGCGAGCGTGAAGGGTGCACCGGCGAAACCGATGAGCGGCGTGCCGCCCAGCTCGGCGACCGTGAGCGCCACGGCCTCGAGCACCGGGGCCATCGCCTCGTCGGTGAGCTCGCGCTCGACGAGCCGGTCCACCTGCTCCGGGGTGCGCACGGCCTCTCCGAGGACGGGCCCCACACCGGCCGCGATGTCGACGTCCACGCCCGCCAGGCGCAGCGGCACGACGATGTCCGAGAAGAAGATCGCCGCGTCGACCTTGTGCCGGCGGACGGGCTGGAGTGTGATCTCGCTCGCAAGCGAGGGGGTCAGGCAGGACTCGAGCATGCCCGTCCCGCGGCGCGCCTCCCGGTACTCGGGGAGGGACCTGCCGGCCTGTCGCATGAACCAGATCGGCGTGATCTCGGGGCGCTCGCCCCGAAATGCGCGGACGAGCGGTGCGTCGGTGGTGCGACCGTCGACGAGCGGGTGGCTGCTGGGAAGATTCACACGGTCGATTCTGCCTTTCCCGGGGCTGAATGATTAAATCGAACCGCTGTGGTTCTCATGTCGATGACTGCAAGCCACCACGAGCTCGACCTCGAGGCGCTCGAGCAGCTGTCCACCGGCGCGCACTCGATGGGCACCTCGGCCGTGCAGGCTTGCGAGATGATCACCGGTGCCGTCGTGCTCGCGACGTGCAACCGGTTCGAGGTGTACCTCGACGTCGCCGAACCCCCCGCGCCCCGCCCGGCCGTGACCGAGCGCGAGCTCCAGCACGCGGCCGACGAGATCGCCCGCCTCATCGCCGACGCGTCCGGCGTGCGCCCGGACGTCGCCCGCTCCGCCTTCACGGTCCGCAGCGGGACCGCCGTCGCCGAGCACCTCTTCTCCGTCGCCTCCGGCCTCGACTCCATGGTGGTCGGGGAGCGCGAGATCTCCGGGCAGGTGAGGCGCGCCCTCGACTCCGCGCACGACGCCCGGACCACGAGCGCCCGCCTCGAGCGGCTCTTCCAGCGGGCGTCGCGCACCTCCAAGCGCGTGGGTCACGAGACCCACCTGGGCGCCGACGGGCGTTCCGTCGTCTCGGTGGGCCTGGACCTCGCCGAGGCGAGCCTCCCGCCGTGGCGCCAGGCAGGCGTCGTCGTCGTCGGGACCGGGGCGTACGCGGGGGCGACCGTCGCCGCGCTGCGCGCCCGCGGCTGCACCGACATCTCCGTGTACTCGGCGTCCGGGCGCGCCGAGCAGTTCGCCGTCGCGCGCGGGATCGAGCCCGTCACGGACCTCGTGGACGCCCTGGGGTCGGCCGACCTGGTCGTGTCCTGCAGCGGCGCCGGCACGCGGCGCGCCCTCGTGGACGCCACCACCGAGGGGCCGGCCGCCGACGACGCCGAGCCGTCCGCCCTCGACTACATCCTCCAGACCGCGGCCGTGGTCACCGCCCGCGAGCGGGCCGCGGAGCGCGCCGGTGACGAGATGCCGGAGCGCCCCCTCGTCATCCTCGACCTCGCCCTGCACCGTGACGTCGACCCGCGGGTGGGTGACATCGACCACGTGCTCCTCATGGACCTGGGGACCGTGCGTGCGCACGCCCCCTCGACGAGCTCCGAGCCGGTGCGCCTCGCCCGCGGGATCGTCAGCGACGCGGTGCGCGACTTCGAGGACCGTGAGGCCATGCGCGCCGCGGACCGCGTGATCGTCGCCCTGCGTCAGCGCATCGAGAGCGAGGTCGACGCCGAGGTGGCGCGCTCCGCGTCGACGTTCTCCAGCGAGGCCGACGTCCGCGCCCACGAGAAGTCCCTGCGGCGGCTCGCCGGGGTGCTGCTCCACCGCGGCATCGTGCGGGTGCGCGACGCTGCCCGGCAGGGAGAACCCCTCGACGACGTCGCTGCCGAGGCGGCGCGCATCGTCACCCTCCGGCCGGGGTCGGCCGCCGTGGCGGCGTCCGCGCCGACCGGGAACCCTGCCCGGGACGAGAGCCGGGAGCGGTCGGCGGGCTGACAGCGCCCGCGTCCCGTCAGCCCGTGCCGAACTCCCCGCCCACGCGGTACTGGCCGGCGTCGTTGAGCACCACTACGGGCACCGACAGGTCGGCGCCGCCGGAGCGGAACGTGCACTCGAACTCGTCGCCCTTGCGGGCCACACGGTCCTCCGGGCACTCCACGCGCGTCGCGTCGGTGACGCCCAGCTCCTCGGTGAGCACCTCGGCCACACCGGCCTGGAGCGCGTCCCGGTCGAACGGTGCCGGGCCCGTGAGGGTGCCGGTGGCAAGGAGTGTCGCCAGCACGGACACGGTGGCGGTCGCGGCTGCGGTGACGAGCACGGTCCGCGCGCGGCGCGGACGCGGTCCTCGTGGGACGGGCGGAGCCGCAGCGCCCGGTCCGCCGTACACCCCGGGCTGGACCGGCACCCCGTACGCGGTGGGCTGGGAGGGCGCACCGTACCCGCCCACGGCCGGAGCCGGTGGAGCTGGCACGGCGTGCTGGTCGGGCCGTGGGGGTGGGCCCTGGCCGTAGGGGGTGCTCATCAGAGGTCTCCCATCCGATCGTAGAAGTCTTCAGTGCCGCGGGCCGGGATGACGGTGACGTCGTCCGTGGCGGGCAGGTCGGGGAACGCTCCGGGGTCGGCGGCACCGGTCACCTCGAAACCCACCTGGACGGCCAGGTCCTCGGCGCCGTCCGTCCCTGGGACGGTCCCGTTCATCTCCATCTTCACGAGGTTGCCGTCGGGGTCCTGCCACAGTGCGACGGGGATGAAGGTGTCGAGCATCGTCGGGGACAGCTCGTCGACGATGTCCTGGGGGAGGTGGACGAGGGAGTTGTCGACGAGGACGGCGGCGAGGGTCACCTCGGTCCTCGTGAACACCGTGCCGTCCGGTTCGACGTCCACGGAGCGGCGGGCGTCCCCACCCACGGCCGAGTCTGCGGTGTACGTGATGGCGTCGCGGATCTCGCACATCGTCTGGAAGCCGTCCACGAAGCACATCGACCGCAGGCCTGCGACGAGCGGGTCCTCACCGGGGTGGCCGTACACGGTGGGGACCTCCACCCAGGGCGTGGGCGCCAACGACGAGTAGCCGTCGCCGAGGAGCAGGTAGTCGACGTCCTCGCCGCTCACGTGCAGGGTGTCGACCGTGAAACCGGGGTCGGCATCGGTCTGCTGGATGAGGACGGACGCCGGGTTGCCGTGCAGCGAGACCACGGACTGCTGGCCGCTGTCCCGGTCACCGTAGGTGGCGTGGACGTAGGACACCCCGGTGATCGACGGTTGCGCGTCCGACCTGAACGGGTCCGACGCGTCGATGGCCGCGTCGAGGGCGGCGAGCTGTGCGTCGAAGCGTTCCGAGGCGAGGGCGTCGGCGTGGTCCCAGTCGGGGAACGCCTGCCCGTCGACCGGTTCGGGGGTGCACGCCGCGAGGAGCAGGAGCGTGGTGAGCGCGGCAAGCGCGCCACCGGCCCTCACAGGCCACCCGCATCGGTGTAGAGCTGGAGGGCCGACGCGCCGAGCGGGATCCCGCCCATGGACCCGGACGCCCCGAAGGACGTGGTGGCCACGAGGTAGCCGGAGCCGCTCTGCGGGTCGTAGTCGGTGAGCCATCCACCGCCGGACGATCCTTGCGTCATGGCGCAGTCGATGCCGAACGCCCCACGCAGGGACGTGAAGTACCGCGAGCTCGAGCAGTATCGCTGCGACCTGCCGTCGAAGGGCGGTGCCGAGGGATAGCCGATGACGACGAGCTCCTCGGTCGGTGTGCCGAAGGTGATGCCCTGGCCCCCGGTGACGTCCTGGATCTCCTGCCCGGAGTCGTCGGGGGCCATGGTGAGGAACGCGAAGTCGTACGCCCACCCCTCCCCGGTGATGGAGCCGTCGTCGGCGATCTTCGCGAGGTCGGCGAACTCCTGGGGACCGAAGGCTGCCTCCGCGCTCCAGTAGCCGTACGGTGCGGACGCCATGTCGTCGGCGTCGTCGGGCACGAAGAGCACCATCGCACCCCAGCCCGCGTCGCCCGTGAAGTCCCACAGGCAGTGGGCGGCGGTCGCGACGACGTTGCGCCCGGCGGCGCTCACGACGGTCCCGGAGCAGACGTAGTCGCCGTCGGGGAAGCTCACGTACAGGCGTCCCTGGGTGGACTCGGCGAGGCCGGTGGCGTCGAAGACGTCGCCCGCGTCGGAGTCGGGCAGCTGGGGTCCGTCGGGGCTCACCGCCCCGCTGGTGGGGTGGACGACGACTCCGGTGGCCGGGTCGGGCCGGCCGTCGAGGCCGTCGGGCTGGTCCGTGCCGCCGTCCGCCCGTCCGTCACCGGGGGAGGGGTCGCGTCCTTCGGCGTCACCGCGGCGTTCGTCCGTCCAGTAGTCGTTGACCTCCTGGGGGGTGGAGTCGTAGTCGTGCCGCAGGGACACGGTGTCGGTGGAGATCGGGGCGCCGATGGACGAGTTCTTGGCGCCTGCGACGGCGTCGCCCGTGACGGCGGGGGCGCATCCCACGACGAGGAGCCCGAGGAGTGCGCTCAGAGCGGCCGTCGACCGTGCGCGCGGACGGGCGCGCGTCGAGGAGCGTGGGGAGCGAGTGCGCATGGCGAGAATATGCCACGGATCCCGGTGGCGCCGGGAGGACCTGTGGACGGCCGCAGGGACGACCGCGTGCCGGGAACGGTGTGTGAAGCGTTTAACTTCGGCCTGATCGCTGGCGAACTGCGTATCTTGGCTCGTCTGGTGGGGAGGACTCCCCATGAGCTCGACGACGCGCAGGGGACGCACGTGACGATCAACGAGGACGCCCACGGACCGACCGACGGGGACCTGGGGGGTGGGGTGCCGGGGATGCCGGTCGTCGGGGCCGCCGCGCAGCCCGTCCCGGTGGGGAGCGAGGAGGCGCGGGCACGATACGACGCCCTGTTCGGGGACACCGCTGCGTCGACGTTCGCGGACCCCAACTACATCTGGGGAGAGATGAACGGGGCTCCCTACGACCCGACGTGACGGGTCGTAGGGAGCAGGCCAGAGGTGGCCACCGCTCAGAGGTGGTCGGCGACGAGCTTCTCGGCGAGGCCGACGTAGGAGCGCGGTGACATGCCCGCGAGGCGTTCCGCGACGTCGTCGGGCAGGCCGAGCCCGGCGACGAACTCGCGCATCTGGTCACCGGTGAGGCGCTGCCCGCGTGTGAGCTCCTTGAGGCGCTCGTACGGGTTCTCCATGCCTGCGACGCCCGCGACGGAGGCGGCGCGCATGGCGGACTGGATGGCCTCCCCGAGGACCTCCCAGTTCTCGTCGAGGTCCGCGTCGAGGAGCGTGGTGTTCACGGCGAGGGCCGTGAGGCCGCGGCGCACGTTGTCGATGGCGAGGAGCGAGTGCCCGAACGCGGGGCCGATGTTGCGCTGCGTCGTGGAGTCCGTGAGGTCGCGCTGCAGGCGGCTGGTGACGAGTGTCGCGGAGAGCGTGTCGAGGAGCGAGCACGAGATCTCGAGGTTGGCCTCGGCGTTCTCGAACCGGATGGGGTTGACCTTGTGGGGCATGGTCGACGACCCGGTGGCGCCCGCGACGGGGATCTGGGTGAAGAACCCGAGCGAGATGTACGTCCACACGTCGGTGGCGAGGTTGTGGAGGATGCGGTTGAAGCGCGCGACGTCGGCGTAGAGCTCGGCCTGCCAGTCGTGGCTCTCGATCTGCGTGGTCAGCGGGTTCCACGTGAGGCCGAGGCCCTCCACGAAGCTCCGTGACAGCGCGGGCCAGTCGGTGGTGGGCACGGCGGCGAGGTGCGCCCCGTACGTGCCGGTGGCCCCGTTGAGCTTCCCGAGGTACTCGGCGCCCTCGATGCGCCGCACCTGACGGCGCAGGCGGTGGGCGAGGACGGCGAGCTCCTTGCCGAGCGTGGTGGGCGTCGCGGGCTGGCCGTGGGTGCGGGACAGCATGGGGACGGCGGCGTGCTCGCGCGCCATGTCCGCGATCTGCTCGACGAGGGCCCGTGCGGCGGGCAGCCACACCTCGGTGACGGCGCCGCGGACCATGAGCGCGTAGGACAGGTTGTTGATGTCCTCGCTGGTGCACGCGAAGTGCACGAGCTCGCCCACGCCGGGCAGCACGGTGTCGTCGCCGAGCATGCCGGGAGCCGCCGCGAGGCGACGCTTGAGGAAGTACTCGACGGCCTTGACGTCGTGCACGGTCTCGCGCTCGATCTCCGCCATCTCCGCGATGCCGGCCCCGGCGAAGTCGGCGACGACGCCCCGCAGGTACGTCTTCTCCGCGTCGGACAGCCGGGGCGCGCCCGGGACGGCAGGGCCGTCGGGGGTGCCGTCGGTGAGCGCGACGAGCCACTCGACCTCGACGTGCAGGCGCTCACGGTTGAGGGCCGCCTCGGAGAGGTGGTCGACGAGCGGGGACACCGCGGCGCGGTACCGGCCGTCGAGGGGGCCGAGGGCGATGGGCGGCTTCACGTCCGCGAGGCTGGCGCGCTCGGACGACGGGATGGGCTGGCTCGTGGGCATGCCCCGCATTCTTCCACGGGCGGTGCACGCGGCGGGGGCCGCGTCCGGCCACGAGACGCCCTCCACAGGGGGTGCTTCCGGGCGTCGCCGCACAGATCGCGGGAAGCGGCGCCCGTCGTGCCCGCGCCCCGTCCTACGGTCCTCGACATGCCCATCCATCTCGACCCGCCGGAGGTCACCCGTGTCGCTCGCCGCCGACCTGAGCACCCTGCACTCGCGCCTGTCCCAGATCGAGGACGACGTGGCCGACGCGGTCGCGGACCTCGCGAGCGCGCACACGGCGGAGTGGGTCTCGACGGCGGCCGACGCCTACCGGTCACGCCTGACGACGGCGCAGCAGGCGCTGGCCGGCGTCGACCCCACGATCGTGCTCGCACGCAGTGCGCTGACGAACATCGACCTGTGAGCACCGGCCCGGCCCGCTGCGCCCCACCTCGCAGGAGGGTCGCATGAATGACGACGACATCATCATCCAGGTCATCGGCGGTGTCGGGGGGATCGCCGCGAGCACCCAGGACATGGAGTCGGCCGCGGCGCTCGTCCGGTCCGCGGTCCAGCACCTCGACGACGCGCGCAGTCGCTGCGCCATGATGGTCGCCGACCTCGCCCTCCTGCGCTTCCGCACCGTCCTCACGCCGTCCGCGGACGGCGACGGGAGCATGACGCGCCTGTACATCGACTCCGCGATCGACACCGTGAGCTCGCTGTCCTCGGCGCTCTCCCTGCAGGTCGCCGACCTCGAGACGCTCGCGTCGGGCGTCCTGAACGCGTCGGTCGTGTACGGGTCGGCGGAGGCGAGCGTCCAGCACCAGTACCTCGACCTCCTCGGCGGCACCTCCAGCTGGAACCCCATGCTCCACGGGCTGACGATCACCTCGGGGATCGTCCAGTCCTCGGGGACCTCGTGGAAGGACAAGGCCGCGGGTGGGCTCGGCGCGTGGATCGGCAGCTACAACCTCTTCCGCAACCCTTTCACCACACCGGGCGTGGACGACGCGGCGCGCGTCCTCAAGCCGGCGTACTCGCTCCCGACGTTCCTCGGACGCCTCGGGAGCTTCCGCCCGGGAGACTCGTGGACCACGCTCAAGGCCCCGCCGTCCGTCCTCGACCTCCAAGCCGGGCACCTCACCGAACGCCGCACCCTCGAACCGCCCGTGACGTCCGTGACCCAGGCGGCCCAGCAGATCGGGACCCTCGGCCCCGGTGGGGGCGTGCACCCCCCGGGGACGGTGAAGGTGCAGCGCATCGACCAACCCGACGGGTCCGAGACCTGGAGCGTGCTGATCCCCGGCACCGACGACTGGACGCCGGGAGCCGACAGCGTCTTCGCCGGTGAGGCCAATCTCGACCTCATGGGCTACGGGGAGGGGCGCGGCATGGATCTCGTCGAGTCGGCCCTGATGCAGGCAGGCGCGCCCGTCGGCGCCACCGTCGGCCTCTACGCCCACAGCCAGGGCGGCATCGTCGCCATGGAGCTCGCCGACGACGACACCTTCCGCCGCCGGTACACGCTGAGCAACGTCACGACCTTCGGGTCGCCCGTCGCGCACATCACGCCCGCCCAGCCCGTCCCCACCCTGCACGTCGAGAACAACCAGGAGCTCGTGTCCAGCCTCGACCAGGGCGTCTCCCCGGACCTTCTCGACCGTGTCACCGTGAGCGCCGACGTCCCCACCTCCGACGTCCTCGAGGCCCACAGCCCGTTCACCCACGCCACCGTCCTCGACACGGCGATCGCCGGCGGCGACCCCTCCGTCCTCGCGGCCGTCGAGCAGCAGGAGGCCGTGCTCGGCCGGACCCCCGGGAGCGTCGGTGCCACGAGCCTCCCGCAACGGCAGGTGGAGACCTTCTACCTGAGCCCCGGGTTCACCACGGCAGCGACCGACCCGTCAGGGGCACCGGTGTGCGTGGCGCCGCCCGGTTCCGGCTGAGGGCCGTCAGCGACGGTCGTCCTTGTCCGGGAGCAGCCCCGACAGGACGAGGTTCACCACCGAGACGATCAGGGCCGCGACCACCGCCCACCAGAAGCCGTCGACCCGCAGGCCCCAGTCGGTCTGCCCCGTGATCCACTCGGTGAGCAGGATCATCAGGGCGTTCACCACCAGCGTGAACAGCCCGAGCGTGACGATGTACAGGGGGAACGCGAAGAACTGGACCACCGGCTTGACGACCGCGTTCACCAGACCGAAGACCAGGGCGACGGCGAGGAAGACGACCACCCGCCCGCCCGTCGTGTCACCACCCAGGACCTCGAGGTGCTCCCCGAGGGCCATGGAGGCCACCCAGAACGCGACAGCACTGATGACCACCCGCAGGAGAAAAGTCATGACCACGATCCTGCCACGCAGGGATGGGACACTGAAGCACGTGACCTCGCGACGCGTACCCCTCCGCCCCGCCATCGACGCGCTCCCCGCGTACGTCCCCGGGGGCCGCGCCCCCGTCGGCGCCGCCGCGTTCAAGCTCTCCTCCAACGAGAACCCGTACCCGCCGCTCGCGTCCGTCCAGGCCGCCATCATCGACGCCGCGTCCGACGTCAACCGGTACCCCGACATGTTCGCCACCGAGCTCACCGAGGCCATCGCCACCGAGCTCACCGCGACCCTCAGCGACGCCGCCCGCGACGGGGACGGCGACATCGGCCCTGACCAGGTCGTCGTCGGCAACGGGTCGGTCGCCGTCCTCGGGCACGTCGTCGAGGCTGTCGTCGACGCCGGCGACGAGGTCGTCTTCCCCTGGCGGTCGTTCGAGGCCTATCCCATCGTCGTGAGCGTCGCCGGTGGCACCTCCGTCCAGGTGCCCCTCGCCGAGCACGGCCGCATCGACCTCGACGCCATGGCCGCCGCCGTCACCGAGCGGACCCGCGTCGTCATGGTCTGCACCCCGAACAACCCCACCGGCGCCGCCGTCACCCACACCGAGCTCATGAGCTTCCTCGCCGCCGTCCCCGGCGACGTCCTCGTCGTCGTCGACGAGGCCTACCTCGAGTTCGTCCGGTGCGACGACCCCGTCGACGGACCGGCAGCGCTCGCCGCCCACCCCAACGTCGTCCTCCTGCGCACCTTCTCCAAGGCCTACGGTCTCGCCGGTCTGCGCGTCGGGTACGCCGTCGCCCGCCCGCGGGTGGCCGCCGGGATCCGCGCGGCCTCCACACCCTTCGGGGTGTCCCACGTGGCGCAGCGCGCCGCCCTCGCCTCGCTGCGGGCCAAGGACGAGCTCCTCCGTCGGGTCGACTCCATCGTCGACGAGCGCACCCGCCTCGTCGACGGCCTCCGCGCGCAGGGGTGGGACGTCCCCGACACGGAGGCGAACTTCGTGTGGCTCGCCCTGGGCGACCGCACCGGGCGCTTCGCGGCCGAGGTGCGGACCGCGGGCGTCATCGTCCGCCCGTTCGCCGGGGAGGGCGTGCGGGTGAGCGTCGGCGAGCGCGAGGCCACAGACCTCTTCCTCCGCTTCACCGCAGGCTGGCGCTGAGCCTGTCCTCGCGACGCCGCGGTCGGTCGCCGGGCGCGCCTGCTGCGGGGTGGCGCACCGGGTGATGGTGCGATCTCCCCGTTCCGGAGCGGGGCTCGGAGGGCGTACCTTGTCCCCGGCGCACCCGCGCCCCGCCCTCTGAACGGAGCCTGATGGACAACGACAGCGCCAACGCCCTCGCAGGAGGGTTCGTCATCTTCTTCGCCCTCCTGTACATCGCGATCATCGTCGGTGTCGGTTTCCTGTACGCCCGTCTCGTCGGGAAGACGGGGTACCCGTGGCCGTGGATGTTCATCCTGCTCGTGCCGGGCGCCAACCTCGTGTTCATGCTCATCTTCGTCCTCAAGGAGTGGCCCATCCAGGAGGAGCTCGCGGCGACGCGCCGCGCCCTCGCGGAGGCCACGGGCAGTCCCTTCCCCCCGGGACGGGTGCCCGGCATCTACCCCGGGTCCCCCTCGCTCGCGGCCACCATCACGGCGGCCCAGGGCGGCGGGTTCGGCAGCGGCTACGACGGGGGCGGCTTCGGGAGCTACGGCTACGCGGGTCCGGGTCAGACGGCTCAGCCCTACGGCGGGTCGAGCTACGATGCGCAGCCGTACGCGGCGCCCGGCTTCGGGACCCCCGGCCCCTCGGAGCCGCAGCCCGGTGGGTTCGGCTCCGTCACCAAGCCCGGTGACGACCAGCAGAACCCCGAGCCGGGCACCGCCTCCGACAACCCGTACGGACCCAAGTCCTGACACGTCCGCCCACGCACGACGCCCCGCTTGTCGACTCCCGACAAGCGGGGCGTCGTGCGTTCAGGCGACCGGCACTAGAGGACCTACGCTCCCGTAGCCTACGCTGACGTAGCCTACGGAGACGTAGGTTCGACGGAGCCGGGGACCCGGTGACGTCCCGTCCCACGCCGCGCCAGCGCGGCAGCGACCGGAGGAGAGCGCGTGACCGACCTGAGGCCGTCGCGGCAGGCAGCCAGCACCCCCGACGACACCCCCCTCCAGCTCGTCACCCCCGACGGCACGTTCGTCGCCTCGGACGACAACGCCCGGTACCGGGCGCGCATCGGGCACCTCGACTCCGAGGACCTGCGCAACCTCTACCGCGACATGGTGCTCGTCCGGCGCTTCGACACCGAGGCGACGTCCCTGCAGCGCCAGGGTGAGCTCGCGCTCTACGCGCCGCTCCTCGGCCAGGAGGCCGCGCAGGTCGGGTCCGGGCGGGCCCTCGCACCCCAGGACATGGCGTTCCCCTCGTACCGCGAGCACGGCGTCGCCCACACCCGCGGGCTCGACATGCCGCACATCCTCCAGCTGTTCCGTGGCATCGACCACGGCGGCTGGGACCCGGCGGAGCACAACTTCCACCTCTACACCCTGGTCATCGGCTCCCACGCCCTGCACGCCACCGGGTACGCCATGGGCGTCCAGCGCGACGGACTCGTCGGCACCGGGGACCGCACCAAGGACACCGCCGTCATCACGTACTTCGGGGACGGCGCCACGTCGCAGGGCGACGTGAGCGAGGCCCTCGGGTTCGCCGCCGTGAACGAGGCACCCCTCGTGCTCTTCTGCCAGAACAACCAGTGGGCCATCTCCGTGCCCACCTCCACCCAGACCAAGGTGCCCCTCTACCAGCGCGGCGCCGGGTTCGGGGTGCCCAGCATCCGTGTCGACGGCAACGACGTCCTCGCCTGCTACGCCGCCACGTCGGAGGCCCTCGACCGGGCCCGCTCCGGCGGCGGCCCCACCTTCATCGAGGCCGTCACCTACCGCATGGGCGCCCACACCACGTCCGACGACCCCACCCGGTACCGCACCGCCGAGGAGGAGCAGCACTGGCGCGACCGCGACCCGGTCGAACGTTTCCGGACGCTCCTCGTCACCGAGGAGCTCTGGGACGAGGGCCACGCCGCGGACCTCGAGGCGCAGGCCGACGAGCTCGGCGAGCGGGTCCGCAGCTACGTCAAGGGCCTGGGGCGTCCCGCGAGCGCCTCGATGTTCGACCACGTCTACGCCACGGACCACTCGCTCGTCACCGAGGACCGGGAGTGGTTCGCCGACTACGAGGCGTCCTTCACGGACACGCAGGGAGGCGCACGATGACCGAGAGCACCGTCCGGGAGGACCTCACCATGGACAGCCACGACCTCCCGGAGGCCGAGATGCCCGAACCCGGGACCCCCGAGGACGCCCTCGGCGTGGTCGGTGGCACCGTGCCCGCCGAGGTGGATCCCGCGCCCGACGCGGGGGAGCCCGCCCACCGCGGCGTCGAGGTGCCCACCGGCACCGAGACCCTGCCGTTCGCCAAGGCGATCACCGCAGGGCTTCGCGCGGCGCTCGCCGGCGACCCCAAGGTGCTCCTCATGGGCGAGGACATCGGCCCGCTCGGCGGGGTGTTCCGCGTCACCGACAACCTGCAGGCCGAGTTCGGGGTGGACCGCGTCGTCGACACGCCGCTCGCGGAGTCCGGGATCATCGGCACCGCGATCGGCCTCGCGATGCGCGGCTACCGGCCGGTGTGCGAGATCCAGTTCGACGGGTTCATCTTCCCCGGCTTTGACCAGATCACCACGCAGCTCGCGAAGATGCACTACCGCTCGCGCGGGCGCCTCACCCTGCCCGTCGTCATCCGGGTTCCCTACGGGGGCGGCATCGGTGCGGTCGAGCACCACAGCGAGAGCCCGGAAGCGCTCTTCGCGCACACGCCCGGGCTGCGCGTCGTCGCGCCCGGCACCCCGCAGGACGCGTACGTCATGATCCAGGAGGCCATCGCCTCGCCCGACCCGGTGCTCTTCTTCGAGCCCAAGGGCCGGTACTGGGAGAAGGGGACCGTCGACCACGCGACCGGCCCGTACGCGGCGGGCACCACCGGCGAGCCCGGCGGTTTCACCACCCTGAACTCCGCGGTCGTGGCCCGGCCCGGCACGGACCTCACGCTCGTCGCCTACGGCGCGACGGTGGGCACCGCGCTCAAGGTCGCCGAGGCGGCCGCCACCGAGGGCACGAGCATCGAGGTCGTCGACCTCCGTGCCGTCTCGCCGCTGGACACCGCGACCGTCGTCGCGTCCGTGCGCAAGACCCACCGGTGCGTCGTGGTCCACGAGGCCGCGACGTTCCTCGGGACCGGTGCGGAGATCGCCGCCCGTGTCACCGAGCAGTGCTTCTACGACCTCGAGGCGCCCGTGCTGCGCGTCGGCGGTTTCCACACGCCGTACCCCGTGGCGAAGATCGAGCACGACTACCTGCCAGGGTTGGACCGGGTGCTCGACGCCGTCGACCGCGCCCTCGCCTTCTGACCCGCCCATGACCACCACGCGTGCACTGCCGAAGGAGCACCATGCCGACCTTTGAGCGATTCAACCTGCCGGACGCCGGCGAGGGCCTCACCGAGGCCGAGATCGTCTCCTGGCACGTCGCCGTCGGTGACACGGTCACGGTGAACCAGGCGATCGTCGAGGTCGAGACCGCCAAGTCCCTCGTGGAGCTGCCGTCGCCCTACGGCGGCGTCGTCGCGGAGATCCTCACCGAGGTGGGCACCGTCGTCGAGGTCGGCACCCCGATCATCGTCATCGACACCGACCCCGACGGTGAGGCCGCCCCCCAGCGGGACGACTCGGCAGGGGGCTCCGAGAGCACCGCCGGCGACGAGGGCTCCGAGAGCGGGTCCGTGCTCGTCGGGTACGGCGTCGCGACGCCGGGCACCGCACGCCGGGCCCGACGCGCGTCTGCCGGTGCACCCGTCGCGACCCCCGCGCCCACCGGTGGGTCCACCCCGGTGGAGGAGCCCCACGGCGTCCCCGTGACCACGCCCGACCAGGGCGTCGGCACCCCGCTCGCCGGGGCGCCCGGCATCGAGCCGCAGGCGTCGCCCGCGTCCGTCGGCAAGCCGCAGATGCGGTCCGTGACGCAGGTCGCCCCACGCCCCGGGACCCTCGCCGTGCGTGCCAAGCCCCCCGTCCGCAAGCTCGCCCGTGACCTCGGCATCGACCTGTCGAGCATCCACCCGACCGGCCCAGGGGGCATCGTGACCCGTGAGGACGTCCTCGCCTACAGCGCCCAGGCGGAGCCCAAGGGGCTCGCCACCTACGTCGACGACGACGCCCCGTGGCTCGCGTCCGGGCAGGTGTCGTCCGACGGGCGCCAGACGCGCGTCCCCGTGAAGAGCGTGCGCAAGCGCACCGCCGAGGCCATGGTGTCGAGCGCCTTCACCGCACCGCACGTCACGGTCTTCCACACCGTCGACGTCACCCGGACCATGCGGCTCGTGGAGCGGCTGCGTACCGACAAGGAGTTCACGGACGTCCGGGTCACCCCGCTGCTCGTCACCGCGAAGGCGCTCCTCCTCGCCGTGAACCGGCACCCGGAGATCAACGCGAGCTGGGACGACGCGGCCCAGGAGATCGTCTACAAGCACTACGTGAACCTCGGGATCGCCGCGTCGACGCCGCGCGGTCTGGTGGTCCCCAACATCAAGGACGCGCACCGGCTGGGCCTCAAGGGCCTCGCTCAGGGCATCGCGGACCTCACCGCCACGGCTCGCGCCGGGCGGACCACGCCCACCGACATGTCGGACGGCACCATCACCATCACCAACGTCGGCGTCTTCGGCATCGACACCGGGACGCCCATCCTCAACCCGGGGGAGTCGGCCATCCTCGCGATGGGCGCCATCCGTGAGCAGCCGTGGGTGCACAAGGGGAAGATCAAGAAGCGCCACGTCACGCAGCTGGCGCTGAGCTTCGACCACCGCCTGGTCGACGGGGCCCTCGGGGCGAGGCTCCTCTCCGACGTCGCCGCCGTCCTCGAGGAGCCCGCCCAGGGTCTCGTCTGGGGGTGACGTCGGGGCGCGCGGCGCGCCCTGACGTCAGCAGGCGAGCGCGACCCGGTCGGCCGTGTCCGTCCGGAGCGTCCGACGGACGATCGTCGCGATCGTGGAGCGGTCGAGCCCCGGCGTGCTCCGGGCGAGACCCACGAGCCCGTGCACGAGGACGTAGAGGGTCTCGGGTGGGTGCTCGATCCTCGCTCCGCCGGCCGTGCCCGGTCCCGTGAGACCGGTGATGACGAGGCGGTCGACGAGCGCGCGGACGGCGCGGTCGAGGAACCGGTTGTACAGGGCGGCGTCCTCGATGAGGGGGAGGTCGGCGCAGGGCTGCCCGGCGGGGCCCTGGCCGCGCAGGTGGCGGCTGAACAGGGCGACGCAGCTGGTGATGGCCTCGTCGATCTCGCCGACCTCGCGCTGGGCGTCCCAGGCGCGCACGCTCTCGACGAACTCGTCGATGTGGGCCTCGAGGACGGCGTCGACGAGGGCTTCCTTGTCCCCGTGGTAGTGGTAGACGAGGCCCCGGGTCACGCCGACGTGCTCGGCGATGTCGGCGATGGACGTCCGGGCGATGCCGTGGTCGGCGAAGAGCTCGCGGGCTGCGGCGAGGATCTCGGTGCGTCGGACGTCGGGATGCTTGACGGACCGTGTGCTCATGGGCACGACGCTAGGTCCCGTTGACGCACCGTCAACGGGACCTAGGGCCCGTGCTCAGGCGGAGGTGCGGGTGAGGTTCAGCTCGTAGGCGTCGCCCGTGGCCGTGAAGCCGATCTTCTCGTAGTACGGCGCCGTGCTGGCGCTGCCGGCCCGCGTCCGGACCGAGGTGTAGCCGCGGTCGCGGAGGAGGTCGCTGCGGCGGAACACGAACTCGCCGGGCGTGAAGTCGCGGTACCGCTCGGTGACGTAGTCGAGGTCGATCTGCGCGACGCCGTCCCCGGCGTCGTGGAGCAGCACGTACCCGACGGTCTCGTCGCCCCGGACGATGAGGTACGCCTCCGTGGCGTCGACCACCGCGTCACGGAACGCGGGGGCGAACCGCTCGACGTCCGTGCCGTGGACGGACAGCAGGTGCTGCACGTACGGAGCCGTGGGTTCCGTGGGGACCACGGAGTAGGTGGCGGGGGAGTGGCGCGACCGCAGCATCTTCTGCAGGTACACGACGTTGATGACCGCCAGGACGACGTTGAGGCCGACCATGGGCCACACGCCGGCGAGCAGGTTGAAGGCGATGAGGATGACGCAGCCCACGAGGTTGATGAGCCGCAGACGCAGGATGCGCGACTGGAGCAGGGACCACACGAGGATGGCGGAGCCGATCCAGCCGACGAGATCGAGGAGGGACATGCAGGTCCTTCGGGTCACGGCGGGAACCCGCCGGGCTCGGCGTCCGTGCCGAGGACGTCGACGATACCAAGCCGCACACCCGTCGCGGGGTGGAGCTGGCACTCCCGTGCGCGTCTCACACCGGGGCACCGCCCGGTGTGCGCAGAAGGTTACGGTCGTTTAACCGCCGGACGCGTCCGGGGGAAACACGCGATCCATACCGTCCTCGTAGTGCCCGATCCCGCGGGCCCGCCAACGAGGAGGCCGCAGTGACGACTTCGACTGCGCAGGACCTGGACGACACCGCCGGGACGACCGGCACGACCACGGCGAGCCCGACCGCCCCGGGCGCGTCTGCGGCGCCCCGTCGTGGCCGGTGGATCGACCACTGGGACCCGGAGGACGAGACCTTCTGGCACGACGGCGGCAAGCGCATCGCGCGGCGCAACCTGTGGATCTCGGTCTTCGCGGAGTTCCTCGGCTTCGCCGTGTGGGCGACGTGGAGCATCGTCGTCCCGCAGCTCGGTGCCGCGGGGTTCGCGCTGACGGTGGACCAGCAGTTCTGGCTCATCGCCGTCCCGGCCCTCGTCGGGGCGACGCTGCGCATCCCTTACACGTTCGCGGTGCCCATGTTCGGCGGGCGCAACTGGACCATCGTGTCCGCGCTCCTGCTCCTCCTGCCCACCGGGGCGCTCGCCTGGGCGGTGCAGCGGCCCGACACGTCGTTCGGCGTGCTGCTCGTCATCGCGATGCTCGCCGGTGTGGGTGGCGGGAACTTCGCGTCGTCCATGGCGAACATCTCGTTCTTCTACCCGGAGAAGGAGAAGGGCAAGGCGCTGGGCCTCAACGCCGCGGGCGGCAACCTGGGGACGGCCGCCGTGCAGCTCGCGGTGCCGCTCGTCATCGTCGCCGGGGCCGGCATCGCCCTGGAGCGCGCGGGCCTCATGATGATCCCGTTCATCCTCCTCGCGGCGTTCCTCGCGTGGCGGTACATGGACAACCTCACGTCGGCCCGCGCCGACTACCGGTCCTTCGCGGCCGCCGCGAAGAACACGCACACGTGGGTGATCTCCTTCATCTACATCGGGACGTTCGGGTCGTTCATCGGGTACTCGGGGGCGTTCCCGACGCTCCTCAAGAGCCAGTTCCCCGAGGTCACCCTGTCCATCGCGTTCCTCGGAGCGCTCGTCGGGTCCCTCACCCGCCCCCTCGGTGGCATCCTCGCCGACAAGGTCGGCGGGACCCGGGTGACGATGGCCAGCCTCGTGCTCATGGCCCTCGGCGCGGTCGGCGCCGTCCAGGCCCTGGGGTCGCACAGCTACGCGCTGTTCCTCACTTCCTTCCTCCTGCTCTTCGTCGCCACCGGCGTGGGCAACGGGTCGACGTACCGGATGATCCCCGCCGTGTTCCAGGCCGGCGTCACGACGGCCGAGGCGCGGGCGAAGGCCCGCAAGGCGGCCGCCGGGTGCATCGGCATCGCCGGGGCGGTCGGGGCGTTCGGTGGGTTCCTCATCCCGCGCGGCTTCGCCGCGTCGAACTCCCTGGCCGGGTCGCTCGTGCCCGCCCTGTGGGCCTTCGTCGGGGTGTACCTCGTCATGGCAGCCACGGCCTGGTTCGTGTACCAGCGGCGCGGCTCGGCGATGGCCGCCGAGAACATCTGAGGACGCATGACCACCACGGACACCACGGTCCCCGCCGACGCCCCCGCCCGGGATGCGTCGGCGGGCACCGCCACGCACTGCCCGTACTGCGCGCTCCAGTGCGCCATGACGCTCACCCCACCGGTGGGTACCGCCGGCGCTGCGGGTGCTCCCGGGAGCGCCGACGGCACCGACGGGCCGCCCGTCGTCGTCGACGGCCGCGACTTCCCCACCAACAAGGGTGGGCTGTGCCAGAAGGGCTGGACGAGCGCCACCGTGCTCGGCGTCCCCGACCGGCTCACCACGCCCCTGGTCCGCGGGGACGACGGCGAGCTCCGGGCGGCCACGTGGGACGAGGCGCTCGACGTGGTCGCGGATGCCGCCGCGCGCATCGCCGCGGAGCACGGCCGTGACTCCGTAGCCGTGTTCGGCGGGGGAGGCCTCACCAACGAGAAGGCGTACACGCTCGGCAAGTTCGCCCGAACCGTCCTGCGCACCGCGAACATCGACTACAACGGGCGCTTCTGCATGGCGTCCGCCGCCGCCGGCGCCAACCGGGCGTTCGGGGTGGACCGGGGGCTGCCGTTCCCGCTCGCCGACGTCGGCGGCGCGCAGGCCGTGCTGCTCCTCGGGTCCAACCTCTCCGAGACCATGCCCCCCTCCGTCCAGCACCTCGCCGGTGCGCGCGAGCGCGGTGGCCTCGTCGTCGTCGACCCGCGCCGCAGCGCGACCGCATCCCTCACCGACGACGGTGCGGGAGTCCACCTCCAGGTGGTCCCCGGAACCGACCTCGTGGTCCTCCTCGCCCTCCTCCACGTCGTGTGGGCCGAAGGCCTCGGGGACGCGGCGTTCCTCGCCGACCGCACCACGGGCGCCGACGACGTCCGCCGGTCCGTCGCCACGTGGTGGCCGGAGCGCTCCGAGCAGGTGTGCGGGGTGGCTGCCGACGAGCTGCGCCGCGTCGCCCGTCTCCTCGCCGCGGCGAGCCCCGCGCGCGGCGGCGCGGGGGCGTACGTCCTCACCGGGCGCGGCGTCGAGCAGTCCACCCAGGGCACGGCCACCGTGACGGCCGCCATCAACCTCGCCCTCGCCCTCGGGCTCGTCGGCCGTCCCGGCAGCGGTTACGGCGCCGTCACCGGCCAGGGCAACGGGCAGGGTGGACGCGAGCACGGCCAGAAGGCCGACCAGCTCCCCGGGTACCGCAAGATCGACGACCCCGCCGCCCGCGAGCACGTCGCCGCCGTGTGGGGCGTCGACCCCGCGACCATCCCCGGGCCCGGGCTCCCCGCCGTCGAGCTCCTGCGCCGCCTCGGGCAGCCCGCCGAGCCCGCCACCGACAGACAGGCCGCACGCCCCGCCGGACCCCGCATGCTCCTCGTCCACGGCTCCAACCTCGTCGTCAGTGCACCGCGCTCGCGGCAGGTCACCGCGAACCTCGAGGCCCTCGACATGCTCGTCGTGTGCGACTTCGTGCCGTCCGAGACCGCCCGCCTCGCCGACGTGGTCCTCCCCGTGACGCAGTGGGCCGAGGAGGAGGGCACCATGACGAGCCTCGAGGGCCGCGTCATCCGGCGCCGCCGCGCCATCGCCCCGCCCGACGGGGTGCGCTCCGAGCTCGACGTCCTCGCCGACCTCGCGCGCCGCCTCGGGTCCGACGTGCACTTCCCGACCGACCCGGCCGAGGTGTTCGACGAGCTCGCCCGCGCCAGCGCCGGCGGCCCCGCCGACTACTCGGGCCTCAGCCACGCACGGCTCGACGCCGACCCGGACCTCTTCTGGCCGTGCCTGGCACCCGGGGCGACCGCCCCGGCGGGCCCGGACGGCACCGTTCCCGACGCGGCACCCCACCCCGGCACGCCGCGACTCTTCCTCGACGGGTTCCCCACGCCCGACGGGCGCGCCCGCATGGTGCCCGTCGACCACGTCGGCCCCAGCGACGATCTGCGCCCCGACGCCCCCCTCTACCTCGTCACCGGGCGCGTCCTCCAGCACTACCAGTCCGGGGCGCAGACCCGGCGCGTCCCCGAGCTCGACCGGGCCGTCGCCGCGCCCTTCGTGGAGATCCACCCCGTCCTCGCGCACCGCCTCGGCATCACCGAGGGCGCGTCCGTGCGGGTCGAGTCCCGCCGCGGCGCCGTCGTCGCGGCCGCCCGTCTCACCACCACCGCCCGCCCCGACACCGTCTTCATGCCCTTCCACTGGGCCGGGACCGGCAGCGTCAACCGCATCACCACCGACGCCACGGACCCGATCTCCGGCATGCCCGAGTTCAAGGTGTGCGCCGTGGACGTCAGCCTCGCCGGCACCGTCGTCCTGCCTGACGCACTGTCCCCGACCAGCGCGGAGGTACTCCTGTGACCACCACCCGTCCCCTGACCCGCGTGGTCGTCGTCGGCAACGGCATGGTCGGATCGCGCTTCGTCGACGACCTCCTCTCCCGCGACGGCACCGGCGACACCGCCCGGTTCGACGTGACCGTGCTGGGCGCCGAGGAGTACGACCCGTACAACAGGGTGCTCCTCAGCGACGTGGTCGCCGGGAAGGTCGACGTCGCGTCCCTCGCCCTGCCCGCGCTCACCCACGAGCGCGCCACCGTGCACCGCGGCACGTCGGTCGTCCACATCGACCGCGCCGACCGTCGCGTCCTCACCGCCGACGGCGCCGTCCACCCGTACGACGCGCTCGTCCTCGCGACCGGGTCGGCCGCGCGCGTCCCCGACGTCGACGGGATCGGGACGGGCGGGCCCCTGCCCGCCGGGGTCCACGCCCTGCGCACCCTCGACGATGCCCGCGAGATCGTCGCCGCCACCGTCAACGCGCGCACCGCCGTCGTCGTCGGGGCCGGCGTCCTCGGGCTCGAGGCCGCGTGCGGGCTCGCCCGGCGGGGCCTCGCCGTGACCGTGGTCCACGGCGGCGCGACCGTCATGGACCGGCAGCTCGCCCCCGACGCCGGCGCCGTCGCCGCACGGACCCTCACCCACCTCGGCGTCGCGCAGCGCACGGGTGCGCGCACGGAACGCGTGGTCCTCGGTGCGGGCCGCGCCGCCGCCGTCGAGGTGGCGCTCGCCGACGGGACCACCGAGACGCTCCCCGCCGACCTCGTCGTGCTCGCCTGCGGCACCGTCCCCGAGACGGCGGCCGCCGTCGCCGCCGGGCTGCCCGTCGACCGCGGCGTCGTCGTGACCGCCGCCCTCGCCAGCCCGGCCGACGCCCGCGTCTTCGCCGTCGGGGACTGCGCACAACCGCCCGAAGGCGCCACCGGCCTCATCGCCCAGGGGTGG
Source organism: Sanguibacter suaedae (assembly GCF_016342785.1). Classification (GTDB taxonomy): domain Bacteria; phylum Actinomycetota; class Actinomycetes; order Actinomycetales; family Cellulomonadaceae; genus Sanguibacter; species Sanguibacter suaedae. The sequence continues at coordinate 137,736 of NZ_JAEINH010000009.1, forward strand.
GACCAGTCCCGGCGGCTCGCCGAGCACCTCGCCGCCGGGGCGGCCGGCGCCGCGGGCGTGGCAGCCGACGGAGCCGACGACGACCACGTCGGCGGGCGGGTCAGGCTCGCGGGGGAGCGGCTCTCCCCAGGACGGCCGTCGATGGCGCTGCGGCTGAGCATGAACGTCGTCACCCGCCCGGCCGCGGAGACTGCTCCGGTGGCGTCGATCGGGGCATCGGGAACGGCCGACCCAACGGTCCGACCCACGCAGGCCGACGACGAGGCGTCGCGCGGGACCGACGTCGTGCGCCTCAAGGCCGCCGGCCTCGACGTCGTCACCATGGGCGTGTGCGGCGCGCGTCGCACTCCACAGCCCGGGGCGCGGACCGTGAGCCTCAGCGACCCGGACGCCGGACGGCACGTGGAGGTCGTCGTCGCCGACGGGTTCGTCGTCGGCGCCACGTGCGTGGGAGCGCCCCAGCTCGGGGCGGACCTCACCGCCGCCTACACGCGCCGCACCCCGGTCCCCGCCGACCCCGCACACCTCCTCGTCCAGCCCGTCGCCACCGCCACCGTCGCCGCGAGCGACCCCACCCACATGCCCGACCGCACCACCGTGTGCCGGTGCAACGGCGTGAGCAAGGGCGACATCGTCGGCTGCTGGCAGCACGGTGCCCGCTCCGTCGAGGACATCGCGAAGGCCACCCGCGCGACGACCGGCTGCGGTGGGTGCAAGGACCTCGTCTGCGGCATCGCGGACTGGTTGACGGCGTCGACCCCCGCCGAGGAACCCGACGCGCCTCTCCTCGTGGAGCCTGACGACGTCGTAGCACTGCATGAATCTCACCGAGGAAACGTCAAGGTGTTGGATTGAACGCGCCTGAGGGGCGGGAGGTTCTGCCACGTCGAGCACATGACGTGCTCCTGTCACGGTCGTGATGGCCGCGAACGGACGCGATTGAACCGTTGGCGCCAAAGGGGAGTTCTGGTAACCTTCCGTCGCTAGGTCCGATTTGATACGGTCCAAAGCGGGGGGAGTAGAAGTGAAGTTGCTCAAGAGGTCTCTGGTTGCGCTGCTAGCGTCGGGGTTGGTGGCGATGACCGGTACCACGTCGGCATCCGCTGCGACAGGGGACTGTGCTTCCGGGTACGCCTGCGTCTGGGAGCACCCGCAGTTTGGCGGGCGCTACTTCGGCACAGCCAAGTCAAAGGCCGCGCTCACGTCACTCATCAATGTGGCGTCATCCGCGGCGGCCAACGGGGCAAGCTGCAGGTACACCCGGTTCTACGACGACAGAACGCTGAACAACGAACCGTCAGGGAGTTACTTCACGCTCTACAGCAAGCAGCTCATGGGATCCAACTATCGTGATCCTGACTTGAGGAACGGCGCAGGCCTCGACGGCGCAGGTCGAAACTTCGACGACACGATCGAGGGGGTCTGGTTTACCGGCTGCTAGGTGGGACACGTCCCGTTAATTTAGGACTGGACGCAGAACACGGACTAGATTAGTTGGGGAA
>NZ_JAEINH010000009.1:139247-146730 GCF_016342785.1 Sanguibacter suaedae
GGTTTTTTTCCCGGGTTGGTTGTGGGCCCCCCCCCCTGTGCGGGGCGCCGCCCCCCCCCCCCCGGGACTCTCTGTGGTGCGGAAGGCAATAGTGATGGGTGTGGGAATGTCCCGGGGGAAAGTGATGCTGCTGTCCGCAGCACTCGTCTGTGCGACGGCAGGTTGCGGTACAGGGGCCGGCGGAGACCGTCCGGCCGTGCCGGACGAGATCCGCGGCATCGCGATGGCACCGGAGCTGGATGAGCAGGCAGGAGCGGTGCGCCTTCCGCTCGATCGCTTCGTGGAGACACCGGAGGAGCTGGACGTCCTGACGGTGGCCGGGAGCGTCCTGACGTTCCGCTGCGCACGGGACCAGGGCGTTCCTGCTCAGGCGAGCGGCCAGCTACCGGAGTCATCCCACGCGATCTACGAGTCGGAGTCCTACTTCGGTCCCTGGACCACGGACCAGGCGCAGCGCTTCGGTTTCGTCTCGCCGTCGTCGGACAACGACCTCGTCGCGAACGGCATCACCGAGAGAGCAGAAGGCACCGCGGAGCCCACTGTGCCGCCCAACGCGAGACTGACAGAAGCGGACTGGGCGGTCGTCGACGAGTGCGTGGACGGGCCGGAACAGAAGATGTTCGCAGCGGCCCTGACCCATGACGGGCCGTGGGAGGAGTCCATGCAGGCCCTTCCGGAGGCCCTGCTGCGCGACGACCGCACCGAGGAGCTGGTGTCCGAGCTCACGGAGTGCTACGAGGATCACGGACTGGAACCGGGGGACGAGCTCGCCTGGTACCCACGAGGTGCGCGCGCCGACGAGATCAGCGAGGAGCAGATCGTCCTGGCGATGCAGGTCGTGACGTGCAAGGAGGAGATCGACTTCACCATGCGACTCGCGAAGGTCGAGGCCGAGCTGCAGGCTCCGCTCGTGGAGAAGTACGCCGACGAGCTGATCGCCAAGCGAGCCCAGATCGACGAGGCCGTCGTCAAGGCACGAGCGGTGATCGCGGCGAACGGTGACATGTTCGAGCCTGTCGCGTGACCGAGCCCGCCACAGAGACAGCCACCCCACCTGACCCCACCACCAGCACGGGTGGGTCGCTGTCCCGCGCTCGGTGGCTATGGCTCTGGGCGGCAGGCTGCATCATGGCGCTGGTCGTCGCATTCCTCGTCGGGACGCAGGTGCGCTCCCCGTGGGAGTCCGCGATCGCCAACTCGCACGCGGACCCGCTGGTCACTGCAGAGGTGACGACCCGGAGCCTCGGTCCGAGGACGACGCCGGTCACGGGTCGGGTCCGGCTCGGGACGGACCAGACCGTCCTCGCGATGGGAACAGACCCCCAGGTGGTCACGGGAGTCCAGCATGGCGCGGGTGAGCTGCTCATGCCTGGGCAGGTCCTCGCCACCGTGTCAGGTCGACCCGTCATCGCTCTCGACCTCCCGTTCCCCCTCTACCGCGACGTGCTTCCCGGAGACGAGGGCGACGACGTCCGGGTGCTCCAGCAGGCGCTGGCCGCTCTGGGGTTCTACACGGGCACCGTCGACGGGCGGTATGGCGAAGGGACTGCGAGAGCCATCGAGGCCCTGTACGCCGGCGCGGGAGCCTCAGCACCGTCGCCGAGCGCAGAAGCGGACGCGCTCGTCGCCGCGGCTGAGGACGCGGTCGCCGAGGCCCTGGCAGCCGAGTCGACCAGCTCATCGGACACGGGTGCTCCTGACGGCCCGACGGCCGCCGCCGTATCGGCGCGAGCCGTCGCCGACGCCCGGACGGACCTCACCGAGGCACGTTTCGCGGCCCTGACACCCCTGCCCATGTCCGAGGTGACGAGGGTCGGAGCGGAGGGCGCCACGGTGCTGACCGTCGCCGGCGTCGGAACCGTCCTCGGCGAAGACCCGTTGGCCACCCTGCGGTCCGGCAGCCCCAGCGTCACCGCCCGCGTCGATGCCGCCCAGGTCACCGCGTTCGAGATCGGCAGCACAGTGCAGACGACGAAGGTGGGAGACCCGGGCGTCGCACACGAAGCCACCGTCGTCGCGATCGGCGAGTTCGACACCGGAGGCGGCGACGAGGGTGCACTTCCGGGCCGCGACATCACGCTGTCCCTCGACGACGCCACGGGACTCGAGGACGGCAGCGACATCCTCGTCACCGCGACGGGCACCGCCCCAGCGGTCGAAGGGCTGTCCGTCCCGGTCGTCGCGCTGCGGGAGGACGCCGGATCCACGTTCGTGCTGCGCGATGCCGGCGGCGACGGCTCGGGGAACAGCAGCGCGATCGGGCCGGAGGACCGCGTCGACGTCGACGTCCTCGCCACCAACGACGGGTATGCCATCGTGGATGCGGCTGATCTGCGCGAGGGCGACCGCGTGGTGGTGAGCGGGTCGCGATGACGCTCTTGCGGGTCGTGGACGTCCACAAGACCTACCCCACCAGCCCGCCGATCCATGCGCTGGGCGGTGTCGACTTCGTCGCCCAGAGCGGGGAGCGGGTCGCCGTCGTCGGGAGGTCGGGCTCCGGGAAGTCGACGTTCCTGAACATCATCGGCCTGCTCGACGTGCCGACCACAGGTTCGGTGCACCTGATGGGCCAGGACACCCGGGAGCTCACTGACGCCGGCCGCGACCGGCTGCGGGCGAACTCGCTCGGGTTCGTCTTCCAGGAGAACCACATCCTCGGCCACCGCACGGTCACCGAGAACCTCGAGATCAAGCTGGCCATCTCAGCGCTCCCACGGTCCTCCTGGCCGGACCGCACGAGCGAGGCGCTCGAACGTGTAGGTCTCCTCCACCGACGCCGGTCCCTGGCACGGCTCCTGTCCGGTGGTGAGAAGCAGCGGCTCGCCGTCGCCCGGGCCGTGATCAGCCGCCCTCGCGTCCTACTCGCGGACGAGCCGACCGGCAACCTCGACGAGGACAACGCCGACAACATCCTGTCCTTGTTCGACGAACAGGCCGCCAACGGAGTCGCGGTCATCGTCATCACCCACGACACGCGCATCGCGCGCTGGGCGGACCGGACGGTTCATCTCGCCCACGGGCGACTCACCGAGGCGGTCCGAGGATGAGCGTGCGCACGCAGGTCGACCGGTTCGCCGAGGTAGTGCGCGACGTCGTCATCGAGATGCATGCCCGGCGGATGCGGGCGGTCCTCATGATGACGGCCGTCGCCCTCGCGACCGGAGCGCTGGTCGCGGCGATCGCGATCTCGTCGGTCGCCGCCCATCAGGTGGACGCCGATCTGGCAGCCTCGACGCTCGATGTCGTCTCGGTGACCGTCAGCGGAGGGGGGACGCCGGGCGGCGGCACCATCACACCAGGCGATGACCCTGCGACAGGGCCGGTCGAGACCTTCCCTCGCGACGCGGAGCTGCGCGCGGAGAACCTGGACCTCGTCGCAGGAGCGGGTCGGCGCCTCGACGTCACAGGGCTCGTCCCCGCACTCGTGAGCCGCGACGGCCTACCGACCGACGACCCGGTCGCGGGCGTGTCGGTCGCCGGCATGACGTCCGGCTACCTGCGCGCCAGTGCCGCGAGCGTCGGGGACGCACCTGCGTGGATGCTGGACGGTGGCGAGCCGGTCGTCTTCCTCGGCCCCGTCGCCGCCGAGCACCTTGGCATCCCGGTCACCGACGACCCGACGGGTCTCAGCGTGAGCATCGACGGTGTCTCCCACTCGGTCGTCGGTTTCCTGCACGGCGGGTCCGTCGACCTGGCGGCCGTCGTGGCGGTGCCGTACACGCGCGCGGTCGGTGCTGTCGGCGACGACCGCGCGACCCGGATGCTCGTCCGTGTAGAACGCGGCGCGGGCGCGCCGATCTCCAGAGCGATCCGACTCGCTCTGCGGCCCGACGCACCGGAGCGTCTCACCGCGTCGCAGGTCGTCGACGTGAACCAGCTGCGCACCGGAGTCACCACCCAGCTCGACCGTCTCGCGGCCGGTATCGGTGGGTTTCTGCTGATGCTGACGATCCTGCTGATCGCGAATGCGATGGTCGTCTCCGTCATGGCGCGAACCAGCGAGATCGGAGTGCGCCGCGCCATGGGGGCATCTCGTCGGAACGTGGCTGCCCTCTTCCTTGCCGAAGGTGCACTCACCGGCCTCCTCGGAGGGCTTGCGGGCAGTGCATTCGCACTGGTGGCCCTCGTCGTGGTGGCAGCGGCGAGCAGCTGGACCGCGACGGTCGCCGCATGGTGGCTGGTGCTCGGGCCGGGCGTCGGAGTCCTCGCCGGACTGATCTCCTCGCTCTATCCCGCACTGCGCGCCGCGACGATCCAGCCTGCCCTGGCGGTGCGATCCGACTAGGTGCTCTGTGTCATGACGTTGGTGACACTTGCTCGGAGGCGTGAGGCCGAGGGCTGGTCGTCTGGCCAATCCCGGGTCCGAGTCTGCTGCCTGTCCGCACATCTCACGGAGCGATGCCGTGAGAAGTGAGGAGAGTGTTACGGGAGAGAAACTCCCCGCGTGATCGGCGGAAACCCGCGGTTCCTACCGTTGTGGACATGGCCCAGGAACTCGCACCCAGCAAGCACCTCGTCGTCGTCGGCGGCGGCATGGTCGCCCAGCGTCTCGTCGAGGCGCTCCGCGCACGCGACACCGACGGCACGTACCGCGTGACCCTCTTCGCCGAGGAGCCCCGCTACCCGTACGACCGCGTGGCCCTCACGTCGTACTTCTCCGCGCGGGATCCCGAGGAGCTCAACCTCGGGGACCCCGGCCTGTGGGACGACCCCCTGGTGACCATCGTCCGCGACTGCCGGATCGACGTGATCGACCGCGACGCCCAGCAGGTCACCGACCGCCTGGGCCGCGTGTGGGACTACGACGAGCTCGTCCTCGCCACCGGCTCCAACGCCGCCGTGCCACCCATCCCTGGTGCCGACCTGCCCGGTGTGTTCGTGTACCGCACCATCGACGACGTCGCGGCCCTGCGCGGCTGGGTCGAGGAGAAGCGCCGCGGCAGCAGCCAGCCCGTCCGTGGTGCCGTCATCGGTGGCGGTCTTCTCGGCCTCGAGGCCGCCGGTGCGCTCAAGGCCCTCGATTCCCAGGCCACCGTCATCCAGTTCGGCACCCACCTCATGGACGCCCAGATCGACCTCGGTGGTGGTGAGGCCCTCAAGCGCCTCATCAACCGCATGGGCATCGGCGTCCGGGCCAGCACCGCCACCAAGGAGATGAAGCCCTCGAAGCGCACCGGTCACGTCGGGCACCTCGACTTCGTCGACGGCGGGCGCCTCGACGTCGACGTCGTCGTCCTCGCCACCGGTGTGCGCCCCCGCGACGAGCTGGCGCGCGCCGCCGGGCTGCCCGTCGGGGAACGCGGCGGCGCCGTCGTCGACCTCGCGTGCCACACCGAGGACCCGCACGTGTGGGCCGTCGGCGAGGTCGCGTGCATCGAGGGCCGCTGCATAGGCCTCGTCGCCCCCGGGTACGCGATGGCCGAGGTGGTCGTCGACCGTCTCCTCGGGGGTGAGGCGACGTTCCCCGGTGCCGACACCGCGACCAAGCTCAAGCTCCAGGGCGTCGACGTCGCCAGCTTCGGGGACGCGTTCGGCCGCACCGCGGGCGCCATGGAGCTCGTCTACGCCGACCCCGTCGCCGGCGTGTACAAGAAGCTCGTCCTGTCCGACGACGCCCGGACCCTCCTCGGCGGGGTCTTCGTCGGGGACGCCTCCGCCTACGCGGGCCTGCGCCCCCTCGTCGGCCGCGAGCTCACCGGCGACCCCGGCGCCTACCTCCTCCCCGAGGGCTCCGCGCCCGCCCCCGGCGGCGACCTCCCCGACGACGCGAACGTCTGCTCCTGCAACAACGTCTCCGCAGGCACCATCCGCGGGGCCATCACCGAGCACGGCTGCACCGACCTCCCCGGTGTCAAGGCGTGCACCAAGGCCGGCACCAGCTGCGGGTCCTGCCTGCCGCTCGTGAAGAAGATCGTCACCACCGAGCTCGAGAAGTCCGGCATCGAGGTCTCCAAGGCCCTCTGCGAGCACTTCGACATGTCCCGCGCCCAGCTCTTCGACGCCGTGCGCGTCACCGGGCTGCGGACCTTCAGCGACATCGTCGCCCGGCACGGGCGCGGCGGGCGAGGGTGCGACATCTGCAAGCCCGTCGTCGCGAACATCCTCGGGTCCACCGGCCCCGAGCACGTCCTCGCCGGCGAGATGGCCTCCCTGCAGGACACCAACGACCACGTCATGGCGAACATGCAGAAGGACGGCTCCTACTCCGTGGTGCCGCGCATCCCCGGCGGCGAGATCACCCCGGAGGGCCTCATGGTCATCGGGGCCGTCGCCAAGGAGTTCGGGCTCTACACGAAGATCACCGGCGGGCAGCGGATCGACATGTTCGGGGCGCGCATGGACCAGCTCCCCGCCATCTGGTCGCGGCTCGTCGACGCCGGATTCGAGTCGGGGCAGGCGTACGGGAAGTCCCTGCGGACCGTGAAGTCCTGCGTCGGGTCCACGTGGTGCCGGTTCGGGGTGCAGGACTCCGTCGGCCTCGCCGTCGAGCTCGAGAACCGGTACCGCGGGCTGCGGTCACCCCACAAGATCAAGCTCGGGGTGTCCGGCTGCGCCCGCGAGTGCGCGGAGGCCCGCGGCAAGGACGTCGGCGTCATCGCCACCGACAAGGGATGGAACGTGTACGTGGGCGGCAACGGCGGGTTCACGCCCCGCCACGCCCAGCTCCTCGCCGAGGACCTCGACACCGAGGCCCTGGTGCGGACCATCGACCGGTACCTCATGTACTACGTGCGCACCGCCGACCGCCTGCAGCGCACCGCACCCTGGATGGAGGAGGTCGAGGGCGGCCTCGAGGGCGTCCGTCAGGTGATCATGGAGGACTCCCTGGGCATCTGCGCCGACCTCGACGCAGCCATGGCGGCGCACGTGGACAGCTACCAGGACGAGTGGGCCGCCACCCTCGACGACCCCGAGAAGCTCCGCCGCTTCGGGTCCTTCATCAACGCGCCCGACGTCACCGACACGTCGTTCGCGTACGTCGCGGAGCGCGGCCAGGCCCGCCCCGCCACACCCCAGGAGCGTGAGGGCGGTGCCGTCCTCGTCGCCGGAACCACGCTGGAGGTCCGTTCATGACGCTCGACACCCCGCCCCTCGCCGTCGTCGAGCCCACCTGGCTCGCGGTCTGCACCCTCGACGACCTCGTCCCCGAGCGCGGTGTGCCCGCGCTCGTCGACGGCGAGCAGGTCGCCCTCTTCCGGCTGGGCGACGACACGGTCCACGCCGTCCAGCAGCTCGACCCGTTCAGCGGGGCGTACGTCATGGCCCGCGGTCTCGTCGGGACCCGGGGTGACGTGCCGACGGTCGCGTCGCCCATGTACAAGCAGGTCTTCGACCTGCGCACCGGCGAGTGCCTCGAGGCGGTCGGCGCGACGCCCCAGCACCTGCGCACCTGGCCGGTGCGCGTGGACGGCCGAACGGTCCACGTCGGCCACCCCGCCTGACCCACCCCCACCGCCTGCCCCTCCCACCCCTCCCGGCACAA